>NC_007712.1:2780764-3475955 GCF_000010085.1 Sodalis glossinidius str. 'morsitans'
CCACCGCATTGCCGATACAATGCGCGGAGGTCGAACAGGCGGAACTGATGGAGTAGTTAACGCCGCGGATTTTGAAAGGGGTCGCCAGACACGCCGACACGCCGGAGGCCATCGCCTTGGTAACCATGTAGGGTCCCACGCCGCGCAGGCCGCGGGCGCGCATGCCGTCAGATCCGGCAACCTGGTTGCGCGGCGAGCCGCCGCCGGAGCCGACGATAAGGCCGCTACGGTCGTTGGACACCATGTCCGGCGTCAGCCCGGCGTCGGCAATCGCCTGCTCCATGGACAAAAAGGCGTAGACAGAGGCATCACTCATAAAGCGCGCCATTTTGCGATCAATCAGCCCGGTGGTATCGAGTTTAATATTGCCCCAGACATGGCTGCGCATGCCGGAATCTTTCAATTCCTGGGAAAAGGTAATCCCGGAGCGGCCTTCTTGCAACGAGGCCAGGACTTCTTTTTGGTCGTTACCGATACTTGATAAGATCCCCAGGCCGGTAATCACAGCACGTTTCATTTAATACCTCTTGTAATAATATTTGAGTTTCAGTCACTCACTTTAGCTTACAGATGTAAGCTGAACAAGTCCGATCAGAGGATGTTAGCAAAATTTGCACTGGAAAGCCCTCGTAGTTAGAATCGTACCACTTTCCCTGCCGTGAGCCTGCTGCCGTGAACCGCCACGCCGTTGAACCCGCCGTATTGCGCTGAAACGATCAGGGTACACCTGTATCCCAAAAATTTGATGACGTCTACTTTTCCAATCAGGATAGTCTGGCGGAAAGCCGCCACGTTTTTCTGCACGGTAATGGCTTGCCTGCCCGCTTCACGCCCCATACACGCCCGGTCTTTCGGGTAGCGGAAACCGGGTTTGGCACCGGCCTCAATTTCCTGGCGTTATGGCATGCCTTTGATACGCATTGCCGGCAATAATCGGCGCGCGGCGCCTGCACTTTATCAGCTTTGAAAAATACCCGCTCGGTAAGGAAAATTTGCGCAGTGCGCTCGAGCCCTTGCAAACGCTGGCGCCGCTGGAGGAGGAACTGCTGTCCCTCTGGCTGCAGCCGGTAGCCGGTTATCACCGCCTGGTCTGGCCCACGGCAGGGTCATTCTCGATATCGGCTTTGGCGATGTCAATACGCTGCTTCCCGCGCTGGACGTAAGCCTGGAACTCAGATTGACGCCTAGTTTCTGGACGGCTTCGCGCCGGCGAAAAACCCCGATATGTGGCAGGATACGCTGTTTGCCGCCATGGCCAGACTGGCAGGACCGGAGGCCAGCTTCGCCACCTTTACCGCCGTGGGCTGCAGCAAGCCGGTTTCGCGGTGACAAAGGTCAAAGGCTTCGGCCGTAAACGGGAGATACTCACCGGCATAATACGGGCACCGCGCGGCGACGTTGATGCCGGCGCTGCTCCCAGTATGCCCGCCCCTCGGCCGCCGGGCCCGAGGATGTGGCCATTATCGGCGGTGGGATCGCCAGCGCCCTGGTCGCGCTGGCACTACTTCGGCGCGGCGCCCGCGTCACCCTTCATTGCGCCGACGATCAACCGGCGCAGGGCGCCTCGGGCAATCGTCAGGGGGCATTCTATCCGCTGCTGAATCATCGACATGACGCGCTGGCCCAATTTTTACCGCCGCCTTTCCTTTCGCACTGCGCTGCTATCATCAATTGGCGGCGCAACAGGGGCTGCAAACACACTATCGCCGGCGATTGACCGCGCTCAGCGCCGACTGGCGACGGCTGGCAGCTGACCTTTGCCTGCGGCGACGATGTACACCATGCCACGGTCGTGTTGGCTAATGGGCATGAAATGAGCGGGCTGACCCCAACCGCTGCGCTACCGCTCTATGCGGTACGCTGTCAGGTAAACCATCTCCCTGCGACGGCGCCGCTGGCGGCGCTGCGTCAGGTGCTATGCTTTGACGGCTATTTAACGCCGCAAAGTCCCGGCTTTGCCAGCCATTGCCTGGGCGCCAGTTATCAACGTGGCGATACCGGTACGGACTATCGTGACAGTGAACAGCAGCATAATCTGCAACGGCTGCGGGCGTGTCTGCCGGATGCGCCCTGGCTGGACGCGGTGGATATCCACGGCCGACAGGCGCGGTGCGGGGTCCGCGATCATTTGCCGCTCGCAGGCAACGTACCGGATTTTGAGGCGACCTTGCGCGCCTATGGTAACCTGGCGCAGCCTCTGCCGGAGGGCGCAACACGGCCGACGGCGCCGGGCTATGCCAATTTATTCATGTTGGGGGGGTTAAGTTCCCGCGGTTTATGCAGCGCACCGCTGGCGGCGGAAATCGTGGCGGCGCAAATTTTTGGCGAGCCTCTGCCGGTCACCCGCACCGTAGCGCAGGCGTTGAATCCAAATCGGTTCTGGGTCCGCAAGTTATTAAAAGGCAGGGAGATTGCCCAACCCCGGCGCTTCCCTCCGGTCAAGGGGATCTAAGTCTGCGGCTTACGCTGGCGGCTATCGACGCCGCGTGCCGTGCTTTAGCACTTCTCCTTTGCTGGCGCGCGCGGTGCCGCCCTTCACACAGCGACCGCCTGGCCTAGCGGATCCTGACGCCACCCCCCATTATCAGGCAAAAAACCCGTGAGCGCCCCGTCTGCCGTGCTCCATCCTGGAGCTGGCTCGGCTTAGTCCGCGGCGCGCTGATAAAGCGTTTGCCACATTGTTTTCACTAAAATCTGATCCGGCGGCGACAGTTCTCCTTTACTGATAGCGCGATCCAGGCTTTCCTGAACCCGGCTATGCAGTGCCTCCAGGGTATGTTCGCCGTTCTGTTCGGTTTCCGCTACCGCCAGCGTCAAATGACCACGCAGATAGCCGCCGGCGAACAGTTCATCGTCACTGGCATGCTCGACCATCTCGTCGATCTGCGCCAGAATGCGCGCTTCAAAATCCGCGATCATACTCATCCTCTTGATGATGTTGTACTGCTATTCGTTAAGGTCTGATGGATAGGGGAACTGATCCTGCACCAGCGGCGGCGTATGGTAATAGCGATGCAACGCTTGTATAAATGCCGCCGGACGTGGCCCTACCCCGTTTTCGAGATTCAACACGACCTGTGCGTGCACCTGACGCTGGAATAAAATGCGATCAGGCTCACAATATCCACTGAGATTATCGCAGCTGACATGAAAGGGGAAGCCGGCGGCGACGCAAAACATCCACTCCAGCGCCTGCGGCTTGATTTCGGCGCGCTCAAACCGCGCCTGCGTGTCGACATCGCGCCCGTCAGGGCAATACCAGTAGCCGAAATCGACCAATAACCGCCGGCGGGCGCCCGCGATACACCAGTGGGCTATTTCATGCAGCGCGCTGGCGTAATAGCCGTGGGCAAAGATAATGCGATGATAGGGCGCTGCGTCGTCGGCGGGCAAATAAATGGGCTCTTCGTCGCCTTTCACCAACCGCGTATTCTGCGTAACGGCGAAACAACCGTCGAAGGCGTCAATTAACTGCTGATAATGATGGGAATGGACGGACATGCTTTACCTTTACAGCCACACGGCCAGCCAATGGGCAATTGCCGCGCCGTGATTGTCATAAATCAGTTTGATACTCATCAGCAGCGACACCGCCACGATCATCGTTCGAATCAACTGCTGCTCTTTAGTTAAAACCATGCGCGCGCCGAGCCGTGCGCCCAGAATTTGCCCGGCCAGTATCACCAGTCCCACCACCCATATCACTTTGCCCGACAGGACAAACAGCATCAGGCCGCCAAAAAATTAGAGGTAAAATCGAGTACTTTAGCATGTGCGGTGGCGAGGTTAAACCTGCATAGCATAACAAAGGCCAGGGCGTAAAACGGACCGGCGCCCGGACCAAAGAAATCGTCGTAAAACCCGACGCAGCTGCCGCCCACTAGGGCGAAGGGCCAGCCGGACAGCCGGCGCTGACGATCTTCGGCGCCAAGGCGCGGCATTAGCAGGAAATACAGACCGATCGCGATTACCAGCAAGGGCAATAGCTGACGCAGCAGTTCAGCGAGCACATGCTGAATTAGAATGGCGCCCGCCGCCGACCCCAGCAAGGTCATGGCGATAGTGCGTTTCTGGCCGGCAAGCTTCACCGTCCCCCGCCGAACAAAATAGAGGCTGGCGGAAAAACTGCCGCCTACGCCCTGTAGTTTATTGGTCGCCAGCGCCTGGGTCGGCGGCAACCCCGCGGCCAGCACCGCCACGAAAAACAGCCCTGCCAATAGCCAGGGCGAAATCACTAACCAATCCATATCCTTTTCTCTAATGACGCTACGCAGGGCCACCACTGACCCTGGTGACGCTTGCGCGACGGCCCGTTTCTCAGGGTGTTATCAAATGCCGGTCAAGCAGCGCCTGACCAGCGGCAGGCAGTGGCGGCAGTGTTTTTTTCACCGGTGCTACGGTTCCCGGTTTGGCCGGCAGGAACCAGCTTTCCAGCTCGGCGCCGCAACCGTCCCCCAGTGGCGGTATCGGCTGATCGACGCATTCGCGGCTGCCCGGCGGACAGCGCAGCCGGACATGCATATGGGCACGGTGCCCGAACCAGGGCCGGACTTTGCGCAGCCAGTAGCGATCGCTGCCCGCATCCAGGCACTGCTGTTTTTTGATGGCCGGGTTAACAAAAATACGGGTGACCTGGTCATCCTCCGCCGCCAATTTAATCAGCGCCTCGGTTTCGGGGAGCCGCAGACGCGGCACCACCCCGCGGCCGTTGGCCGCCACCAGATCCAGCGGCTGAGGTTTAAGCAGCTGATAAGCGCTCCAGCGCTGGCGCGGCGTCTGCAACTAGATATCCGCGTCCAGCCCCGACTGATGGCTGGCGTGGCCGCTGCTAAAACGACCGCCGTCCGGCATCGCCATATCCCCTACCAGCACCTCACCCAGCCCCAGATGTTTCACCTGATTGCTCAGGCGTGGATAAACAACAGCAGATCGGGGTGGCCAAAGTAGCGCCGCTGATCCGGCCGCAGCACCTGATAGTTGCCTGCTTCCAACGGCAGCGGCTGGGCCCCGATAATGCAACTATTGGCGAAGCTACCGATGGAGCTGGGCGCGCCGGCGATCGGATGGTCGATTTTTTGCCACGGCGTCTGCGCGGCCCCCACGCAAAATAATGCCGCCAGCGCCAGACAACCGATTAATACTCTGCGCATTACCATCACCTTATCGGCGCCGCTGCAACGACGTCCGCGCACTGCGCACGCTGGCGCAAGAAATGATCCATCAGCACGATAGCCATCATAGCTTCGGCGATCGGTACCGCCCGGATCCCAACGCAGGGATCGTGCCGGCCGCGGGTGACCATCTCTACCGCGTCGCCGCTGCGGTTTACCGTCCGGCCGGGCACCATGATGCTGGAGGTGGGCTTCAGGGCAAGATGCGCGATAACCGGCTGGCCGCTGCTGATTCCGCCGAGAATGCCGCCGGCGTGATTGCTTTGAAAGCCCTCGAGGGTAATTTCGTCTCGGTTTTCGCTGCCGCGCTTGCCGATAACCGCGAAGCCATCGCCGATTTCCACTCCTTTCACCGCGTTGATGCTCATCAGCGCATGGGCCAGATCGGCATCGAGGCGATCAAATACCGGCTCGCCGAGTCCGGCGGGCAGATTTTCCGCCACGACCGTCACTCCGGCGCCGATGGAATCCCCCGCCTTTTTCAGATCGTGTATTAGTGCATCCAACGCCTCCAGACAGTCGACATCGGGGCAGAAGAACGAGTTTTTTTCCACTTGCGTCCAGTCTTTCAGCTCGCAGTGGATATCGCCCATTTGCGCCAAATAACCGCGGACCCGCACCCCGCACTGCTGGGCCAGGTATTTCTTGGCGATAGCGCCGGCGGCGACGCGCATCGCCGTTTCACGCGCCGAAGATCGGCCGCCGCCGCGGTAGTCGCGTCGGCCATACTTCTGAGCATAGGTGTAATCGGCGTGACCGGGACGGTAGAAATCCTTGATGGCGCTGTAATCCTGCGAGCGTTGATCGGTATTGTCGATAAGCAGCCCGATACTGGTGCCGGTCGTGACGCCCTCAAACACACCGGAGAGGATTTTTACACGATCCGGCTCGCGCCGCTGCGTCGTATAACGCGATGTCCCTGGCCGCCGGCGGTCAAGATCGTGCTGCAAATCTTCCTCGCAAAGGGGGATACCCGGCGGCACGCCATCGACGATCCCACCCAGCGCCGAGCCGTGGGATTCACCGAAGGTCGTCACGCGGAAAAATTGTCCAATACTGTTCCCTGCCATCGGGACTCCTTACCAATTCCTGATAAAAAAGAGACACGCCTGCGCCGCACGGGGCTTGATCGGGCGTTTCAATCACGATAGAGCTTGAAAAGATCACCGCAGGCAACCAATTGCTGACGCGTCAGCATGAAAACACCGTCGCCGCCCTGGGCAAATTCCAGCCAGCGGAACGGCACCTGCGGATATTGTGCTACCAAATGCACCATACTGTTGCCCACTTCGCAAATCAGCACGCCATCTTCGCTAAGGTAGTCTGGGGCGTAGGCAAGAATACGTCGTACCAGCTTGAGACCGTCGCTGCCGGCGGCCAGACCGAGCACCGGTTCGGCATGAAACTCCGCCGGCAAATCGTTCATATCCTCTTCATCCACATAGGGAGGATTGGTAATAATCGCGTCATAGGCCAACGGCGGCAAGTCGCGAAACAGATCGGAGAGAATCGGCGTCACCCGCTGCTCAACGCCATGCGCTTGTATATTGTGCTCCGCCACCGCCAATACGCCGGGAGCGATATCCACCGCGTCCACCTCCGCCTCCGGATAGGTATAGGCGCAGGCCACGGCAATACAGCCGCTGCCGGTACACATATCAAGCAGATGCGCCGGCGGATACGGCAGCAGATCGCGAAAACGTTCGGTAATCAGCTCGCCAATCGGGGAACGCGGGATAAGCACCCGATCGTCGACATAAAACTCAAGACCGCAAAACCAAGCCTTGTTGGTCAAATAGGACACGGGGATGCGTTCGTTCACCCGGCGAATAACGCGCTCGACCACGCACGCGCGCTCACTGGAGGTCAGGCGCGCGCCATGCATCTCCGGCGGCAGATCCAGCGGCAGAAACAGGCTGGGCAACACCAGCTGCAGCGCTTCGTCCCAGGGATTATCGGTACCGTGGCCGTAATAGATCTGCGCGGCGTTGAAACGGCTGACCGTCCAGCGCAGCATATCCTGAATGGTATGCATTTCCGCTACCGCTTCATCCACAAAAATTCTGTCCAATCTGCCCTCCACAGCCTTCGCTTTCATCAACAGGCGCTAGTGTGCCATGAAGTGACGGACAAAGCAGCAGCCAGTGCGCCTTCAAAGGTCACGGCGCCACATTTTTCGCCGCCGATGATAAGGAAAGGGTAAACTAATACAAAACGCGAAGCTCAGAGCAGATAATGAAGAAACGATATACGCTGGCCAAGGATGATCTGCAACTGTTCAGGCAAACGGTGGTGGGCTCCAAGCCGCTGCTGCAGGACCGGGTTACACCCTATCCGCCACGGCGTACCAAAACCGCCCTACCGGCGCGAAGATTAATACAAGAGCAGGTCGACGCCAGTTTCTACTTTTCCGATGAGTTCCAGCCGCTGCTTCAGGAGGAGGGACCGCCTCGCTATGTGCGGCCGGACGTCAGCCCTTATGAGGTAAAAAAGCTGTGGCACGGCGACTACACGCCCGAGTTGTTTTTAGATCTGCACGGACTGACGCAGGAGGAGGCCAAACAAGAATTAGGGGCGCTGATTGCCGCCTGCCGGCGTGAGCACGTGCACTGCGCCTGCGTCATGCACGGTGCATGGCAAACATATTTTGAAGCAGCAGACGCCACTGTGGCTGGCGCAGCATCCTGACATCAGAGGTTTTCATCAGGCGCCAAAGGAATTTGGCGGGAGCGTGGCGCTGTTAATTCTGGTGGAATTGGCGCCTTGTTGATGGGCGGCGCTTTGATACGCCGGCTGAACGGGGTCTCACCGGGGATAAAGTGCCAATGGGTGGCCTGAAATACTGCGCCCCGCGACGACGACTTTTGCGCTACAGATAAACGCCACCCGCGCTAGGGCTGCAACAAGGCCTCGACGTAAACGCTGCACGGCGGTAGACGTGATTTGGCGCTAGGCGTCAATGTCGGGATGGGCTGAGCTCGATGTTCATCGGTAAAGACGTCCGCTGGGCTCGCTCAGACTTTCGACAGCAGTTGGTTCGGTCCGACCTGCCAGCGTAACTTGCCGCTGACAGCGTCCAGATCAACACCAGCCACGGCGGAAGTGGCGAACATCGGCGGCTGCTCTTCCGGGCATAAATCCGCCACCAGATAACCCACCAACGGCAGATGGGAGATGACCAGTACCCGGTTTAAGCCCTCATTCGCCAGCGCCTGCAGGTAGCAGCTTACCAGCCCGGCGTCCCCGCCCGGCGTCAGCTCCGGCAGGACTTCATGGCCGTCCGGCAACACCAGATACGCCTGCAGGGTATCAAGCGTCTGCCGGGCACGCAGATAGGGACTGACCAACACCCGATCGATGTCCGCCACCTGGCCGCTAAGCCAGCGCGCCATCAGGCCGGATTCATCACGGCCCCGATCGGTCAGGGGTCTTTCCGCATCGCTCGCGGCCTCGGAAACAGCATCGCCGTGCCGCATAATTAGAACTTGCATAATGCACCGTTGTCGTTGGGGAACATCGCGTCAGATCGACCGGGCAGTTCCCCCCAGCCGTGATGACGTACGGGTCGTGCCACCCTCCACCCGCGGTGGCGGTATCGCGACCGGGTCAGACGAGAGGTCTCATCCGACCAAAACGCTGTTTTTTTTACATCAACTCCACCCCAGGAGTCAATATAATGAGCAGGGCTATTCGCGCGCGGACGACGTTTTCAGGTCAGAAAACGCACCGCAAATAGCGATGATTATCAGGCTATGACAACACTTTAGCCGAATGGTGCTTAAACACCGTGGGAATATTCTTATCGCGGAACAAAAACGGCACCCCCCGCGCCGCATGAGCTCGCGGCGCGGGGGGTAAGGGATTTAACGCAGACCCAGTTGGAAAATAAGAGTTTCCGCCTGGCAGCAAAAGGTGAAGTCCGCGTCCAGCACGAAACCGTTATCCTGAGGGTCAATCCTGGCATCGATTTGGCAAGGATCGGATTCCACCGCGCGGGCTTTTTCCGTAAGCCGGGCCAGCATCGATTCTGCCTGTTGGCGCTCCGCGAAGGCGCGGCTGAAGCTCGCCTTGCAATCTTCATTATCGATGATGGTGCCGACATCAACGCAGCAGCAAGCTGCCGTTTCATTCGTGCTGCATTTGTTCAGTGAATTAACCATGATGTTCTCCTTGCCGGGCGACACGGGGTGGCGCTAGTCGTAAATTAAACCTTCATAATTGGGAACAATTATACGCCCCTTGCGCCGGGGTTAACAGCCAATCGGCCGGACAAAAGCCCGCTAAAGACGCGTTTTTACCGCCAAAGGTAACGGGAAATCAGCGAGTATTTCCTGGGCGTTACCGATGTAGCGGAACGGTAAACAGACCACCGGTCGACGAGCGGCGCTGACCCTATCTCGCTAACGACAACACACCCCATTTCTAACTGCGGGCCATGGTGAGACGGCGCGATGTCATGCCGGCTGTGTGGTCATTGTCAAACGGAACACCGCAATGCCGACAGCGCGGCCATGGTCAGATGGTACGCCGCATGGCCGGCTGTGCGGCTATGCCCCCCGCCGCCCCGGGCCGGCAGGACGGCGACCCAAGGACCGCACGCGGCAGGCGCGGCCCGTCGCTTACTGAGCATCTATCGAATTGAGATCGCCTTGGATCGCTTCGGCGTTCGGATTCTCCTGCGGTGTCAACACGCCATCGCTGGCCAGGAAATCATGCCGCTGGAAATAGGCGGCGCGCACCATGGCGTAAGGATCTTGCGAGTTCTGCAGCAGGCCGTCGGAGTCCAGCAGTTGCGCTCGTGTTTCCAGTCCTTCCAACGCCCATTTGCCCGCGGACATCCACCAGGTGAGATAGCTCAAGAGTGGATAAAGATCATCTACCAATCCGCCGATGTCCTCACGAGGCGTGAAACTCCCGTAGCCGGGGAGCTGCACATAGGGACCATAACCGACGCCATAATTACCCAGAGTACTGCCGAAACGCCGCGGCTCCTCTTTGGCCAGTTTCGGGTTCGCCATCGAGGCCACGTCGATCAAGCCCCCCATCCCCAGCAAGGTATTCAGGAAAAAGCGGTTAAAATGCACCATCGCCTTGTAGGGTTTCCCTTCTACAAAATAGTTGACCATGGTGGCGGGCTCTTCGAGGTTAGTGAAGAAATTGTTCAAACAGTTACGTGCCGGCTTCGGCACATAATCTCGCCAGGCCACCGCCGCCGGGCGAACTACATAGGGATCCAGCACGTTGTAGTTAAAATTGAACATGCTGCGGTTAAAGCCTTCCAGAGGATCCGACCGGCCCTGGTAGTCCTGATTTTGATGAGTAGCGCACCCCAGAAGCAGGACGCTGGCAAACGCCACACCTGACAGGCGAAAATTCATTATAAAACTCCGTTGTATATTCTTATGCCATCGCTAGGGGAGCTGCTGGTTAATCTCAACCGCTACCCTGCCGTTGCCGCCGAATGGCTGCGTCGCACTCTCGCCGAACCAGTCACCGCGCTACGGTTGCGCGGTGCCGTCGCGCGCCACTCGGACCAGTACTTTTCCCGCTGCTGGGCAGAAAGCAAACGTTCGGGGATCATGGCATTACTATCGTCGAGCGATAACGATAACGGAAAGCGAATCAACGGCAAAGGTTTTACCGCTACAGGTATTGGACTTTGTCCATCGCTGACGGAAATAAACATGGTTCCTTGAGTCGGCAACCAGGCGTCGACGGCCGACGACAGGGTAACGACCACGGTCAGGGCCGCCTGCTCCAGCCCACCCTGCGCTTTTGCCTGCTCGATATGCTGGCGGATGGCATCGGCGCGGGCATCCGCAGCGGGTAAACGAGCCAGCACCTCGCGCCACAAAGCGACAGCCCGGGCATCATTGTTTTGCTGATATTCATTAAGCGCCTGCAGGTCATGGGGTCGTTTGGCGAGAATAACCTGCAACAGCCTGTTACCTGCGCCGTTGTCCCCCGGATCGTCAGAACGTGTCAGCACCGACGCGTAATCCAGCGCGATGGTGTCATCTTCGGGCGCCAGTTGCCGGGCCTGGGCGAACGCCTATGTCGCCAACTCGGCGTTATTGAGCACCACCCCCAAACGGCACAGGATCAGCCAATTTTGCAGGTTCTCCGGATGATGTTGCAGCTCGGCGCGCAGGCCGACCGCGAAGCGAGACAACTCCTCGGCGCTCAGGAGTTGCCCGTGGGTATCCATCACGCGCGCCCGCAGCGCAGGAAACGCCTTCACCGTCTGCCGCCAGCGCACTACCTGACCCGCACCGCCGATCAGCGCATACAGCCCCAGCGCGACCAACACCACCACCCCTGGCGCCAGCACCCAGCGCGGTAGCGGGCGCCGCCAGGATATTTGCCAGCAGCACACGCTGTAAATCTTCAATATGCAGCGCCCGCTCGCTCACTACGCCTTCACGCTCGTCGTGGGCCAGCTCGTCGAGCCGGCTTTGATAAAAGCGCGTATTGAGTTGATCGCGGCTCATGGCGGCAGACTTAACGCCATAGCCCAACGCCGGCAGCACAAACAGCGCGCATGCTATAAGCAACAGCAAGACGACGAGGAAGACGAAGACTATCATGGCGCATTCCTGTCCGAGGGCGGGAGAAGCCTTGCAAAACGCTGCTTTTGCGCCGCCGACAATGCGCCGGCGGGGAGTTTGCGCCGGGCGGCCCCGACGATAACCACCGTTGCGCCCGCCCCGACAAACAGCAGCGGTACCAGCCATAACAGCAGAGTCAGCGGATTTAACGGCGGCGTATAGGTCACGAAACGGCCATAACGCGCCACCATATAATCGATGATTTGCTGATCACTCTGGCCTTGTTGCATCAGGGAATAGACCTTATCACGCATATCACCGGCAATAACGGCATTGGAATCGGCGATGCTGGTATTCTGGCATTTCGGGCAGCGCAGCTCGCCTATCAACGCGCGATAGTGCTGTTCTTGAGCCTCGCTGCTGAATTGATGAATATCCGCAGCCGCGGCAGCGCTCAGCAGCAGACCGGCCAGCAAGGCCAATATCGGCGCGCGCCTCATTTTTGCTCCCCCCATACCGGCGATACAGCGGCTCGACGTCCTGGCGCCAGACCTGGGCGTTCATATCGCCGGCGTGGCGATAGCATACGATCCCCTAACCATCGATGAGAAACGTCTCTGGTGCGCCATAGACGCCCAGATCCAGTCCGAGCATACCGTCGCCATCGAATATGCTTAGCGCATAGGAATTGCCTAGGGTATTAAGCCAGGCCATTGTCTTCGCACGGCTGTCTTTGTAATTTACGCCGGCGATCCTGACGCCCCAGGCGGCAAGGCCGTTGAGAAATTGATGCTCGGCGCGGCAGGTGGGACACCAGGTGGCCCAGACGTTGAGCAACCAGGGATGCGCGTCGCGCAAAAGCGCTTGACTGTAAATCTTGCCGGGATCGTCCAGGGACGCCAGGGTCAATGACGGTAACGGTTTTCCTATCAGCGCCGACTCCAACCGGGTGGGATCGTCGCCATGGGCATTGTGCGCCAATTGCACCGTAAGGGCGAGCGCCAGCAGCAAAAACAGCACCAGGGGAATATACAGCAGTTTGCGGCTCATAAGGACGCCCCGCTGCCCGTCAGGCGGGCCTTCTTCGCCGCCCGGTAGTGCGGGTCAAGCAGACAGCAAACCCCGCCGGCAACCATAAACAGACCGCCCAGCCAAATCCAGCGCACGAACGGTTTGTAATAAAGGCGCAAGGCCCAGGCGCCGCCGTCAAGCTCCTCCCCCAACGCCACATACAAATCGCGCGTGAGACCACCGCTTATCGCCGCTTCGGTCATCACGGTGCGCGAGACGGTATAAAGGCGTTTTTCCGCCTGCAGCGTTGCTTCTGGCCGGCCGCGGCGCTGGTATAGTTTGGCCCGTGCAGCGCCTCCAGCCGGCGGAAGACGAATTGGTAATCTCGGAGAGTCACGCTGTCGCCGGGTTGCATACGCACATCGCGCTCCAGACTATAGTTCTGGCTGAAGGCAATGCCAATGACCGTTACCGCTACGCCCAAATGGCCGTGCACCATGCCCCAATGGCTACGGGTCAAATGGGTCAGACCGCGCCAGAAACCGTGCCGATGGCTGGCGCGCTCATGCAGCTCCATGAGCTTGAGGACAATCACCCACAGCGACATAATCAGCCCCACCACCGTCATACCGCGTATCTCGTCCTCCAGCGCCCAGGGCAGTGACCAGCGCGCCCAGGCCGTGTCCAGCCGGCCGGCAACCAGCGAAGCGATAGCAAGGCAAACGCCACCGAAAACCCCACGTACCCCATATACAGCAAGGGCGGATGGAAGATAAGACCGATGTCCTGCAACACCGGATTCAGATCGTGCCCGTCAATGGGAATCCCCTGCAGCGTGCGGCGAAAAGGGTTGGAGGTCAGCAAAATAAACGCCAGGAAGTCGCAGGCAATCATCACCATTACCGCCAATACCCGCACCACGGCCTCCGCCGGCATAGTGCGGCTAAAGTGGGCCACCACCAGCATCCACAACAGTAGCGATCCCCCGTACGCCACCCAAGTGGCAGCGATGCGGTAATAAAGCGGCAGGTGACTGTTTGAGTTATTCACCACATAGGCGACGGTAAAATCGTTGACGATAAACGCCTGGACTAAACGCCTGGACCAAACAGGCAAAAGCGCCCGCGAGGGCAATAAACACGCCATAAGTCAAAGGGCGCGCCACCGCCATCATGCGCGCATCCTGTCGGCTGGCGCCCCACAGTGGATAGACGCTTAACAGCAGCGCTAGGCCGGCGCCGAGACAAAGCAGAAAATTGCCGAGTTCCGGGATCATGTCTGCTCCCGGGGCTGAACCCTACTTTGCACTGCCGGCGTTGCGTTGGCCACTTCGGGTGGGGTGTATTTTTCGTCATGTTTTGCCAGCACCTCCCGGGCGTCTACCCGATTCCCCAGCGCCAATATGCCCTACGCAACGACGCCCTGCCCTTCACGGAACAGATCGGGCAAAATACCCACATAATTAACCGCCACGGCGCCGGCGGCATCGTAGATTTTAAAGGTGACCTGTAGCGTTTGCGGATCGCGCTTTACGCTGCCGGGCATGACCAGGCCGCCGATGCGCAAACGCTGACCGACGTGGTGCAATTGGTGCGCTTCCCCTTTACCGCCGAAGATTTCTCTTGGGGTATAAAATAGGTCGATATTGGCGCGCAGCGCGTAGCGTCACCGCGGCCCCAATAACCGCCACCATCGCAAGACATAGACGGCTTTTACGACGTGGGTTCACTGGTCTCTCTCCGGGGGGGGGATCGTCGTCGTGAGGCGAGAGGCGCCCTGGCGCAGCCTTGCGGCACGCGCCTGCTGGCGGCGGATAGCGTTCAGCAGTTGCCTGTGCGCGACGAGGGTCTGCGCCACCAATATCACTAGTGACAGCAAGGTGGCGGCGACCGCCAGCCAAACGTAAAAAGCATAACCGCCCATTGCCAGAAAGGCTGGCCAGGAAGAAAATGCGGGATTCATCATAGACGCTCCTTTTGCGCCAGCGCGATAGCCCAGGGACGTTTACGCTCCTGGAATAAAATCAGCGTCACGGTAATAAAGAACAACAGATAACCGCCAATCGCCCAACGCAGCGGGGTACGCATACTGGGATCGATAGTTTGCTGCATGTTGGTGGAGCCCTGGTGCAAGGTATTCCACCACTGCACGGAAAAGTGGATGATGGGGATGTTGACTATTGCGACCAGAATCAGGATGCCGGCAGCGCGGCCGGCGGTGCACCTGTCATCGAAGGCGTTATGTAACGCCATGACACCCAGATAGAGGAACAAAAGCACCAGCTCGGAGGTAAGCCTCGCATCCCATACCCACCAGGTTCCCCACATGGGTTTGCCCCAGGCGGATCCGGTTATCAACGCAATAAGAGTAAACACCGGCGCCATCGCCACATAAATGCCCATCGACCAGATCGCGACCGGCACATGCAAATACATGATGCGAACACTTTCGCCTTGCTGATAGTCCGGCGGCGCAAAGCTAAAACCCCAAACCCAGCCAAGCAGTAGCGTAAAGAGTGCGGCGATGGCGAACCAAGGAATACACCGCCCGCAAATGTAATATAGCCGTTCCGGTTTGGCCCACTGATGAAGCACTTTCAACATAATAATTATTGCTCACAGTTAACACGGTAAACGCATTGCCCGGAGGATAGCCTCAACCGGGTCACGCCACGAAAAGCGGCCGACGGTCTTTTCCGGCTTACGGCCATAACGGCGTGGCGACATCCAGCGATAGCAGCAGCGCCGCCAGCGGCGACATCAGCAGCAGGGGCAAACCGGTGACCAGCGACCAGCCAATGAGCGCAAACCTTTCTCAACACCGTGAGCGGCAACGGCGCCTGCAACAACAGCAATTGATCCAGTGTGCCGTCCTGAACATCATCACGAAACAGCCGCTCAAGAGAGAGCAGACAGGCCAATAAGGCCGCCACCCAAATGATCCCCGGCGCGATAGCCTGAGCAACGCTGGCTCCGGCCCGATTCCCAATGGGAACAAGGTAATGACAATTAGAAAGAACCACAGCGGATTCACCAGCTCATTGCCCTGACGCCGCGCCAGCCGCAGCTCACGGCGTAGCACTAACCAAAACATGACGTTGCCTCGGCCATACGCAAAGCAACCTTGCGCATCCGATAACGTGAAGCCGGCAGCGGTTGATGAGTTGTCATAATCACCATTCCGCCGGTGGCACAATGCTGCTCAAATAACCTGACAAGCGCCTGGGCGCCCTGATGGTCGATAGCCGTAAGCGGCTCATCCAGAATCCACAGCGAGGCCGACGTCAGCCACAGCCTGGCCAGAGCGATACGCTGCTGCTGCCCTGCCGACAACCCCGCCGCGCGCACGTCCTCATATCCCAGCAGTCCGACCTGCTCCAGCGCCCGATAAATGGCGTAATCATTGCGTAGACCGGTAATCCCTTGATAAAAAGTTAGATTTTCCCGGGGCGTCAGAACAGGCTTAATTGCCGCCCGATGGCCGATATAAACCAGCTCACGATAATAGTCGCTGCGGCACTGACGCAGCGGGCGCTGACGCCAGCGTATCTCACCCGCATCCGGCGGCGTCAGCCCGGCCAAAATCCGCAATAGCAACGTTTTGCCGGCACCGTTCGATCCCTCAATTTGCACCCCATCGCCGGGAGCAAATTCCTCGTTCAATCCGCTAAATAATTGCCGCTCATCGCGGACACAGGCCAGATTGTGAATTGCCAACGTTGGACATTAAACTCTTTATTAACAATGGTTCGCTTCCTATCACGGGGCGCCACGGAAAACACTTACGCGCCGACGCGATTCACGGCCAATGAACGATAGCCTGTATTAGATCAATAAAACGAGCGAAAAACCAGTAACGTTAAAATTTTGTTACTCATTAACCACAAATTATAGCAGGACATTTTTTTCGTTAGGTACATCCCACTTACGCGACTGATGATGCCACAGCCGCTACGCTTATGATGTTTGTCACCCTGTGAGTCGCCTATCGGGAAGAATCTATGCGTCAAAACCGCGAAAAAAACCCTGCCGCTCGGAAAAATGATATGAACCCGCCTGGGGAGGAAGCACGTTCGCGTCCCGGCGATCAACCTCACGAAGTAGAAAGTCAGGAGAATGAAGAAGGGACCGAT
Organism: Sodalis glossinidius str. 'morsitans'; assembly: GCF_000010085.1. NCBI lineage: Bacteria > Pseudomonadati > Pseudomonadota > Gammaproteobacteria > Enterobacterales > Bruguierivoracaceae > Sodalis > Sodalis glossinidius. Next base: position 2,797,627 of record NC_007712.1, read on the forward strand.
ATAGAAGTCGAGGAGGAAAATCTGCCCTCGCCCGCCGCCGCCATTCACGAAGAGATCCGCCAGGAGGGCGAGAAAGAATTGGAACGGGACAGCCTGGAGTTGTGGTGGTCCGCCCTGGCGGCCGGCCTGTAGATGGGGGCCTCGCTAATGGCGAAAGGTCTTTTTCACACCCGAGGGCACTGTAGGCTTTTTTGTCGAAAATCTGGGTTATACCCTCGGTTTCGTCATCGTCATTTTGGCGCGCCAGCAATTGTTTACGGAAAACACCTTAACCGCCGTTCTGCCTTTCATACACAAACCCACCCGCCATAATTTCGGCATTCTCATGCGGCTTTGGAGCGTAGTGCTGGTGGGCAACTTGATAGGCACGGCGTTAATGGCTTTCGCCTTCATTCATCTGCCGGTCTTCGACGTCGCCACGCGCCGCGGCCTTCGTCACTCTCTCAGAGGAGGTAATGACTAACACCTCGGGCGAGATGTTTTGCAATGCCATCATCTCAGGCTGGATCATCGCATCGCTGGTCTGGATCATAATAAACTCCTTATCATCATCTTAATGACCTATCTGATGGGCATTGGCGATTTGACCCATATTGTCGTGGGATCGGTTGAGATCCTGTATTTGGTCTTTAATGGCAATATCCCCTGGTGGCAATTTTTTTATCCGTTCGCGCTGCCGACCCTAGCGGGCAATATCGTGGGTGGCACCTTTATTTTTGCCTTGATAAGCCATGCTCAAATACGCAACGATTTGAGCCATCATAGGCGGGCATCGGCCGCTAAAAACAGTAAAACAGCGGCGAAAGGGGGAGCGCCCGCGGGTGACGAGCGGCTGGGCAATCGGCAACAATGACATCAGGCGGCGAGCACTGAAAGCCTTAAGGGCCGGACAAAGACCCCAACGGCTCCGCCGTGCCTGCCGGCGCGTACCGCGACCAGATAGATGCCACGGCGGCCGGCAGAATAAAGCGGCGCTTTTGCCACGCTGACGAGGGGCGATGAGACCTCAGGCTTTCGCCCCAGAAAACCGGCCGCGCCGCTGTTTGACCAGGAATTGAGCAAACGCGCCGCCAGATGCTTATTTCCGCGGCCAGATAGGCTATACTGGCCGCCGTTTAGCGTGTCTCCGTAGTTAAACGGATATAACAAGCCCCTCCTAAGGGCTAGTTACAGGTTCGATTCCTGTCGGGGACGCCATCATCTCGTCTGCTTTAGTTCACCAAAGTCTACACATTCCTTAAAAAAGATTATATTACAAAGAAACTTACTCTACTTGAGTCAATAGAAGTCTATTGCAATCGTCTCTAGGTTTGGGGCATTATTTGTGGCTCTCACTGGTTCGATTTTAAAAGAGCCCCATATGAAGCTAAATCCCAGACAGGTACAAACAGCTAAAGCAAAAGAAAAATCTTACAAACTCTCCGACGGGGGAGGAATGTATTTGGAGGTTACACCACGAGGTTCAAAGTACTGGCGCATGAAGTATCACCGTCCTAGTGACCGAAAAGAGGATAAATTGTCCTTTGGGGTCTATCCTGCGATCACCTTGGCTGAAGCTAGAGCTAAACGCGATGAGGCCAAAAAACTTCTCGCGAAAGGTTTGGATCCTAAGAAGGTGCAAAAAAAGGAGCATGCAGAGAATAATGGAGAGTTTACTTTTGAATCAATTGCTCGAAAATGGCACTCCAATAACAGACGATGGGAGAACGTAACACGTAACTTGATACTTAATAGTCTTGAGAAATATGTATTCCCAATTATCGGTAAAAATGATATACGTCAACTAAAAACTCGCCATCTCCTAGCAGTAGTGAGAGCTGTGGAAGAGAATGGAAAACACGAAGTAGCTCAACGTATCCAGCAAAGAATAACGTCAATCATGCGTTATGCAGTACAAAATGAAATCATTGAAACGAACCCGGCGCTGGATATGGCAGGAGCATTAATTCCTCCCAAAAGTGTTCATCATCCTGCATTAGCACCCATCATGTTACCCCAATTCTTTGCACGATTAACTAGTTACAAAGGCCGAAAAATAACTCGCATAGCCGTAGAATTAAATCTATTAACTTTTGTACGATCTAGTGAGTTACGTTTTGCTCGTTGGAAAGAAATTGACTTTGAGCATGCGTTATGGGAAATACCAGCCAAACGCGAACCTATTGCTGGAGTTCGTTATTCTGAACGAGGAATGAAAATGAAATCCTCTCACCTAGTACCGCTCAGTAAGCAGGCAATAGAATTATTAAAGCAACTTAAAGTACAGCGTGGTGATGAAGCACATATTTTCCCTGGAGACCACGATATTAAAGGTGTTATGAGTGAAAATACTGTTAACAAAGCTCTTCGCGTTATGGGCTATGATACCAAAACCGAGATTTGTGGGCATGGATTTAGGACTATGGCAAGAGGAGCTATGGGTGAGTCGGGTTTATGGGCTGATGATGTAATAGAGCTTCAGATGAGCCATATCGAGCGTAACGGGGTCAAGGCCGCTTATCTCCACACCACCAAGCATCTTGAAGAGCGCCGTCTAATGATGCAGTGGTGGGCGGATTACCTCGATGCCAACCGAGAGCATTACATATCCCCCTATGATTTCGCCAAGCGCCATGGAAGAGGCGATTAAAGCCATCAAATATTACTGGTTCACAATATGGACGATGTGCCAGCCACCGAGCGAATGCACACCAGGGGTTCATGCCTACCAAGCTCACGCATGGCTGCACAAAATCTCTCCAGACCTTGCGCCATGCCGATTCTGCTGGGCATACCCCACGACCTACAAAAATATTGTAGGTCTCCGTGAAGCGTACGGCCGTTGGATATCGGTAACCGGGGAAGTCATTTCGGGTGGGGGGACCTGGAAAAGTCTTTCAGACGTGCGCAAGTCAAAGGGGAATGAACCAGTTAACTTTTAGCGACGTGGTTGGATGCAGATGACCGACTGACTATAAGACGGTTGGTTATTTCTTGGTCATTATTCCCCGAAACGGGGGAAAAATTAATTGCCATGCTATACCGCTGGACAAATCCATAATCGTCATTGGTATTCAATAGGTTATCTGTGCGCAAGCCCCCCTATAGCTGCTTGGTGGTGATATTTTAATCAGCCCGTTTGAAACGGAGGGATGGCTCCGTGGGATGTGAAAGATAAACGAACACTAAATACGCGACAGCAACTTTTTTTGTAATATAAGCAAAAGAGGGTTGTTTTGGTAGTTTCAGTTGTTTCAAAATCACTATCTTCATGATATATAATGACATTGTCGAAAATCTTGAAACAACCAGCCCCCGTTTTGAAACAATCAATCCTCCCCCTGAAACTACCGAGCTATCGATAAAATCATCTGGAAAAGCTCCCTCTCTGGCTGGCTCATGTGCTGGACAACTGCCCCGGAAGCCTTGTCGGCTGCGGCTTTTGCTGCACACAACCCCCTTGCCACCCTCAAAAGTAGTGCTCATCGGCAGCTTTTACCGGATTTTGCAAAGTTCCACTGCCGTGGAGTCGTGGAAGCTGATTTCTGCTTAAAAGTTGAACTACAAAATTTTCGTAGTTCAAAATATAGACAGGTGCACGTCAACCGACATCGTCAATCACTTCACTGCTCACGCGATCATGCCTGAGAGCGTCTGTGCGCCATTGTGAGAAGATTTCTATTCTAGGGGTAATCGATGTCAGACATTGGCAAAGCGTCTCTATCAAGCTAACAGGTGCCTTAAAATCGATATCGGTGAATGGATGCATGCCTGATGCTGTTGGGAGAGGAATTGAAGTCAGAGAGGCTGTGGCTACCGTGGATGTTCAACAAAGATTAAACGCCAGTGTACATATTACTTTGCGTTGGAGTGCAACAGTCAACGGAATCGGATGCATTGCGTTGAATACGAACAAAAAACTCTATCTTAATCTGTAGATATTACACGAACAACATCAAGCGAAATATAAAATTAATTTCTGTCAAGGTATGAAATACTTGGAGTTCATCTACAAGGATGTGTGGTTATTTGGTTTTCGTTTATACAAAGGAGTGGTGTATGAAAGATTGTTTCGATTTAGCAAATTATTTTCTGGTCCGAAATCAAAACGAGGGCTGCGGGGATGTGATGACCAGCACTAAATTGCAACGACTTGTTTACTATGCGCAGGTCTTTGCCCTATCGCTGCTTGGAAAACCATTATTCAATGAAAAAGTTGAAGCCTCCCCCGATGGTCCTGTTGTGCATGCACTGAAACTAAGATACCGATACTATAAAAATGAGCCGCTACCAGTCCCACCAGTCAAGATAGACATGAGCAAATTTACGCCTGATGAAGCAGCTATACTCGACAAAGTCCATCGTATCTATGGTCAGTATTCAGGCTGGAAGTTACATGAAATGGCTCGCAGTGAACATGAAGATCAAGAGCTACAGCAAAAGAAGGACGCCAGCCAGAGCAACGCCTTCATGCTCACCGATACCATGACACGCTGGCATAAGTCCGAGCTCAGCCAGTTCGCACAGAGGCACTGACAGCTGCCCCGGCTCGTTGAGGGACCGAGGGTCATTTGATGGCATGAAGGATAGCCGCCATCAGGTAGCCTGTGGAGGCGGTGAACAGCACCAACCACAGCATAATGAACTTCCAGCCTGGTAATCGCTTAATCATAAGTCGCAACTCCCGTATTAATTCGCTTCATCAAAGAAGCGCGACCACCTTAAACACAACGACTAAAACTGATATCCCCGCGATAATATGCCAAAAAATACGCCGTATCTCGCGAGGTGTAATGTTCACAATTTCCATATATGCCTTACAGCGCCGTAAGCGACGCAGTGCAGATAACCCAGGCTATCGGCGTCAAAATGTACCGAATACCACGGCAGATTGCAATTATTTTCGCTGCGGTATCAGCCCCTTGTCACGATGTCTCTGCTTTTATCATGAGATCATCTCCAAATTTATCTTCAGGTTTGCTATTGTTCATGTCGTCTTGAAGTTGATGAAGATTTATGAAAAAGCCCCGCACTGCTTGCTACAGTCGGGGCTTACGTTTTTCAGGCACAAAAAAACCGCGCTCAGCGGTCGGGGTAAGGCTCTATTCGACGGACAGGTTATTTCGGACTATCCGCATCCTGCACCACAGGCATCGACGCTTTAAGCGCATCTATCTCAACCTGCTGCACTTTCATTTTCGTGGACAGGTCTTTTATCGCTTCAATCAGCAACGCAGTGATACTGCCGTAAGCCACAGATTTCACATTCTTAACAACGGTGCCATCACTCTCATGGTAATCACCCGAATTACCTACCGCCTCTGGCAAGACCTTTTCCAGCTCATCGGCCATCACACCCGCTTGGCGATGTTCGGCAAGGACATACGTATAGCCCGTCAGCGTTTCGACCTTTTCAAGGCCATTTTCTATTTTCTCAATATTGCTTTTTATCCGCCGGTCCGAGTTATTTTGCCAGTGACCCTGCATGGCATAAGCGCTACCGTCATCCTTAAAAACGAACCACTTCAAATCATTGCCTTTAGCCAGTATCAGACGATGCTCAAAATGGTCATTTATTATAATGCGCGTTTTAAAATCAGTTATTGCCTTATCAATCCTCTCTTCATCCGTTGTCCATGCCGCCAAAGGTGACCAGACCCTTTCCATCGGCTACGCCCAGATGAACTCTGACCCAAGCAAAGCGGCCTACTCCGCCAATAAGGCCGAATATGAGTCGCGTTTAAAAACAACCGGTAACGTCTTCGCCCAACATGCCGATAGCGACAAGCAGCCACAGGGCATGTTTATTCGTTATCGCTACAAGCTTGACGATACCTGGGGGGTGATGGGGGCGATAACCTATGCCGTCGGTGATATGGACAATCATTTTCTATCCGGCGAAAAAGCCAAAAATAAAAAGGACGCTAATAAAATAGAAAAGCGATTTAGCAACAGGGTCAAAACCGATTATGTCTCCCTCTTGGCTGGACCGACTCTCAGAGCTAACGAATGGGTCAGTGCCTTTGGTTTGCTCGGCGTCGCCCTGCACTCTGTTGAAAATTCCCTATACGAAACGGATAAAACCAGCATTCCGCCAAAGCAGGTTTCCCGAAACGAAAAATCCAGCAACACTTCGCTGGCGCACGCGCTGGGTTTGCAATTTAATGTTTATAAAGGGCTGGTTATTGATGCCGCCTGGGCAGGCTCGGGTAGCGGCGACTGGAAATCCAGCGGCTTTAATCTCGGTGTCAGCTATCAATTCTAAAAATAGTCCGATGCCCATAATACCGGAAAGGGTTTATTGGCATAAATAATCGTTGTGCCATCATCCCTGTGTTTATTGGCATCGTGCAAAAAGGGACCGGGCATGCCTTTGATACCTGCCGAGCTCATCCCGGCATTGGCTTTATACCCCCGCCGTTCCTTATGCCATATCCCCCATGTGAATGCCGGTATCATGGGGCCTTGGTGCCAGTTGAATAGTGGCATTGCGCTCTGGTGGCGTATTGACATATCCCCTGACCAGCATCGGGACCTCATTCGACGTAAAGGCCACTTTTCCGTCACGACCATAAATAGCAATGCCATAATCGCTCATGGTCGGTACTTTTATATCAAAAGCCACTATTTTCATTCTAATCGCTATTGCCTGTGATACGCCACCACCATCGTATCGATAACCGGAGAGTTGCTGCGTATCGGGATGATATTCAACGCCGACACCAACCGCATCGTAGTGGCAAAACACCAGTGAATTCCTCGACACAGGGATTTTCATGTTTCCGGTAAACGTGATGTCCGCCTTATACGTCATGAACATCCCTTTACTAGGATCGACCACCAAAGGAAAGGCACCTGCACCGTAGATACCGATCCCATAACCATCAAAAGCCGAAACCGTGGGGTAGAGCGCAAACACATAAATATTACCCGGCTTATCAAGGAGTAAATCACCTTTGCGTATGACCTCATTACGGAGTCTTACCGTCCTGTCCTGAATATCGATATAAAACCGTATAGGCGAAAGCGGCGTTTCTATCAGCCAAAACGGTTTCACACAGGCAAAGCAGCTGGCTACCGGGCGGACAACGGTCTGAGTAATCGACTGATGCGCTGCTGGCCACATGAAAATTCCACTTCTTGCCCAGAACTTCGTTCTTTTTTTTCATTTCTATCCTATCGATAAACGTCAGCGGACTGGCATGCGACAGGTTTAAACGCTTGCCAGCATGAAAAACACTTAAGCCATATTCGGACATTAATTTAATTTCCCCAATCGCACTTTCAGATTTCCACCGCCGTCATACACCGATATCGAATCCGAGTTAATGGCCATGCGTCCACCCTGCTGTCGGCCATTGAGCTCAAACGAGCCATCGTTGCGCATAATGGTCCCCGACTGCCCCGGCACATAATTCGCCGAGTACCATGACCCCACCTTGGCCAGTGTCATCCCCGCGTAGTTGATAAATGCCTCGTTGATAAACACCTGCCCATTAATCACCGAGAAAGGCGAATAGCTTTTGCCACCCGGCCCACTCAGGATAACGAACTGGTTAGCATTAAAGCCAATGCGCGTTATCACCGGCTGCCCCACCTCGGCGATGGCCGCTATCGTCATCCCCGCATCGCAGTAGGTGCCGTCTATATCGACACCGACCTTTACGCTAAATAGGGCGCTGCCGGAACCCGTATGGTCAAAAACGGTCGTTGCCCTGGTGTCTATCATCGCCTTGTTTTTCTTGAATTCCGCCTGCACCCGCTGCTGGTACTCGGCAAAAGCTCTTTCCTCATCGACGACCGTGGTGCGCACTTCAAGTATTTCGGCTTTACGTTGCCCGTTTTCTCTACGCCAGCGCTGCATATCCGCATTATTGGCTAATGCTGCTTCAGCGACGGCGTCAGTGACTGTATTGATTTCCTCGGTCAGACGTGCACCATCCTCCGCCGTCAAAAAGCCTTCGGTGATATTGCCGAGAATTTCCGACGCATCGGACGAGGATTCGCCCCTGACCCACGGCGTCCAGTCGCCCTTGTTGCCAATGCGGTCCACCAGTCTTGCCCGGTACCAGCGGCTGACACCGGCAGGCAGCGGGCCATGCTGATAATTGACCGCCGGATAGGGCACATTGGCCAGCAGTAACGGATTCTGGCCGTCCGAGGTGGTCGAGGGCGCATGCCCCCAGGGTGAAGAGACCTCGGCGGCATTGACGGCGCGTACGCGCACATCATATCCCCCGGCGTAAATACCCTGCACACTAAAACCCTGTGCACTGGTTTCGCCCACATTCACCCAGTCGCCCTTATCCCGACGCCACTGGGCGAGGTAGTTGATGGCCCCGTCCACCTTCTCCCACGACGTCTGGAGGGTAGCGACCGTTATCCCCTGAACAATATGGTCTGTTTCCGTTATCACGATAGACTGTGGCGCAGGCATCACGCTTGAGGGCGTCACCGTGACCGGCAGTGGCGTAATGCTTACCCCGTCATCGATGTAGCGGTATTTGTTCAGATCATGCTGTACCCAGCAATGCTAAAAGTGCCGTCGTCATTGGCGCTGACCGAGGTCACCCGATAGTAGCGTATCGCCAGGCGGTCGCTATCAATGCTTGATGCGCACCGCGTCCAGATTCAGGTCACTGAAGGCATGCACCCACGGCGACGACGTTTTGACGGCGATGCCTACCGCCACCTCGTTATCCACCTCCGGCATGCCCTGAATGTAGTCCTTATCTTGTGTGCCCTTGCGGTATTCCCAGACGACGCCGGTAAAATTATACGACCCATCATCATTCGCCAGCGGGGTATTGTTGAGAAAGATATTTTGTGCGGTTAGCTCGCCCTGGATTTCACATTCAGAGAGCGCCAGCAGCATTTTAAGCTTCGACACCGACAGCGGGTGCTCTGCTCCGTCGGCGTATGACCGCCACCGCCACCGCCTTTGGCCCCCTGAATTATTGTCGCGTTTTTAAGCAGTTGCATGGTTTACCTACTGCTGGTCGCTGGCAAAAACACCGGCGCTGATGACCGCACCGCCGATTTCCCGCTGGCCGTACAACACCGGCACCGGGTAGTCCATCGCCACCGTGTTGACAGGCGCGCCAAAAGCATAGTTGGGTTTATTGTCGGCACTCGATGATTTCCCGACGCCGTAATTGGGCTGCGGCGTCATCAGCTTTACCACCCCGCCCAGCAGCATCGAGGTCCCGAGGCCAGTCAGCAGGGTTGATGCCGCCACGCCGAACAGCGCCAGCGAGGTTCCTGCGGTAAAAAAGGCCCCGGCCAGCGCGGCGGCACCTAACACCACCTGTAAAAAACCTCCGGGTTTGGCCCCTTCAATCACCGGCATAATAACGATATCCCGGTCACCCTTGCTCATCTCAAACTGCTCAATGCCAATATTTTCCGTGCCGTTAAAAAAGGCAAAACGAATACCGTCATGGTGGGCGTTACTCATAGTGTTTTCAAAGCCGGGCAGCGTGACACAAAGCGCCCGGAGTGCCTCTTTCACATCAGCAACATGGTAACGATGGGTGCGACCAAAGCGTTTGCCCAGCGCCCCCTTAAGTTTAATGGTTCTCAGCATGTAAACGCTCCTTGTGGCGCACGATGCGCACCGTCCTGTCGCGGTAATAGCGGCCATACGGCGTTCGCGCCGACAGTTTGCCAAACAGATGGTGAAGCATAAGGTTATCCCCGAGATAGACGGCAGCGTGATTGGTGACCGGGGCCGATACCTGCATCATGATAATGTCGCCAGCGCGCATCGTCTCAGGCACTACCTCAACAAAGCCCACCCCCTGCCAGTTGCTGATTATTCGCCAGTTCTACCGCCGCCAGGAGGTCCGCTGGCGTCCAGCTGTCCAGTGATTTTGAGCGAATGTTGTCATGCCAGAATGGTTCGGCTTTTTTCTCCAAGCCCGCATGCTGTAGGGGCATGAGAGTATCCTCGCACGCATTTTTCATGGCCTTCAGCGCTGCCGTTGAGCTGTCTGAGCGAGTGCGTTTATCTGCCATAATAAGACGACCTAAAAAAACAAAAAATCGGGTTAGCGTTAAAATAAAGGGCAGGAGGCGGCCAATTCGCTTAATTCATTTGGAGTTTTACCCCTCCCCTGCCGTTATTTTATTTGAAGTTTCCGCAGAAAAATTTATTATTTAACTCTATCAAGAAATGAAACTCATAAATAAAATCTCATACGAACACTTTATTTTTAAATAAACCTTATCGCGGCCAGTACTGATTTCCATCCAAAGGCATACCCTGAAGGTCACACCCCATTCCCCCGCCGCGCTTCTCCATGCGTTGCTTGGTGGCGTTATGGTGCAGCGTACATAACGGCTGCCAGTTGCGCCGCTCCCAGAACAATCCCTGTACCTGCGCTATAGCCACAGTATTACCCGACTGCAACGCCGCCTTCAGCTTGTGCGGGGTGATATGGTCAACCACGGTCGCCGCCACCGTCTTACCCTGCTGCTGGCACATCATGCACAGCGGATGGCGGGCCAGAAAGGCACGACGGGCTTTATCCCAACGCGAGCCGTAGATGCGGGGTTCGGTCATTTTCGCATTGCCTCAATCTGCCTCAGCGCCGCTTTATCCTGATTGCACATCTCCAATGCCAGCAGCAGCTTCTCGTTGAGTATCACGCTGCCGCCCCAGATCATGCGCTCCGGGATAACTGGCGCTGGACAATCATCGAGCAGTGTGGCCGGTATCAGCGCGGGCGGGATGGGCAGGTATCTGGTCTGCGTGCGCCCGCAGCCGGTTAACAACACTGGTAGGTACAGGCAGACGAGCACAGCGCTCAGGCGTAACGCCGATTGACCAGTCCCTTCGATACTTTGCCGCCAACATATTTCCAGCGCCGCATCTCATCACAGGCACCGGCCATGTCTCCGGCGTTCAGCTTTTTCAGTAGCGTAGAGCGCGCAAACGCCCCGTTCCCCACGTTGTAGACGAACGAGGCTAACGCCGCTCTTTGGCTCTCAGTCAGTGGTACGGTAACATTGGCGTCAACGACGGACATTGCGGCTTTCAGGTCGCTATCTAGCAGGGCTTGACATTCAGCAACGGTATAGCGCTTACCGGGGACAATATCGCTACCGGTATGTCCATAACAGACCGACAATACGCCGCCAGAATCCCGATAGGGAGTGTAGTGTACGCTCTCGTGCCATTGAATTAGCACGGTCGCTAATGCAATAACACCGCCTGCTGTGCCTTTTATCAATCGGTTACGCAGCTCGGGATTCATGGGTCGCGTTTCGTCCTGAAACGGTATTCCTTATGCCGGTAAATCCAGTTCAGCAAAAAGGTGGCCAAGGTGCATGCGATACCGGTAATCAATGCCCATTGATTAAGCGACAACGCGCCCAGCAAGCACGTGACAAAGCCCCAGCTGTAGGCAGAGCCGGTAGTAAATTTATCCATTGGAGTTATTGGGGTTATTGCGCCACCGCGTCCGGGATGGCTATCAGTCAGAAAAAAGGCCACGCCGGAGCGTAGCCTTGAAAAATGCGTCAAACACGAATTATGCTTAACTTGAGTTACCAGTACTTATCAGACTGCCTACCCATAACGAAAAGGACATCGCCATGAACAATAAACCGACAGCCCATCAACTTGCTTTTGAATATCTTCGCAGACTATCCGAGGAGCTAAGCCCTGCCGATTACCTGAAAAAGTTTGAACAGCTGGAATCAGAATTCAGTGCATTACTTCACTCTTTAGGTTCCAATGATAAAACCACGGAGCTGTGCGAGTTTCTATCGCGCTTCTGTCCAAAATGCAAAGCTGATAGTCAGCGCTGAAACCTTTAGAAAGCAAAAGCCCCGGCATTAGCCGAGGCCCTATCGCACATCTGCGCAAAACTGATACGGACTGGACAACAATCAGATGTGCGACCTAATAATTTTATTCAGCAATCAGTAGCTGTCAATAGCAAAAGCCCCAACCACCTGAGGGAGTTGAGGCCTTGAGAAGCCGGATTTGACGCATCCGAACTTTAGCTACAATTTAGACATCATATAGATTTATAGTCAAATTATAGCCGAAAAATACAGTTTTGCAAGTAGGACTTCCCGGTTTTTGTAAAAGCATGACGTTGTCTACACATTTCAACGCTGCTAAATCAAGACAGAAGGTAGCCTCTATTAATCCATGCCAATAGTGTTTATAGACCTCATTCCAGTTTTGTTTTTTGACGCCCACCATATCCGCCAGCTCAGCGTAGGTATAACGCTTCGGGCGACCATCTATTTCCCGTGCCACCACCTGCACAGCAAGCAACGCCAATCCTTGTAAGCGTTGCCTCACCTTGCCGGATATACGCCCCGGTTGCTGCGCCATGAACTTCTGCCACACGTAAGGCACCACATTGAGCTGTTCAGCGTGGTGCCGGTAATCGCCATAGCAATACCGGATCCACGCCTGTAGCGGTTCATCCAGGCCGCCGATGGCACGACGCCAGGGCACGAGAGAATAATCGTACTCATGTATCGGAATAATAGCTTTACCCTTCACCCGTGTTTGCTTCGCTTTCACCGGCGACGATGGCACCCTGATCGTGCTACCGTTTGCATGGCAGAAAAAGCGCGGAGGGTTACGATTGAAGCGTGAGGTTTCTACCCGCGTCCGCTCCGCCAGATTGACCAATTGCCCGTTCCTGATTTGACGAATATCCGCCAACGCGTATCTGATACGGCCCCGCACCCACTCAATGTTCATTCCACCGCCCTCCAGCTCTTGTTGTTTTTAATGCTGTAGATGTTCTGCTTACGAACCTCGAATTTTCGTGCTACCTCCGCCACTGGCATACCGGAGGCCAGCAGCGTTCGGATAAGCGGAATATCGCGGGCAGTCAGTCGCCGTCGTGCTCTCATGCCGCCTCCCATGATAATTTTTCGACGACACCAAAAAGAAGACCATTGAACTCAAATCAATTCAACGCTTGCGACAAGCTATTCAGTATTTTTTAATGGATTAATTATCTCATAATAACGCACGGCCAGTAAGGCCTATGATACTGACCAATAAGATTAAGATAAACGTTATCACCATTCTCGTCCTCAAAGCGCGGAAAGTCTATATACCATTTTAGTACATCTATGGCTTCCTGACGTGTTCGCGGATGAATAATTTCCAACCTCTTTTCAAGCCAGGATTCACGCGCATAAATTAGCCACTCGCCATCACCCAATGCATTGGGGGCAATCTCTTTCCTCGCAGCACTGCGCATACGATAACGGCAGTGCCAATACTGCAATCCGCGTACTACGGTAGTAACTATCTTTGTTCATTTGCACCCCCTGTGTTCATAGAATGCCTGTCTGGTAAACGATGCCTTGGCATGGGGCCAGCCAAGGAAGAGGCTTTTCCTTTGGCTGGCGATGTTGACTTCTTACAGATAACCCCTCTCTTTATGCCATTCTCTTTCAGCTTTCCAACTATCACGATGAATAACCGCCATGTCTTTGTCTACGGCAGAATATTCTGACACACACAATTGAATTTTATCATCTGTTCTTTGCCATCCATTGTTATCACGCTTTAGCATTTTTTTAACACAATAGATAAAGCTATATTCACGCTGCATCGCATATGGGTGTGTTTCGGGCCATTCTTCGACTTGAAATATAATATCTGAAAGCAACTTTTGGTGAACCGGCTCAATCACCCAAAAATCTGTTTCGTTGAGAGGATAGAACTTTGCTGCCGGCATAAAAAGTGGTGTCTTAGCCATTGCCTCTAATCCAACTTCACCGTTACAAACAGGATAAATAACATTGACTCCATAATGTATATATTGAGCCATGCCTGCTACGGGGTGATAATATTCGTATGTGGCACCTGAATCCGTGCATTCTGTATCTTTCACCCACCATCCAGCAGAAAGAGGAGTTATGGTTTTTATCGCAATCTTGGTATGGCTATCATTCATCTTGGCAATCTCCAAATTTGTCGTTTATTGAAATATTTCACTTATTGGCATCTGCTTATTAGTACTATCTTTCGTTTCTGCATCTCCTGTCACTTGGTTAGCCAGCCAAAGAGGAAGCTTTTTCAGTGATTGGGCTAAAGCGTCAACATCAACGGTAGATAAACATCTCTTTGCTAAACGCGTTTTGTAAAAAGTACAAGAAGCCACGGGTTACACGGGGTAACGGGGTAACGGGGTAACGGGGTAACGGGGTAACGGGGTAACGGGGTAACGGGGTAACGGGGTAACGGGGTAACGGGGTAACGGGGTATCATAGGGTGCTAAGTTTTTATTTACATTAATAATCAATAAATTGCTATTTTTTAACCAGAAAATCGTAACCCGTAAAATCTGCTCCAATAACCCGTACAGCAATCTCGCCTTAATATAATTACAGGAAGTGACTCAAGGATTAGAAACGGAGTTTCATGGGTTACAATACCCAATCTACGGATTACAAATTGATATTTACGGGTTATATATAGTATTTCACGGGTTATGTTATTTATTATATTTCAATGAGTTAATGTGATATCCGCTATTATAACCCGTCAATATCTCCACATTTTCGCGCGTGTTTGAATTATTCTTTTGGCTGGTCTGGTTCTTCTGGCCCAAACATCAGCACATAGAAAACATGTTGTTTACCACCAATCTTATTAAACGCTTTCTTCTTGTAGCGATCCCCTCCCGTTTCCAGCATGCCAAGTTCTGCGAGTACCCGAGCAAACTCTTTGTACTCGAATCCATTGGCAATCTCTTCCTCAAAGACATTGGGGAATGTGTAGAACCGAAAAGACGCTCCCTCTTCAAACGCCTTTCCAGTACGATAGCCAGCTAACTTATGTACAGGAAGATCTCTAGGGTCTGGATTGGGGTAAGGCAGGTAACGACTAAATCCGTAATTATTTAGAAATGCCTCTACCTGCTGCTTTATTTGCTCAATCTCTTTATTGCCCGTACCAAAGGTGACCACCCAAATATTAAAAATATGCTGTAATGCATCGCGGCAATCCTGCGGCTTCTATGACGGCGAAACGGTCGGTCACACGATGCACCCGTTCACCATAGCTTTCCGGGATAAGTGATATCCAGCGGCGTTTGGCCTTTTGGTACGCCTCGATGGCTTCTTGCTTACGGGTCGAGAGGTATTGGATCCACTCACGGCCCGCCGCCCCGTGATTCTGCTTCCACGCTTCTTTCAACGCATCCGCATGTGCCTTACCACTTTCATGCCCGTGTAACTGGGTCGGACGTGTGACCGGGATATTGAGCAAACGCACCAATTGCCCGGCGTTAACCTTAATACCTGCACTTTTCAGGTAGGTTTCCAGATCACGCTCTCCGGTACTTATCACGGCGGTTTTCCAGTATTTTTGTACACGGTTACCACCTTCCGGGGAACCCTGCAATTTCCCCTTACCGTTGAACAGTGTATAGGCGGCGGTGTACACATGTTTGGGTGCGGCTCCCTGGTCCACCTCATCGAGCGATAGTAGTCCTTGGTTATGCGCCTCCGCCTCGTTTGCCACACCAAGCGCTGTGCCGTACCACGTTAGCCGCTGGCGCTCCGGCTCACCGTACAAGCTGGCGGCTAAATCCTCAGCGGTCGTCTTACCGGCGGTAGACTGTGCGTAGAGATGAACGCCGAAACCATCAGCGCCCACGAGTGGCAGCATGGGAGCGGCAAGGGCCACACCAACGGTTAGCATCTGGAACGGATTCCCCTCAGCCAGACGCGCCACATTCTCACGTCAGCTTTCCGCCGTTCCTTCAACGCTGTAGGCTTCTGCGGCTGCGGTTCCTCCGTTAAACATAATCGGCTGTTCTGGCTCACCGATGATTGACCCATCGGGCATGATATAGGCCCCTTTATGCCAGCCAGAGCGCGGGGTTATGCTCCACATCTCTTTTCCTGCTGAACGTTGCAGCCAGTCGCCCAGCGTTGCCCGCAATCCTGATTTCGTTGTTACGTCAACGCCGCCCGCCTTTAGCATGCGCCATCCTTCACGCTCGCCAATGTCGGCGGCCCGTATTGCCTTTCGTGTAACTGTTTTTTTCTTACCTTTGCTCCACTCCAGAATCAAGTAACGCTCTTTTTCATCCTCGCCCTTACCGATAACGTTGATAGCGGAGCACAACCATTGCTCCTTGTTAACTATTTCACCGGTATCTTTATCCATTTTCGGCTCGACCCAATACACGCCCTCCTCACGGCTCTCAATCCGGGGCTTCAACGGGTCAGTCGCTTTTTTCTCTTTTTTCCCACCTTCAATGACGGTTAATTTTGTTGATGACACTATATTTTCCTCAATTGGCACGACTTCCTCTGCCACGGGCATTTCCGGCTCTACGGCACTTAACATAAAAACCCTCTGTAGCGCCTCTACGCCGTTCTGCTGGCGGTAATCGTTCCAGTCGGCCTTATGGTCAGTTGGCGGCACGGCAAACAGGCAAGAAGCGGCACGTGCGGCTTCCTCGGCGGCACGTTTACCGACGTTCTTGCCCTCCGGGGTCACATCGTTATCTCCGGCTATGATGATGGGCGTTTGCGGCCAGCTCTCCCGCACGGCATGAGCGACAGAGAGCAGATTGCCCGCATCAATGGCTGCCAGTATTACCTCAGCGCCGCACACAGCCAGACTCAATGCCGTGGCATAGCCCTCGGCAATCACCACGCTATCGGGGTTCTCGGGGATATCGCCAACGGGAATAAAGGCCGCTTTCTTTTTCGTGCCCGCGAGCAGGCGATTTTCTCCAGTAGGCCGTATGGTCTGAGCGCCGGTGACCGTACCCGCCATCGTGCGGAGTACCAGCAGTAGCGAACCATCCTTGAGCAACGGGTGGGGGCCTTGCAGCCCCTTATTGTTGAGATAGACGGACTCGCCTATATGGGTGGTCTTGAGTAATGCCGCCACACGCTCAGCTATCGGGCGCAGAGGCTTCTCTTTGGCTGGCTGCTTCTCCGGCAGCGGTATAGACATCTCTTCGGCTACCCTTGCGGTTGGTCGATATGCCGAGGCGCTCCAGGATTGGCTCCCAATGGCCGTTGGCCTTGGCACGGACTTCATCGACAAAAGAGGGCATTATGTCCCCCTCGCGATAACGGTCGCACCCATGTCGTTGACCATGCTTTGCCATATTTCCCGCCCGGCCTTTGTCAGTCGTTTCCCCTTCAAGGATTTGGTAAGCAGTGCGATTGCCAAGGATTCCCACTGCGGGTAATTCAGCTTCATGGCTTCCAGCCCATAAGCGTCTATCAGGTCACGCACCCCGGATATCCCGCCGATAATGTCGACACGGATGTCCTGCTCACCGGCGTTCACGGTAAACCAGTCACCGCTGTTCTCTTTTTGTATCGCGGCATACATAGCGGCAGAGTACTGGTTAGCCAGAAAATTAAGACGGAAGTCTTTTGTTTCCAGTGCCATATTTTCCCCCTTAATGTGCAGTCGGTACTTCCGGCATCCCGGAGCCGTGAATTTGCTGAATGAAGCCATCATGCAACTCGGATAGCACCTCGCGTCCCATCTCGGAAAGGCCGCATTTTCACCACGCATGGCGGCATAGAACTGGACAGCGTTTATCGTTCCTTGCTCTGCGCCATATTCGCCCTGATAAACCGCACATTCCTTGAACTCACCCGGACGCCATTCAACGGTAACGGTGCCGTTTGCCTCACGTTGCTCACGGTTGAAGGCGTAGGCAATCAGCCAGCGCCACATCAGTAGCGTATCCTCGTTGGTATAGTCGTAACCCGACTCCCCCCACTTAACGGCGATGGTCAGTGCCAAATCTGTGTCTTCATCCCACTCTCCAGCGTCAAGGAGGGGCATGATGTCAGCGTAGGGGATGAGGTCTACAGCACGTACAGGCGCTCGGCGGTATGCTGAGATATCTTGATGCCGTCCGGGGTATTCTCGACGTGATAGCGGCTCATGCGGCGTCCTCCGTTTTTATTTGGGTTATAGTTTGAGTGTGGTGTGAGACTGGAAAACCTTCGCGGCAACGAAGTTCAAAATCTGCGTCGATAGCATTAAATTTGAAGGCTTCAGCAATGCGCGGAAGGTACATCAATGATTCAGCTACCGCTTGATAATCCTCAAAAGCCTGTTCATCACTGTATTCATCACTACTGCGTGCCCAAAAGGCCATGCTGCCCATCGCTCGTGGAGCCGCCATAATGCCGTCGAAGGCGTCGCTGTACTGATTGCGGACCTCCGTCAGGCTGTCCGTATCCATCTGGCAAAAGTCGTGACGGGTCAGTTGGTGGTAGATATCAGTCATGATCGTCTCCCTCCATCAGCGCTTCCAGTGAGCGGCTGACCTCAAAGTTGATGTCGCAAGCCAGACTGATTAAATCGATGAGCACAGGTGAAGATTTCTCATCATTAGCCTTATCAAGAATGACCTCGTACAGCGAACAGGCGACGCTTGCCCGGTATGCTGCGGTATCTAGAGGGATAGGAGCGTTACGCATGTGCCACCTCACCAAACAGTTCAGGCAGATTGATACCGTGAACGGTAATCCACGCTTCAGCGGGCCATGAGTTAACGGAGCCGTAGCGGGCATCAGGAACGTGGATAACCGCGACATCATGGTCGGCACACCATTTACGGAGTGGACGCCACGGGTATTCCTTGCCGGTTTTATTCATCACTGCCTGCACCGTTGCGTGACGGGTGCATTCGCCCAGACGGGCCGCCAACTTGTTGCGCTCACGCACCGCTACTGAAGCCGTTGACATCGCGGTTGCTTCACGGCGGCTGCCGATCTCGGCTTTGGTGCGAATTGCCTGGTCACGCTCGAAGGAAATCAGTTGCACAGTCTTGCGCTCTTGGCCCCATGCGATCGCCGCTTCTGCCGGGTCAAGGAAGTTCGGCAGGCCAAGTTCGACGGGGGATTTTTGTTCGCGTAAGCGGAAGTAGTTATTTTCCAGCGCCTCATACCATTCCCACGCCTGGTCAGTCTCCAGCATCTTGGCGTGACGGGAGGCCCCGCGCTCAGTCCAAAGAACCAAGCTCGGAGAGCGTTTATCAACTAACCCACAATTAGTGGGTTAGTTGATAAACGCCTTAAGTTCCTCACCTTGAAGCAGAAAATAATGCTTAGTTTCTTCAAAACGTGATTTGTTACGTGTGAAATTCATATGAATGCTTTTCACCTCAGCACCATACCCCTGAGCCAACAGCTCGGTTGTAATCACACGCTGGCCCTGATACTCGATAACGGGCAGTTGGGTATTCTTGATAAGAATAATCTGGGTCATGATTCTTTCCTTAATGAATTTGTTTAGATTTAGGTGTGTCGATAAATGAATTCAGCATTTCTTCCGCGCAGGCGATTAACACCTCGTCGATAAATTCAACCAGCCAGGGCGACGAGCTACGCTTGCGGTTAATTTCATCCCACTTATAAAACCTCATGACGGAGATATATTTATCCTCGGGCATCTCATCTATCAGGACGTCTTCAATCTGTACCTTGAGCAGTTTTTCAATCACCGGCTTGTTGATTTCCACCACCGTATTCTCATGGCAAAAAATCAGTTGTCCGTCCGGGCCACGGCCAAAGCGTTTAATACATTCATCGATATAGTAGAGCGCAGCACAAGCCCTTAGCTGGATGCAGTGAATTTCTGCGAATTCCAATTGCTGTTCGCGTGTCAATTGGCGATGTTTTTCTCCTGGCTTCATGTCGAGCAACCACTGAGGCATCTCAACACCGCTTTTCCTGATAAATTCTACCAGTTCTTTTTCACTCATTTCATCGAGATTCATTGGTATGACTCCTGATTCATTAATACCCTTTATGCCCGGAGCAACGCTTGATGGCGTTAATACAGATATCCTGCTTTTCATGTGAGGGTGACAGCGGCACAGCCCGACGGTAAAGCCCTCTGCACTCCAGCCTCTCAGCGGTCTCGGCAAGGCGTGTCCAACCGTTCATGAGGCGTTCTCCTCGCAAAGATGAGCTTGCAGAGCTTATGCGATAGCTTTCTTTTGTTTTTGCTCGGCATGTAATCGCTGACTTTCCAGCTTCAACAGCCAATAACGTTCGTCCAGCGAATGACGTTTACTGTTTAGTAACGCTCGCCCTAAAGCATATGCCTTGTTTTTAGGGTTTTTGGCATATTGCGCCGCCCGCTTCTATGCGTATTCAGCCACTTTGTAATAGCGTTGCTTTTCCATCTCTACGGCGTGGTTAGCCTCTTCGTAATATAAATTACTCATATAGAATCCTGCATTTGGTTAAGGGGATGCCCTGCGGTTATTCCGCATCATTTAAAGTCATTAATTTGCCTTTCTGTGTTAATGGCTAGTGCTTAGAGCATCCTCTTTCGTTTTGGCTTCAACATACTCAGATAGCTTGTTTATCTGCATAATCAATTTGATAGTGTTAAGCGAAGATTCAGGAGGAAATGATGAACCTGCGTCAATAACAACTCCCATTAACTCGCTAATATTAATTAGCGATACTATGATACATCACCATCATGAGTTCTAAGCACCTGAACTAACCGGCCGTAGGACTCATTCAGGGTATCACTAAGACTTAGTCTAGGCATATTTTCTCCTGTCCAACGGTAGATGAATTATCTATATTGCATATTGGCGATATTCGACATCGGAAATATAAATTTCTTCACCCAACCAGAATACTCCCTCTGTCTTTATATACCCTAGTTGTTAATAACGATCGAAGTTCCTCCTTTGATCGTTTTGCCTGATCGCACCTATTGGCTTAACTCTTCGAGACTGGGTATCTCGACGTGACGGAGTTCGCCCAGGGTGTTGCGGCGGAAGTAGACGGTAACCAGCTCCTCTTGAATTTCCCATGCTAAATCATCCTGAAATGGCTTAACCAACAACAGGTATCCCATCTCGGTGATGAGCATCCCTTGGGACTCTTCTTCGGGAAAAGGTCTGTAGGTATGTTGCGGACTATTAGTCCGGAAGATAGCTCAAAAAAGTGGCTCCCTTCGATGAAACGTTCACGATGACGGCGGAAATAACGCCCGGCGGTGCCCTTCGGACGTCCATGCGCCTTATCAATCATGGCGAAGGTGACCACTCGCTTACCTTGGTACTCGACTACCGGCATGGCGGTGTTCTGGATGGCGACGTAATTAGACATGAGCCACCTCCTACGCTTTCTTGGCGGTCGATTCAATGACACCTATAACTTCATTACCTAATGCGCGTTCATATTCATCATCGGTAAGGTGCGCAGCGGCAGCGGCTAATGCCTCAATTTTGATTAAGGCGTCAATCGGCTCTAATGTGATTTCTTCACGCATGTGCCACCCCCTGAACTGTAACGATGTTCGTTATGGTTGAAGGTGGGGTGATGTTGACCATACCTTTGGGGGTAAAGATTTCCTCTATGCCTTCATGCAACATCGTATGTTTAACGCCCTCCTTTTGCGACCTCGTATGTTTTCCATACGTGGTTGAGCCAACAGGTTGACGCCCAGCACATATCAGGCGGCTGTCTTTGAACATGGCGATGAAGATACAGCGATCTTGACGTGTGAACGACACTTTGCCGTAAGGCGTCGTCTCGTAACACGGGACGATCCAATATGTATCTGTAAATTTGGGGCGAGTTTGGGTACTATGTAGAAATGCCATAGTGTAAGCCTCTGTTACATTGTGGTTAGAGGCCCGGAATGGAGTGCAATCCTTCTGGGCCCCGCTATTCTTAGACCTTATCAGAATTAAGGTGTGTATCACATTACGCATAGGTGATACACACGTCAAGACTTTTTCTCTAGGTTTTTTTGCGTATACTGAAACACACCGAAACAACAGAGAGTAAGTGATGGCAACAGGAAATAAAAACGCTAAGTCACAGCTTTTTACCGTAAGGGTTCCCCATGAAGTAGTAGAGCAGATGGACTCTCTTAAGGACGAGCAAGAAAGTAGCGCCGGTTTTATAGTTACTTCCATGCGTGGCGAGATCAAACGCCGGTTGCGCAAGAGGGCCAAAGCTGACTTACTTCCCCACCATGCCGAAGGGTAGCACTGCGAATGCTGCCCTTCTTTTCTCCCGTTACCTGCACATCTTCTAAAGTACGAAAATCATTCTTTTGAACATGTCGGGGTCTTAAAGACCCCAACCTCTGCTGATTTTGCGAGTTACCGATAGTAACGCACAAAGTTTGAGCAATATCTGCTGCCTGGACAAACTCCGATTCAGCCTTGATATTCAGTAGGTTATCTGGGCATACCCCCAAAGACGCTGGAGCTAACACATTGATTGCATTGCAAGAGGTCACAGTGACCTCCGGCATGGGGGTCTGGTGCTGACGATATTTTGCGCTCGCCCGTTTTGGCGAACTCAAATTGGCGTAACCCGCTGAATCCTCCGAGGTCATCGATACAGTGACCTCGGAGCTATCCGAGGCCGTCACATTGGTTGAGCTAAATATTAAGCTCAGTGAGCTAGGCAGAGGATAGTTCTTTCCTTGGCTGGCTTCAGGTTGAGTCCGTCCGCTGCCAGCTAAGACAGTTAATTTTTTCATGATTGGTCATTCTCAGTTAAATATATGTATTGTTCTTACATTTCCAATGTTCAAAGAAAGCGCGCGCAAAAGCACGCAAAAACGCACACCCCGTGTTTGCCTATTAGTTGCACTCCCCACGAGACTCAATAATGCGCTCCTTAATCCACTCGTCTACCTCGCTCTCAATAAAAGCAATTGAACGTAAGCCAGTCTTTACGGGAGATGGGAAACGGTCTTGGCTGATTAAGCGGTAAATCCATGCCTTACCGAAACCGGTACGGTGCTGGACTTCTGGTAGACGTATAAGTGTTTGAGACATGTTTACCTCGTAATATTTGTTATTTGTGAGATAATCATTGCACAAAAAAATTCTTTATTTCCATACCCTCATTCCTGAGGGATCTTTAAGAAAAAAGAACCCTAAGGGTGAATGGTAAATTACTTTATTTTTGTGTTTTACGACCCTAATGCTCAGAATTAATATACCCTAAGGGTAATGGTTTTTATTGCGAAATCACCCTGAGGGTTAGGGTTAAAGAATGGATGTTCACATGATAAGCGAATGTATAAAAAACGAACAACCCTCCATCGCGATCACCATAACTCATTGTTATTTAATTTAATTGTTACATTGTTCAAGTGATATCCGAAAGACGTTCGCAATCTTCCCCTGAGGGTAACTAAATAGCTGTTCCGAATAGTGAGACACTTTTGGCCAATACTTATAAGACAATGGAGAGTGGCTCTCACTCTTAGGCACCGCTACATCAGTCTTGCAATGTGCCAACTTTTAACAGTTATAAAATGGCAAGTATAGCGGTATTAGAATAGATACTTAGAAAAGTCGTATCATCGTTTTATCGGGCAAGCGACCATTTCAATAGAACTAGCCTGACGGTTTGTAAATCCTTTTGTTTCAAGATAATGCACTATTGCCTCTTGATTATCTCTCGTTGCCCTATCATTATCAGGATCATAATTAATTCAATTTTCTCTCCGAATTTCAATTTCTAGTGTAAGAGGATCATCATCACGATATGTTTTAAGTAGAATAGGCAGCAGCTCCCGAACTTCTGATATTTCATTTTTCAATTTTTCATTTTCAGCCATTAATCTTTTGATAATATCATCAGTACTTTCTTTTGTTTTTTCTCCACCTCCACTACGCTCTTCCACACCAAAAGGCCACTGAATATTATTTTTCTCAGCCCATATAGTTACTTCATCTTTTATTAGGATGGCATTTACTCTATATTTTTCGTCGTTATAGTATTCTTCTTCAATCTTGGTTGCATTGAGTAATCCGTTATCTACAGCATCCCAAAGAGAATCTAAATAAGCATGGAATAATTCAGCTTTATCGACTACCGTAACATTATCCATTGGCTTAAAACCTGCCATAATATTAGCAGATTCTTTTATAGTAATGCCAAACCGAGTTTTGTATGGATATAAATAATCTGGTAAGGGTTTTACATCACTGTTTAAATAAAAACCTAACAAATATTCTAAATCCGATTTAATGAAGCCATATTGTCCGTACTTATCATCAAGGTCACTGATATTCATTTTTATTATTCCATTTAAAATGTAATAGCAAATGCAGACTCATCGCCTCGTACAATATCTATAAGAAGTTGCCTAAGAGATGGTTCATGTTCACAAGGAACAAACGTCGCAGTACCTATTTTTTCACCAAAAAATCCGAGATTGATAGGCTGTCCGTGAAAGTCATTGTCATTCGGTAATTTCGATATGATAATTTCAGCGGCAGTTTCTACGTTGCATCCTAGCTTCTTACAAAACAATGACAGAACCTCTTTGATAGAGATAAACTCTTCTGCTTTCTTTTGTAACTCAGCCAGTGGATCACTGTTTATCACTTCTCCATTCATACACTGTTCCTTGCTCTCTAGTTTTAAATCGACTACGTCAGTTTGTAGAGATGGGCTAATTTTCGGAGATCAGCTTAGACATAGCCTATTCGTCTACTGAAGTCTACCAACTGGCTATACATACAGCAAGATTGCCATACTATTAGTGATCAGCGTATTCCGTTGGCATGGGGGCCAGCCAAAGAAGGAGCTTTTCTGCTAAATCATCTCCCCGATGCCCCAGCATCCCCAATGTGTTGATAGCCGTGCTTCCGGAACGGTTGTTTCAAAGCCCCCTTGAATTGTTTCAGGATGAAAAATAAATCCATTTAATAACAGATAGTTAAACAAAAAACCACTCTTTGAAACAACTGAAACAACCTATTTTTTCCTCACGTGAGAGATTACTCCTCTTCCTCTGCTGTGAGCTGTACTACCAGATAGGCTCTTTGCTGAATACCTCCTAGGTGCTCAAGACGTGACGTGAGAGGCTGATAGCCCTTTGCCTTGGCTGGCTTCTTCAAGCGTTGGGATTTTGCTACATACCGAGTATGCCTCGATAATGGTTTTGCAGGAATTAAGTTCAGAATTTGTTCCTATTACGGACTTCATATTCGTATAATATTTGAACAATAGACCGCAATGGATTTCTATAGCTCAGTGTAGAAAGTGATACAGTCATTCTTTGTATTATACAAAGTGACGGAATTTCAAAAGGGGCTTTAAAATGGGGCTTAATTTTGAATTTATTTAAAAAATCAATATAAAACATGTGATTTATAAAAGATTCGATTCCTGTCGGGCCATTTAGACCTGCACTCAAACGCACCCACCTGAAATAAAAACCTTTAAAATCTGATAGATAATAAAATAATCCTGAACTGAGGCGAACTGAAGGGAATGAACTAACACCCTTTTTGTCGGGTATATTCCCGGGTAAAGTTTTTACAGAACAGGATTTTTACCCGACATGCTCACAATCAAGCAGATCGATGCAGCAAAACCAAAGCAAAAACCCTATCGTCTAACAGATACCGGAGGGCTAGGACTTTACATGTCCGTGGCAGGATCAAAGGTGTGGCGATTGCGATATGAAGTTCAGGGAAAGGAGAAGTTACTTACCCTTGGCAAGTATCCCTCATTAAGCCTTGCAGCAGCCAGACAGCTGAGAGAAGAAGCAAAAGCATTACTATCTTCTGGTATTGATCCCTCTGTTCATAAACGAGCTCAGCTAGCAGAGACGAAAAGTGCATATGCTAGCACATTCAAGGCATTAGCTTTGTAATAGTATGCCGTTAGATCAAATAGATGGTCAATAAATCATTCAGAAGAAATTATATCAATATTTAATAAAGATATATTCCCCATGATTGGGGATATCCCAATACGAGACATAAAACCACGTATGCTTCTTGAAGTTTTACGCGTATTCGAGCGAAGAGGGGCAATAGAACGCGCTAAAAAAGCTCGGCGACGTTGTGGCGAAGTTTTTAGATTTGCTATGGCTACAGGTCTCGTTGAATATAATCCTGCACCAGATTTGACCATTGCAATGACTACTTCTACACCAAAACATTATCCATTTCTAACAGTTGAGCAGCTACCCGACTTTAATCGGGCATTAGCAGGATATACCGGTAGCATAATCGTAAAAATAGCAACACAGCTTTTACAGCTCACGGGCCTACGCACGATTGAATTAAGACTATCGAAGTGGTCATGGATAAATTTGGATTTAGGCACATGGGAGATCCCCAAAGAAGTCATGAAAGGCAGGCGTCCCCATGTAGTACCACTGTCGCATCAAGCTATCAAACTGCTAGAACAACTAAAGCCTATGACCGGACATTACGAATATTTGTTTCCGGGAAGAAATGATCAGAACAAGCCAATAAGCGAAAATACAATATTAGGTCTTATTAGGAGGATTGGATATGATGGTATAGCAAGTGAACATGGTTTTAGGCATCAAATGAGTACTATACTTAATGAGAATCGCTTCGATCCTGATTTAATTGAACGACAGCTTGAACATGTCGATAAAAATAAAATCAGAGGAATATATAATCATGCTCAATACCTCCCTGAAAGAAGGAAGATGCTACAATGGTACGCTAATTACATAGAAAGCTTATAATAATCAAAAACAGTAAGGTATCAAGCCTTGTGTCAAAGTCGGTGTAAATATGTCTAATTCCTCACTATCCCAACACGACGCCCTGTTCAAAAAGTTCCTCGGCGATATCGCTGTAGCTCGCGACTTTCTGGAAATCCATCTGCCGCCGCATCTGCGGGAGCGCTGCGATTTCAACACACTGGCGATGGAATCGGGCAGCTTCATCGAGGACGACCTGCGCACCCGGTGTTCAGATATGCTCTACTCCGTGCAGATTAATGCCGGGAAAGGCTATATTTACACACTAATCGAGCACCAGAGCCGCCCGGAAAAGCTGATGGCGTTCAGGCTTCTAAGGTATGCGGTCGCCGCGATGCAACGGCATCTTGAACAAGGCAATGACGCTTTGCCTGTGGTGATTCCGCTCTTGTTCTATCACGGCACCACATCGCCTTACCCCTACAGCACCCAATGGCTCGATTGCTTTGCTGACCCTGAACTGGCAAAATCAGTCTACAGGCAAGCATTCCCGCTGGTCGATATCACCGCGATGCCGGATGATGAAATACTGTCTCATCGGCGGGTAGCGCTGCTAGAATTGGTGCAGAAGCACATCCGGACGCGGGATATGCTGGAATTGGTTAACGAACTGGCCGGATTGCTCGAACAGTGGGCCTACCCCAAAGAGCAGTTTCGCAGCCTGCTATACTATCTGGCCGAGGCGGGAAATACCGCTGAAGGGGAAAAGTTTATTCGCGCGCTGGCAGAAAAAACGCCGCGCTATCGGGAGGAAGCCATGACGATCGCTGAACAGCTTGAAGCCAAGGGCATCGAAAAAGGAATACTGCTCGGTCGCCAAGAAGGCGAGCATAGCGCCTCGCTGAAAATTGCAAGGCAAATGCTCACCCGTGGAATTCCGCGCGACACCGTTAAAGCATGCACAGGACTTTCAGACGACGAACTGGCTTCCCTGTTTGGCGACGGTCGCTAGTGCAGCGCATCGATTATCAGATCGCACTCAACCACATCACCGAGGCCAGCGAAACCCCGCATCAAGCCAAACAATGGTTTATCATGCAGCAACAGCACGCCGGGGAAATTGCCCGGGTCAGACTGGCGTTGCACAGCCTGCCGTATGTGACGAGCTACGAACTGCCGTTTCGGCTGCTGCTTATCCGTGCGCCACAAGCTATCGAAAAACTGCGCGATGAATTGACCATCCACAGCCGCCGGGTGGAAATCAACGGCAGCAAACGCGGAGTGCTGTATAGCCTTGACGCCGATGTCGTCGCGCCGGAGGCCTTTCACTACACGCGCAAATTTACCGTTTTCCGCTCAGGTGCCGAAGGTGGCACAGAAAACAGCTACACCAGTATTGCCCGGCAGGTGAGTGTACCGCGTGAACGGCTACGGTTGGCGCTAACATCAAGACTGTTGGTGACGGCACTGGATGCGTTGCTGTTTTTCGGCGTTCAGCGGCTCGCCAGCGATATTGCCGCTTTGCGCAAAAACGGCCTGAAAATTGATTTGCTGCATGTCGAGGCATTTGACTCCCAAACCCAGCAGTTGCGCGAAATCCCGGCCTACCGGCTGATTGTCGATAATGCGATTGCCGCGGCGGTGTCACTGGCCGCCTGATACGGCACGACGGTTAATGAGCCTGAATTCTGGCTCATCATAAAAAAGCCCAGTTTTTGCGTTGTAGTACATGCCGGGCTGACAAAATGTGTTCTCGTCGTACCTAACGGTGTAGTAGCCTTTGCGTTGATAGTCATCGCTGGCGACAATAATATTT
The DNA here is from genome assembly GCF_000010085.1 of Sodalis glossinidius str. 'morsitans'. Lineage (NCBI taxonomy): Bacteria > Pseudomonadati > Pseudomonadota > Gammaproteobacteria > Enterobacterales > Bruguierivoracaceae > Sodalis > Sodalis glossinidius. The sequence goes on from NC_007712.1 coordinate 2,825,883, forward strand.
CAACTCGATTGCTACCCTCTGGTATCAAAGCATACGGGCCTGTATCTTTCATCATGAATACTCCTCTAAAATAATGAAACCATCTCCACCTTTCCCGGCCGCATACTGGGTATCATCATTAACGTATGACCCCATAGCACCACCACCTCCCGGAAAAGATCCATCATCACCTTTTAATGAAACGTGTGGTAAAGCGTTATAGCCTCCAAAAGATGCTCCGCCAACACCATTACTTAATATACCTGATGTATAACTGCCACCTTGTCCGGCTTGCCCACCGACCATCATTACGTTTCCACCTGCGGGTTCACCGCCTTTGGCTAACCCTTTGCCAATCAGACCACCCTTGCCGCCGCCACAGATAACATGCTTGCCAAAATACGACCCGCCCCCATCGCCACCATCCAGTGAAACACCGTCTGCCGATGCGGCTCCGCCCGTACCCACTTCAACACTCACGGACGAAAACGACGTTGCATCCAGTAGCACCTCGGCATAGGCCCCGCCCGCGCCGGACACCGAACCCCGACTTTGTTTGGACATGCGTGCACCACTGCCGCCAGCGCCCCAGCATTTCACGCGGATTTTCCGTGTCCCCGGCGTGGGAGTATAGATGCCGCTTTCGGTGAAGGACTGGATATTCAGCAGGCGGCCACCACTGAGATTATCGACTATCGCCTTCACGGCTTTTGGCATCGCAGCCAGCGTCTCACTGTCGCTGTTAGTGGCGCTGCTGAGTTGGGTGATACCCGCCGTTTTCAGTGATGCGGCTGGCACGGTATTATTGACATTCTTAGAGAGCGCTTGAATTAACCCCGCCTGAAGTTTATCCAGGTCGCCGTCGTCAGCCACATCACTATTATTGGTATCGGCAATAAACTGCGCCACCACATGCGCAATCACCGATGCCTGCCGCCAGACCGTATTGAGCTCCTGCGAACGGGCGACACCCGCGCTAAAGCCATTACTGCGCGAGCGCAACGTCTGATAGTCTTCCGCCGACAAAACGTTAGCGCCGTCTGCCGTCGCAAACGGTAAAAATTCATTCTTGGCCATCATTATTCCTTACAGTTTTACCGACCAGCTGCCGGTATCAAATCCATCCACATAACCATTACGGATATCAAAACCAAAAATGCCGTTGTCGCCCTCTGAGCCACTGTAGGCATTGAGCTTCACCCCTTCTGGTTTGATATTGAGATACCCCTGACGTATTACCGCCTTGATGACTTCAGGCACCACCCCGCCGGTCAGATAGACGTCCATCGACATATCCTGATTGTCGGTAAAGAAGATATTCACCGTTCTATCCGGTATCACCCCTTGATAAATAGCCGCCAACATCTCACAGGTACCGTCCCAGTGATTGGCTCGAATTTTGGCCCGCAGTATGGCGCGGTAGGTCTCATCATCCAGCTCGGTAAAACCGCTGTCGGCATCAAAGCGCCTTTTCCAGCTGCCCTGGTCGAATCCCACCCGGTCAGTATCGAGGGCAAAATACACCCCGGTAATCGGTGTTTTCACATAGCGCGATAGCCCTATCCACTCTCCGATGGCATCCAGTTGTTTCCCAAAGGCGCCCTCCAGGCTGAACAGCGCGTTAAGCTGGCCCGCCAGCGCGGCGATATCTTGAAGCGGCCGCGTCATAAGCTGGATATGGCGCACAAACTTTGGCGCCGCCCAATGCTGCGGCGTCACGAAGTCGGTGTAATCCCTCATGTGGTCACCACCAAAGTGAGATGCTCGGTTGTGCCGCTGAGCGCCTCATTGAAGGCCACAAGCAGATTCTCTTCTTTAACCGCTTGGGCCGAGCGCCCGATTTTTATTGCCGTGATGTCGTAGGTCTGTCCTTCTTCGTCACCGGGCAGATTGGCCGGCAGATACAGACGCGTCAGATAAAGATTATCGCCAATCAGCTGCTGGTTAATGTAGGCCGCCACCGCTGAGCGGATTTTATCGCCGGTTAGCGTAGTGTAGCCGGTAAAGGCAGTCAGGGTTATTTCCACCGCCACGTTGACTTCGCGAGGACGGGAAAAGCGGATATCTTTCGGCAAACCGTAACGGTCGATGACCTTGACCAGGGTATCGCCATAGGTGCCTGCGCCAGGCGTTTTTTTCAACGCTATCGCCTGGGCAATCGCATTGACATCACCGCCATCAACTATCATGGCAATAGAGTGCGCTGGCAGGCCGTTTTTATCTGTCTCGCCCGTATCATTTTCAAATCCCCGCAACCGTACCACACCGGGCAGTAAACTGACCGCGCCCTGAATACCGTCCAGCACCGTGCGCGACGGTAAGGCAACGGATTTCTTCTGCCGAGCACGTAATGCGCTGTCCCGCTCAACCGGCCTGCCGGGTGTGGCAGCGGCCGGGTTGGTCACCGTCTGCCACCCCCGCGTCGGGGTCGCTATGTCGCTGATATCGCCGGGAGCCGCCGTGATATTACCGGCTGCCGTACAGACGGCGGTCACTCTGGCCTCACCGTGCGTATCGAAAGTCACCCGCTCAGGCAGGCGCCAGGTCTGGCCATTGCGGTCGCTTACGCTGCCGTGGGTAATAACGGTGCCAACCTGACCGGTCAGCAGGACATCAGCCTGGGAATACCCCGAGGCATGCCGGGTGATACCGTTAATCGCCACCGTGTTAGACAGGGCCGCGCCGGTACTGGTCATGGGGCTAAAGCTGTTGTAGGCGGCGATAACCGCGTTGTTGGCATCGTGGAGAGCCAGCGCGTAAATCGCTATCATCTGGCCGTCCTTGCTGTCCGGCGACAGATAGCACTCCCGGCCGTAAATCTGGCGAAAATAGCCGGTGAGCTGTTGCAGTATCGTCTGATAATCAGGTGCAGTGATGCCGCTGTCGGTGACGGTCGCCGATAGGCCAAGGGTATCGAGAGGGAGCATTAGACCTCGCTTATGACTGCGGTCTCGCCGTAGAGCGTCTGTATCCGCACGGTCACGGTAATTTTTCGGGTTTCGTGGGAGGTAATCGCGTTAAAATCGTTGATACCACGGACGCCGGGGGTGTTAAGAATACGCTGCTTGATGGCCAGACCGTAAGCCTCAGTGTTATGCTTACCCAGCACCGCCTGACGCCAGGGCGTCCCCTCCTCGCTATCCAGAAACCATTGCCCGCGCCATAATTCAAGACGCGTTTTCACCGCCTGGGCAACACACTCAGGGCTGTTTACCAGATCGGTATCTCATTGCGGTTTACCCGTCTTACTGCCACCGGACTGAACGCCGGTATGCACATGGTTTGTCAGGCTGATACCCGCCACCGTAATGTCGTTTTTCACACTGACCGGGCCGTTGATGCTGGCGCTTCCCCCGCTATCCCCCATGCCCTGCGACAGATTGCCATTGATGGTGACATTGCCATTGAGCACAATGGTCGGCGCAGTGACGTCCACACCGCCCTGCGCCGTGGCCTTTAAGGTACCCGGTGTGGTAACGGTAATGGCGTGTCCCGCCGCCACCCCGACAAAGGCAGCACCATCATCACTGCGCAGCTGGGCGGCATGCACGCTGATACCACTGATTTTTTTGCCTGCGACTGTGGGCCAACAAACGCAAACGCATCCGGCAAATCATGTTGACGTTAGTCAATCGTTTCCTGCACGCCGCCGTTCTGCCACCAGAAATCGATGCAGCGGTCAGCAAACACCACCAGACATTCATCACCTGCGGCAACAGGAAACGTCAGCGTAACGCCACCGCCACGAGGGAAAATGACAGGAACATCTACCAGTAACGGCAACGCGACAGACTGCGCTCGGCCTTGCGCGTCACTGATAACACCCTTAATTGCCGGTTGTACCGTGCAGGTGATAGCCTCCGCATCAAATGACTGAATAATCCCCGGCAGAGCGACCCGCAGCTGGGACAATATAGTGTGGCGCAGGACCTCAAGCAGCGCCTGCTTATCCCCCGCGCGTTCTGATACGGAAATCGTCATTATCCCACCTTGTTCAGTGTTGAGGTTTTCATCAAATCCGCCGCGCCTTTCGCCACGCACACCAGATCCATATACCAGGCTTTACCCCGCGTATCGCCGCTGTAGGTAATATTCTTCACAATATACGCCCCATCGGTCGCCAGGCTCGCCGGTGGCGATAATGCCCCTTCGGTCTGTTGCACGCTGCCATGATTGACCGTCCCTATCCGGCCCGGCACCGCGGCAATATCGCGTTCGGGTAACATCGTGCGGTAAACCAGCGCTTCATCCAGCAGGATAAGGCCATTCACCTGAATTGTCGGGTTGATGAGACAGCGAACATTGACACCGGCCTCAATCGTCTGCTGCGGCAAACCTATCAGCCCTGTGGCGCTGTTGAGCACCACCGCCTCCTGCACGTAGGTCTCTTCCGGTACCATCACCAGCTGTCCGTTGATATATTGCCAGGACGCGCGACACTGCCCTGCGAGGTTATCTATCGCATCCCGCGCCATGCCAAAGTAGGTTTTTCCACGGGGAAAGCGCGTCGCCTCAAAATCAGGCGTCGTGCCTTTCACAATACCGTAGGGGGCCAGGCCAGTGAGTAGCGTCTGGTGTTGTTCGGCTTGGGTATGGCCTGCACCCAGGGTTGTATTAAGAGTGGCGTAATCGTAAGCATCATGGGCATCGACCGCCTGAATCATCACAAAGGTATCGGTCGGGTTATCTCTGCCGGTCAGGGAATAGCAGATGTTTCCGGTGAAAATCAACCCCGTGTTATCCTGATACCCTGCCATTAATTGCACACGAGCAAACTCGTCCGCCTGAATGCGATTCACCGTCTCCGGTTTCAGGTTCCAGACTTTAAACACGGCCGTGCGCGGCCAGCGTGTATCCGGCCATGAAATACTGAACGTGGTGCGAAAGGCGGACAGTTCGATACCCTCACCTTTTTCATCGGCGACGATCAGCGAGCATTGTCTTATCCAGTTCTGAGGCATGGTGTTTTCCGTAAAAAAACTGCCAGTGCGGATTAATCGGTTATCCAGAGCAGTGAGCCGCCGCCGGCAAACCCCACCTCCATCGTCAGCTCAGCGGGCCGCTGATAGGCGTGGTCAGCGATTTCAGCGCCGATTTCCACCGGATGCTCGGTGATGTCAAGCTGGTCCTGGTGTTTCTCCGAAATCACCACATCCGGCACCAACAACCCAATTTTGCGCGAGGGCTGCGAGAACAGTGTGGAAAGAATATCCATCAGTAGGCCCTCTGCCTGAACTGCCCAATCAAGCGGGCGTTAACACCGGTCTGCCTGTCGGCGATATCCGTGCCGGTGGTCGCCGGATCGCTTGCGCCATAGACATTAATCGTCGTTTCTTGCTGAAGACTTTTCCCGCCTATCCCCGCGAGCGCCGCACGGTCAATCAGTTCACTGCTATAGGGATTACGCCCATTCTCATGCTGAATAATGCCGCCCATCAGCGACGCTATCAGCTGAGGATTGCCCAGGTTCAGCGCCGCATCCGGGGCGACTCCCAACTGGCGGGATATCGCCGCAATATAGGCGCCCGTGTTGTTTTCACTTCCCGGTGCCCAGGTGTTGATGATTTTTTCAATCGTGTTGAGACCATGGCCCGCAGCCCCTCAAACGGCGTCTGAAAGCGGGCAAAGCGGCCACCGGGCGACTCTCTTTCTGCGCCCGCCTGCCCCGCATAATTCAGATCCCCCGGATTGTTGTTGCGGATCCCGTGCGGGAGCGCCAGTGGATCGGCGGAAGCATCGCCGCGATGTTTGCTGGCCCAGGCGTTATCTATCCCTAGCGCTTTCAGGCTATCGCCCACGCCACGTTTTATCTGTCGGGTGTTGTAGTCCCAGGACGCTTTGGCGCTGGTGACAATGTTTTCTCTGTCTGAGACCAGATAACCGGCATACAGTCCCCAGAGTTTTAACCAGGGAGGGATGGGCAGACCGGCAATCTTGCCGAACGCACCGAGGACTTTTGATACCCAGGCGCCGGCGATAAAGGTGGCGAGCATGTTCAGGGTGTTTTGCCAGCCCCCGACATCGTTAACCAGTCCGGTGATTTTATCGCCTATCCACGCGAACGCCTTTTTCGCCTGTTCGATTTCCGATCCCCACGTCGACCAGTCAATAAAGGACGTTCCCCCTTCCTTCCAGGTCTGGTAATCATCCCACAGCAATAATATCGCGGCTGCCAGCCCGGTAATGATGTCCATCGGCGAGGAGAAAAACGCCCGGTTCAGCGCCCATATCGCGGCAGTCAAGGCTCCAAACGTGGTTATCACCTTTTTGCTCTGACCATCCAGGCGGTGCCACCAGTCAAAAATTTGGCCCGCTGCCTGTATCAGGCGCCAGATAACGCGGCCCACCATCTCACCAGCGCGGATCATTCCCCGGACGATCCGGGTCAACACGTCTTCGATTTTGGGAAAGTTTTCGAGTATTTTCTTTCTCAGGTCGTCCAGAAAGCCCGCCAGTCCCCCGGCCAGATTTGCGCCGACCTTATCGCGCAGGATACCGAATAACGCCGTTAGCCCCTTCATGGCCGTCATGAACTTATTAGACTGCGCAGCGGCTTTTTCTGCGTTAAAACCGGTACGGCTTAGCATAGACTGATAATCCGCCGTAAAGCCGTTCAATCCCCTGCGCATCGCCATCAAGGTATTTTCATCGATGCCCAGCATTTGTGCATACTGGTTTGCCCGGTAATAGGGCATCTGGCCGAGTTTTTGCCCGACACCGGTAAAGATCGCCGACATGTCACGCATCCGTCCGCGGGCATCCCGTGTTTGCACCCCCAGGCAGTTCAGGAAGCCTTCTGCACCGGGGGTATTGCGCATCAATCGCGCCAGGCTCTCCAGCGCGCCCTGCGCTGCTTCGGCACTGCTGCCGGTTTGGGCTGCCGCATAGCCCAATGCCTTTATGCCCGCCGCACTGGCACCGGTACGTTGTGACACCCAGTACACCTTATCCAGTCCAGCGGCTATCTGTGTGGTAAAACTCAGTACGGACAGCGCTGCCCCCTCGACTGCCACGCCCAGCTTTAACACATTAGCGGTGACGCCGGTGAGGATGCGCTCAAATTTCCGCATCCCCGATTCATCCACCTGAAAACTGAGGCTGACGAGGAAGTCGCGGATAGTGTCAACATTAGTCACGGTTTGTCTCTCTCCATCGCGCTATCCGCGCTTCGTTATCTGCGCTCATGTCCAAATAGTCATTAAGCAGTGCGATACGGCAGAGATCTACCGCGCCACTGTCTAAATGCTTTTGGTTAATATGAAATTCTCGCACCGGGCGAAGAATATAATCTTCCCTGTCAGGAAGCGTATCGAGGGTTAAGCTGGTTGTGGGGGCACAGTCGCGCCGTCGAGGGGTGCGTGAAAAAAATTTCCCAGTGAATCCCCTATCACCTGTGCGACCAACTGCAATAGGGTCCCTAGGTCGATATCATCAAACATCAGCTCCCCTTGGCGCAATACCGCCACCCATGCCTTGCCGTTTTGCCGGGAGACCACCGATAAACAGGCATGAATAATGGCGTCGCAGTCGCTATCCTGCATATCACCTATCACGGTGGCCAGGGCGGGTAACAGGGTTTCCATGGCCGCCTCGCCGCCGCGTAGCTTTTGCAGTTCGCCGACCATGCCAGAGAGGACCGGCAGCAGTTTTCGTGCCACTTTCAGTTGGTCAAATACGCTGAGTTTCCCGACGCGGTAGAAATGACCCTTCAGTTCGATTTCCATCGGTTAAAACTCCCCAAGCAATTCATCGATTTTGATACAGTCAAACACCCAGGCCACCGTATTACCGACGTGGGCATTCTGCCAGTCGGGGAGCTTCTGAAATGCACCGCCGCGCGCCGTGGCGATATCCCCCGAAGCATGATTACGTATCACAAAAACGTTGTTGCCCCAGAGGGACGAGGACTGACTCTGGGCGTTGTAGGCCAGCATCAGCTTTTTATTAACGGGCGAGTCTTTCAACAAATTAATCGTGATGGTGCCGGATTTTCGAGGGCTCAGGCTGTGCATCCCTTCGCCATCTGCGCCAATGGTCATGGTGTTTTTTGCCTCGGTCATGGCCACCACAATCCCTTCTTCATCGTTTGCCGAGCCATAGCCGAGATCAATCACGCCCGTCGGCCCCGTCATTGACGCCGACACATCCATAAATGAATAAGTTGCCATAAATTATTTTCCTCAGCGAACCACGGTGATCAGCACATCCGCAAAATGCACGGCACCGGCGAGTTTACAGGCCACCTGGATCGGCGGTGCCTGACGTTTTTCACGGTCTGCCTGGGCCTGCGCCGCCATCGGCTGAATAAAGGCATAATACCCTTTGGTCAGCGTATCGCCCGGCGACAGTTGCCCGACCGCCCCGCTATTCCACACACCAGGCGCAATCAGACCGTTATTGACGGCCTGCGCCATCGACTGTTCAACGGAGGCCAACAGGCGGGTACCGCCAGCGTCGGTCTGTGGTACTTTGGTGGTACTGGTATACAGCAGGTTATAAAGATTGTTCTGCACGTAGTTTTGCAGCCAGTCGAGGCCGTGACGCTCATCAAAGAAATCGCCGTTCGCCATCACGCCTTCCTGCAAAATAGCCGTGTCGTTGTCATAGCGCACAAACACATTGCAGTTTTTCGCCGCCAGCGCATCCGCCTGAGACGTGCGCAACAGTTCAGCCTGGATATCCGGCTCCTGTTTGAACTTCAGGGTCAGGGTGGTGTTGTTAGCGCCAAAATTGACCGTAAAGGCCCGTCCGAACACTGAGGCGGCCGCATAAGGCGACGTGCTGGAATACTGCGTGAATACCCGTCCGGACTTGCCCTGCTTGAGTTGTGAGGCGATATCGTCGGTTCGGCTAGCGTCAATAGTCGCCGTGTCCTGCGTGGTTACACCGAAAATACGTGATGTACTGCTGGCACTGATAAAGGCAGCAATGGCGGTAATATCATCCGCCGACAGAATGGCCGCAACGATAAGGCCGTACCAAGCGCTGGAAAAATCGGCCAACGTCGCAACCGCCTGCGCGGCGGTTTCACCGTCCATCCCTGCCACCGGTGCGGCGCCAGCCGCCTGTGATAACCCTGTCAGCGCGGAAAGATCAGTACCACTGTCTGGCGCAGTGGTAAATCCCACCGTGCTGCTCTTACCTGCCGTTGATGACGTCACCACAAACCGGCTATTGCTGGCATCCCATAACACAGTAGCGGTATTGATTTTTTCAGCAATTCGCTGCGCAACACCGTTCAGATTGGTCTCTCTCGATAAATCCACGCCCTTAATAGTGATTGCTTTTCCATTGACGGTGATTTTCATCGCGCCATCGGTAACAATGGTGAAGCGACTGATTTTCGCCTGTTCTGCGGTCAATATCGCGCCGCGCAGCAGGCCCGCAGAGGCTTCATTGCCCCAACGCCCGATAAACAGGTCGACTGGACGGGGAGATTGCTGGTAATACAGTGACGCCGCCTGGTACTCCGGCGCACCAGTACCAAAATCGGTCGCAACCTCTTCAATGGATGAGTATGCCCGCAGTCGTTCAAGGGGGTCGATGACCGATGAGGTGCCCATAATGAGCAATGCGCCGAAATTCCGTGCGCTGGCCGCACGCGACGACATATCGACAGTGACGTTGACCACTCTCGATACAGGTAAGCCCTGTGACATAGTTTATTCTCCGGAAAGGGTAAAGGGCGCGTCTATCAGCGATCGGATGTTGTATTCGCGTACCACTTTACGACGCAGGCGCACGGTAACATCGTACCGGCGCACCCACTGGGTGTTGATGAGTTCGGGAAACGGGATAATAGGGCTGTAACCTGCGAGCGACAGCCCCTGGGTGTTCAGTTCCGCATTATTCTGAGTCACCGTGATACCATCACGAAAACGGGTGGCGTACTGCTGTCCTGCCGGACCATAAAAGGACGCCAGGCATTCAATCGTCTCATGCCGCCAGAGTCCAGTGTTTTCTTCAGTCTGGTTAACAAATGCCGGATTATCGTCACACGGCATATCCACTACGCCGAAAGCACACCAGTTAACGTCTGCGGGCGGAATATCGGGCGGCTCTGGTTGCCATCTGGCAATAACACGTTTAGCCGTCAGCAAGGTAATGTTGCGCACCCACTGGCTTAGTAGCTTGTCCAATTCCTCGTAGTAAACCGGATCGCTGCCGTTGGGTGTCAGCCAACCCCGTTCGGTACTGGCGTTATTGCTCAACAGGAATACCTCCATCAAACGGCAGCAATTCACAATGCGCCTGCACAAAGCCTGCACCGTAAGCGGTATAGGGATCGACAAACGTCACGCGATAATCCCGACCCTGATAAGTCACAATGTCAGCGTCACGCGCTGTCTGCCCCTGCGTCAGCCGTTCAGTGGTCACAATCAGAATAGCGCCACTGATGAGGGTCCCCGCCTCCATGCGGCGGCTTTCGAGCGATTTGTCTACGGTGACAACGCCTGAAAATCGCGTGGTAGTATGCGTGTTATGCCCAAATCCGTCATCGTCAACAGATCGGACGCGACGGGTAACCGTTAGCGTGGTGTCGCAGAAATCAGGGTCAAAAAGAATGTCAGTAACATCAAGATCCGGCATTTTTATCCCTCACGATGTAAGTGATCGACCGACGATACTGCCCGGTATCAATCAGTGGTCTGGCATTCGCGTTATCTGGGGCATTGCCTGCTGCACGGCTTGCCAGTTCTGCTTGCGCCCCCTTTCGACCCTGATGAGCGCGAGCCGCGAGCGTACTGGAGGCCAGTGGTATAAAGTGAGAGGTGGTAATAAAACGCCTTACCCCATCCGCCGCCGTAGCTCCCGCCTGATTAAGCAATCTCTCGGCGCCCGATATATTGCCGCCAAGCGTAAAAAGCGCGGCCTGTTTCAACAGGGGGAGCGTTTTATCCTGTACCGATTTAACGCCGGGTTGCAGATGGGGTCTGGCCGGAATATTCTGCGCCGGAGAGCCATGTTCATTGATATAGCCAATGCCGGCATTGCCGAAGGGGACATCATCACGCGCAGAGTCAGCGGCGGGAATGCCCACCAACACATCTCGGTTACCGAGCGTTTTAAGCGCCTCCAGAAGGGATTGCGCCTTGTCTGCCCTCATAATGACACCGCTTTTCATAGCTGGATGCCTCCTGCGCCAAACATCATAATCAACTGCCAGAACTCAGCCCCGTAACGGGTATAGTTCCAGAAGCCCGCATCGGGGTTTAACGTGGCTCCCGTGTCATAACTGACGCTGACTTTATCAACCGATTTAGACGAGGCCACACCCCCCGATGCACCTCCCGCTCCACCCGTCGCCATCGCTTTGCTATCAGCCGCCCACAACACCATGTAGTGCGCAACAAAAAGCCCAACAAAGTAAGGAAACAGATCCTTACTCGTGAACTTCTCGCTGAGCAGCACATCAGCCAGGTTCAGGAGAAACTCGATGTGTGTTTTCGGGTATTTGGCAGGATCAGCGAACTGAGGAAAGTTGTCACGAAAATTGGTCACCGAGGGTAGCGTGCTATTTCTGCTCATAAGCCATCATCAAAAGCCCCGGAAGGGGCTGTCTGTCAAAGACCGTCCAGGGTAGGCAAGGGTTTTGGGATAAACCGGCTCCACTGCACCCAGTTTGCCGTAGTAGGTCACAATCTGCCACAGCCCACGGTACTGGATAGGAATACTCTGCAACGGCACCATCGGGAAACGGACAAACTTCATATCTTTGGTGTAGGCCACGGCGCGATCGGTGTTTTTCGCCCCCACCCCTTTCAGCCATTTCACCGCACGGATATTGAGTGGTACACCGTTCTGGTGGTAAGCAATGGGTGTTGGTGGTCAGGTAGGTCAGCAAAGACTGATTTCCCGCGGAGGACACGATCACGCTGGCCAGATAAGCATACTGCTCTGGCGGCAGCAGCAGGTCGGTCGGCACCACAGAATAGGCCGACGCTTTCCAGGCCGCATTCAGCAGATCATTGATACTATTTCGGATATCATCAGGGGATCCGCCCGCCCAGCGTTTTGCCGCCGTCACGGTATTGATGCCGCTCTGGTTGACCAGACCCGCGACCCCGTTGGCCCCCAGCGTCTTATCGCCAATGTAGACCTGCTCATCCGTATCCATATTCCACTTCAATTGCATGCCGGCGTATTTCTGCGTGTCAATCGGCGGCCGTCCTGCCTGCTGTGCGGCGGCAAGCTCAAGGACCGTCCAGCCAAGCTCCATCCCCCCACAGATTCAGTGTACGGAAGCTGCGTTCAATATTAACGTTAACACCGGCAATGGCAGTGGATTACTGGGCAATCCAGTTTTTCCCGTTCGGGTTAGCGGCACTGCCCGCGGCGCCAAACTGCGTATTGGTCCAGCTGGAAATTTCATCCGCGATCGACACGTCTGTGCGCAAATCAATGTCACGGCTCCAGGTATATTGAACCAGGGGTTCATTGAGTGTTTGATCCAGTCGCTCCAGTTCACCGACAAGAAAAATGCCGGTACTGTCGTGCGTGGCCCGGTCGAATGTCTGCATATTTTGCATAAGGATCCCTTAAATCTTATACGAGATTTCTACATTGCCGTCCGCATCACCCTGACCGATGAAAAAGGCGTAGGGCATAACAACGGTATTAATCAACGGCTTGTCGGCAGTGCCGGTGTTTTCTTCGGCCGCCAGCACGGCGCCTAGAGGACTTTCTGTGCTCGGATTGGCATTACGGATATAGACCGGCGCACCTTTGGTAATGACTGTTGCGTCACTGCCGACATTGACGGTCATGTACCCACGTTTCAGGATGTCACCGGTATAGCCAAACCCGTTGCCCAGCAGATAAGCTTTGTCCGGTACACTCTGCGTAGGATAAGGACGGACGAATATCCCCTGGATTTTGTCAGCGGTGTCTCCCGCGGATAACGGCACAAAGAACGCGCCATCATACTTGCCCGCCAGACCGTAAGAGGGAAACGCACTGTTGGCGTCAGATTTCAGTACGGCAGGTTCGGTGGTCAGATCCTGAGGACGTGACACGGCGCCAGCAAAGCCCACGCCCATTCGTGTCAGAATTGCATTACTCATCGATTATTTACTCCGTTTTTCCCAGAATTCGCGGTGGCGAGCGTTCATGGCTTCAAGGGTACTGGCAGTACTGCGGTGAGCATCAGCGGTCCTGACACTCAGATTGCGGCTTTTAGCCAGCTCAGCAACGGCATTAAACGCCATATCGACGGTGGGGTGGTTCATTTTACGGATGTCCGCATCCCCGACAATCTGACGTACTAACGCCTGATCTGCAGAGGCCAGTACGTCACGTTTGAAATCAGTCGCTTTCATTTTGCGATCCAGATTAATGCCCGGCTGAATAAGCTCGGCCTGATAAGCCGCATCGCCGGTCGCCTTCTCCTCCGTCTCGTCGTCCTCGTCATCCGCATCGCCTGTGATGCCCTTATCGTCCTTATCACCGTCACCTGTGCGGCCTTCCAGCTTGTCCAGGCGGGCCATGATGGTTTTTATGTAAGACGGCACCGCTTCACTTTCGTCCGCCGTGGGCTCCACACTGATTTTCGCCTCAGGCGACAGGGGCTGTTGAGGTGGCAAGTTAATGTTGATGACGCCGGGTTGATTCGTCTGCATCGCCTGTGATGGTGCGAGGCACATTCTGCATCAGTTCAGCCGTGGTGTCGGCGTCGCCCGTTTTAATGGCACTTCTGAGCTTCTGATACCAGCTCTGATGACATTTGCTCATTGTGAAACTGTCTCTATCGAGCAGATAATTCCGGCTCTGCCTTTAGGGACAAGAGCCACATGATTACCGGTGATCTGGTACTGTATTGCCTTACCGGGTCCGGTTTGCCTGTACTTCGCATCATAGCCGCAGGACACCTCTCGCAGGCCGCTATCGATAACCTTTATCGCTATCTCGTCCTTGATAATAAGGTCGGCGATCAGTAACCCCGACGGCTCATCGTCCCCCTGGCGAATATTGCTGACATGGCCTACGGCCAGTTCGCGCCAGTTCTCGGTATCAACGAACAGAATATTGCCAAGGTCATCTTCAGGATGAAGCTGGGTGACGGCCATGCCTTCAAACGAGGCCATTGCCTCCGGACTGAAAACCTCATCGGCCATCCGCTCAACAACGATTTCTCCGTCAGCGTCGGGTTCAAGCTCAGGGAAGTCGGCGGCACCGTAGAGCTGTTTTCCGGTGCGGGCTATCGGCACGTCCTTGCACAACATACTGCCGTCCGACATGCGATAGCGCGTATCACCCAGTTGGGAGTTAAAAAGATATTTCATGGGTTACCTGCTATTCAGGCGAGAATGAATTTAGAGGCGGGGAAAAATGATTTCTTTATAACAGCGGCAGTTCGGCAGCTCTCCGGCATGGCCAGTCATACCGTCAAGCGTTGGCGGTTTTCCCCACGTAACGAATTTGCCTTCCATCTGCCGATGTGAATGACGGACATCACCATCGCCAGCGGTGCGCCATAGATAGCCCTCAGATCCAATAGCCCGCGCTCGGGCCTGATCTAACGCGCCTGTTGCCCGTCCCAGCTCTGTGCGGGCGATAAGGTTTGCGCGGGATTTGCCACATCGCCGGATGACATGATGTCTTCAGCAAAAGGCGTTGCACGGCACCCGGTTATCACGGCTTCAATCGCCTTATTCTGAATGTCATACACCCTGTCTGCGGCTATAAGTGGCAACGATTTGATGTACTTAACCTGCTCAGCAACAATCGACTGCATGACCTGCCCCACCGGGGTGTTGCTCAGACTATGACGTAACGCTCGACTGATATTCTGACTGTGCTGACGCCACACCTTTTCGTTTTGCCGGCCAATCTCTAACGCGAAGCGCTCTGCAACCCGATTCGCCCACGGGGTTATCAGCTCGCTGTAGTGCGCCAACGCCGCCATGATGTCGATAACGCTAGCGTTTGAACCATCGTAACGGCCATTGACGGTGTCGCCCACGGCCTGCGCTATCTTGCGTAGGCTGGTTCGATAACGGCTCTGTGCCTGTCTGCTGCGGCTTCGGGTGATCAGGTTCGCCGAGGCCTGGCGGCGCTTCGTCTTCCGCATCCTCAATATCCTCATCGGTAATTGACGCACCAATGCCGGTCACATCTGACGTTTCACGTAAATCCGTCATCCCCGCTTTGAGCGTCATTAATCCCGCATCAACCGCCGATGTGATGGCATTAACCGTATTGACGGCGACCGTTGAGCGATCCACATCGGACATCTGCCACAGGGGATTAAACCCAAACGTGAAGTCTTCCGGCAGTGGACCGCCACACGCCGAGCGGTGCATAATTTCGAGCAACTTACGTAATGGCTGGCGCAGTCGGCGCTCCTGCTGGGTGCTGATATTGTCGTAATAGTTCGCCAGATCCGCATCCCCGGTAGAAAAACCTTTGGGAGACTGACCAAACAGGCGCACCAGGGGGATCCCGACAGCACCGCTGATCTGTTCAGCAAACTGGCTAATCACATTGTCCAAACCAGAGAAATTGTACTGATGGGTTTCAAACTCATCCTCACTGTCCATGAGGGTCATTCCCTCATTACTTTGAAACTGGCGTATCATATTCATATTTTTCATCAGTGACTCGAATGCCGGGCCACCAATATTGATAAGCTGACGCAATTCCTTGACTTTGTAGGTACGAAGATGCGCTTTATACACCAGCTGTGCGGCCCCCATGGTCGCGCTGTCAAAGGCTGTCAGCCGGTCCAAATCCGCTCAACAACAGACATGCCCCACTCGTTTTCCGTCAGGGCCTGCTGATACGGCAGCGTCACACCGTCAAATCGAATTAATCGGCTGTGATGAATGCGCCAGGCGGGGATCCCCGTTGCGGTAGTCACAACATCGTAACATTCTGGTTTTCCCAGGTGTGGCCCCATTTCCTTAATACGGCGACTGAGGTTAGGGTTGATCATTCAGCGGTCGAGCGGCAGGATGCCTTTAAACTGTCCTTCGCCAATAGTTTCCAACCTGAGCGGCGTAAATAGGGGCCTGTCCCTCAATCATGATAAAGCCAACCGCGCCACCATAAAGACGTGACCACTTGATGATGTCATTCAGCCGATCCCATATTTCCAGCTCATCAAACAGCGATTCCAGAATACCGCGCGCCTGGGGTTCAATCTCAGAGGTAATGCGTATGCCCTTGCGGGTCATATCGTCAGCGATGGCATCGACTGCTGAGCCAATAATTGCTGATGACCGGTAAGCCCATTCAATCTGCAGGCGGTTACGGCTGGTGAAATTCGCCCGGTAAGTCGATGCCGCATGTTGGGTAGCCTGCTGCAGGCCAACGCGGGCGATAAAGTTGTCATAGCTGTCCGCCGTCGCCTGACTGACGTCCACGCGGCTTCTGTTTTTTCGTGACATAATGCCTCACGCTGTTGATGATTATTTACGCCCTAATGCTATCCAGGTCCCAAACCCACCCCTTGCCGTAATATAGCCATCAAGGCCGTAGCGAATGGCGTCCCAGCAGTGGTTATAGGCGTCGACGATGACAGGGAGAACGTCGCCTGTGATACGGTCGGTTTTGTAGGCGTACAATCGCGCTTCTTTAGCGGTTTCTTTGCAGCAAGGGTGAATGACTATCTTTTCAAATCCTCGCAGGTAAGTGATGCCGTCTTCCACGCTGCCCTGCCACTTGACAGCCGCATCGATGTTAAATCCCTGACGGGATAGCCAGCTTATGGTTTCCGGTCTCGACGAATCACCTTTAATCGGCCATCGTCTGACTTCGGGGATCGCATCATAAAATTGGGGCATTTCATCCAGTTCAACGCCAACACCGTAAGCCTCGTATTCAATGTAGAGTCGGTTATCCAGTATGAACATGCGTATCAGCGTATTTGGATCTTGCGCAAAGCCAAAATCGGCACCAAAGAACAGCCGATCGGCCTGCTTCCACAGATCATCCGGGAACGTTTCAAACACATATTTCCCACTCATGACCTGCTTATTAGCGTTTTCCAGATACGCGCCTTCCCAAATCCAGGCATAGGTTGCCGAGTCAAGCATACGGAGGTCCCGCTGCCTCACTTGCTCAAGCACACTGTGAAACCATGGATTATCCATGTAGTTCATTTCAACCGCGATAATGGCGTCATCACTATCCTTGCGAAATCGCTTATCGGTCGCGCTACCCTCTGTCTCAGGGTTCCATGTTACCCATACTTCAGAGCCAGGCTCTCGTACGGTGGGATCGAGTTTCTGCCAGGCTATTTCGCTAACGGTTTCAGCCTCATCCACCCAGCACAGCAGAATACGTGCTTTCGATTTGATACTGTCAAGATTATGCCGAAGTCCACTGAACACATAGCTCACTCGCCTGTCGAGGGTGCGAATGTATTTTTCACCGATATCAAAGTGAGCCGCCAGCCATGGCACTGACTGTATTGCCAGTTTCACTTCCTGCATACTCGACTCTTCCAGCGAGTTCATAAACTCACGCGCGCAAAGTATGACGCCTGACTCACTGTTTCTTGCTGCCTGATAAGCCTTAACCGCCGTCATTAGCGCAAAGATGCGCGTTTTTGCACTGCCACGCCCACCGTATGCACAGCGATAACGTTTATTGGGCACAGTGAATAATGGGACAAGTTTTGCTGGAATAGGCAGTTGCACACTATTCATGCTTTGCTTCTACCGGTACAAGCTGAATCATCGTTGGGCTAATGGCCATGCTGCCATCTGAAGATTTATTATCGACTTCTTGTTTGTCCGAATAGCCATGATTCGCTAGCATCAACTTTGTGATTGTGGCGTTGAAATCCCCGGTCAGCCCTTTGTTGATGAGCCTGTTTTCCTGCAACGTTTTTATGGCTTCTAACGTGCAAGAAAACTCTTCATTTTCTCTTGCATAAGCCTGGGCAGTGACCCTACTGATACCGAGGTAACAGGCAAGACCGGCAACGCTCGGGACCACATCGCCAACCGTTTCATAGCCACCCATTAAATATTCGTTTGCCTTCGTCAGGCTCTCGGCAAACTTACTCGGGCGACCGACTTTATTTTTTGTTTGTCGTCCCATGTCTTATATCCTCTATCTGCCTCAGCGCGGCTTTATCCTGATTGCACATCTCCAATGCCAGCAGCAGCTTCTCGTTGAGTATCACGCTGTCGCCCCACGTCATGCGCTCCGGGATAACTGGCGCTGGACAATCATCGAGCAGTGTGGCCGGTATCGGCGCGTGCGGGATGGGCAGGTATCTGGTCTGCGTGCGCCCGCAGCCGGTTAACAGCACTGGCAGGCACAGGCAGACGAGCACAGCGCTCAGGCGTAAGGGCCTCGCGTATTTGGATAATGCGCGGCTGAAAGTCCTGCACCGCGTGCTGATGTGCATCCTGTGTTGCTCCGGCTATCTGGTTGAACAGCGCTACCGCCTGTTCATAGTGGGTAAACTGTGCGCGGGCGGCGTCACGCTCGGCGACCATCGATTGATTAGCCTGCTTTAGGCGGGTGGTGATGTCGAGGCTCTGAATTCTAACCACTATAGCGAGAGCTGTCATAGTGAGCAGCATTGCGGCGAGCGTGAGGAGTTTCCAGCGCATCATGCTGCCAGTCGGTGCTGTTCTTCAATCAATGGCTGACGATGGTTTTTGTTGAATATTCCCATCAGCGTGGCCTTGCGTTGCTCGAAGTCCCAGCCCATGCCAATAAATACCGTATTGGCGCGTTGCAGTTCGGTAATGCAGTGGATCTGCTCTGGCGTCAGATAGTCACGGATAGATTCTTTCTTGCCTATTTCATGGTGGACACGAAATTTTGCAGATGTCATACCAAGTGCAATGCGGTTTATTAAATCAGCCTCGTTACTGAAATGGTGTGGCGCGATGGTTTTCCCCTGAGCTTCGCGTTCGTGTTTGATGGCATCGGTCATTGGGCGGTACTCAATCCGGGCGGTATTGCGATCCATCTTCTTGCCCGCCAATGCATTGCGCATACGGAAGAACTCGGAAACCCGCTTCTTCTTGAATACACGAACAGCATCATTGTTGCGCATGTAGGTAATTAAGAGTGTAGTTTGCTGCTCGTTGAGAAATGCAACACGAAGAGGCTTGCCACCGCCTTGGCTTCTCTCAACCATACGGATTTCAAATACGAGTGGCCCAAACTCTTCCAGATCAGCTTTGTTACGGTCAACAAGCTTGATAATGGTGTCATGATCTTTCTCAACACCCTCAGCAATCGCCATAGTATTCGCTACAAGATCAAATTTCTTTATTTCTACTAATTGCATCACTATTTCCTTTTGGTGATAGAGCCTGCCTCGTAGACATGAGTGGCCCAAGAGGGGTTAGCGATGAAACCGCCACTCTGTCCCGAAAGACTCTTGGTTGAATGCACACGAGGAGGAGCAGGCGAAAAAGAGCCCCGGACGATGCCGAGGCTCATGGGTTTGGATTAATGGGTTACACGGACTTCAGGCACAATTGGCGCTCAGCTTCCCGGCGCTTCGTGAGGCCGGGGTATTTACCGCCGTTGTTGAACTCTGACAGACGCTCACACATCTCACGCCATTTTCCCTTCTGCGCCAGTTTATGAAGGGTCGTCTCGTGGCGCTGGTTGTCCTTCCCTTTGTAAGTACGCAAGCCGTAGCAACCCGTGGTGAACGCGGCAGAAGTCATCGCGCTAAAAGTATTGTCCGGCATCTCATAGCCGCGGAAATAGGTGTTGATGCAGTGCTCTGCATCCAGAATATTACGTTGCCAGTCTGCCGCTATCTGCTGGTCTGTTTTGTAAGTGCCGGGCTTGACGCTGTGAGTATTGCCAATACCGTCGGTTAATCGACCGGCGGGGCAACGATATGGCTCCCGGAGACAACCTTCCGCATTGCCGATAAGCTTAAGTCCATCGGTATTGGTGCGCACCTGTCCGTGTGAAACAACCAACACAATTATGGCGGTCACGGCACACATTGGGGCGGCGGCGTGTTTAATGCTCATCGCTTTTCGTCCTAAAACGGTATTCCTTGTAGCGGTAATACCAGTTCAGAAAAAAAGTGACTAGAGTGCTGACAATACCCAGAATCAATGCCCACTGACTGAGCGAGAACATGCCCAACAGGCACGTGACAAAGCCCCAGCTATAGGCGTAGCCGATTGTGTGATTTCCCATGGATTTCATTACTCCACCTCAGAAGGGGTGGCTATCAGTCAGAAAAAAGGCCGCACAGTGGTAGCCATACAATCAGGCATTCGCTGTCAACAAGTCGGCGCCAATGCCAATACAGGATAACGCCTTGATATCTTTTGAAGTCAGCTCGCTATACCGCCGAATATCGGCGCCAGGTTCAACCAGCACGTCGTAGCGGCCCAGACGCTCGTGCAAGACGATGATGACGTCCTCAACGAGAGTGGGGTATTTGTAGGCGGTAGAGACTTTCACCGGGTCTTCCTCCGTCTGCCCCACCTGCTCGGCGGCGAAGTCCAGTACACCGCGAAGGTGCTGCCCATATTCTCCTTCCAGATGCGCTAGCATCCGGGTGCATGCGTTAAACGACTGGCCTTCAAGCTCTGCCGTCAGCACGTTACGGTTAAAACTGCGTCAGGCTACCTGGTCACACAAGCGTTCAGGGTCATCGTCATTTACCTCTGCCCAGCCGATATCCGTCTCTTTGACCAGATGGTCGAGATAGCGAAGTATACCGGCTGTCCGGGGCGTCTTCGTCATCAGGCGTGTGCTACCAATGTCCGGCTTTGATGGGCAGTTTTTAGCTCGCCCCCGGCATGACGTTAGGGTAGCCAACGCTTCAGGGATGGCCTGACAAACACGCACTACCTTACTAAGCAATGAGGCCAATGTGCGCTTGATGAATGTCCATGCCGAGGGTCTGCTATCAAAGTACACAGGCCTGTTTTTGACGCTAACCAATCTCCCCATCAATGGGTTCGGCGCAGTGCGACCGGGTAAGGGGCGAATGGCGGGTGCGATGGACGAATTTGCGCAGATAGCGGATAGCATGTTCGCTCCTTCTGTAAATTCCAGCCAAAAAAAGGCCACGCCGGAGCGTAGCCTTGGGATTAAGTGCCAGATAGCGTCTGGCGGCGCATTTCCACATCTGATATCGTTAATTCGCAAAAGTTTACTATTCAGATAGGCTTTGTTGAATAATAGGGAATCATGCTGTTTTGCTATACTCGTTTTGGCGGAAAATGCTTCTCACCTTAGATGTGCCGTTTTTTTACGCGGCCTAACTGCATGATTTTACGTTGCTAGGATTAGCAGTTGCACTGGAGCGGCAGCATAAAATCTGTTTATTCAACAAAGCCAAGAGTTTCCTGAAGGTGGTTTGGCAAAGGGAGAGAACCGAAACCTTGCCGTGAAGCAAATACTGGATTGTATAATAGAAGAAAAGAACAAGCTGGATTTAAGCAATCTGGGATTGAAAAGTTTACCTAATCTCAGTCCTCTGAATTTTCTTACGAAATTGAATTGGGAAAGAAATGACCATACCGTGATAGAAAATTGTTTTGAAATAGTAGATGGTGACAGATATAGATTAAAGGAGTCAGCTTCTTTACCTGATGCAATTAAAGAAGTAACTATGAATACTGAGTCCATGGATCGCTTCGATGGCAACGAGCGTTTAGACCCTAGAGTATTATCTTATTACGATAACAGAATACGTACTGTACATTTTATCAAAACACCAGAATATTTTGTCGATGGTAGATTTGTATCAAGCCCTCCAGGACGAGAAAATGCGAGATTTCTCTCCCTCCCTTTATTAGTTCCACTAAATTCGTATTACGGGTGGGATTATCTTGAATAGTGCAATGCTGTCCAGAATACGCTTGGCCTGAACGCCTGAAATCCCCGAATGCGGCGGTGATCGTCAGGCACGCCTTGGTGAAATCATCCACTCAGGTCAGGCACTTGATCTGGCGACCGCTGGCGAGTGCATCCATGACAAAATCCATCGACCAGGTCAGGTTCGGCGCATCCGGGCGTAGAAGCGGAAGCCGCTCAGTCGCCAGCCCTTTACGTCGCCGTCTGCGTTTTACGCTCAAGCTATTAAGATGATACATGCTGTAAACCCGCTTGTAATTAACGCATGGGCCTTCACGCCGCAGAAGCTGCCAGAAGATACGCCGGTAACCAAAGCACCAGCTCAGTGATGCGTACAAATAACTGAGCATCAGCAGCCGGACGCTGAGCCGCATAACGGCAGGTAGACAGGGACAAACCTACCAGCCTGCAGGCACGACGTTGCGACAGGCCCGTTGCCTCACACATGACTTCCACGGCTTACCGCTTCTGGTCTGTCGTCAGAACTTTCGGCCCAGAGCCACCTGAAGCACCTCCTTAATCCAACATGGCTTCGGCAAGCAGCTTCTTGAGGCGTGCGTTCTCCTCTTCAAGTGACTTAAGCCGCTTCACTTCAGGTACTTCCCTGCCGCCAAACTTCTTGCGCCAGGTGTAGAAGATGGCGTCTGAAATACCATGCTTGCGGCAGAGTTCCCGGGCAGAAACCCCGGCTTCGGCCTCGCGGAGGATACTAATGATCTGTTCGTCAGAAAAACGCTTCTTTATGGGGATGCCCTCACGTTTCTGATGAAGACATTACTAACATCGCGGTGTGTTAATCAACAGGGAGCAGGTCAAGAGAGGTAAAAATGAAGATTGAACCTGATAACTTACGATCTAATTCATTCATCGATATGAAATTTATAATCAGTGATTAGGGGATGACAGAACAGTGGTTTTACCGCATGATATCGCATGGACATTTACCAAAACCAATTAAGCTTGGCTGATCTTCTAGATGAAAGTATTCCGAGTACACGCACTGGAAAAACGAAATGCTCATCAAGTCCCGCAGCGCGTCTTGAAAAATCTTTTGGGGGTATCTCAATTATCCTCACTTAGTCAACCATCAGATTTTAAAGTCTTTATATCGATGAGTATGATGTCTGTCGAACCACCTTTATCCTCATCTGATTCTCCCCCACTTTTCTAACCTAAGCCTGTACAACTGACCATCTCCCCGGAGAGTGGCGGTAGCTTTTGCAGCCTATTTCCGATCCCGGTTAATGTAATATCCTTAAGCCAGTGATAAAAGACACCTCGCCGTGCAATACCCTCATTGGCGTCATCAGACACAGGAGTGCAAAGGCAGAACAACTGACACAGCTAAACCAGCAAAGGAGCAAAATTCTCAATGAGCAGGGCTTTCAATTCGTCTGACTCGACCAACCGCGCGCTCATGGCGACCGCAATAAAGTACTAAAGAGATGACACCACGCGTTGGATTTCGCTAATGCCTAAAATAATTGCCGTTATTTGCCGCTGATATCAATAGACTATAACGACACATGTGCACTAACTATCATCACTTTTGCTTTCTCCCACACGGCTAAGTTAGCCTTGCCGGTTCCGTCCAGCTGGCAATGTGCGACAGGACAGCTTACCCTGCCGCCCTTGTGCGCCGCCAATCATTCGGTGATTGCATGCTTTAATACCCCTCATCCTAATTTAATCATGATAATTTAATTCCGACGTCATGTATAAATAAGGGACGATACTCTTTACCAATTTGCATAGCTATGTAAGGGTAATTTTTGGTCGATAACGAACGAAGTATTTAATGGAGAGTATGTTATGGACGAAAACGCCCCTGAATCACCTAGTAGATTGACTATTGAGTCGCTTAGAAATATGGCTATGATGGAGAGATCTCAAATCCCTTGGGGTATAAAGAACTCATAATCACAAATTATTTATTTAAATAATGCATGCTGTGAGTTTTTGAATATACCAAAAGGATTTGATTTTGAGGGTCGCAGTGACGATGAATTTCCCTGCCCCTGGGCATCTTTAGTAGATGAACTACAGGCTCATGATAGAAAAGCAGAGTCAAGCCCAGAAGGCGCCGAAATCATCGCCATTTCCAATTTCGGAAAAAATTCTATTCTTCAACCCTGTTGTTGTGCAAAATTC
This sequence comes from Sodalis glossinidius str. 'morsitans', assembly GCF_000010085.1. NCBI lineage: Bacteria > Pseudomonadati > Pseudomonadota > Gammaproteobacteria > Enterobacterales > Bruguierivoracaceae > Sodalis > Sodalis glossinidius. Next base: position 2,849,823 of record NC_007712.1, read on the forward strand.
CCTATATATGATAAATAGGGTAATGTATTAGGGAGCATACATTACAATAAGTATCTTCAATTCAACTCTATATTTGATTTCTTCAATGGCCTTCTTCCCACTACAATAACCATGAATCCCCCGTAGATATTTTTACCGATAGAGAATTAGAGATAACATTTTACGCAATACAAAAACTTTCGGCTAAGGAGTCACATAAAGATTAAGCATTTCTCCTCGCACCGTTGAGAACAGGCTACTCAGAATTTACGAAAAGATTGGAGTCAATTCAGTCAATGGGCTTATTGAATATTGTCATAATGTTGGATTAAGCAATTACTTTCCAAAAAAAATCACTCAAAGAAGGGGGCAACTTCTGTTGGTAAAAACCATGAAAAAATTGCGGTGACCGACTCACACGATTCCGCCCAGGCGTGTCCGCCTCATCTTGGGCATTGAATTCGCGGTACGGTTGATCCGCTTTTACCGATAGTGCGTTGCGGCACACAGTGTGTCCACCCAGCCGGTTTTGCATCAGTGCGAAATCGGCTTTTTAATTTACCGTTTTCCTCTTACCCTTTCGCTCCCAGTTTGAGTAAACTCCTGGTCTGCTTTTCCTCGTATAAACCCTACCGACCGGGACGCACTCGCTAACACCCGGCTATGCAGTGGATCTCCCGCTGGTCCTTGTCGCCTGAAGGCTATCGGCCGCGGCCGGACAGGCCGCATCAGTGCGAAGTTGCTGTCCAAGACGGCGTTGTGCTACTCTGCAAGCGTTATCATAGTACTCAAGACGACCTGGCCGCCAGCCTTATTCTGCGGGACGACCCGACCAATACGGAAAACGTCCTATGCAGTGGTTCATTCTCTTCGTCGCCGGCCTGTTTGAAGTCATCTGGGCCATCGGCTTGAAATATACCCACGGTTTTACCCGCCCCCTCCCAAGCCTGCTGGTCCTTGGTGCTCTGAGCCTCAGCTTTTTGCTGCTCTCCTGGTCCATGAAAACCCTGCCGGCGGGAACTGCTTACGCTATCTGGAGCAGTATCGGCGCCGCACTGGTCGGCATGAGTGTATTGGGCGAAGCGGTCACGGCCGGACGCATTATCAGCCTGTACCTGCTCATCGCCGGCATTGCCGGGCTAAAATACTTCACCCCTCAACGCTGGGTGTGAAACCCGACTTCATGCCGGGTGAGGAACCCCGCCTTCGGGCTGACAGGAAATAACGGCGGTAGCGCCCCTGGCAGCATAATTACTTAGCGCAGCGCGCGAATATCGTTTTTTACGATTTGCAGGCTGCAGCCGTCTGAATCTATTGAATTTTGCCTGGACTCGGGAGTACATTATACGCCGATCCTATTACGTGTCCCCAAGCGCGATACCGGATCAGGATGCGCCGGCGGGCCGCTGTCGATGACCTCCCTTCAATCCTCTGCCACTGCAAGCTCAAGGCTTGCGTGGTAATAGTAAGGAATTGGTACAGTGAAATATTTTATGATGGGCATTTCGTTCATGCTGTGCTTGTAGGTAGGTACATTTTTTTGTTACTGTAATAAGCAGCAAGCTCGCGGCACGGCGTTGCGCCATTCCGCGAGTTTCACCCCGTAACCACGGGGTGATGACTGAACGCTTTCTTCGCCGGTAGACCGGCCCTCTTTTTTCTGTCTGTTTGCAATTTTCAGTAATTATTCCGGTATCAATGTGGAAGGATCGCTCATCAACGTCCGCATTATTGCGGTCATGTCCGGTGGCATCCTTTTTGGCCCCTGGGTCGGTATCATTACCGGCGCAGTCGCCGGTCTGCATCGCTTCGTCATCGATATCCACGGTCCGGTCGGTGCCCTGTCTGATAAGTAGCGTGGTAGCGGGCGTGGTCTCCGGATATATTCATCTGCGGATCAAGAAAGAACGCCGCTGGAGCCTGGGGATCCTGGGCGGCATGCTGTGCGAATCCCTCACTATGTTGATCGTGGTAGTCTGGGCCAAACCTACGCCGCTGGGACTGGATATTGTCGCCAAGATAGCCTTGCCGATGATTCTGGGCGCCGTCAGCATTGGTCTGATTGTTCTTCTGGTACAGGGTGTCGAAAATGAAAAAGAAGTCATTGCCGCGCGTCAGGCGAAACTGGCGCTGGCGCTGGACATAGCCAATAAAACCCTGCCCTACTTTCGTCATATCAATAGCGAATCCTTGACCACCGTTTGCGATATCATACGTACCGATATCAAGGCGGACGCGGTCGCCATCACTAATCAGCACCATATCCTGGCCTATGTCGGCGTGGGCGCTGAACGCTACAATATTGGCCATGAAATTATCAGCGCGATGACCCGCGAAACGATTGCCAGCGGCAAAATTACGATCAAAAAAAATGACGAAGCGGATCGTACGCCGCAAATACACTCGCTAATCATCATCCCGTTGTGGGAGAAAAGCGTCGTCACCGGCTCGCTGAAAATCTACTATTGCCACGCCCACCAAATTACCAATTCGCTAAAGGTGATGGCGGTTAGGCTTTCACAAATCATCTCAACCCAAATCGAGGTATCGCGCATTGAGCAACTGAGGGAAATGGCCGACCGCGCCGAGCTGCGCACGCTGCAAAGTAAAATCAATCCGCATTTCCGGCAGCGGCATCAGCGAGTCGGTGATTGAACAAGTGCAGCGCAACGAACAGCCGTCGCGGCGCATCGGGTTATTGAATGTGCACCAGCGGGTCGCGTTGTTGTACGGAGAAGTTTTACACATTCGTCGCCGGGAGCCCGGCACGGAAATTTGGTTTTACTTGCCCCCCGGCGGCTGCAAACAGGCCGCTTGACGGAGGTAATATTGACGCGGTTGATAAGCGAGACAGAATGAAAGCCATTATTGTTGAAGACGAGTTTCTGGCTCTGGAAGAGTTGCGCTGTTTAGTGGAAAAACACAGCCGCCTGGACATCGTCGCCACATTTGACGATGGGCTGGATGTGCTGCGCTATTTGCAAAATCATGAGGTGGATGTGGTGTTCCTGGATATCAATATCCCGTCGCTGGACGGAGTTTTATTGGCCCAGAGCATCAGCAAATTGGTGCGCAGGCCGGCTCATTTTCATTACCGCTTATAAGGAGCATGCGGTGGCGGCGTTTGAGCTGGAAGCGTTCGACTATATTCTTGAGCCCTACCACGAACAGCGTATTGTCACCATGCTGCATAAGCTTGAGGCCAACGGGCGCCTGACGGCGGCAACTCTTAATACCCACGGTTCCCGCACCAGCCATACCGTCAATTTGATGAAGGATGAGCGCATCATCGTCACCGACATCGATAATCTTTATTATGCGGTCGCTCAGGAAAAGGTGACGCGGGTCTATACACGCCGAGAGGTATTTACCATGCCGATGGAAATCACCGAATTTTGCGATCGTTTGCCGGAAGAAGTCTTTTTCCGCTGCACCGCTCTTATGTCGTCAACAGGGAGAAGATCCGCGAAATTGTGCCCTGGTTTAATAACACCTACCTGTTACGCCTCAACGATGTAGACTTTGAGGTGCCGGTCAGCCGCGGTAAGGTGAAAGCCTTTCACCTCATGATGGGACTGTAAAGATATACGGGTAAGGTATTTGTCAGTTGACGCGCCTGTTACAGACGCGGCACACGCTTGGCGACTGCCGGCCCTGACGCAGCGCGGAACGACGTCCTGCGGCAGGTTAAGGACGGCGGGCGGTTAGAGCTTATAGCCCATCAGTTGACGGATATGAGCGCTGGCGCCAAGCAGTCCAGGCTGCTCATAGCGAATCAAATACACCGGAATCTTGCCAATAATTATGGTCCACCCCCGGGCTCGGCGGAGGAAAATTTTGGCCGGCTGCTGCGCGAAGACTTTACGCCTTATCGAGACGAATTGATTATTTCCACCAAGGCGGGCTATACCATGTGGCAGGGGCCCTATGGCGATTGGGGATCAAAAAAATACCTGGTGGCCAGCCTGAATCAGAGCTTGAAACGTTTAGGTCTGGATTATGTGGATATTTTCTATCATCACAGGCCGGTTCCGGACACGCCGCTGGCAGGCGGTGTTCTGACCGATCGCTATCTTAACGGGATTCCAGAAGACTCGCGTGCCGCCAGCCAGAGCCAATTTCTCTCCGGGGCGCAATTGACCGAGGAAAAAATGGCGAAAGTCCGTCGTCTGAACGCGATTGCCGTCGCGCGCGGGCAAAAACTGGTGCAAATGGCGTTGGCGTGGGTATTGCGCGGCGATCGCGTAACGTCAGTGCTGATCGGCGCCAGCAAAACCGCGCAGATTGATGATGCGGTCGCCATGCTGGCCAACCGGCAATTCAGCGAGCGGGAGCTCGCCGACATCGACGCCATCCTGGCCGGAATTTAATGTCCTATGGCGGTGCCGATCAGCAAGTAGATATTCAGCGTGACCACCACCGCCACAATCAGCCAGCCCAGCGCCTTAATCACGGGCGAGTTGACCAATTCGTTCATCAATTGGCGATTGCCGGTGAACACCAATAGCGGCGCCAGCGCGATGCCGAAGCTGAGCAACACCTGGCTCATCACCAGGATACGCGTCGGATCAAGCCCCAGCATAACCACCTGCCCGGCCATGGTGCCCACGACCGTGGAGGACAACCCCGCCGCAACCAGACTTAAGCCGAACAACGTGGCGGTGGTATGGTTGAGCAACGGCTCCAATGTCAGGTAGGCCTCATCCAGATCGGCAATGCCGGTATGACCGCTGAAATGAAATGCCGCCGCCATCATCGCCAATATTGACGAAGCCGGCGATGGTCATCGCGATAGCCACTCCAGTTTTAGTGGAGGAATAACGTTCGGCACAGCTCCCTACCGTTCTGGGTCAGCGAGGAGTGAAGATAGATGATGTGCGGCATGATGGTGGCGCCCAGCACGCCGGCGCCTAATTCCTTTATCACCGGGCGGGAATAAAACAGCTCGGCGATATAGGCGGCGGCGACAAATAACAGCAGGCCGCCTATCACCACTTCCAGCGGTTTTTGGCCGCGATTTTGCAACATTAATATCAGGAAGGTAACGATACCGGTAATGATGGCGCCCTGCAACAACGACACCCCGAGCAGCATTTTAAAGCCGATAGCGGCGCCGATAAATTCCGCCAGGTCGGTCGCCATTGCGATAATTTCGGCCTGCACCCAATAGGCCCACACCGCGGGACGGGGAAAACGATCGCGAATGTGCTCGTCCAGGTTCTTGCCGGTGGCAATGCCCAATTTGGCGGACAGAAGCTGAATCAGCATCGCCATGATATTGGCCCACACCACCACCCACAGCAGCCGATAGCCAAAACTGGCTCCCGCTTGAATATTGGTGGCAAAGTTACCGGGATCGATATAGCCAATCGCGGCGATGAAAGCGGGTCCGAGTAAGGAAAGCTTCACTTTTCTCGCGGCACGGTTGGCATTATCCGCAGTACTGCTGTCCACCATAGCAATAACCCTTATCAACTCACATGTTCATGAAATATCATAAAAATGATAATGATTATCAAATGCATTCAAAGCGATTCTACTTATCTCTTCGATAGCAACCGTGAATGCACAATCCGTCACACGATGGGCGGCCCGAACGCACTACCTTTCACCTTAACGACCAAAAATATAGCACAGGCTAAGTTTTAGCCTAGCATAAAACTTAGCCTTTTTACCCGTATTATTAACATCAGAGCTAAAATCTCCCGACGTCAGGGATGTTCCCACGAAGGAGAAAGAGAATTTTGCTATATTTGCAACTTATAACTCGTTTTTAGCTGCCCCGTTACATAGAATGAGCGGCGAATTCTGTCTGCCTCATTTTTGGAGCAACTATGTCACGCATTTTACACTTTGTCCTGGCGCTCGCCGTGGTGGCGATCCTGGCAATGTTGGTGAGTCGCGATCGTAAAAGCGTTCGCGTCCGTTTCATTATTCAGCTGTTAGCAATTGAAATCCTGCTCGCTTATTTCTTCCTCAATTCCCAGATAGGCCTGGGTTTCGTGCAAGGTTTCTCCGCCCTGTTTGATAAATTGCTGGGTTTTGCCGCTGAAGGCACCGGTTTCGTGTTCGGCAATATGAATAAAAAAGGGCTGGCGTTCTTTTTCCTGAATGTGTTGTGCCCGATTGTGTTCATCTCAGCGCTAATCGGCATTCTACAGCACATCCGCGTGCTGCCCTTCGTTATTCGCATCATTGGCACCGTGTTATCCAAGATTAACGGTATGGGCAAACTGGAATCGTTCAATGCCATCAGTTCACTGATCCTAGGTCAGTCGGAAAACTTTATCGCCTATAAGGATATCCTTGGCAAAATATCCGAGCGCCGCATGTACACTATGGCCGCCACGGCGATGTCGACAGTGTCCATGTCCATTGTTGGCGCCTATATGACCATGCTGGCGCCGAAATATGTCGTGGCGGCACTGGTGCTGAATATGTTCAGTACGTTTATCGTTCTGTCTTTGCTTAACCCCTATCGGGTCGAAAAAGAAGAAGACCTGCAGATGAGTACTTTACACGAAGGGCAAAGCTTCTTTGAGATGCTGGGAGAATATATTCTCGCCGGTTTCAAGGTAGCGATTATTGTCGCGGCGATGCTTATCGGCTTCATTGCGCTGATTGCCGCCGTAAACGCGCTGTTTAGCCTGATATTCGGTATCAGCTTCCAGGACATCCTTGGCTATATTTTCTTTCCCTTCGCCTGGGTGATGGGCGTGCCAGCGCACGAAGCGCTACAGGTGGGCAGCATTATGGCCACCAAACTGGTGTCGAATGAATTCGTCGCTATGATCGATTTGCAGAAAGTCGCCGGTGAGTTATCGCCGCGCTCGGTGGGCATTCTGTCGGTATTTTTGGTTTCGTTTGCCAACTTTTCTTCCATCGGCATTGTCGCGGGTGCCATTAAAGGCCTGAACGAGCATCAGGGCAACGTTGTCTCCCGCTACGGCCTGAAACTGGTTTATGGCTCCACGCTGGTCAGCGTGTTGTCCGCCGCCATCACCGGCCTGGTTATCTAACGCTGCGCCCTCCTTCTCCCCGGCCTGACGGCCGGGGTCGGATCAGGCAGGCAGTCATTGACATCCGATGTCCAGACGTGAAAAAACCGGCTAGGGCCGGTTTTTTTATTGGTGGAGCTAAGCGGGATCGAACCGCTGACCTCTTGCATGCCATGCAAGCGCTCTCCCAGCTGAGCTATAGCCCCGTATACGGATGTCGTCTCTGGTGGATGGGGCGCATGATATGAATTCCAACAAGCTCTGTCAACGGTTAAATTCACCAAATGGGTTAAACGCTGAAAAAGCCGGCAAATCAGGGCTAACCGGCGCTTTCCTGCGTCCGGCAGGCGATAAAGTCCAACGCCTTAACGATTCGCGCCAGACAGCGCGACTGGCCTATGGCATGCACGGTGACGTCAAGGGCGGGAGACTGGCCGGTGCCGGTAACCGCAACGCGCAGCGGCATACCGACCTTACCCATGCCGACCTGTAGCGCCTCGGCCGTTTGCTCAATAGCCGCATGTACCGTGGCCGGCGTCCATTCACTGAGCGCCGCCAGATTGGCGCGTACCGCCTCCAGAGCCAAAACTGCCACCGGGCGCAAATGCTTCTTGGCCGCGTCGGCATCGAATTCGCTGAAATCCTCGTAGAAGTAGCGGCAGCTGGCCGCTATCTCTTTCAGCGTCTTGCAGCGCTCGCCCAGCAGCTTCACCAGTGCCGCCAGCTGCGGGCCGGTGCGGGTATCAATTCCCTGCTGCTCGATATGCAAGACCAGATGCGTAGCGACGTAGTCGGCCGGCAGATGATTAATGTAATGGTGATTCAGCCACAGCAGCTTTTCGGTGTTGAAAGCGCTGGCGGACTTGCTCACCGCCTCAAAGCTAAAGAGCTGTTTCATCTCGTCAACGCTGAAAATCTCTTGATCGCCGTGGGACCATCCCAGTCGCACCAAATAGTTCAGCAGCGCTTCCGGCAAAAAACCGTCATCGCGGTATTGCATGACCCCTACCGCGCCGTGGCGTTTGGAGAGTTTTTTGCCATCATCGCCCAGGATCATCGAGACGTGGGCATAGGCCGGCACCGGCGCGCCCAGCGCCTTGAGGATATTGATTTGGCGCGGCGTGTTATTGATATGGTCTTCTCCGCGGATAACGTGAGTTATCGCCATATCAAAATCGTCGACCACCACGCAGAAATTGTAGGTGGGAGACCCGTCGATGCGGCGGATGATGAGATCATCCAGCTCCTGATTGCTAAACTCAATAGGCCCACGGATCAGATCATTAAACACCACCGAGCCGTCCTGCGGGTTGCGAAAACGCACCACGCAGGGTTCATCGTCGGCGTGATGCTCATGGCTGTCACGGCAGCGGCCGTCGTAGCGCGGTTTTTCGCCCCGGGCCATCTGCGCTTCGCGCAACGTTTCCAACCGCTCTTTGGAGCAATAACAGTGATAGGCGGTGCCCTTGGACAGCATATCGTCAATGACCGCGTTATAGCGGTCGAAACGTTTAGTCTGAAAATAGGGGCCTTCGTCCCAATCCAGGTTGAGCCAGTTCATACCATCCATAATGGCGTCAATCGCCGGCTGCGTTGAGCGCTCAAGATCGGTGTCTTCTATGCGCAGCAAAAACTCCCCGCCCAGATGGCGGGCGAACAGCCACGAATAGAGCGCGGTGCGCGCGCCACCGACATGTAAATAGCCGGTGGGACTAGGCGCGAAACGGGTTTTAATTTTCATCAGCTACATTGCCTTCATTACGCAGGGCGAACAGCCGGAATGGCGCTTCCGGCCCATAATAAAAAGTGGGGAATAGTCTACCACTTGGGGGCGAATCCTCAACGCCTGTCCACATCCGGCAGTTTTTTTGCTCAGGCCGGGGCAAAACCGCCCGGGATGGCTAAATTTAATACGAACACGCAAATTCACGGGAAAAATCGTTGACTCATTTCGGCGGTTCCCTATAATGCAACTCCACACAGCGGGGGTGATTAGCTCAGCTGGGAGAGCACCTCCCTTACAAGGAGGGGGTCGGCGGTTCGATCCCGTCATCACCCACCACGATTCAGTTCTTATCCCGCCGTGAGAAATAGAAGTAATATGCTCTAAGAAGTGGGTGATTAGCTCAGCCGGGAGAGCACCTCCCTTACAAGGAGGGGGTCGGCGGTTCGATCCCGTCATCACCCACCATTCTGACGTCTTTTAAGTGGGTCGTTAGCTCAGTTGGTAGAGCAGTTGACTTTTAATCAATTGGTCGCAGGTTCGAATCCTGCACGACCCACCACTTTCGGTTTCGCCCTTCTCTATTTTGCCTTGTTACCGACTTTATCAACACCCGTTGCCACATGGCCTGTCGCGCCGCTGTCAAAGGCACTCTGCTGCTACGCCCGTGCTTAAAGATTGTTGGTGGCCAGCGCAGACCGCGTGGCGCGAATCTGCCCCTGCATTCAGGTTGATGTTGGGCGCCGCAGACGGCACAGGGCAATTACGCCCATGCCACCAGATTGATACTGGCCGCCGCAGACGGCACGTCCCTGTGCCCCGCTCCACTCTCGCTGGTCAAGACGCCGAAATGGCGACGCTACCTGTCATAGGCGAAGAGTGATTAAGTAGCTTACGATTTAATAGTTCATCATATTAGACTCCGATCCCACAGTAGCCTAATCGGTCGGGGTAATGCTGCTTGGGGCCCTACAGCATAAATGTTGAGGTAAAAATTGCACAGTATTTAATTGCTCGACAATAGATTAATCATAACCTTATGCCTATGGCATTGATATTAAATCCTCCGGCGATAACCGATAATGTTATCCCCCCGGTAGTATCACGTTTATCGATACAGTGATAGCTCAACTCCAGTGTAATGAATGCATTAATGGTAAATGCCCAACAATAAATGGGTATCGTCCCACTCAACCTATCGGACGGCCAAGGAGTAACGAGAGGATAACATGATCAATGTCAGCACTTTATATCAACGGATAAATCATTCACCCACGACGGAGCAGAATAAGGGAATGGATATCGTTGCTAGAGACAGAGTGCTTTAGGCCCAGAAATAACCAAAAATGTAAGAATGACGATAATAAACGTGGCGTCCATCCAAAACTTACCTCACTTCTAATCCATAGCAACACCACCATAACGCTTAAATTTGTATCCCGTTCTAGAGGGCAAAGACATCTAATATTGCTGCATTTGTGCAATTGACAATATTATAAAATAACTATATTTTTTTACAAATTAAATCATTATTATATTTACCATTCTATTTTCTTTATAAGAAATCACCAGGCACACTTAATTGTTCATATCATCCGTGATAGGCTAATCTCTCAATATTTTCAAAAAAATGAAACAATTTAGGAAATTAAAATGCATTAATATTACCAAATTGAAATCGATTTATACGCTGACAAGACCTGATTGGTTAGATGCTGCTGGTATGAGTAAAGGAATTAACCACTATCACCAGCATTTAGACATTATACTCGCCGCCAATCAGACGCTCAGAGTCCGCTAGGTCGATGCGGCTTTCAGTAGCACGTTGACGCTGCTATTATTAAACGACGGCAGAAAAACTGAGGCTAGCTTCAGCGTCGGCCGTAACTGGGAAGAAGTTAGCGTCAACGCGGTCTCAGTTCCTTTTATCGAAACACCTTATGTGAATGGCGCCCCGATGGTGGAAATCGAGTATCCTGAGACGTCCAAAATATTGCCGGTATACCGCAAAGGCGAGAATGAAGCGGCCTTTTTCGAGCGGTGGAATTCCCAGGACGCCGAATTCGCTTTAGTCGATTCAGGATACGCGGTGATCCTGGTACCGAAGATCAGCAAACCAGCGCTGCAAACCCCGGGAAATGTTGAGAATATAGATGCTCTTATCACCTATTATGAAGATATTTTTACCTTCTACAATGCGCTGTCCGGTCTCTCCTTTGAGGCCGAGCATGATTCGGATTGGAATATTAACAATCGATACTTAATGAAATCCGACAAAAAAGATGACAGCAACGGTGGCTATTACGGCGGTAATTGGCCAGCGGAATCTTCCGCCTCGGTTAGCAGTTTTTGGCTAACACCGCAGGCCAGCAACTGGGGTAGTTTGCATGAAATTGCCCACGGCTATCAGGGGCACTTTATGACGGATAAACATTTCTCAGTCGGTGAGGTATGGAACAACATTTATGCCGCCAGCTACCAGGATGTAATGCTGGGTGATCGTAAATACCAAGACGGCTGGCTATATGATTACAGCAATAAAGCGAAAGTTGAGGAGACCATCTTTCAGCTAATCGCCAGAGAGAAGCCGCTTAACCAGTGGGATTTGCATTCCAAGCTTTACTTTATCATGTTAATGGTGGACAAAGCGGGCAAGAATGCCTTCACGTTTTTAAATCAGCAGTACCGTAAAAACTGTAATACGTCAGACTTCGCTCCTTACTTACACTCACTGCTGGATATACTGTCTGAAAGTTTTGCTATAGCTGGAGAGCAAGTGGACGTAACGCCTTTTGTACAGCTTACCGGCGGCCATGTGACGCAACCGCAGTGCGATCGTAATAAGTTTAGCCACGCTAAGGCCGTGTATCCGCTGTATCAATTAGTTGATAAACCACAGTTGGAAGCGGTGAAAAACCAATTGAAACTGGACTCCACCCTCCGACTGGTTGATGCAACTCAGTTAAAAGCTACCGGCCTGAAAGGCAATGTCAGCTTGCGTTTTAACATCGATGACTTTGCGCAGATTTATGGTAAAGACCTGATCCTGCTGGAGGAAGCGCGTTATGCTTATAAAATACGTATAGACAGCCCGACGATGACATTGGGAGATCTGCCGATTGGTGTATACACCCTGCGTTTGCCTACCGGTAAAGATCGTAAATACCAGCCAACAACGGATTATCTTATAGTGAAACAGGGGGATAATGCAGCGGAAATTGCCTTTATCAAAAAATTCGCATCGCCGATCATCTCGCAAGAAATAAATTTCTTGGGCATTGCAGACGAGTTTTTCGCCATGCTATTAGTTGATCACGCTCAAGGCAAACTGGTCATCGACGTCTTTACCACCACGCCGCATCATTATTTCCCAGGTGTAACCTATGCGAAGATTATCGTGCGCGATCCGCAAGGTAAAATCACCTTCACCAAAGAAATCCCTGGCACCGAAGCAAGCCTGATCCATGATGAACTGCTATTTAGCGTCGGCGATCAGATTAAGATTTTTCATAAAGAACCGACTCGCTTACGGGTCAACCCGCCTTATCCCGACATCATCGATAGCAAAAACGTAACGAACATTTTAACCATTCCGACCACGGATTGATAAATAGGGACTTGCAGGGGGACTCTGGGCAAGCGCTCTTAAAACGGCTGGATAATGCTGCGTCAGGTACGCACCGGCAGGCGCTGTACGATTTTGATCCAGTTACCGCTGGCGTTTTGCGCCGGCAGCAGCGAGAAGGCGCTGCCGGTACCGACGCCCAGACTTTCCACTTTGCCGCGATAGGTGATGTCGTCGCCGTACAGATCGGCATTAATTTCCACCGGCTGACCAATACGCATCGACAGTAATTGCGTTTCTTTAAAGTTGGCGTCAATCCAGACATCGTCCAGCGGTACCACAGCCATCAAGGTACTGCGGACATGGTTTAGATAGGCGCTACGCAGCGTGGCCGCAGCATCTTTGACATCTGGATGCGCTGGTGGTATTCAACTGTTGCTGCGCCGACGTCAGCGAGGTCTCCGCCGAGGTCAGGGCATCGCGCGCATGGGACAATTCCTCTTGCGAGATGGCACCGTCGCGCGCCAGATTGGCGCGCCGCTGATAATCGGCACTGGCGCCTTGAAGTTCCACCTTACGCGAGGCGACCATCGCTTTGTAATTGTCCACGTTGCTGTACATACCGCGTACTTGCCGCACCACCCGGGCCAGATTGGCTTCGGCTTTCTCCTGCGCCACGATGGTATCGCTGGGATCAAGACGGACCAGCAGCTGCCCCTGTTTCACGTAGTCGCTGTCATCGGCGGCAATTAATTGATTCCGTGGATGATTTCAACAACAGAGAGATGATACGCCATGAAAAAGTCTACCCTACAGGTCTCCGCAGAACCAGATATTACCGGTGATCCCTTGCATGAACTCATCCGTCATGGTGCCAGACAACTGATAGCCGCCGTCGTTGAGGCTGAGCTCGAAGCCATGCTGCAACAACATGCTGAACGCCGTCTTGACGATGGGCGTCATGCCGTCGTCCGTAACGGTTATTTGCCACAGCGAACCATACAGACGGGTATTGGCGATGTTGAAATTAAAGTGCCTAAGGTCAGGGATCGCAGCGGCGACGGAATATGCTTCAACAGTGCGTTGCTGCCATGGCTGTATCTGCTAGGCATATCCACCGGTGATTTTCATGAAGCCATAGGGGCGCTACTCGGTGAAAAAGCCCATGGCCTCTCCGCGAGTACCATCAGCAGACTGAAACAGCAATGGCTTGAAGTGCACAGGCAATGGTGCCTGCGTGATTTAAGCGATACGCGCTACGTTTATTTCTGGGCTGATGGCATATATAGCCATGTCAGGCAAGATGATCGCCTTTGCCTACTGGTCAGTATCGGCGTCACTGAGCATGGACGTCAGGAGCTGGTTGCGGTCGAAGAGGGTTTATCGAGAATCAGAAGCAAACTGGGCCGAACTTCTCAATGGCCTGCAAGCAGGTGGCCTAACCGTATCTCCCAAGCTGGCTAAGGGAGACGGTGCCCTTAGTTTTTGGAATGCAATGGCAAAGATATTCCCGGACACGCAGCACCAACGCTGTTGGGTGCACAAAACGGCTAATGTGCTTTTTTATGTTTTGTTAGCAAGGTTTTCAGCGAAGTATCCTGTAGCGATGAAGAAGCTGGAGAAAGATCGAGAAGAACTGCTGGCATTCTACGACTTCCCGTCAGAGCACTGGGCATCAATAAAAACGACAAAGCCGATTGAATCGGCTTTTGCGACTGTGAAGCTACGAAGCAGACGCGCAAAGAAGTGTGGTTCGAGAGAAACCACCCTGTCAATGGTATTTAAGCTGCTCCAGTCTGCTCAGAAAAGCTGGAACCGGCTAAGAGGATTTGACCTGGCTGACCCTGGTGGTAAACAACGTCCAATTTCAGAATGGAGAACAGATTCACGAAGCATCAGAGCAGAGCAGAACGTAGCCTGATCGCCATACACCAGATTTGATAATAACTCTCGGCAATGGTGGTTACAGTGCCCGCCACCTGCGGGGTAATGAGTTCTCAGTTGTTTTAATTATTCTGCGCCACGACAGGCGCGGCCGGGAGAGATGCGGGAGTCTGGAAACTGCCGCCCAGGGCCTGCATGAGCACAATGGCCGTATCGGTGCGCTGGGCGTTGATACTGGCCAGATCGCGTTCGGCCTGGATCAGCGTTGTTCCACGCTCAGCGCATCGAGATAGTTACCAATGCCGGCGCTGTAGCGCTGCATGGAGTTATCCCAGGATTCACGGGCGATGTCCCGCGCGCGCGTTTTCTGCTGCAACTGGATTTCCAGCGACGACAGGCGGGTTATGGCATCGCCAATATCGCCGAAGGCGCTGACCAGCGACTGGTTATATTGCGCCACCGCCAGATCGTAATCGGCATTGCTGCTCGCCAGGTCCGCACGCAGGCGGCCGCCGTCAAATATAGGCAACGACAGCGCCGGGTCGATCGTGAAGTAGCGGCTGGGCGCGCCGAAAAACGCGTTGCCCAACAGCGATTTGGTTCCGGCAGCGTCGAAGGCAGGCTTACCGCGGTCGGCGCTATCAGTTGCGGCCGGTGCAAAGCGCGGGCGGCGTCGGGGCCCTGGCCCAGCAGCACCGCCAGACGGATACCTGCGGCGGTCACGTCTTGACGCGCGGCGGTCAGCATCACCTGCGCCGCCGCTTCCAGACTTTCTGGTCTGTTGATATTGAAACTTGCTGTCAAGCCCGGTGGTAAACCGGCGCGGCGCCAGACCCAGCATGATGTGGGTTCGTTTTAAAATCCTGCTGCGCCAGGTAGTACATCGCCTGGGCTTCGCCATAATCGTTATAGGCGCGCGCCACATTGGCCGCCAGTGTCAGTCGGGCCACCTGCCTGTCCACTTCGCTGGCGTTGGCGCGGCCGACCGCCGCTTCCCAGGCGGCCCGCTGGCCACCCCATAAATCGAAGGGTTACAGAAAAAGCCTGCTGCAGCCCGGCGGTGCCGCGGTGGTATTTTACCGTATCGCCCGCGCTGACAGTGCAGGTTAATAGCAACAATCCGGACAAAAGCATTCCCCGCGCGTTCATCGACATCTCCGTCATGTATGACGATTGGCGCCGGCAATAGCCGGCGGTGTACTGTATTAAGGCGTTAATATACGCTTTTTGAGGACGAACAATGAAGTTTACCGGTTGGAGAACCGGCGTGAGCGCCCTGGTGCTGGTGGCCGAAAATCTCGGCTATGGCGATGTGCGCCCCACCCTGCGGGATCTCGCCGACGACGGCCCGTAGCTCTTTATTACCCACGCCAACGGCTATAATCAGGCGGCGCCGGAAATCGGCGCCCAGACCGGAATACCGGTGGCAATTACCGACATCCGGTCCTCGTTGAAGGCCAGCCGCGTCGCGGATTATACCGTAAGCGGCCAGGAAGGCGCTTGGCTTGCGGGTACCCTGGAGGCCAAAATGTCGCGCAGCGGTACGCTCGGGATCGTGGTGTCAGGTGAACCGCGCGCCTG
The DNA here is from genome assembly GCF_000010085.1 of Sodalis glossinidius str. 'morsitans'. NCBI lineage: Bacteria > Pseudomonadati > Pseudomonadota > Gammaproteobacteria > Enterobacterales > Bruguierivoracaceae > Sodalis > Sodalis glossinidius. The sequence continues at coordinate 2,865,553 of NC_007712.1, forward strand.
GAACGCGCAGGCCGCGGCCTTCATGCTCGGCGCCCAGGCGTCGCGACCTTCGATTCAGATCCGCTATGCGGTCATTGGCCCCGCCACCTACAGCAATGTGGCGGGAGGCAAACGCGTTACCGCCTCGGTGATTGCCGCCGGCGCCGACGTCATTTTCGGTGAGGGAAACGGTTCGAGCTTCGGCATGCTGCAAGCGGTAGAAACTACACCCGCCCAGGACAGCGGCAAAGTCTGGTTTATCGATGTCATCGGCGACAAATCCCCTATCGACAAAGGACATCTGCTGAGTTCGGTGCTGTGGAATCTGACCCCGGTATATACCGCCATGATTAGGGATCTCAAAAATAATCACTTTGGCAGCCACAACTACCAGACGTCATTGGCTAACGGCGCCATCAGTTTATTAAAAACACCCCATATTCCTGATGATGTCTGGGCGCAGGTTCAAGCGGTGCGCGATCGCATTATCAGCGGTGAAATCCACGTGCCGGCGGATTATGACGCCAGCACGCTGCACGCGCTGCTGGCCGGAAAATAGCGCGTGGACATTGCTCTCCCCGCCGGTACGCCTCTGGTGCGGCTATCCATCTGGCGCTGTGGCCCGGCGAAGTGCATGTGCTGTTGGGGGAAAACGGCGCCGGCAAATCGACGCTAGTGGCACTGCTGTCCGGCGTGTTGCAGCCCGACCGCGGTTACATCGAGGTGGATGGCGCAGCGTATCGGCTCGCCGCACCAGGCGCTGGCGCTGGGCATCGGCACGGTGTTTCAGCACCCGATGCTGGTGCCGACATTAACGCTGGCGGAGAATATGGCGTTGGGCGACCCCTGGTGGCGCCGCCCCGCCCGGCGGCGCTACGCGGCGGATGTCGCACGCCTGGGCGTAACGGTGGACGCCAGCACGCGGGTCAGGGCGTTATCGTTGGGAGAACGGCAGCAGGCGGAAATCCTACGCGCGATGCTACGCGGCAGTCGGGTGCTACTCCTCGACGAGCCGACCGCACTGCTAACGCCACACGACGCCGAACGGCTTGGCCTGTTGATGTGTCGTCTGGTCGCGCAGGGGTTGGCAGTGGTGTTTATCACCCATAAGCTGAACGAAGCGTTAGCCTGGGGCGACCGCATCAGCGTGCTACGCCTCGGCCGCAAGGTGGGCGAAATTCCTCCAGCACGCCTGCAGACGCTTTCACAGCCGCAGCCAGACGGGAAATATTGGACTGGATGTTTCACCGCAGCGGCGACGGGGAACCGTCCGCGGCAGCAGCACCCGCGCCGAGCCCTGGCAATGACCGTCCACCGCCCGGGCAGTCAGGTTCAACTCCGTTGCTGTTGGAGCAACGGCTATCGGTGGCGGATGCGCGCGTTGCGTTGCGCGACATTGATTTTAGCGTCGCCGGCAGCGAAATCTTGGGCATCGCCGGTATCGACGGCAACGGGCAAACGCAACTGGCGGAAGCTCTGGCGGGACAGCGGACGCTGAGCGCCGAGCGCATCTGGCTGGCCGGACAGGCATTGCAAGATTGCAGCCTGCGCGAGCGACGCCGGCGCGAGTTGAGCTACGTCACCGATGACCGGCTAGGCGAAGGTACCGTTGCCACACTGACGGTAGCGGAAAATCTGTTGCTCAAGCAAATTGGCGCTCCGCCCTTCTGGCGCGGCGGAATAAGTGGCCCGGCGCACATCGACGCCTTTGCCCACCGGCGTATTCGCGCGTTCGATATCCGCCCTCCCGAGGCGCAAATCCCTGTCGGCACGTTGTCAGGCGGGAATGTCCAGAAAATCCTGCTGGCGCGCGAACTTAACCACCGCGTCCGCGCGGTGATTTTTGCCAAGCCTATCTATAGCCTCGATCTGCACAATAGCCTGGCCATTCGGGAACGTATTCGCCAGGCCGCGGCGCAAGGCGTGGCAGTGGTGCTTATTTCCACCGACCTTGACGAACTGTTGGCATTGCCTCATCGCGTGGCGGTACTGCGTCGAGGGCAAATAACGGGCATGGTTGTCAACGATGCTCACGCCCGCCGGCGCATCGGCGCACTGATAAGCGGAGAAACGCCATGATAGGCCGGTCTAGGTGCCGTAACGTCGGCACGAGGGGCAAACACCTGTGCCTGGAAATGGGATTCACTCTGCTGGCTATCGGGCTGGCGATTTTTATTGCCGGCCTGCTGCTGTGGCTGTTGGGAGTCGCTCACCTGGCCTACTATGGCTTTATCGTGCGTAAGGGGCTGCTGGCGCCCGCCGGTTTGTAAGCATCGCTAACGCGCATGGGACCGCTGCTGCTGATCGCCGCCAGCCTGATGGTGGCGTTCAGCGCCGGTTTATGGAATCTGAGCGGCGACGGGCAGTTTATGCTGGGCGCGGTACTGGCCTCGGCCATCGCGCCGGCGCTGTTATCCCGCGGCGTCCCCTTGGGGATCACTTTGTCTCTGGAGCTGCTGGCCGGGGCGCTGGGCGGAATGCTGTGGGGCCTGCTGCCGGCGATATTAAAAATCTGGCGTAATATTAACGAAATCATTACCAGACTCATGATACCGTTTCTCAAAGTTTCGTTGGCCAATGTGCTGGTCAAATTGCTACTGGCGGATCCGGCGACAACCGTGCCGTAAACCCGCAACCTGCCCTGGAAACAAAGATTGCCGATGCTGTTCGGCGGTCAAGTTTCTAGCGGACTGTTGCTCGGTCTGCTGGCTGTGCTGCTGACGCACGGGTTAATAAACCACACGGCACTCGGTTTGCGCATGCGAGTGCTGGGCGCCAATCCTGGTGCGGCGCAGCATGCCGGACTGCCGGTAGGCGCCCTGACGCTTGCGGTATTCGCGCTTTCGGCCGGTCTGGCGGGCGCGGTTGAAATCATGACTATACAGGGCAATGTGCGTGCTGATTGGAATCCGGCCTACAGTTTGGTTGTTGTACCGTTGGTGTTTCTGGCGCAATTCAACGGGTTTGGCAGTCTCGCCCTCGTTTTCGTGTTCTCGGTGCTCTCCATCGGCAGCGAAAGCGCGGCGCGGCGAATGGGCGTCCCTAACCATTTCACCTTGCTGACCGTCGCGCTGTTATTAATTGTGCCGGGCTTGACCCGTCTGGCCGTTGCCCGACTACGGCAAGCACTGCGCCAGCGGACTCTGCGCAACACGACGACAGAGGCTTAGCGCCGGCGATGGAGACAAAATGGAAGGGTTAACCAGAGGTTTTATCACCTCCCTCCTCATGGGGGCCATCGTCGCCGGCATACCGCTGCTGTTGGCGGGCCTGGGCGAACAACTGTCCGAAAAAGCCGGCGTGCTGAATATCGGTCTGGAAAGGATGATTCTGGACGGCGCCTGGCTGGGCTTTCTGGTGGCCTGGCGTCACGATTCCATGGTGCTGGGCCTATGCGCTGGGGCCGCAGTCGGGATGTTGGTGGCGGTGCTGATGGCGGGACTGTGTTTGTGACTCAATCAGATAGTCATCGGTATCGCCCTGACCCTGGGCGCTGAGGGCGCCACCGCGCTTCTGCAGTAGATGGCTTTCAGCCACAGTTATCCCCTCCTGAGCAGCATCGACAGCATCAGGCTACCCTGGCTTACCGAACTGCCGGTGGTGGGCAAAGCCCTGTTCGTGCAGCCGCTGGTGGTATATTTGGCCATCGCTTGCATCCCGCTGCTGGCCTGGCTTTATCGCGCCAGCAATGCGGTTCTAGCGCTGCAGGCGGCCAGCGATCGACCCGCCGCACTGGATGCGGCCGGTGTGAGCGTGCAGAGGACGCGCACGCTGGCGGTGCTGGCTACCGGTGCACTGTCGGGATTGGGCGGCGCTTATATGGCGCAGGTCGGCGCCGGTATTTTTGTGCCGTTTATGACTCAGGGCAATGGTTTTATCGCCATTGTGCTGGCGCGCGGGCGACCGCTGTGGGTTTTGGCGGGAGCGCTTTTGTTCGGCGCGTGCCTGTCGCTGACCACAGCGCTACAGGTGCTGGGGGTAAACCTGCCGACCGATGTGATCCAGATGCTGCCCTTCGCCACCGTGATGCTGGTGCTCGTTCTTTTCGGACGCCGGGCTGCTCTGCCCGCCGCGCTGGGCGCCCTGTGGACGCGGGGCGCGCGATAACGTTGCCCTCCAACTTCCGCGCGAGGATACATTGGCGCCGTGCACCAAACCAGGGACACTGACGACATATTGCGCATCGCGCCCAATTTGATGTTGATGGCTGACACCTGACAGTCGAGAAAGATGGACGATGCTTCGCTTCACAGCGCCCGGCAGGCGCGTTTTCATCAGCAACGATCCGACCCCACAGAGGCGCAGGTTGCCGTTAACACGCCTTTAGCGGCGTGATAAGGCTTTCCCACCCTTGTATCTTGAAATTTAGTTAGCATGGTTATGAATAGATTTGGCAAGGTGTATGCAGTCTGATTCATCCCAGGGTTTATAGCCCGTAGAGAAGTTAATGACGCCTATACTGAGCCACTCATCTGAAACCTGAACAGTTGTCCGTACTCCATAACGTATTTGCAAGGATGGGTAATAATGAGTCTGCCAAATCCACTTTTTGTGGGAATTGATGTTTCTAAAGCGACACTGGACATTGCTGCCAGCAGTGATATTGCTCAGTTTACGGTCAGTAATAACTCTGACGGTTTTGATGCTATTACTGATGAACTGAGAAAGTATCCGGTGGTGTTGGTTCTGATAGAGGCCACTGGTGGACTTGAAGCTGCCGTGACGTCGCGGTGATCAATCCCAGACAGGCTCGTGACTTTGCCCGCACTATGGGCTATCTGGCAAAAACGGACCGTATTGATGCACGGGTGCTTGCACAAATGGCGGAGGTCATTAATCGACATCCAGGGCGGGAACGCTTTATCCGTGCCATGCTGGATGCGGAGCTTCAGGTTCTTGCTGCGATGGTAGTGCGCCGACGCCAGCTGACAGCGATGTTGATTGCTGAGCGTAACCGTCTTTATCCCGTTCATCCACAGAGCAGGAAAAGTATCAATATCATCATCAAAGCGCTGGAAGATGAGCTTGCCAGAATCGATGAAGACATGAACAACCACATCAGGAACCACTTCAAAGAGCTGGCTGCCAGACTGAGCAGTATTAAAGGGGTTGGTACGATGACGGTTGCAGCGTTGCTGGCGGAGGTTTCCGACCTGGGTAGCCTCTCGAGACGAGCCATCAGCGCGCTTGTAGGCGTTGCTCCCATAAACCGGGACTTGGGTACCATGTGGGGCCGGCGAACCATCTTTGGCGGAAGGGGCGGAGTCCGAACAGCGCTTTATATGGCCGCACTTGTCGCAACCCGCTTTAATCCGGTGATAAAAGCATTTTATACGCGGCTGCTTGCAGCGGGAAAAGCCAAAAAAGTCGCGCTGGTTGCCTGTATGCGTAAACTTCTGACTATCCTGAACGCGATGCTCAGAAAGAACGAAGAGTGGGATGAATCGTACCATCACGTTTCTCTATAATTTTATCGTTCAAGACAGTTGCTTCTATTTTTATCGCTAGCACCAGGCTCATAAGCTAGAGCGGTTTTCATCTATTTCGGCGCATCTGTGGATTAGGAATTCTATCTACTGAGGCAGTGCTATATGCGAAAAAACCGGAATAGATGAAAAGTGCTCTAGCCCAGCAGCCCTTCCGGGAACTCCCCTTTACGGGCAAACCAGAGCAGATAAGGTTCGGGAAGATCGATAAGCATCCGCCCTTGATATTTACCAAACGGCATCGCGGTATTGGCAATAGCCACCAGATCCTCTTTTTCCATTTTCGCCCCCTTATGCGTCCGAAGATTCTCCAAGAAGACGCATCATTTCCGCCTCATCCATCACCGGAATATTCAACTGCTGTGCCTTGGACAATTTGGACCCCGCCGCCTCCCCCGCGATGAGCAGATCGGTTTTGGCGGAAACGCTGCCGCTGACCCGCGCGCCGAGCGCGACCAGATGATCCTTGGCCTCATCCCGCGACAGGCTGCTTAGCGATCCGGTCAGGACAATGGTTTTCCCAGCGAAGGGATTATCGCTCGCCGCGACGGGCGCTGCCACAGGCTCAGGCCATCGAATACCGATTGCCGGGCTCAACAAATCCTGGATCACTTCGATATTATGCGTTTCCTCAAAAAAGTGGCGCACGTGGGTCGCGACAATGTTGCCAATATCCTGCACGCCCGTCAGCGAATCGATATCGGCGGCAATCAGCGCGTCGAGCGTGCCGTAAGCGGCAGCCAGATTGACGGCCGTGGCCTCGCCCACCTCGCGGATCCCAAGCGCGTACAGAAAGCGCGCAAAGGTGGTCTGCCGGGCTTTTTCCAGCGCCTCCAGCAAATTTTGCGCCGATTTCGACCCCATCCGATCCAGCCGCGTCAGGATTTCTTTATTTAGCCGGAACAGGTCGGCCGGGGTTTTCACCAGCTCCCGCTCCACCAGCTGATCAATGATCTTATCGCCCATACCGTCGATGTCCATCGCCCGGCGGGAAACGAAATGCTTTAGCGCTTCCTTGCGCTGTGCGGCGCAAACTAAGCCCGCGGTGCAACGCAACACCGCCTCGCCTTCCACCCGCTCGACGTCCGAGCTGCAAACCGGGCATTGCGTCGGAAACGCTACCGGGCGCACCTCAGCCGGCCGTTCGGACGTGACGACGCCGACAATCTGCGGGATGACATCGCCGGCGCGACGCACAATGACCGTATCGCCAATCATCAGCCCCAGCCGCTCGACCTCATCAGCGTTGTGCAGGGTGGCGTTACTGACCATGGCGCCGGAAACCAGTACTGGCTCAAGGCGCGCGACCGGCGTGATTGCGCCGGTCCTTCCCACCTGAAACTCTACGTCGCGTACCCGGGTCAACTGCTCCTGGGCTGGAAATTTATAGGCGATAGCCCAGCGCGGCGCGCGGGCGACAAAGCCCAGACGCTGCTGCAGCGCCAGCGAGTCGACTTTTATCACGACGCCGTCGATATCGAACCCGAGCGATAACCGCGCCTCGTGCACCTGCCGATAAAAATCCAGCACCGCCGCACTACCGGTGCAGCGGCGGACGCGGTCGCTGACCGGTACCCCCCAGGCTTTGAACTGCTGCAAGCGCTCCCAATGACTCTCCGGCAACTCGCCGTCTTCCAGCAGGCCGACGCCATAGCAATAAAACGTCAGCGGCCGCCTAGCGGTAATCGAGGGATCCAGCTGGCGTAAGGAGCCGGCGGCGGCGTTGCGCGGATTGGCGAAGACTTTGCTCCCTTCCCGTTTGGCGGTCTCATTCAGTCGCAGAAAGCCCGCTTCAGACATGAATACTTCGCCGCGGATCTCCAGCAGCCTCGGCAAGTTGTCGTGATCTTGCAAACGCAACGGAATGGTGCGGATTGTGCGCACGTTGGCGGTGATATCCTCACCGGTGGCGCCGTCGCCGCGGGTGGCGGCCCGCACCAGCTCGCCGTTCTCATAAAGCAGGCTGACCGCCAGACCGTCCAGCTTCAGCTCGCAGCAATAGGTCATGTCGTCGTCGCGCTTAAGCCTGTCGCGCACCCGCTTGTCGAACGCCAAAAAACCCGGCTCTTCAAAAACATTATCCAGCGACAGCATGGGCACTTCATGGCGCACCTGTCCAAAACTGCTCTGCGCTTGTCCGCCGACGCGCTGACTGGGGGAATCGGCGGTCAGCAGATCTGGCCGTTCGGCCTCCAGCGTGCGCAGTTCCGCCATAAACCGGTCATATTCACTGTCGGGCACTTCAGGGGCGGCTTCCACGTAATAGAGGTATTCCCAGTGTCGCAGTTGCTTACGTAACCGCAGGATATGTTGTTCAATCTGTTCCATGATGCACCATCAGCAGCAAAAACCCCCGCAAGCGGGGGCTGAGAATAACGCTATTTCAGCAGCAACCGGCCGGTTCCGGTTAGTGATGACCGGCAAGATAAGTATAACCGCCGCCGGCCAGATGGAAAAAGACGCTATGGGCAAGATAAGCCTGACCGTGACCGTTGCAGGGGGAACGGTAACCGGTGCAGACTCACAGCCAGGGGCGCACATCAGACACCGGCATTCGCCTCCAACACCTGACGAATGCGCGCTTTATAGCCGTCCAGTTTCTGCGGGGTCATCATCCGCCGCTCATCGTCAAGCACCACGCCGCCGCAATCATCGGCGATACGCTGGGCGGACTGCAGCATGAGCTTGAAGTTCTGATGGGCATCGCCATAGGAGGGAACCATCATGAACATGGAGATACCCGGCGTGGTGAAATCAGCCATATCTTCTGGATTGAACGAACCGGGCTTGACCATATTGGCCAGACTGAACAGCACCGGCCCACTGCCGGAAGGGTTGAGATGACGATGAAATATATTCATTTCGCCAAACTGAAAACCCGCCTGCAGTACGCTTTGCAGCAATTCTTCGCCGCTTAACACCGTACCGTTATGGGCGGCGACATGCAGTACCAGCACCGTTTCTTTTTCCGGTACCTGAGCCGCCTTTACCGAACTCTCTGCTGCCGGGGCGGGCGCGTCGGCGGCAGGCGCCGATGACCGGTAATCAGTTTGGGGCGCAGCGGCGCGGCTGGCGGCAGGCAACAGCGGATCGTCGTCATCGCCCCCCCCCATGTCGTCGCTGTCAGAAGCAACCTGCTCACGTGCAGGCATGGCTGGCTCGGCGGAACGGATTTGCGGCGGCTCGCGGTGGGCTCGGGGGGCATTGGAGACGGGCTGCCCGAAGCCATCCGCCAGAAGAGGATCAGAAGCATCATCGCGTTCTCCCTCGCCGACGCGGCTGGCCAGGCGAGATAACGGCGCATCGTCGTCGTGGCGCACGCGCGTGACGCGGACTTCACCCACCCCTTCATCCCGCTCAGACAGCGGCGGTTCGTCCTGATCCTGACGTTCTTGTTTCAGTCGTTTGACCGGGCGGTCGCGAAAAACTGCCGAGCGCTCTTTACGGCTGGTCCAAAGACCATGTAAAAGTAACGCTATAATCGCGATTGCACCTACGACGATTAATATCAGACGCAAATCCTGCATCATTGCCATCTCAGCTGTTCTAATTCATTGCACATTGCCATAGCGGCAAACATTTACTCTCTTAACTGTATTTGCCTGCGTAGACAAGTGCAAGTCTACAGGGTACTTTCTGGCAAAAAGAGTTTGGCAAGTTATTTTTTTGCTGCTTTTTCAGACAAAATGAACCAAACGGCCGTTATTAACGCCGAAAACTGTGATCATACCCCTATCTGTTCGGACATAAATGGCGCAAAACACTATGCAAAACGAGATAACTTCCCGCAGCGGCGTACATTATTTTTTCGCCGGCTGGCGTTTAATCATGCTGCCCGGCATTAAACGCTATGTCCTGCTGCCGCTATTGGTGAATATAGCGCTATTAGGTGGCACCTTTTGGTGGCTGTATCGCCAGTTGAGTCTGTGGATCCCGCAATTGATGAGTTACGTTCCCGATTGGTTGCATTGGCTGAATTATCTTCTCTGGCCGTTATGCGTGCTGGCGGTGCTGCTGATATTTGGTTATTTCTTCAGTACCGTGGCCAATGTGATTGCCTCGCCCTTCAGCTGCCTGCTGGCCGAACGGCTGGAAACGCACCTGACCGGCCATGCCAGCCCGGACAGCGGACTGGTGGATCTGATGCGCGATACGCCACGTATTCTGCACCGCGAATGGGTGAAGCTGTGTTACTACCTGCCGCGGGCGCTGATTTTACTGGCGTTGCATTTTATTCCGGCCATTGGCCAAACGCTGGTGCCTGTGCTGTGGTTTTTGTTTAGCGTCTGGATGCTGGCCATTCAATATTGCGATTATCCCTTTGATAATCATAAAGTCCCGTTCCCGACCATGCGCGCCGCACTGAGGCGCTACAAGGTGGCGAATATGCAGTTCGGCGCGTTGGTAAGCGTGTTTACCCTGATACCGATCGTGAATCTGGTGATTCTGCCGGTGGCGGTTTGCGGCGCCACGGCGATGTGGGTGGATAAATACCGCGCCGGCTATACAGTATCCGGTTCTTAAAAACTTATTTCTTAATAGAACATACTAATACTCAATATAAGCTAATGTTATTTATTAATTTTTTATGACTTTCACCTTCATTAGGATGAGCAAAATGAAAAAGTAAATCACCAGTAAAAACAACTAATTAAAAATAGTTTTGCAGGAGGGTTTTGGCCTGATTTTTTCACCTTACCAGCACATTCACTCGCTGGCATAGGTTGAAATTCGACCAGTCCACCCAGAGGCGAAATCACTCAGTTGCTCTATACCACGACTGCCAGCGGTAGATTGTGGTGCGCAGTTCACGTGCGCATTCATCGGTCTGAATGTCCGCCAGCAAATCTTCGTCGCTGTTCTTCCCTGCGTCACTTACCTTGCACGGCGGCATCATCAAATCCGGGGATATGGTTGGCCGCGTCGATTGAACGCTGCCGCAACTGCACAGCGTCATCATCAAACTGGCATACACTACGATTCGGGCTGTCAACATACTTCACCACATTGCGGTAAACGGTTCGGTAAATCACTTTGGCCACCACGTTGGCATCAACAGCTTTCTTCTCGCCGGTATTCACTGCTTTTTCTGCTTCCAAACGCTTTGCCCTGGCCTGTCTGTTTACATGCTCGCTGTGGGCGTACCAGCCTTTTAGATAACCGGCCCAGAATGCCCCGGAGACCACAGCAAGAACGGTAATCAGCGCGATAAGTTGCGTTCATTCATCAAGTCCCCAGCATGTCAGCTCTGCTTCCTGTTCACGCCGCAGCACCTGACCGTAGCAGTTATTTGAACGGATACGGCAATCTCGACCACCATCCCAAATCCAGCGCCTGATTTCGGCACAGGCACCACTGCGATCCCCGGCGTTGAGCTTTTTCCAGAACGTGGACGAAAAGCACTTAGCCGGGCCTATGCTCCACGGACAGAATGAGGCAATGCCCACTTTTTGCGTCTCGGTCAGAGGCACACGCACATTCCGCTCAACCCAAGCCAATGCTTTAGCCTGCTCGACCTTATCAATTCTCTCGCATTGGTCTACAGACAACCGCATCCCTTGAACTACCGGCTTACCGTTAACGAAGGTAGTGCCGCCACAGATAGTCCAGACACCGCCCCCGTCCTGGTATGCCGCTGTCCGTAGCCCTTCTTTTTCATCCTGAAACTGCGACATCATTACCGTGCTCGTCGCACCGGCAGCGATTAACGCCAACATGGCCGCACTGAGTTTACTTTTGCTCGCCATCGCTCAGTGCCTTTTTCGCCGGTAATCTTTGATTTTGAAATACAGATTGGTGAGATAGGTCAAAAGACCAAAAAATACCGATGCCAGCACGCCGATAGCAGACCATTGCCCCGGACTGACGGTGTCCATAAGCTGAAGCAGCCAATAGCCGCCGCTTCCCAATGACGTGCCGTAGGATAGCCCCGCCGCAACGTCCGAAATGTTATTCATTCTCATGCCTTACCCCCGTAGGGAATCACACTGTGTTATGCCACGGAGAGTAAGGCGTGCGAGCGGTCGGGATCCTGACTATAAAAAGTGAATTGGATTTTTAGAATTCGGGTGGCTCCAGCCACTCAATATCCGGCGCTTGGGTGATATCCACGCGGTTAAGTAGCACACTGTAAGTCTCCCACTGTGTGAGCGCCGTTTTTTCTTCCTCCGTTGCCATACCCAATCGCACCGCGCGCCAGCGGGGCTATTTTGTTCTCAGCCTGTCGTTGCTTTTCTTCTTTCAGCATGGCTGCGGCTTTGCGGTGCTCTTCAGCACTGTAAATTCGCGGTTGAATTTTTCCGTCTCGATACATCCACTCCCCTTCAATGAGAGTATCCTTGTCGACCGTCTGCAAAATGCCCGCATCAACCTCGGTGACGGAGAGGCCAATGGGTACCAGCATGTCCGCATCCATTGCCGCCATTTTGATTAATCCGTTTTCCTCGATATACGCTATTTTTAATGTCCCTGATGAAAAAAGTTTTTGAGCGTCGTACCAGTCATTGCCGTTTTCGTCTTGCAAAAACAGTTTGGTATAGGGGCCAAATTTCTTAAATACCGCTGAATTTTCATCGGGTTTGTAGCGCTTAAAATTTCTTAATGTTTGCATGGCCTTCTTCTTTAATCGTTAACAACACTGACCCAGGTATCACCAACCAATAACTGAAAATAGCGAACCGCGAATATGGTAGAGGTGATATAAGCATTAGCTTTAACGCCAACAATGACTCCGCCATCGCCAAACGTGTGCTGCGCATAGCCTATCTCCCCCGTCCAAGTGATGCCCGTCAGGCGACCTTTCTTGACGAATGTTCTGTGGAGATAGGCACTCAACGCCCCGCCCCAAACGGGACCCTCCACTTCCCCGTTTTCAAGATAATGCGCGGTTCTACCGCCCCATGAAACGGTGATATTTCCGCCGGCAAAAATGCCGGATGGCGCGTAAAAATTCCCATTTTTATTAAATATTCAATCTCCGCCGCCATCATTGCCGTTGTTTAACCGAACGCCATCACCGCCCTTGTCTTTGTAGAGCTACATGCGAACGCTACCATCCTGATTATGAAAACCCAAATGCTTGCGGTCATCCCCCTTCAGGACGAGTTTGTTCCCCTCTACGATGACGACTCCATTAACGGTGCCGCCGGTTTTATCGAATTTCTTGTTTGCTTCTTCACGGATGCTCGTTAACGCCTACTGCACGGTTTCGCTTTTACCGTCTGCCCGCTGACTGCCCATCTTCGTCGCACCATCGGATTTCGCCAGTTTGGTTAACACATCGGCGGCACTGCCTGTGGGCGGCAACGCCGCAATCAGCGCACCCAATGCATCAAAGGAGAGTAATTTTCCGGCTCGCGTGGCCACATCTTGGCTATCCAGGGGGGATCCCAGCCGAGAGATACGATAACCTTCAGCGTTAAAGGGTAACCCCGTCAGCGGACGACGTAGCACCAAACCAATCTGGATAAAAGAACGCTGAATAGCCATCCAAAGGCGGTCAAAATCCTTGTTAACCGTATCGGACAGCATGTCGCCGTTATCCTGATAATCCGTCAGCCGGGTCGTTGGCACCACACGCTCCAGCATCACCGTCGCACCCGTGGCGGGTGGGGTAAGGAATGTCACATTGCCACCGCCCAGATTACCCGTACCTGTCACGGTATACCCCGTATTCACATCGACGCCGTTAACCGTGATCTGAAGATCTGCGGCACTGATAATATAAAATTCAAACGGAAAAACCGTTGTCACCCCGTTCGCGGTGTAAATAACGTAGGGCGTCTGATTGGGTACCGACATGGCGCATTCTCCTGGCTAGTAATCGACGTCGACGCTGTGCTCGCCGTCACTTAACTGCCAATTTTCGCGCGCCCGAGTGGTCGGGATCCCGACTACTTTACCGATACGTACCGGCGTTTGACTAATGGCACCGGCGCCGGAATCAATATAGTCATCCGGTTGATCGGTAAGCGCAGGGTTAAACTCCCACATCTGGTCGTACATCGGACCGTCAAGCACATCGCTGTGCGCCCACAAGAAACGCGATGATAATGGCGCTTCAAACGCATCAAGAATACGTTTCTGCTTTTTGATTACGCTTATCTCTTCACGAACACCGCAACCGCTCCCCTTTAGCGCTTGACGCAATATTTTGCCGACAAAGAGACCGGGACCGTTGACTTCGACACAGACGACCGGGATCTGGTATTTGAGTACCAGTGCTTTAATCTGCATCACCTGCCCGCCGATGAGTTTGTTCTTGTCATCGAACTCGGCCAGATCGCCGATGAACGCCTGGCATACCTGCCAGTAAAGGTGACCGCGCGCATCGGTCAGCATCAAGGAAAAGGCGCTGACATCTGCTTTTACTTTCCCGGATGCCACGTCCCACCAGGCGACGGCACCCACAATCTGCGTCGCCCCCAGCCACAACGAGCACGCCCGGTTTGCGTAGCGTATCTCCGGCTGCACGTTGTACTCACGGATGCGGTCAGGATCGAGACGCACCTCACCCATGGGCTTACTGTGCAGCTGATATTGACTGTCCCATTCGTTAACCGTGCGACAATCCTTACGCCGGGTTTCAAGCTCTTCCGCGTTGAAACGTTCGGGCCATTGGCAGCCCGCGTAACAGTCAATCATCGTTTCGGGTGGCGCCGCAAACGCGATACCGTCTTCTGTCAGCCGATAATCCACGTGCTCGACCAGCAGTCGTGCCCCATTGTGGATCCCCATAAAGACATAGTCAGGTCGAAACGGCAGCGTATAGTGCAGACTGACCGCCTCATTAGCCTCAATGCGATACTCGTGCGCAAACAGTTTGATGGTCAGACAATCCGCGCCCGCGGCCTCCATCTCGTCGTACAGACTGTCGTAGGTATGGGGTGTACAGATAAACAATTTTCGGCCTCCGGGAATAAGAATATGCGTCTGCTCACTCAGACGGTAACGCAGCTTTTCGCGGGCTTCTGGTGTCTGAATATTGCCGGGGACTTCCACGTCATCGTTTTGGCATTCGTTCGCACGCGCGCCCTCAACCGACCATTGCTCAACGGCACCGATGCTTTTAGCCAACATACCTTTCGTCAGCGGATGGTTACGCAGCACGTTCTGCGTGTCGCGACTGGTTTTACGGGCGGTGGAATCCGATTCGGACTGATGAAGAATACGGTACTGCCGATCGCGGTAATACCGCCAGGCATTATAGACGGCCAGAATAGTCGATTTACCGAAGCCACGAAAGCAACGGAGCACCGCCAGATTGCCGCGATGCTCCAACCAGTAGCACGCGCGGTAATGACAGTCGGGCACATCCCATCCCATGCGCTCCGCCCATATCAGGAAGAAAGCGAGGAAAGACGTCATGTCTTCCCTTTCTGTATGCGCGCAATGATTTTCTCCGCTTCTCGCTCGGCACTGGCAACCTGTTGACCCAGCTCGAACGCCTCATCATCATCGCTAGGGCGGCCTCCTGGCGTTCCCCCACGCATTTGCAGGCCGATAAGCGTATGCACCTTGGAACAGCGTCAGCGTCGTCGCCGCGTTCTTCTTGCACCAGTAACGATCGCCGCGCTCCTGTTTAGTGTGCGCGTCAATGGCCTTTCCGGCACCAGGCCAGTTATCCGGATCGGCCTCTTCCAGCACCACATCCGTTAATTTATCACTCAGCTTGCTGAGGCGTGTTTTTTCATCGTTATGCATAAAAAAGCCCCGTGATTATCACAGGGCTATCATGGACTTGCTGAAAGGTCGGGATCCCGACCGATTAGCGCGAGCGGGTTTATTGCGGCAGCCTGTCCTGCGGACGCCACCAATAGGTTTGATTAAACTCTTTCCGGGAACGCTTTTCCATTCGACGCAAGTAGCCCGGTGAAAAGATTTCCTGTAGCTGATTAAAGACCATATGGTCAAGCACCGCTTTGGTATACCATAAATTTTGCCCTGGGATCATGCCCTTGGCAAACTTGACGAGATCGCCCCCGGTTTGTTCCGGCTTACCCTCGACCGCGTTGAGCGGGATACCCTGCAACAGTTTAATGGCGTCATCAACGACCCCCGCCACCGGCCCGAGCATGGAGGCCAATGCGCCAGAGCCATACCGGGTGTGGTCGGAAAGCAGAAAATCACCATACAAGCCCGCACCGCCGCCCTTTAAAAAGGCATTGACCCAAAATTGCAGGGCTTTATCGCCCGTTATATCCCGTGGATTTCTTCCCGCAATAACTTCGCTAATTTGTTGGGACATCGCACCCAATACTGTCGTACTCGCCAGAAAGGCCGCCAGATACGCCGCACGACCGCCCGCAGAGGGCATATTCAACGCACGGGACCAATGACGCATCATGACCGCGATGGGGAAAGATTTGAAGAGAAAAACACTACGCACAAGCTCGCCCCGCCAGTCCCCGCGCTGCATCGCCGCGCCGGTCACCATTCGCTTGCGCGCACCGGGCGTAACCACCGCTATATCCACTTCATCGCTCACGGCGCCGAGCAATTTGCGCATCGCCTCAAATTTCACCAGCTCGGCGTTCCCCAACCCGGCAAGCTTCTCATTCGGGATGCGCATAATACTTTCCGGGGTCAGCATGGTGTTGTTGCCATTTCCCCAGTCCTCTTGCTCGGCCAGCTTCCAGACCTTCCAGTCCTGCGACGTAATGCCTTTGCTTTTGAGTATGCGCGCGTCCTCATCGGCGATTTTCGCAATGTCGGCGTGCTTGCGTACAAGGTTGCCGATACCGCCCATCATGGTAACACCGTAGGCCGCTTATGCGCGTCCGACCACGCGGATAGCCCACTTGCTCGCATTACCGCGTTAGCAACCCAGCGAGAGGGCGAGGGGCCCATATTATCGGTCGCCCAGCGGTTGACGCTTCCCAACAAGGTTTCCATCGCCAGACTCGCGCCGCGGGCAAACCGGATCTCGTCCTTATTCGCTGGGTTCATCGCCGCAAGCTGATTGCGTAATAGCTGTGCCATCGGCAAGTTATTGACCTTGGCAGTCAGGTACATTGTGCCGTTATCGGAAAGCGAAGAAATCAGCGCCGACCCCAACCGCGAAGCCACTAGCCAGTTACGCACGTGATCCGCCCAGCGGGCAATATGAGGATTGGCGACCGGCTGCGTTTTCCCAGCGATAAAGTTGTAAAGGTCTTCTGTTTTGTTCTTCAGTTTTTTTATCTTGCCGGTTCGTGATGGCGTTTCGTCAGCGGTTTTAGCCGCCAGCTCGTCAAGCAGGGAGCGGAACACATGATCGGGATTAGGGCCGTAGGTTTCCACCAACGCGATATCTTTGCTAATGCCGTCCAGGTGGTTGACCAGAATATCCCACATCGACTTTTCCCCGAAGCGCTGCTGATAGGCTATATACCCTTCCGCGTCTTTGAAATGAATTTGCCTTTCAGCGTTGCCACGATTGGCGCGCGCGCCAGACAGGCGTCGCCCCGAATCACCCAGTTTGTTCATACCGCCGGTCGCTATGGTTTTGTAAGCATGACCAAGAAAATCGGCAACGTCCTTATCACTCATCAGCTCACCGTTCTCTTTGACGTACTTATTGCGGTCAAGTTTCCCTATCACAAACCCGACCCAGTCGGATTGCGTGGCTTTGCCTACCTTTTCCATTGAATGGTATTGCGGCATGCCCCAGTCTTCCAGGTGACCGATATCGCCTCCGGCATCGTTAAAGCGACGTCGCAACAGCTCGGAGACGTTTTTCCACGCTTCAGCCCCCTTTTTTGCCCTCACGTTACCGGTATCCTGCCCACGCATTTCGTAGACCAGATCGCGGATCCACTGCTTATCCTCAAAAAGCTGAAAGAAACGCGGGTCAATGGCGCTGAATAATTCATCCAGTTGGCTTAGGGCATAATCCCGCGTCGCCTTGGTGCGAGATTCCACCGATAGAAAAGGGGCTTTGCCATCAGCGTGAAATGCAATCTTTCGGTTCAAGGCTTCCAGCTTGCCGCCTTTTCCCTTATAGCCAGCGATAAAATTATCCAACCGCTGGCGCGCCGCTATCGTCAGCGCCACCCGCCGCTTTTTCAGCGTGGCCTCGCGCTCTAACGCTTCCGCCGCCATGTGTCCCGCGCGCTGCATCCGCTCTGACTCGCTTAAACTCCGCCATGATGTCGGGTCGTTACGCGCCAAATGGCGCATATTTTTCACGATGCGATCTTCAATCCCCTGAATCTCTGCTGAGGTCAACGTGCGTTTCGACGCCGCGGTGATCGCCTGTATACATTCCTGTCGCATACTACGCTCTCCCAAGGAAGCAGCTCACGGCCACATCAAATAAACTGGCGTCGTGCTGAGCGTTTTCAACATCCTTGTTGGCTTGAGCCAACAAGTCCGCTGCCCTTACCGCTGTCACACTGTCGTCATGATCCACAACATGCACCTCAAGATCGGGATTTTCCATCACGGCGCGCTCTGCATGCCGGAAATCATATTCATCACCCACGGTGTCGTTACCGCGGGCCAGACGTTCCCCCGCGGCTAACTGGTCCTGTCTCACCTGCGCCACTGTGCGGGGTTTAGGCGTTGATAACCCACTCATCCCTGCGACATCCGCTTGATACTGCTCCGCTGCCGTGGTGGCTTCACCCCTAAGGCCTAGTTCCTCCCGCACTGACTGTGAAGCCAGATTGACTCTTGGCGTCTTTTGCAGAAATTCCGCCCCCTCAAGCAGCGCGCCGACATCGACAGGTTCACCTGCCAGTACGCCCGCCATCGCCTTATTCATCGCCTGGGCATGGGCATTGCAGGAAAGTACGCTGACAGGCACCCCCGGCGCCACGGTCACTTCAAAGTTAACATGGCTGCTGCTCGTCAGTGCGGCATCAATCTCTTCCGGGGAAACGCGCCTTACCGGTACATCCTCACCACGGCTATTGATGAAGCGCCCCAGCCCACCGGGCGCAAGCCCCAGAACGGCATCGGTTGCCAGTGCTTGAGAGGCCATAACGTCATACTGGCGCGCCATGTCCTCGTAACCGCCACGTCGTAAAGTCTCGGCGGATAACCCACGCTGGGCCATACCCATAGCGATATTAGTACCTGCCGAATAAAACAGGTCAGGTGCAGCGCGGGCCACGGCACCGGCTAATGCCCCCGAGGCGCCTCTGCCAACAGACAGCGCGGCACTTACCCCCTCGGCCACCGCGCCCCCTGCTCGCAACCCCAGCGACATAGGGAGAACCGCACCTAATGCCGCCGTGCCGCCGGTGACCAGCGCCTTATCAACGGCGGTCCCGTAATCGACGCCGTCGGCTCGTGACTTTTCGTAATAGGAGAATCCTTGCAGCGTGCCCACGGTTGCGGCAGCGCTCCAAGGACCACCCATGAGAGAGCCTGCGATAGCCTGTCCGCCTAGTTGCCCCAGAGAGAACAGCACTTGCCCCGCGGTTCCGGTTGTTCCCAGATCGGGCGTGAGTTCGCGGACCCTTGTTTCAGCCAGTTTCCGCTGTGCCTTGAAAAAATCGGCAGAGAAATCACGCACGCCAAAGGTTTCACTCACCGCGTCGGCAACAGGCGATATCGCGGTATCCAGCGCCGCCCATCCCACTTGATCCGCCTGTCTTACGCCAGACCAAAGTCCTTTAAAAAGGGCAGTCCCCGCGCCATCGAAGAAAGCCGCATCTTGCAGCGTACCTGTGCCGATGGGATGTTCCGCGGCGTAGGCCAGCGCTTTATTTTGTTGTGTCGGGCTAAAACTGAAATAGCTCATTGAGGAATGCCCTCCTCGCCAAAGCGGAGCTTTTCTGCGTCAATGTGCAACACCACCGGTCTGTCGTCTTTTCCTAATAGATACCCGGCCCCCAGTTTTACCAAATACTGACTATCACCTTGGCTCTGTAAGCCGTATCGCACGGGCGGCGGCTTGATTCCGTCGTCCAACACTTGTTTCTTCCAGGCTACGCCCACCGCTTTATTGAACTGGCTTTCTGACATCTTCCAAGGTGACAACACGTCCCCCTGTCCTCCGTAGTTGTAAACGCCCCCGGTCGCCACGTTGATAGCCTGGGTCCAAGTGTCTTTGTCGTATTCCCCAGAAACGTTCCCCTTGCGTGCCATGACGCCAGCGTAATAATCCTTCGCGACATCGTACGCCTGCGCAGCGCCTTCGGCATCCCCCACAAAAGCCTTGCCTACCTTGTCGACAAACTCAGGGCGTAAATCAGTATCTTTAGACATTTCAATCCCGCGGGTTTTATTCTCGACCCCGTTGACGTTGGTCGTCACGCCGGTGCGGGCGTTGGCCCCTTCGATAATCGTTTTCGCTGCATCATCCGGGGTGACCATTACATCGGCGCTCCCCCACCAAAATCCCTCATTCCCTGTCACATTACCGCGCTTTCCCATGATGGCACCGGCAACCGCCGCCGACGGCGCGTAGCGGCTCACCTGCTGTAACGCGGCTGAGTACTGCGCCCCTGATCCCAGCCCCTGCCGCATTGCATCCAGATAAGCGACGGACTGTGACGCCGGCGCAGAACGCAGCATTTCGCCTATCTGAGACACTTCCGACTGAGAAAAAATGGCTAACGGAGTGCCGTAATGCCGGGCCAGATCAGGGGTTAAGCTCGCCCGCGCCGATAGCCCCGCGCTGAAGGCCTCTGGCGTTTGCATATCGAGAGGGTCAATCTGTTTTTGTTCCGCGGCGTATTGAATAGAATCTTGCATTCGCGCCCTGTTGACGTATTCAACGGCTTTTTGCAATGTCTCATGCCGTTTAGCCGCCTCGGCGTAACCTTCTCCTGGCACGGGTTCGCGCGCATTCAGCAAGGCCTGCTGCCCCACCGGTGATAACTGCTGGACCGTTGAGATATCGCTGCCTAGCTGTTGGGTATCGAGATAATTTGCGTACGCTTTCTGGCCCGCATCGTAGCCGTAGGCGCGGGTAAATTCGTCCGCTGTGAATTCACGGGGGTAATTCTTCCCGCGTAACGCCGCCGCGGTGAAATCTTTCAGCTCACCCTCTAATTCAACACGATATTCCCGCTGCTGCTGACTGAGCTGCCCCTGCGCCACGCTGCGCAACCGGGCGAGTTGTACCGGATCTAACTGGGTCACGGCGGTAGTCGCGCCCGCCGCGCGCAAGTTGTTACCGTCCGGCGTGGGTAGCGTCACCAGACCCAGCGCGGACATTGCCCCCGTTGAGATTTGGTCTTTGGAATAGGGGTTACCGCCATTTTCATGCTGGGTTATTCCCGCACACAGCGCGGTTAGCGTATTGATGTCCGTCAAATCAAGCCGCTTGTCGGCGGGAACTTTCAATGCATTAGAGACAGCGGCAATATACGATGCCGTGTCGTTTTCATTCGACGGCGCCCAGCGTCCGATGATTTGCTCGACCGTGTTGTAACCGCGTTTATTGTAGGCCAGCAGGTTTTTGCACAACGCGCGAAGGCCGTGCTCAGGCGTCGCGAATGACGCAAATCGTCCGTCGCCTTTGGTCTCCCCCTCCCAGGTGTTTTCCGTGCGTACCAGATTCCCCGGATTGTTACTGCGCACGCCGACCGGCTCGGTTGCGCTGCCGCCGCTATAGCGCCCCCCCCCCCGGCGTCTGAAGGCTCTCCCGCCAGCCGGACAAAATCAGCGGGATTCGATACCGCGATATTCTGCGCGGTAGTCAACGCAGTTGTTTTCACATAATTGTTCTGCTGCTCACTTATCTGTTCCGGGGTCCAACCGTGCGCCTTGCCGTACTCGGCGATCTGCTGTTGCGCGCTCCCGACTTCCAGTTGGTAACTGACGTTGTCATGCCAAAACCCGGCGGTGCGCGTCTGGCTGTTGGCTATCGTTGATTCAAAATTCCCCTGCTCAACGCGCCGACGCTGCCCCAACTCATGGCTTAAGCCGGTTCGCTCGAGTTGGATACGCCGCGCGATAGCCTGCTGCTGGAACGGCTCGCGCATATCTGAGGGCAACTCCGCCGCCAATTTATTGGCGAAATCCTCGTATTGCCGCGTGTAATTACCCGTAGCCCCTTCTGCGTTTGTCCCCTGCAACGAAAGCAGCCCGTGTTCGGGGTCATTGACCAGGCCATGGGTGAAATCATCAAGCTGCAGCGTCAGTGCCTGTAAATGACTCTGTCTTTCCTGCTCGATGCGCCGCTGTTGCTGCTCCGCGACCCCGATGCCTACCGACGCCAAATGCTGCAGCGCATTCGCGACGGCGCCGGTGTTGCCCACGTCAACGCGGGTCGGTTGCGTGGCAGTCGTCGCATTGCCAAAATTCCCCACTGGAATACGCATCAGCGGATCCCCATATTCGCGAAAAGGTTACTTGAAGCGGCGTCTGTCGTCGGGTTAGCTTTCTTCCAGCCGGAATAAGCCTTTGCCCCTCCCTGTAATAACGCGCTGCCGGCATTGATATATCCCGCTGATGCCGCATTGCTGCCGCTAATGCGGTCGGCTTGCGCCTGCGCCCTGTAGCGTGCGCTGGTGTTCATGCCGTTTACTATCGTGGTGTAGGCATCCTCTTCCGCATCGCCGGTAATGCCAGAGGTAATGCGTAACGCAGTGCCCGCCCCGGTTTCTACCCCGGAGGCAGCCAGCGGCATTCGCCTGCGCCGCCTGATGCTGGCCCGCCTTACGGATTTTTTCCGCCTGCACCTTTGCCGCCGCTTTAGCTGCATCAGCGTCTGCCTCAGCCTGCGCGGCCTGATAATTCGCCATCTTCTGCTGTTGCTGCCCCTGCACGACGGCACCGCCTGCCGCCAATACCGACGATGCAACCAGCGCAATCTCGACGCCTGTACACATCTCACACCTCCATCGAATAAAGCAGCCCGGTGCGTGACAAGCCAAGCCGTGAATATAATTCGCCGGTGCGTTCCTCGTGCACCCCCGTGGTAATACCCATGTTGATCACCGCGGCATCGTGGTCTTTCGCCCAGGCCATAAAGGATTTGATCAACCGCGCGCCGGCCGACCCCCCGCCACGATGGTTCGGGGAAATGAAGACGCCGTACTCAAACGCCATCAACTGGCGCGAAAACCACTGTTCCCCGATGCCACCGGCCAGCCAGCCGATGATCTGCCCGTTGTGCTCTGCCACCAGAACGCAACCGGCATCGGCGTTGATAAGGTGATCGGCCAAGTCAGCGCATTTTAGCGCGTCAAACGGCGAGTTTTCCGCGTAGCGTGATTCCTGGTACATGCTGGCCCCCAGCGCAATTAACGCCGGGATATCGTTTCGTGTTGCAGTTCGGATCATGGTTAGCCCCCGTTGCTGGTAAACGTGGTGATAATGGCCAGAAGGTGAAACGGCAACGGCTGGCGCTGCTGCACAATCAAGGTATCCTCACCGCGCTCCCAGCCCAGTTTGCCCATATAGTGATCCCCCGTGAACACCTGAGCAGGTTTATCCAAAACCTTCGGGCCGAATGTGCGAAAAGGGATAATCTGGCCGTTGCACTCTGCGCCGATGGTGTCAAGAAAACGCATCGTGACTTCGCTGGTCCGCTTACGCGCGTTCTGCGTTATGCCCTCCGTCGTGGCAACTTCAGGCGTTAATGTCTCTATCGTGGTGTCGTAGTGGAGGCCTATCTCTACGGTCTTCGCTTTACGCGCCAGCGTGACCTGTCCGCCAGAGACAACGGCACGCGGCATGACCGACCCATCGGCAACCACATCCACCGTCTTGCCCTCCAGGTGCCGAAGCCCCGCCCAGGTCGTAGCACCGGCCTCGCTGCGCCCGGTGATTGCCGCATCGGTATTCAGCACGTTATCGAACACTTCGACGTAGCGTACGGTTTGCCCGTTAATGTGACGGCGAACCAGCGCATACAGCACGTCATCCCGCTCGCAGGGAATGGACATCACGGACTCAAAAGCACCCTCTGTCATCTAGCGTGACCAGGCAACCACATCCTGAGCGCGATCCATCGTCACCGTTACGGCGACACCATCTTCACGCACCAGCCAGATAAATCCGTCCGGCTGCTGCTGGTAAGCCATATCGCGCACATCGCCCGCCGTGATGTGCTCCGCCAGTACCGTCAAATCGTTAGCAGCATAGGACACGAAGCTGTCGGGATCGTACGCCACGGCATAGAGCTTGCGCCCGGCCCGCTGGATAAACAGAATTTCGGTACCGACGCGCAGCGGACGAATACGGTTACAGCCATACGGGCTGGGATTCTTGACCGAAATATTGGTGGGCGTGATAGACGCGTCGTTTCCCGATGTAATGGTAAATTCACCGCCGTAGGTCAGCACAATCAGCGTGTTCATTTGTGCCAGGTGGACGATCGGGTTAAGCTGATCAGACGACAGTGTAAAGCTGATGGCCGCATCCGCGCCATTGGCGTAACGCATAATATCAACGCGGCCCATCAAGCGCGGCGAGACTTCCCCGGCGGTGAAATTGGTTTTAATCAGATTGGCGCGCATCTCAGTGCCTCGACGCCAGGGTGGGGAAACCGTCCAGCCTCTCCGGCGGATCTTCCTGTCCGTTAATGGATTTCGCCTGCTGGAGCAGGAAAGCGGCTTCTTGGGTCAGACTGTCGCGCAAACTGGCAGATCCCGTCACGGCATAGGCCAGTTTTGCCTGCATCGTCACTTCGGCGACGTTAACCAATGCCACGTCCCAGGTCGATTCATCCTCACTGCGAAAGATATAGAGCAGACAGGCCTCCTGTACGTTCGCCAGCAGGCGTTTTCCTTCAATGCGATACGGGATATCGTCATACCGCTCCCCCACCGACAACACCTGGATAAGATCCGCCGGAAGGGGGAACTGGTAGCCAAAACCGAAAGCGGGGGCGGTACTGACGGGAGAGAGCACAACACGTTTAATGGCACAGTGCCACGGATGGGCGCGCAGCAGGTTATTGCGTACAGAAGGGTAAATATTGGCGCAGAGTCTGGCGTGCGAGGTCGCCTCATCGAAACTGTTGATCGGATGCACCCCCAGCGCCAGCAGCGCGTTAGAGCAGATAGATACGCTAGAACTCATGGCGACACCTCAAATGAGAAAGGCCGGGGATCCCCCGGCAAAGATCCCGGCGGCTTACGCCACAAACTCGATAGCGACGACCTTTTTTTCGTTTGCCCGACCAGCACCATAAGACGCATCGACAGAAATCTGGATGGTGTTGTTTTTATCGCGACGCAGGCAGATATCGACGTTGTATTGTGCGCCCGTCCCCAAATGCACCGCAGATTTACACCAAGCAGCGGCGGTTTTGGTGGTGACGGCAGGCTCGCCTGCTTTCGCTTCGTCCAGCTTTTCGTACGCCAGCCACTTAAAGCCCAGCCAGTTACCGAACACCGCGCCCTCCTGAAGCATCTTCACCGCCATAAAGTCGGCGCTGGTCAACGTGGTATCGCTGAGGATCTGCGTCAACATGTCGGCATTGTAGGTGATATACAGCTCCTCACCGTTCTGTTCATCGCACTCGTTACGGCGAAACATGGCCTTGGCAGCGATAAGCTTGGCCTTGGTCATGCCGGTTTTGCCTGCGACAATCTTTTGCGTTGTCGGCAGGGCAACGGGCGCATAAGCACCGGTATCCGATGTTTTGCGCAAAACGGTATCGAGCAACGCCCGATAAATAATGTCGTCCTTTTTGCGGTTAGCCGCAGCTAGGGTCAGCTGTAAATAGGGCCCCTGCGGATCAGCAATCAGTTTGCGCAGGTCACGCTTCTCCACCGGCACGAAGACCCCGTAGTCCGCCATCAAGGCGTTACGCGTCCCCGCTTCAGGGACATTCCAGACCGTATCACCGAACCGCGTAGTGATTTGGGTCATCTCGATAGTGCCCATATCGTTGATGGTGAAGGATGCCCCGGTAATATGGCCTCGGTCAGTAACTGCGGCCTGCAGGCGAGAGTCTTTTTGCTGCGAGGCAATTTCAAACGAATCATGGAACTGCTGCACAAACGCAGCGGTGATCATGTTCTTATTGGCATCAAAAGCCATAATGCACACTCCGAATAGTGATTAATCGCCTGCGAGGTGTCGGTCTCCCGGCTCGTTTCAACGCTGCCCGGTTGGCGCTGACGGACAGGGGGGATCAGGTATCCGGCTACCCAGCCGGGCTGCTTTGTGAGGATTGTGAATGTGATGTGCGGTCAGGATCCCGACCAAATGAAACGAGGCCAGCCACGCAGCCGGCCTGTTGAACGTCACGCGACAGAATGTGTGCCGTACGTCTTCTGGTAGAATGCACGTATCTGTGCAGCAACACGATCATGATCGGCATGTTTCGGGTCGGCATAGGCTTCCGACTTCATCAGGTCACGGATGACTTGCTGCGCCGTCGGGTTAGCGTCCGCCCCGGCGGGCGTATCCTCCTGCATCTCCACCCCCACTTTCGCCAGCAGGCGGATAACCAGCGGATTATTGCCGATATCATCCAGGCGATCTTTGTCGCCTTCATCGGCCAGCGTATGAAACGCACGGTAGGCCAGACCGATGTTTTTGTTAAATTCAGCGTCAGATTGCTACACCGCGCGTAACTGTGTCCCCGCGGCGTCCGCATCCAGCTCGGCCGCACCGTTCACTAACGCCGAGGCACGTTGCAGGTACTCGCCCAGAATAAAGCCCATTTGGTCATTCGTGATGCCCTTGGCGTGAGCGGCTTTGAGAAAGCCCTGCATTTCAGGATCGGCTTTGAATTCATCCCATTGAAACCCCTCGGCGTCTACCTTCGGCGTGTAGTCATCAACGGACTTCGGAGGGGCGTCACCGTGACCTAAACGCTTCTCAAGATGCGTATAAGGCTCTGCCAGTTTGCGTGCAGAGCTTTCCACGTTGAGCTTGCCGTCATCGCCCATAACGCGGAATTTTTCTGGTACCCAATCCGCCTCGGCCGCTGGCGCCTGTGCGCCGGTGCCAAGCAAAGAATGACCTGCATCAGAATTAACAGATTCATCGCCACCGCTGCCCCCCGCGTCCTCGCCAGCATCGGCGTTCATGAATAGCGGTTTAATCGTCCACATCGTCGTATACTCCGTCAGCCTGGTTAATTCTCATGAGAATGAAATCTAGCACGGCACGCTCCCCGCGGCCTGCCCGGCGGCGCTGGCGGCCTCCTACCCGGCCTGCATCATCAGCTGCTGTTGCGCTTGCTGCTGCGCCCTGGCGCGCTGGTCGCGTAGGCTGGTGACATCCGCCGCCGAGCGGATCACCTTCGCCGGTACGCCTAGCGCATCGGCCACCACGCGCGTCGCCTCATCGGTGTCAACCAGATCTACGACCTCCGGGCTAACCTGAGAGAGCTGCGCCACGTTCGCGCCAAGACGTTCAACCGCCGTCACGTCCTCCAGCTTCTGTGCGCGGGCCAGCGGAGAGATATAGAGCACATTAAAATGCGCGGTTTGCATGCTGTCCGGGGGAGGCGGGAAGACGCCTGCGCGGAAGGCAATACCGAAACAGCGCTCAACCAGCGGTTGCAGGTATTCCGCCTGAAACCGGCCGTAGACCGGCCCCAACAGTTGGCGGATCAGGGCAACGCGGACATGGACTTCGGTCGCGGTCATCGCCGGACCATCCTGTGGTTGCAGCTGGTCGGCCATCATGATTTTGCGAATGCTGGCCTGCAGGCGGTCTTCCGCGGTAAACGCGACCTGAAAATCAGCCCCGGTGAGTAAGGGCTTCATACTGTTCACGCTGCTCGCCACAATAATACGGCGCGGGCCGACCTTGACGGAGTACGGATTTATGACACCGTCATCCTCGGAAATCCACATGCCCGAAATGGCCAAATCCTGCGCGGCCTTCTCCATGCGTTTGGTTTCGTTCAGCTCCTTGCAGTCTGGCAACGCATCATATACCGGGCCAATGCCGTACGCGCCGCCAGGGATTTTCATCCAGCGCGGTACGCAAACCGGGAATTCGTGGTAACCCGATTCTCGCACTATGCGCTTTCCCTGTCTCTCCACGTGAAAAGAGGCAAAGCGTAAATGCTTAGCCAAACAGGCGTTTACCCCATAATTCGTACGCGGGAATATCGCGTGCAAGAAATCAAACTTGTCATCCGGCTTATCCCTGGCAGCACGGCGTATTTTCTCGCTGACGCCCGCCTCCCCGAACTCGGCGATAGCCTGCTCGGCGGTCATCTGGTAGCAGCGATAAATCGTATCGACAATGCCGTCTTTGCGGGTTGACGCAACGTAGCATTGCGACAGTGGCCACTGCTGGAACGTATAGCCGCCCTCCTCCCGGTTCTCGTCGAT
Organism: Sodalis glossinidius str. 'morsitans'; assembly: GCF_000010085.1. NCBI lineage: Bacteria > Pseudomonadati > Pseudomonadota > Gammaproteobacteria > Enterobacterales > Bruguierivoracaceae > Sodalis > Sodalis glossinidius. The sequence goes on from NC_007712.1 coordinate 2,893,208, forward strand.
GTACAGCACGAACCAGCCCGCGCACACGACGTCAAGATTCTCCTCATAGCCTTCCGCGTCAAAATTAGCAGCGTGGATGTTCTCCCATACCAATGTGGCACAGGTGGAGAGCCAGGCCTTGTCCTCGTCAGCCAGCGATTCACAGTCGAGATTGAGCCACTGTGCGTTGGCCGGGGTCATGCCGGACATGAGCGCCGAGGCCAGCATGCGGGCGCTATCGGTGGCGGTACCGTCCAGCAGCTTCGCCACCTTCGACTTAGCGCTCTGTGCGTCCAGCACGTCAGCTGAAAAACCGGCGCCACGCAACGGATAGGTGTAGTCGTAGCACTCGCTCCAGACGCTTTCATGCCGCTGGCGATGGGATTTTAGCGCATCAGCACGCGTAATCAGCTTGACGGCGAGTTCATCCATTGGTTACGCCCCTAATGCCTTTTTCTGCGCCGGTTGCGCGCCCGAAGACAACAAAGAGCTGCCTGAGTCCGCGGCCCCTTCTGCACCACTGGCCAGCAAAGACGAGCGTTTCTTGCGCGCGGCGGCATCTGCGTTCGCCGCCTTTGCCGCGGCGTCAGCCGCCGCATTGGCTTCAGCCTGCGGATCCGTTCGTACGATCTGGGGTGCACTCCCTCCACACATCACGTTCTCCTTAGCCCGGCACGTGCCAGCCGTGTTCCGTTAAAATCGGCTTACCCAGTACGGGCTGACGTTTACCCTCTTCATTATTCGTCACAACCCCAAGCGGCGCAACGGGTGCTGCCGTGATGGCTTTCTTGACGAGTTCGAGGAAAGAGAGATTGTCGGTCAGCTTCTGGTCGGCCATATCGGTAAAGCCCAGCGCGTCAAAGCGGGTGATGATGGCTGCGGCCTGCGCGTCAAGCATGGACAGGATAGCGTTACGCTTAGCCTGCACAGTGCTGTCTAGCAGTGCAGAAACCCTCTGCTGCACGGTCTGCTCATCGGCAGTGCCGACACCCTCAGGCAATGTCTGATTGCCCGCCTGTTCGTCTGTCGCAACCTCTGCGGCGGTTGTGGACTCCTGCCCCGGGATTTCGACGGTTTTTCTCTTTCGTGCCATTGTCGTGGCTCCTGTCGATAATAGAGCCACCAGTGTGAAAGGGATGCCCGGGCGGGATCCCGACCAAATACGCTGTTGCGGAAGCGGGGGCTAGCGTTTGTTGCGCCAGGCGTACACAAAGCGCCGCGATGATACCTGCACGGGCAGCTCTGTGCGCTGGCGATGTGTCACATAACACCAGAAATCAATCAGCGCCTCGCCGGTGTGATGATTAGGTGCCGCGCCCTGCTTCCAGCCAATAATCGCAGACTTGGACACGTCTAGCTCTCTGGCGATTTCCTGTAACGGAATGCCGGCGCGGGTAATGTCGTTTATCACCCGGAACCAGTCGGTTTTGACCGTTGCAACTACTGGCACGCTTTAAAACGCGCGCGCGTGCGATCCTGAGAGCGTGTTTTTGCCGGTTGCAACACACCGCCGGCCTCGGCTGTCGCCGTGGTCAGTGTGGTAGGTCTCGTTTTTTGATATGCCGCCTGCACCATCTTACCCTCTGGGTTGGACGGCACAGCAGTTGAGTTAGAGGGGGTGTCAGTTGTTCAGGCTGGCGTGGTGATTATAGCAAACTACCAGCAAAGTTGTCAGTGCCAATTGAAATCTGACCCACCATGCCGAAGTAAAACTGACCCACCTGCTTCTGTTTTGGGTGGTCTATGCCGTAGGCATGGGAGGCGCGAAAAGTACTTTAAATGCCCTCAGGAGCTTCAGCGCGCCGATACGTGAGCGAAGCGAACTTCTGCACTAGCATGGCCCCGGAAACCTCGCCAGCTCGCTGCTGAGCCGCTTTTTGACATATTGAAATGGCGGCGGCGAGAGGCTAAATATGCATCTTCTGACGGGCATCTGTTGTGTTGGGTTTTTATTGTCTCCTACGGGAATTTTTCTTTGAGGTTTTTCCGCAGGTGGTAGCGCTTAAATTGGCACAGTGGGTCAGTTTTGGATCGGTAGTGACACAAAGTTGCCTTGCCATGCCGCTCACCGCTATACTGTCTGCATCACCAAGAGGATACGCATATGGGCCAAGTCGCATTTGATACACAAGAGTTCGTCGAAACGCTGGAAAGCGCCGGGTTGCCAAAAGATCAGGCCAAGGCGATTTCCCTCGTTGTGCGTAAATCTCACGAAGTCGCCGATCTTGCTACCAAAGCAGATGTCAACGATGTAAGACGTGACATTGCTGATATACGTAAAGATTTTTCGACTGAAATTACCGGCGTCAAGCGCGATATTGAAGACGTCCGCAAGGACTTATCTGCGGAGATAGCTGACGTTCGTAAAGATATGGATGCTCGTTTCGAGAAGAATGAAGCTCAGATGCAAGCTCGCTTTGAGAAACACGAAGCTCAGATGCAAGCCCGCTTCGAGAAGCACGAAACACAAATGCAAGCTCGCTTTGAAAAAACCGATTCCCAAATCGCCGATGCCAGAAAAGAAACGGCGACCCAGATAGCCCTTTTGCGTAAGGATGTTGAAAGCATATCAACGTGGTTGCTCATTAAGATGGCTGCCATGATGACGGCACTTCTTGGCATTGCGGTCACGCTTGTCAAAATCCTCATCTAACCTTTCTTGGCAACCCACGCCCAGCCCCAAATTATCTTCAGAACGGGATTGAATCCTCGTACGCATCGACGGGCGGTATTCCTTGAGATGGATAACCGCTTGATAAAGTTGCTCTGCCCGGCCGATACAGCTGCTGATTCGTCATAGGTGAACAAGGTTTTGCTCATGATACGGTTTCCTTGAGATTTCGGATGTTGGTAAATTTATAGTCGCTACAAGTTGCGGTGCCGCTGTTGAGCGTCAAGGGTATTCGTTTACATTTACTCTTTAATTTTCTGACTTTCAAAATATTTCCGCTTTTCCCAATCTTCTCCACATTCTTTGCAGCAGAAATTACCCTCTGTCGGATCTGCGCAATTGTAGCATCGCCCGGTAAGCGGCAAAGGCTCACCACGATGATTCGCTATCACATGTTGACGAAATGCTTCCTCGTTCTGGCTGGCTATATCGATGCTATCGGCCATAAATTATTAGCTTACTCGTACACTTATTAAATTTTGTGGTGTTTCAACAATAGAAAGATACACTCTCCCCCCTTCGTCACTGGTCCCCACTCGGCTTCAAGCTTTTTGATTTGACTGTCGTCAATCCAGATCCCGGCATTAATCACCGAATCAAACAATGCCTTGAAATAATTATCAAGATCCCGCTTTGCTCTGCTCGGCGGACAAAACATTACCGATACGGCTAAGTCGCCCTTCACTGGCTGAGGCATACCGCGGAGCTGCTCAAGAATTTCCGCAACCGCCTCAGCTCGATACCTTCTGCCCCGCTCACTGACAAGATGCCGCCCTGCAAGCTTTCCCCGGTTCGGTGCTCGCCAGTAGCCGTTAACGCTCGGCGGGAACGGGAGAGAAAGATTCACTTGCTACCGCCCTTTAAGAATTTGAGAAGTTCATCTTCTTTAAATACCAAATAGCCAAGATTTCCGGCAAACCACCGAAATTTATCCATATCGCCGACAATCGCATTGAGTGGTATTTCTTCGGTAAATAGAATATTTTCTGCTCGATCAAGATAAAGCAAAATGCGTTTAGCAACATTCCCTAACTGTTTTGATCGTCCTGCCTGTGTCCCGTATAGCGTGGCTTCCATACGATTAAAGGCCTTAATGTAATCAATTTTCCACTGCAACGCCCGCTTGCCTGTGAAGCCCATCACGATCAGCACGAAGGCATCGCGGGTGAGTTCAAAGTACGGGCTTTTACGCACTGCTCCATTGGCAACTTCGACCTCTTGGAACATCTCCGCAAAATTGCTGACATGATAGTCACGCTCACAATCGGCTATAACGGCTCGAATTTTTTTAGTACATCGTCATGGCGTTTACGGAAATATGCTGCAACATCAAAGGAAGTAGTTAAAATTTTACCGTTCTGTTCAAAAACTTTCGGCTCTACGATTTCAATAGTCTTAGCTTGGGTGAGGGTAGTAGTCATTATGACAGCCTCCGATACGATGGTAAAACAACCACCACCAGAGGTCTCAAGCTCATTGGTGGCAGCCCAGACGGGGTTGAGACTACCGGTCGTATCGGAACCCGGCCAGCCCTTAGGCTGCCCCGCCTGAGCCACCATTGAATGGGTAACTACAGGCAACAAAAAACACGCTTTGGGTGCGTGTTCTGGCACCGATACGATATACGGGGTCTCAAACCCGGCAACGGAATTTGCCGCTGCAAGGTGACTATATCGCCCGCCAATCATCGAATCAAGCCCAAACACGCTCATGATCTTTAAGCGACCTCAGTGCCGTGAAGAAGCTGACGTAAAGCTGCAACGCCATTTGTGTTGTAGCGGAACGCTTCGACCTGCTTACTGGAATGCGCGGATTTATCGAGAAAGAATTTCCCATACTGCTCAGTTTTCAGGTTGTGCGCATTAGCGATCCTGCCGATTTTGTTGGCGGATACATCGAGCATTTCGCCGACTTCGCTGGCGCTGTAATAGTGCTCTTTAAGAACGGGCAGCGGCACTACTGCCTGTCCTAACAAAGGATTAACCAATGACGCTACAATAACCTGATTGGCTGATTCACTAAGGTTGGGACACATTGCCATCAACTCACGAGCAGATGCCAAGTTCCTTTCGAGAGCTTGTGCTCGCAGTTGATCTGCCTTGGCAAGACGGTATTCAACCAGGCCGCTACCTGAACGCCTTTTTTGAATATATGCTTCCTGCATTGCTTCAAGTTTATCGACCAAAGCGCGGCGTACCGCTTTCGATTCACGAGCAGCGACGCGGAGCGCCTGCTTGATACTCATCTCAACAATATCGATTGTGGCGCCGTTTTTTTGACCTACAAAAATTTTGTAGGTCTCGCCATCCAATTCGTCTTTGATTCGCTCAACAAAAACATTGTTATGCACCATACTTTCTGCACAATCCTTCCGCGCCGAATTGACCATCTCAAGCAATGATTGGCTATCGATGCTTCTATCAGTGACAAAGCCATGATTAACTGATAAATTATTAGAGATCACGTTAATACCTCGCATGAATATTTAAGTTAGCATTGACTTGACCGTTAGCAAATTGTTAACGGTCCTTCTTCCACAAAACGCTCTGTACGGCTTCACATTCTGTTTTCTCGCTTAAACCTATTCCATTCCGTCTCTCATCAGATAACGGCTCCTGACGCCATGGGCTGCGATATCTGGCCTATATCACGCTGCAACTTCGCGTACCGCTTCAGTCCCGATGCGAATAAGATCGCTTTTGTCTACCGTGGTGAACTGGCAACGGTTTTTAATAAACGGCCTCCAGATAAACAACAGGCTCCCCTTGCTGTTACCGTTCTTGCCGCACACCCCGGTTGCAGCGCTGATGAACGACAACCTGCCCCCGGTAATAACGCGCACCTCGTCGACGCTTTCCAACCCCATCCTGAACCAGCCCGTTGAGGTATCAGAGGGAAGCAGCATCACAATCGTCTGCTTCTGTACCGCACACTGCTCGGCGGCCTTACTGACCCACGGCGTGATGTTGCTGTAGGGCGGGTTGCAGAAAATTGCACCCCGGGTGTGCCATTCGCAATTCAGGGCATCATCCTCTTCGGTCAAATAGCGGCGACACAGGGCGTTGGCGAAGTCAGCTGCAGCATCAAGGCCGAACCCGAACTCTGCATCCAGCGCACGGAATATCTCGACCGGTGTTTGCCATTTGTCCTTACATGCTTTTGGCGTTTGGCTGACTATCATTTTTTCTCACCGCCAGTAGTAATTTATCGAACCGGTAAACAAGATTATTTCGGCAATATTTCTCGGCGATCAACTCGCGAACAACCTTGCTGATATTGGAGCCATCGGTATGCAACGCGGCAGCCAGATCAAGGCGATTCGTTCCGTCATTCGCTTTGATATAATCGAGAACCTGCCGCTTGAGCTTTTCTCGGGGTCGGCACTGAGTCATGTTTATAAGATCCCCTTCTGCTGGCGAGTACGCGCCTCCACCTTGATAAAACGATAGTTGTCGTCAGTATTGAACGTACTTAGCACCAAATCCCAGTGATGTTCGCGGGCAATCTGGCGCAGGTGCTGATTATCTTCCCAAAACCGCCTGAGATGGCGTAATACGCACCACCGGCACACTTGATGAATCCATGCCATCAGCGACAATACCGGAGCAGCCAATACCTCTCGGGTATTAACGATATAGTTAGCAACTGCTTTCATATCAGCCCAGCCTCCTTGCGCTGCTGGTATTTGGCATACAGCAATTCGGCGGGCGTGGGGCCTGATGGATGCCTCGGCGGCGCAATGCGTTTAACAGGTGCCGGAATAACGTCACCCCGCCCTAATCTTTTTCCATTTTTGACAATAAAAATTTCTATTTTTTTCTAACCTCTTCGTCCGTCAGACGGTGTCGCCGCATGGAGTCGAAAAGGTCCGTTACCAGCCAGTACAGAGCGGCGGACTTCCAGGGATAATCCTCCGCACTCTCGTAGTCACCACGGCGTTTACAGTAGGTCAGAAACTCGCTGTAGCTCTGCCGTGGGTAGCCCGGCGTGTTGTGAATTGCCCTGCTGGCACCACGCGATGAACTGGCCCGGCGACGGCAGGAACGGCGAGGCCGTTTTTCGTGCCATCGCAAGCCCGGCCTCAATCTGCCCCATGTGGTTTATCCCGTTCTCGGCAAAGGCCATAACCCACTGTCGGCGCAGCATGTCTAAGTCATCGGCGGTCTTGATGTTTGCCATGGGCGCAGGGAAAATCTGGCGCAGCGCTTTAAAAACCTCGTTGAACAGGCGTACCGCCAGCAACTGCCGGTCGTTCAGCAGCGGCGACACGAATGTTTTTACATCAGCCATCACGGAATCTCCCTGTTAGCCCGTTGGTAACCTTGAGTGTTTGCGTCGAAGAGCCCAAAGTTTTTTGCTCAAAAAACGACCAGAAAAGTGGGTTTCAGCCACACATCCCAAAAAACCTCCTGTAAGCCTCACTACGCGTTTTTTGATCTGAGTAGCTAATGTACGTTTTAACGGAGAAAACGCCGTCACGAGCTTCTTAGGTGCCTTAAAATCGATTCCTGAACTGCAACGGAGACCGAAATTCGCCTCTTGAGCAAAACGCTTGGAGGATTGCCACCCCGGCTATTTTGACATTCCGCATCACAGAATCCCCTTGTCAATCAGCTCGTTAGCCCACTTCGTGTCGTCCCAGTCAAGTCCTGTAACTGCCTGAGCCGTGGGGGAACGCGTCCGTCCCGCCCTGTCCTGCTCACGGCACATCCAGCCACTCACGAACCGCCGGATACCCCTGCGGGTCTTCCGCCGTCGGGGCTGTGCAAGCAGCCATCCCCGCTGATTGCGAAGCTCCTGCCTGACGTCCACAGCTGGGTAGAGCGACTCGAATTCGGTCACAAGCGCCTCGGTGACGGAAAATTCACTCCCGTCGTTCAGCGGCAGCGAGATAAACATGGGTTCAGACGGGGAATGCAGACCAGCGCCCTTGCGCTGCGTGGCTTCCCCTCGCTTCGACGCACCATCGCTCAGTGGCCGCACTCCGGTCTCCGGTTGGGCATGGGATTTCGGCATCGGGTTCTGACCCTGAAAAACCATCGGGTAACTCGCCGCATGATTTTTCGCCGGCCTGGAGCTGAGTTTTTTCAGCTCCGGGCAGAAGGTGTTTATCCTTCTCTTTCTCCTTCTCCTGGCTTTGGAGGGCCTTGTAAGCCCCTTCGGAGGCCCTTGCTTTTTTTCGCCCAAATCCACGGCAATTTTCACGGCAATTTGTTAAGTGAAAACTCTGGTGGTACTTGAAAAACATTGAAAGTAAATAGTTTTCTGGCAGAGAGTCGTATAATCTTTGAATGCCGAGACACTGGTTATCTTTGGGTTTTAGATAGGCTCCGATTTGGTATTTAGCCATCTCAAATGACCCAAACCATTTCTGACTCAAAATCGTAGTGGCAAAAACCGGCCTCTACACCCCCTTGAAGCCCCTTCCATTCCCAAGCCAGTTTCATACGCAATGTGCTGCACAGGGATGTAGTACAACCCGAGCATGTTTGCATGAGGGCTGGTAAGCAAATACATCGCGACGATGAGTGCTTCCGGCACCATTTTTTTAAATCACGGCCGGTCTTACCTATCCAAAACTGTGGGGAAACCTTGCCGAAATCGCGCAATCAGAACACCTTAAATCCTTGAAACAGGCTAGTACTTAATAAAATCATTGGTTATACCTCGCTACGCCCGGCAGTAGTTACCGTAAACCGGCCTTTTTTGGAGCGCATGCAGTGCACTGATAGCCTTACTTATTTCCTTTTCAATAGACGGAGAATCGAGCAATAAGGTTATGTTCGCGTTTGGGCTTGATTCGATGATTGACGGGCGCTATAGTCACCTTGCAGCGGCAAATTCCGTTGCCGGGTTTGAGACCCCGTATATCGATCTGGTGCCAAGACACGCACCCAAAGCGTTTTTTTTGTTGCCTGTAGCCCATCATTCAATGGTGGCTCAGGCGGGGCAGCCTTCGGGCTGGCCGGATTCCAGATTGACCGGTAGTCTCAACCCCGTCTGGGCTGCCACCAATGAGCTTGAGACCTCTGGTGGTAGCAATAGATTTCTCAATCTGGAGGCTGCCATATGGCTACTACTACCCCTATCCAAACCTCGCCCGTTGTTACGATCGCTGATGGCCACGTTGTCACGACTTCAATCGCTGTTGCGGAGTATTTTCAAAAGCCCCACAAAGACGTTTTGGCAAAGATCGCACGTCTGGAATGTTCGGCTGAATTCACTGAGCGAAATTTTTCGCCCAGTGAATACACCGACTCAACAGGAAGGCAACTCTCCCCTGCTACCAGATCACCCGAGACGGCTTCGCATTCCTGGCAATGGGTTTCACTGGCAAACGTGCAGCGCGGTTCAAAGAAGCGTATATCAGCGAGTTTAACCACATGGAAGCAACGCTGCACGGGACACCGTAAGCATTGCCCAACAATCAGAAAAATGCTGTCGCTAGCCGCATCATGCTTGCCTTTGACTACACAGGCAAGATCCTGTTTACCGAAGACGTTCCCGCGGATGCTTTCGTTGGCGATATTAACAAATTCCGTTGGTTCGCCGGAAAGCTTGGCTATCTGATGTTCAAAGAAAATGAACTACTGGAAATGCTTAAAGGCGGCAGTAAACAATAATCAGCAAGAAACGTAAAAAAGCCCGCGTCAGGGCGGGCGTCTCTACCGGCTTTACGTCCCGGTGACGGCGGAGTTGGCGACCAAACCAACTCCTGCGAGGCATGACAAATGACTTCCATCATTGGACGCAGGGATTATAGACCGCTTTACGTCATCCGGCAACGGTTAGATATGAGCTTGGCTATAAAAGGAGATGAAATGAATATTGAAACCGAAAACGAAATTCGCCGCACGGTTGAAAGATTCACACCGGAGCAAGAGGAAAACCTTGCAAGAGAAGTTGAATGGTCCAACAACGAATGGAGTTATGAATATCTGGCCCAGAAATTAGCAGCGGTTATTTCAGGATGTGGAGAAAAGGCACTGCTATTAGCGATGCAAAACAATGACGAATTTATGATTGCGGTCTACAACATGGTGGCACAGGCGGTAAAAAACCAGCGATCTATTAATATGCTCTATTATCATGAAACTTTTGACGAGGTGGCGTAATGGCAAATGAATTAAATACAACCTCTGCGATTTTAGCCGAAAAAGGCGTTGATTTTGCCACATGGAGCGCACTAAAAAATAGTATTTATCCCGGCGCTAAAGATGAATCTGTCATGATGGCATTGGATTATTGCCGAGCGCGTCAGCTTGACCCATTAATGAAGCCGGTGCATCTGGTGCCAATGTATATTACAGACGCCAAAACCGGCAAGGGACAGCAAAGAGACATAGTTATGCCGGGTGTCGAACTGTATCGAATACAGGCAGACCGGTCAGGAAATTACGCAGGTGCCAAGGAGCCAGAATTTGGACCGGATGAAACAAAAATCTTTGGAGCGGATGAAACCAAAAATTTTAAGGGCATAGAAGTCACTTTTCCACAGTGGTGCAAATATACAGTATGCAAGATGATGCCCAGCGGACAGATTGTTGAGTACAGCGCGAAAGAATATTGGCTGGAAAACTATGCGACCGCAGGCAGGGATTCCAGCGCACCTAATGCAATGTGGAAAAAGCGCCCTTACGGCCAGATAGCAAAGTGCGCAGAGGCTCAGGCACTTCGCAAGGCATGGCCGGAAATCGGTCAGCAGCCCACAGCCGAGGAGATGGAAGGCAAGACGCTGGATGTTATTGACGCGCGCGATGTCACACCATCAGCAAGCCACTCAACGAGTCATAAGAGTGCAACAACTGAAACGCTGCAAGCTATCAATGACCTGCTTTTATCTCTAGACAAAACCTGGGATGAAGATTTCCTTCCCCTTTGCTCAACAGTATTCAAACGGCAGGTCAGCAAAGCGGCAGAGCTGACCGACCAGGAGGCATTAAAGGCGCTCGACTTCTTGCGGAAAAGAGCCACCAAGGATGCAGCATGATAGACGCCGACATTATTCTGTCTAAAACGGGCATAGACGTCACGCAGGTGCAACAGGGTAGCCGAAGAGTGGTTGCGCTTGCGCCTTGGCACCATAACCGCCTCAGAGGCTTCCTGCGTGATTTCCAACCCACGTTCAGGCAACAAATGGACGGATACGAAGCGGTCTTACTTCAATAAGCTGATTGCCGAGATTTGTACCGGGCAATCTCCTGAAGTGAAGGCAAGGCCGCTAGAATGGGGATAAAGAAAACGAAGAGGTAGCAAGACGACTGTTTGAGTTCACTACAGGGTTAACCGTTATCGACGTCCCCATCATATTCAAGGAGGAAGATATGCGTGTAGCGTGCTCCCCCGATGGCGACTGTAGTGATGGACTGGGACTTGAATTAAAGTGTCTATTTACATCACGTGATTTTATTAATTTTAGACTGAATGGCTTTGACGGCATCAAATCGGAATATATGGCTCAGGTTCAGTTTAGCATGTGGGTTACGGGTAAAGAAGCATGGCATTTTGCTAACTATGACCCTCGAATGAAACGTGAAGGACTTCACAACGTCATTATTGAACAAGACGATAAATATATTTCAAAGTTTGAAGAGGCCATTCCAGAATTCATAGAAAGAATGGATATGGCGTTAGCTGAACTTGGATTTACCTTTGGCGAACAGTGGAATTAACATTTCTTAATGACTAAAGATTTAACTTCATGAAGTGAAACATGAATGGTTTACTTACCGGGTTAATTGCACGCCGGGAAACCTGACTTATCGAAGAAATCGAAAAACTGGAAAGACACATTATCCAGATGGAAAATATCGCAGAGGCCGAGCGATGGAATATGATGGGTGACAACCAATTCGCTCAACATGATGCTGACAGAAAGATAATAGAAGAATATGAAAAAGGAATCCGAAATAGATTGTCGAAAGAAGAAATATTGGCGTCCCTGGTGAACAATGCACTGCATAGAATGAAACCAATCAACACCTTTTATCACACCAATCATTAATAAAAGGAATGCCGAATGAATGTATTTTTTGCATGGTGTCCTGAGAACGGAGAAGATTTCGACGATGGACATGAGATAGAAGCAGGTAGTCCAGATGAAGCCGCTGAGATATGGGCCGAGCTAGACGAGGAATATAAAATTATTAGTGGTAGTTGGTCACCTGAACTATGCGTTGCTGAACAAGATGGTACTATCCATCATTTCAAAATACACGATGTCATGATGCCATCATATTACATCCATAAAATTCAGAATGAAGAGGTATTACTTGCCCGGTTTGCGCTAGCCTCTCTTGATGGGCCGAACGAAAACTGCGATGCAGAAAAAAATGGGTGGATTGCTTGCGGCGAGCAAATGCCAAAAGATGGGCTGATGCTTCTTGTAACCGGCAATGGGCATATTGATATTGCATATTTTGATGACGGAGATTGTCAGGGATTTTTAAATGGGTACGTAACTCACTGGATGCACCTGCCAGATTTACCAACTGTAAATACATTATTGCCAAATTCAGTGAAAAACGGGGGTGCGGCATGAACGAATCTTCGATGTACACCTGCATGCATCTGACCACGCCTTGTGCGGTAACGAGTAAGAACGGTCTTCCGTTTTTCAATCAGGCGATGAAGGCGTTATTGCTTGATTCACCTTTGGCTCTTGAGCTGTTTCGAGCGCAAGAGGAAAAAGCCCGCGAAAGTGGTCAATTTTTCTAGGTGCAGAATGTCCAGCCCTATGGCCCTGAGCAGACGCTGCAGCCCTACCTTTTCGATTTCTGCCCGCAATTTGACTGCGTTGATGACCAGTCGAAGGACGTGGAATTCGAGTGCATCGGCACCATCTGCCATGCGCGCCCGTTCAAGTTTGGCTCGACGCTGGAATGCGTAGATGGGGAAGCGCCGCGCCCGGCGATGTTTGAGCCTGATACGCTATTTACGCCAAGCGAACAGCAAATCGTGTTCTTTGCCTTGCATAACTTGACCAGCAAGGAGACCGGACGGCGGCTGGGTATCTCTCATCGCACAGTTGAAAACAAGCTTCAAGATATTTATCAGAAGACCGGAACGCATTGTAACAGGGGGCTGGCGATGTACTGCCGCGAAAACGGGACGGACCGCTATATCCCACCGTCTTTGCTGTCGCCATCGAGCCACGTTCTGAATAACTACGGGGCGCAGTAACGCTGCGCCGAACTGATAGTAATGTAGCATAATGCACTAGCAATTTTTAAAAACTGATTTTCAAAAATCAAAATCAATCCGGACAGCATATTTAGTATGTTGAACGGTCGTATTGAGGTATGACCAATGGCACGTATGCAACGCATAAAAGATTGGGCTAACGATGAGTTTGGTGAAAATCCACCAAGTTATGCAACTCTTTTATTTTATGCAAAAAATAAAATGATTTTCCCTCACCCTAAAAAGGCTGGGCGAACATGGTGGGTCGAAAAAACCGCACGCTTTGTTGGCATCTCCAATAAACCCATTATAAAAAAAGACGATGATGACCGTTTAAAAAGGATTCTCTCAGATGGGACGTCCACGTAAATATAACGTCACTATTCCTGGCTTGTCGTGCTTTATCGACAAGAGAACAAAACGTGTTTACTGGCGTTACAAGCACCCTGTAACCGGCAAATTTCACGGGCTTGGAACAGATGAAGACTCTGCCAGAGAAATTGCAGTAGAGGCTAACACTCGTCTAGCTGAACATAAGATGGGACAACTATTTACTGCTCGTGACAATATCAGTAAACACATTGGAGAAGGTATTTCTGTTAGCGGTTGGCTTGACCGCTATTGGGAAATACAAGAAGAGCGTCAACGGATCGGTGAAATCAAAGCCATTACCGTCAATCAGAAAAAAAATCCTGTTAACGTGATGCGTCAACATCTTGGCAATAAGATTATTTCAGAAGTAACTGTGAGAGATGTAACAGAGATATTGAATGATTATAAAATCCGTGGATTAAATGGAATGGCTAAAGTAGTGCGTAGCCTAATGATAGATGTTTTTAAAGAGGCACAGCAAGCAGGAGAAGTTCCCCCCGGATACAACCCTGCACAAGCATCTCGGCAGCCACGAGTTAAAGTTGAACGTCAGAGGTTAGCACTTGAAGAATGGAGAGGTATTTATGACCGTGCAGGTTCGTTACCGCCTTACCTACAGAAAGCAATGCTACTCGCTATAGTCACGGTACAAAGACTTGGGGATATATCAAACATGAAATTTTCTGATGTATGGGATAATCATTTGCATGTCATTCAGAATAAAACCGGATCACGTATTGCCATTCCCTTATCTATTCAATGCAAAGCCATTAATATTACTTTATCAGAAATTATTTCCATGTGCCGTGATAGCATTGTCAGCCCATATCTTTTACACCATCATCATTCAGTAGCTAGAGCAAAACGCGGTGGCCGAATTCAAGAACAAACAATCACTGGCGCGTTTAGTGCCGCTAGAGATGCGAGCGGCATCAAATGGAAGGAAGGCACACCTCCAACATTTCATGAACAACGTTCTTTATCTGAACGTTTATACAGAGAGCAAGGAATAGATACGAAATCGTTGCTTGGCCATAAAAACCAGCAAATGACCGATAAGTACAATGATGATAGAGGCCGTAATTGGACTGTGATTGCTGTGTAATTGATTGGATAAAAAACATACAATTTTGCAGAAGGGTTTTGCAGAAGAAAATGATAAATCCCTTAACCATATGAAACATCTATTGTTATTTCGTGTTTGGGAATAAAAAACTTATTTCTTAATAACATAACGATATACGATTCTGTCACTTCCACCCCTATGCTGAAAGGGTATGCTTTGCTGAAAATCCCTTTCTTTCGCACCTGAACTATAGGACTGGTCATGAGCAAAATTTATGAAGACAATTCACTGACTATCGGCCATACTCCGCTGGTCCGTTTAAATCGTATCGGCAATGGTCGCATCCTGGCGAAGGTGGAATCCCGCAATCCCAGCTTCAGCGTCAAATGCCGCATCGGCGCGAATATGATCTGGGATGCGGAAAAACGGGGTGTGCTAAAACCGGGCGTAGAATTGGTGGAGCCCACCAGCGGCAATACCGGTATCGCCTTGGCCTATGTGGCGGCGGCCCGCGGCTACAAACTGACGCTGACTATGCCGGAAACTATGAGCAGCGAGCGCCGCAAGCTCCTCAAGGCTCTGGGCGCCAATCTGGTGCTGACAGACGGTCCGAAAGGGATGAAAGGCTCCATCGCCAAGGCAGAGGAGATTGTCGCGACCGATCCTGCGCGTTTCTTGATGCTGCAGCAGTTCAGTAACCCGGCCAACCCCGCCATCCACGAACAGACTACCGGTTCGGAGATTTGGCAGGATACCGACGGCGAAGTGGACGTGTTTATCGCGGGCGTGGGCACCGGCGGCACGATTACCGGCGTTAGCCGTTATCTGAAAAATACCCAGGGTAAGAATGTGTTCACGGTCGCGGTGGAGCCGACCGACTCCCCCGTCATCACCCAGGCGCTGGCCGGCGATGAAATCAAGCCCGGCCCGCACAAAATCCAGGGGATTGGCGCCGGCTTCATCCCCGATAATCTGGACTTGAAGCTTATCGATCGGGTAGAAAAAATTACCAACGATGAAGCGATCAGCACCGCGCGTCGTCTGATGGAAGAAGAAGGCATTCTGGCCGGCATCTCCTCCGGCGCCGCCGTTGCGGCAGCATTGAAACTGCAGGCCGAGGAGGACTTCGCCAACAAGACTATCGTGGTGATCCTGCCCTCTTCCGGCGAACGTTACCTCAGCACCGCCCTGTTTGCCGATCTGTTTACTTTACCTGAATTACAATAACGCCCGCTATAGCCGGTTTGTTGAAAAAAGCACCCGCCAGGGTGCTTTTTTGTGGGATGGATCATACTTTCCACCCACCGCGAATTGATTTTGTTGGTCCTGTCTTGTATTTAAGCGGACAATTATTTCGTAGTATTAAATTAATCATGATATTTATTATACAGAAAACAGAAACGCTCGCCGGCCTATAGATTTCCGACGAAAAGCGGCATAATGATTAATGTCAAAAGCAATCATGCCCCTGGATGGCGTGATTAAGCAATTAATGCTGTGACGCACTGTCAGGACGAGTAACGCCTACGATTGCGCCACAGACTCCACGACAACCATATAGGCTAAAGTGAACCTTTAGGCTAAACTTTAGCCCCATAACACTGATATCATCTAATAAGTTGGGGAAATAAAATGTACCAGCAAGAAGTTACGATTACTGCTCCTAACGGTCTGCATACCCGTCCCGCCGCCCAGTTTGTCAAGGAAGCTAAAGGCTTTAGTTCCGAAATCACCGTGACCTCCAATGGCAAAAGCGCGAGCGCCAAAAGCCTGTTCAAACTGCAAACCCTAGGCTTGACGCAAGGTACCGTCGTAACTATCGCCGCGGAAGGCGAGGATGAGCAAAAGGCGGTAGAACATTTGGTTAAACTGATGGCAGAGCTCGAGTAATATACGGCCCGGTCTTTTAAGTTAACATGTGTCATTAGTAAGGTAATGTTATGATTTCAGGCATTTTAGCATCACCGGGCATCGCCTTTGGTAAAGCGCTGCTACTGAAGGAAGATGAGATTGTCATCAACCGGAAAAAGATCACCGCGGACCAGGTTGAGCAGGAAGTTGAACGTTTTCTTGCCGGACGTGCCAAAGCTTCCGCGCAATTGGAAGCGATCAAAACCAAAGCGGGTGAAACCTTCGGTGAAGAAAAGGAAGCCATCTTCGAAGGCCATATCATGTTATTGGAAGACGAAGAGCTTGAGCAGGACATCATAGCCCTTATCAAAGAAGATCTCGCCAGCGCGGATGCCGCAGTCTATTCCGTGATTGAAACGCAGGCCAAAGCGCTGGAAGAACTTGATGACGAATACCTTAAAGAACGCGCCACCGACGTGCGCGACATCGGTAAACGTTTATTACGCAACATCCTCGCGATGCCAATTATCGATCTGAGTGCCATCAGTGAGGAAGCCGTACTGGTCGCGGTGGATCTGACGCCGTCGGAAACCGCGCAGCTGAATCTGGATAAAGTTCTGGGTTTTGTCACCGATATCGGCGGCCGGACGTCCCATACGTCAATTATGGCGCGCTCGCTGGAGCTGCCGGCTATCGTGGGAACCGGCAACATTACCAAGCAGATCGCCAACGGCGATTATCTGATTCTGGATGCGATCAATAACCAGATCTACATCAATCCCGAACCGGCGGTGATCGAAGAGTTGAAAGCGCTGCAAAGCCAGTACGCCGCCGAGAAGAGCGAGCTGGCCAAACTCAAAGATCTGCCCGCCGTCACGCTTGATTGCCATCAAGTCGAAGTCTGCGCCAATATCGGTACCGTGCGCGACGTCGCGGGCGCCGAGCGCAACGGCGCAGAAGGGGTAGGCTTGTATCGCACCGAGTTTCTGTTTATGAACCGCGATTCCCTGCCGGGCGAAGAAGAGCAATTTCAGGCTTACAAAGCGGTGGCGGAATCCATGCCCACCGGCTCTATTATCGTGCGCACCATGGATATCGGCGGCGACAAAGATTTACCCTATATGAATTTGCCAAAAGAGGACAATCCGTTCCTCGGCTGGCGCGCCATCCGCATCGGGCTGGACCGTAAAGAAATGCTGCACGCTCAGCTACGCGCCATCCTGCGCGCCTCGGCGTTCGGCAAACTGCGCATTATGTATCCGATGATTATTTCGGTAGAAGAAGTGCGTACCCTGAAGCAGGAACTGTCGCTGTTGAAAGGCCAACTGCGTGAAGAGGGTAAGGCCTTCGACGAGGGCATTGAAGTCGGCGTGATGGTAGAAACGCCCGCCGCTGCGGTTATCGCACGCCATCTGGCACAGGAAGTCGATTTCTTTAGTATTGGGACAAACGATCTGACCCAGTATACTCTTGCCGTGGATCGCGGTAATGAGCTCATCTCTCATCTGTATAATCCCATGTCTCCGGCGGTACTGACATTAATCAAGCAAGTCATTGACGCGTCTCACGCTGCAGGCAAATGGACCGGCATGTGCGGCGAGCTGGCGGGAGATGAACGTGCTACACTACTGTTATTAGGGATGGGACTGGATGAATTCAGCATGAGTGCTATCTCTATCCCGCGCATCAAGAAAATTATTCGCAATACCAATTTTGGCGATGCAAAGGCATTAGCAGAGGAAGCATTAGCTCAGCCAACAGCGGAAGAGTTGATGAATCTAGTCAACAAATTTATTGAAGAAAAAACGCTCTGCTGATTTCACGACGCTGACCCGATATAAATGCTTAGGAGAAGATCATGGGTTTGTTCGATAAACTGAAATCTCTGGTTTCCGATGACAAGAAAGACACGGGAAGCATTGAAATAGTTGCACCTCTTTCGGGGGAAATTGTAAACATTGAAGATGTTCCTGACGTGGTTTTCGCTGAAAAGATCGTGGGCGATGGAATCGCCATCAAGCCCAGCGGCAATAAAATGGTCGCCCCGGTAGACGGCACGATCGGTAAAATTTTCGAGACTAATCACGCTTTCTCCATCGAATCCGACAGCGGCATTGAGCTGTTTGTTCATTTCGGTATCGATACCGTTGAGCTGAAAGGCGAAGGATTCCGCCGTATTGCTGAAGAAGGTCAACGCGTGAAAAAAGGTGACGTTGTGATTGAGTTCGATCTGCCGTTGCTGGAAGAAAAAGCGAAATCGACCCTGACACCGGTGGTTATTTCCAATATGGATGAAATCAAAGAACTGGTGAAATTGTCTGGCAGCGTCGTGGTCGGCGAAACCCCGATCATCCGCATCCGCAAGTAGGCCCACGCTTTTCTTTCGTCCCCATCGCGGGCATAACGCTAACGGCGCTCAATGAGCGCCGTTAATTTTTTCGCCGCGTCTTACAGCGATACGCTGTCGTACAGGCAACAGGATCGCAAGGGGAAAGGATGCCGGCCCAATCGCCCAATCCCGTCAGACACCGCCATGCCGCGTATACCTGAGCCAGCAACAAAGTCGGAGGGATCCCGATGTGACGTTCTTACCGGCGCAGCGCGCTTGTAGCATCAAGCTCCGCTAAGCCCCAACATGCTCGTCGCCGCAGCAATACTATCGTATCAAGAGCCGACGGCGAGCGCCGCCCTGACAACCGCGGTCAACCCGAAAGCGGTTACTGCCAGTACGGTAGCCGCAGATGAATTTGCAGCCCGCCCTCGCGACCATTATGCGCCTCGACCGATCCGCCGTGTGCCAACAGTACCTTTCGGGTGATAGCCAAACCCAGGCCGTAACCTTTACCGCTTTGGGAAGAATTCAACCGCACGAAAGGATCGAAAATGCTGGAGAGTTTTTCTTCGGCGATGCCCGGCCCCTGATCCGCCCACACTAATCGTCAGCAGACGATCTTCCGCCGCCAGCATCACCGCAATCTCTTGCCCCGGCAAGGAGAAACGCAACGCGTTGCGCACGATATTTTCCACCGCGCGGCGCATCATTTCCGCGTTGCCTTTGACGGTATAATCCGCCGGCTGCCGGGCGGTGAGCGTGATGGTTACCTTGGTGAGCTGCGCCTCGTAGCGGGCATCATTGACCACCGCCTCTACCAGCCCCAGCAGATCAAAATACTCCTCCGTCACCATGCCCTGATGCTCCGCGCGTGAAAGCGCCAGCGACTCCCCCCACCATGCGGTCAAGGCGCTCAGCTTCCTGCTTGATACGTGCCAGAGAGGTGTCCACATTCGCCGGTTTCTGATGCGCCAGTCCTATGGCCAGCTGCAATCGGGCCAGCGGCGTGCGCAGTTCATGGGAAATGTCATCAACAGCGCCTCGCGCGCCGCGACCAAAACCTGTAGCCGCTCGGCCATGGCGTCAAAATCCTTGGACACTTCGGTTATCTCATCGTGGCAGCTGCGCATAATGGGGTGCAGGCGCACCGACAAATCGCCCAGCGACACGCGCTCAAAGGCGCTACGTAGCTGGCACATCGGGCGAGTTAGGTTCCACGCCAGGAGAAAACTGAACAGCAAACCGCCAGTCAATCCCAGCCAGAACAGCGGGCTGCGCATATTGAGGATGTTGCTTCTATGGCCATTATGATACAGCCTGCATAAGTTTTCAACGTCATAATGCAGCAGATATTGCTGCCCATCGGCTGCCGTGACCTGCCTGTTGGCAATACGTTCCAGCCGCTGCAACGCCGGGTATCCCGGCGCCCCATGTCGAGTGGCGGCAGGTGCGGTGCCGTCATCGACGGCCCCTGCCCCAGGCACGGCAACAGGACTCGCGCCCTTGTCGGTGGAGTAGGGATCGCCCCCTGCTATCGTTCTGGTTTCATCGGCGGCGTCGCTTAGCGCCGTGGCGGTCAGCAGGGTCTGCTCACCGTCCGCTTTCAGCGCCGACTCAGCCGATACCATCTGCAAATTGATAAAGCGCCGGGCGATAGATTCTTCCGACGGTTCATGGCGGTTGCCGTACAGGATGAAAACAACCCACAGCCCCTGGGTAATCAGTAGAAAAATCAGCTAGAACCATAGCAGGATCTTCCAGAACAAACGCCCGCGTAGTCTCATCAACGGATCCGGTAACCGATACTGCGTACCGTTTCAATACCCAGGCTGCTGCCGGGCAACAGTGACAGTTTTTGGCGGATATTGCTGATGTGCACATCAACGCTGCGATCATAGGCTTCGCGGCACCGACCCAGCCCTTTTCCGACAGGTCATCTTTGGATACCACCCGGTCGGGCGCGCGGATAAGCAACTCCAGCAGGTTAAATTCAGAGGCGGTAAGGTCAAACGGTTTACCCTGCCAGAGACTGGTGCGGGTCGCGGGGTTCAGCAGCAAATCGCCAAAACTCGCCACGCCCGCCTCGGCCGGCTGCTCCGGACGCTCGTCGAAACGGCGCAGCACTGCGCGCAGCCGCGCGACCAATTCACGGGGATAACAGGGCTTGGGCATATAATCGTCCGCCCCCATTTCCAGGCCGATGACGCGATCAATATTATCGCCTTTCGCGGTCAACATGATAATCGGCATGCGGCTACTCTTGCGAACCTGGTGCAAAACATCGGTGCCGCTCATATCCGGCAGCATGATATCCAGAATCATAGCGGTATAGTCGCCGGAAAGCGCGCCGTCCACACCTTCCTGGCCGGTTAGCACCAATGTTGTATCAAAACCTTCCGCGGTCAGATATTTGCTCAGCATTTTGCCCAGTTCCCGATCGTCATCAACCAGCAAAATTTTCATTTTCTCTCTCCACATACCACGCCATTGCTCTCCTGCGTTATCGCCAGACAGCCTTCCTTATTTCACCAGGCCAGAGACCTGCCACTGTTTGACCTGCAACAGGCAAAAAGGTGCTGCCAAAGGCCCCAATTAGACAAAAAGACTGTCGCAACGTCAGTCTGAGTGAAAAATGCCCGTGGACAGATAACGATCGCCACGATCGCAGCAGACGGCGACCACCAGACTGCCCGGCGCCTTCGCGGCCACGCGCAATGCGCCGGCTACCGCGCCGCCTGAGCTGACGCCGCAGAAAATGCCTTCTTCCCGGGCCAGACGGCGCTGGGTGTTTTCCGCTGCCTCTTGGTCGATATCCAGAGTCAAGTCCACCAGCGTAGGGTCAAAAATAGCCGGCAGGTAAGCGGACGGCCAGCGGCGGATGCCGGGAATGCTGCTGCCCGGCGCCGGCTGAAGCCCGACGATGGTCACGTCCGGCCGCCGGAATTTAAGAAATCGGCTGACGCCCATGATGGTGCCGGTGGTGCCCATGCTGGAGACAAAATGACTGATGCGCCCGTCGGTTTGACGCCAGATTTCCGGACCGGTGGTGGTAAAATGCGCCAGCGGATTATCGGGGTTATTGAATTGATCCATGACTTTCCCACCCGTCGCCTGAGCAATGGCGCGTGCCCGATCGCGCGCGCCCTCCATGCCCATGACGTGATCCACCAAAATCAATTCAGCCCCGTAGGCGCGCATCGCCTCCTGCCGCTCGATACTCATATTGTCCGGCATCAGTAGTTTCAGGCGATAGTCCTTCAGCGCGGCAATCATCGCTAGGGCGATGCCGGTATTGCCGCTGGTCGCCTCAATTAACACATCACCGGGCGCAATCTCGCCGCGCCGTTCCGCCTGCTGGATCATGGATAACGCTGCGCGATCTTTCACCGATCCCGCCGGATTGTTGCCTTCCATCTTCAGCCAGATTTCGCCGCCGCCGGCGGGAGCCATACGCTGGAGCTTTACGAGCGGGGTGTTGCCTATGCAATGTTCAAGCGTCTTCACGGCCTGGGGTTCCCAATAAAAAAAACAGGCGACCGTACGGCCGCCCTGTTAGTCGTGCAGTGAGGTAACACGCGACTTGCGCAGCGTCCCCCTCCGTCCTTACCAAATAGTATCAGATTCCCACCATAAGAAAAGCGGGCGCGGCCTATACGCGGCCTCGTGGGAAGACGCCACCCGACGCAGCCCATGACCAAACGGCTACACCGTTAGCAGGCGATCTGATCCTTTAAGGCCGGATAATCGGTATAGCCCTCAGCGCCGCGGGCATAGATAGTCTGCGGATTGACTTCGTTCAGCGGCGCCTTATCACGCAGACGCGCCACTAAATCCGGGTTGGCGATATACAGTTTGCCGAACACCACCGCTTCAGCCGCACCCGCAGCGTTGGCGCCAGCCGGTTGGGGAAATCCAGCGCCTCGCGTGCGAAAATAAAGGCCAGCCCGCGCGCATTCAGCTCCCGCGCCACATATCTGAACATCGCTTTGGGATCGGAATCACGCATGCTGTGGGTATATGACATCAAGTTGAGATGCACACCCCCCAGGCGATCGGCGGGCCAGACGGTCAAAAGCGCGTCTACCTTCTCCAATAAAAAGCGGGTGCTGTTGGCTATCGAACG
This sequence comes from Sodalis glossinidius str. 'morsitans', assembly GCF_000010085.1. Lineage (NCBI taxonomy): Bacteria > Pseudomonadati > Pseudomonadota > Gammaproteobacteria > Enterobacterales > Bruguierivoracaceae > Sodalis > Sodalis glossinidius. The sequence continues at coordinate 2,915,784 of NC_007712.1, forward strand.
GCCGTAGCGATCGGTGCGTTTATTGGAGCCGTCATGCAGAAACTGGTCGAACAGATAACCATTGGCGGCATGCAGCTCGACGCCGTCAAAGCCGCTACGCTTGGCATTCTCCGCCGCCCGCCGATAGTCGTCGACGATCCCGGCGATCTCGTCGGTGGACAGCGCACGGGGCGTAACATAGTTTTTTTGCGGACGGATCACCGAGAAAAATACCTCCGGCGCAATCGCACTGGGAGCGACCGGCAGTTCCCCGCCAAGGTAAACGGGATCAGATATGCGCCCCACGTGCCACAGTTGGCAGACGATCTTACCGCCGGCCTGATGTACCGCCGCCGTTACCCTTGCCCAGCCCGCTGTTTGTTCGGCCGACCAAATCCCCGGGGGATTGGGGTAGCCGATCCCCTGGGGCGACACCGAGGTCGCTTCGGTGACGATAAGTCCCGCGCTGGCACGCTGGGCATAATATTCCTGCGCCAGCTCCCCCGGGCACACGCTGATCATCGGCGCGCATCCGGGTCAGCGGTGCCATTACGATACGGTTAGCTAGCTCAATAGCGCCAATCTTCACGGGTTCAAACAGTTCAGCCATTACTCACCTCGATAGGGAATTCAATTTTCAACCACAAATATGACGGCCTTCGGCCACCGTCCGCGCCAGGTCAGCCCTTAGTATTATTGTTTACCCTACTATTAAGCCGCAAATGCCGCTGATGACTTTAACTGCACGGGCTTTTCCTCCCTGTGCATCGCGGGTTATCTGGCGCGGCGCCCGGCGAAGGAAGGCAACGGCGGGCAGAACCGCGCATCAGGCGGATCATGCTGGAAGGAGCGCTCAGGCGCTTTCGGCGAAGGCCACCGGCTGCAGGGCCTTATCCCCGGCATAAAGGCGGGCGTTCTGCCCCCCCAAATAACGGCGTTCGCCGCGGACAGGGGTGCCGGCCGTTTCCGTGGACGCCACTACCGTCAGGGGGTGCTGGTGCCAGCCCAGCGGCTGTACAACCAGTTGCCAATAGTGGCCGCGCGGACTGACATCAATGATTTGTACCGGTAGCGGGCAGCGTGCGGTGGGCTGATCGCTTAACGCCATTTCCCACGGCCGCAAGAAGAGTTCCACCTGCCCCTGATAAATCGACGCATAATTCAGCGGCCAGTGGTACGGCCCGACAAATAGCTGGGCACCGCGAATGTCGCCGTCCAACCGGTTGACCTCGCCCAGAAACTCCAGTACAAAGCGGCTGGCCGGTTCGCGCCAAACCTCCTGCGGCGTTCCCACCTGTTCAATATTGCCGTGGCTCATCACCACTACCCTATCCGCGACTTCCATCGCCTCTTCCTGATCGTGGGTGACGAACACGCTGGTAAATTTGAGCTCTTCGTGCAGTTGGCGCAGCCAGCGGCGCAGCTCTTTACGCACCTGCGCATCCAGGGCGCTAAACGGCTCGTCGAGCAACAAGATTTCCGGCTCTACCGCCAGGGCGCGTGCCAGCGCTACGCGCTGCTTCTGACCGCCGGAAAGCTGAGAAGGATAGCGTGGGGCCAGATGGCTTAATTGCACCATGTCCAACAGACTGGCGACTTTTTGCTTGATGGCAGCACGGCTGGGACGCTCGCGCCGCGGCAGAACCGTCAGGCCAAAAGCGATATTCTCGGCAACGGTCATATGGCGAAACAGAGCGTAATGCTGGAACACAAACCCCACGTGACGATCGCGGGCGTGAACCCGGCTGACGTCTTTGCCGCCGAAACGGAGATGGCCGCTATTATGGTGTTCCAGCCCCGCGATGATGCGCAAAAGCGTCGTCTTACCGGAGCCGGACGGTCCCAGCAGCACGACCATTTCCCCGGAGGCGATATCCAGCGAAATATCGTTCAATACTTTGCTGTTGGCAAAAAACTTGCCGACCTTATCGATCGCTATACTCATTGTGTGTCCCCCGGTTGAAGCTCTGCCTGATGGCGCGCCAGACGCCACTGCAGCCCGCTCTTCAAGAATAATGTCACAATCGCCATCAGAGTCAGCAGCGCGGCGGCGGTAAACGCGCCCACGGTGTTGTAATCCTGATGCAGTAATTCCACCTGCAGCGGCAGGGTATAGGTTTCGCCGCGGATAGACCCCGATACCACCGATACCGCGCCGAACTCGCCGATTGCGCGGGCGTTGGTCAGGATCACGCCATACAGCAGCGCCCAGTAGATGTTGGGCAACGTGACGCGGCGAAACATCTGCCAACTGGATGCACCCAACAGGATCGCGGCCTCGTCCTCCTGGCTGCCCTGGCTCAGCATCACCGGCACCAATTCGCGCACCACAAACGGACAGGTAACAAATATCGTCACCAGCACCATCCCCGGCCATGAGAACATCAACTGCATATTATGCTCGTCCAGCCAGCCTCCGAGGGGGCCGTTAGTCCCGTAAAACAGGAGGTATAGCAATCCCGCCACCACGGGCGATACCGCGAAAGGCACATCCATCAGCGTAAGCAATAGCTGGCGGCCGCGAAAATTGAAGCGCGTCACCAGCCAGGCCATTAAGGTGCCGAACACCACATTCACCGGTACGGTTATCAGCGCGATGAGCACCGTCAGCCAAATGGCGTGCAGCATGTCGCTATCGTTGAGATTGCGCCCCACCGCCGCCAGTCCTTCCGCCAGTGCGGTGGCGAAAATTGAAATCAGCGGCACCACCAGCAACAGCAGCGATACCACTGAGCCGAGGCCGATCAATAGCCATTTTCCCCAGGGAAAAGGCGCGCGCGCGGCGCCGTTGAACACGGAGAAATCTGTCATCATTGTCCTCCCAACCGACGGCCGAAGCGGGATTGCAGCACGTTAATGGCGAAGAGCAGCAGCAGCGACGCCACCAGGATTACCGAGGCGATAGCGCTGGCCGCGGGATAATCAAACTCCTGCAGGCGGATAAAAATCATTAAAGAGGTGACCTCGGTTTTCCAGGCGATATTGCCGGCGATAAAGATCACCGCGCCGAATTCGCCCAGGCTGCGGGTGAACGACAGCGCGGTCCCCGCCAGCAGCGCCGGCGCAACTTCCGGCAGAATAACGCGGCGAAAGGTCTGCCAGTGCCCGGCGCCGAGCGTTTGGGCCGCTTCCTCGTATTCCGGCCCCAGCTCTTCCAGCACCGGCTGCACGGTACGCACCACGAACGGGATGCTGGTGAAGGCCATCGCCACGGCGATACCGAGCCAGGTGTAGGAGACTTTAATGTCAAACTGGGCCAGACAGCCGCCGTACCAGCCGGTGGTGGAAAATAGCGTGGCCAGCGTCAAACCTGCCACCGCGGTAGGCAGGGCGAACGGTAGATCCATCAGGCCGTCCAGCAGCGCACGGCCGGGAAATTGATAGCGGGTCAGGATCCAGGCCATCAGCATGCCGAACACCGCATTGAAAAACGACGCCACCCCTGCGCAGATCAGCGTGATTTTATAGGCCGCCAACAGCTCCGGGCCGGTGATGACCTCCCAGTATTGTGACCAACTCATCTGCGCTAACTGCATAACCAGCGCGCTTAACGGCAGCAGCAGGATCAAGCAAACGAACAGCACGCTGCCGCCGAGGCTCAGGCTAAAACCGGGCAGGACCCGTTTGGTGGTCAGGACCAGCATCAGCGATGGCCCGCCGCCAATAATTGATCCAGTTCGCCGCCGCGCTCGAAGTGCGTCGCCATAGCCGAATGCCAACCGCCGAATATATCCTCAACACGAAACAGCCGGGTCGGTGGAAATTTGCTTTTGTTTACGTTCATCATCTGTGTATCGTTTACCCGATAATAAAACCCGGCGATAATGTGCTGCGCCGCCGGACTATAGAGATAGTTGAGGTACGCTTTCGCCACCTGCGCGGTTCCGTTCTCTTCCACGTTCTTATCTACCCAGGCCACCGGAAATTCCGCCAGAATATCCGTGTCCGGCACGATAACTTCGTAGTCGCCGGCGCCGGCCTGATCGCGCAGCGTGTTGACCTCTGATTCAAAACTAATCAGCACATCCCCCTGACCGCGTTCGATGAAGGTCGTCGTTGCGCCACGCCCGCCGGTATCGAACACCTCGACGTTGGCCAGAAATTTCTGCATCCAGGTGCGGGTGCGGTCGCCACCAAACGCCTGCTCCATCGCGCCCCAGGCGGCTAAATAGGTGTAGCGACCGTTTCCCGAGGTCTTGGGATTGGGAAACACCAGCTGCACGCCGTCACGGGCCAGATCGCGCCAGTCATGGATCCCTTTTGGATTTCCTTTGCGCACCAGAAACGCCATGGTTGAGTAATAAGGCGAACTCTGATTGGGTAAGCGGTCACGCCAATCGGCGGCAATCAATTGGCCGCGATCGTGGAGAATCTGTACATCGGTGACCTGATTATAGGTCACCACATCCGCCGGAAATCCCTGCAGTATGGTCAGCGCCTGCCGGGAAGAGCCGGCGTGCGACTGGCGCAGGGTCAGTTTGTCGCCCGGATGTTCCTGCTGCCACTGCGCGATAAAACCGGGATTGAGGGTCGCGAAAAGTTCACGTGCCACGTCATAGGAGCTGTTAAGCAATGTGGTGGCCTGTGCTTGTCCGTATGCCAACAATGCCACTACGGCGCAAATTTGTCTTGCCCGCCCGAAAAAAAGCGTAAAGGTCATGTTGTGTCCTGATGTTGATGGACAAAAAGGCCGCCCTGAGAGTCTTACAGTTTATTTATAACGAGGGGATAACCTATAACGCTTTTATATATCGATTGGTGATTTGCAAGTCACAAAAGGCATAAGGCAGCGGCCTGCACGGCAGGGAAGAAGCCAGCCAGACTCGCCGATCGAGAAGGTTGCGGGTCGTCGCGGCGCGGGGCCAACGAAAGGAACATCAGCCGATAGGTCTAAGCTTAAGCATCCCGCCGCGTGGTCGACAGGAGGAACATTCAGCCCGCGGCCGGCGCTGGCGCGCGCCAGATGATTTTACTCACCCGCCAGGTCCGCAGTTGGTCGTCGGCCGGCATCAGCGATTCGGGTCCATGCCAGATGCCCTTGAACACATAACTAACATGATCGCTTTGCGGTGCCTGACAGACGACCGCATCGCGATCCTCGCCGCTGCCGCCATAGGCTTTCTGATAACAGCGCTGAACGGCGTGCCGATCTTGACGCCCCAGGCGCTTTCGATGGCCTCATCGGTTACGACCACGCCGGCAACCCAGCCGGGCGACGGCTCGTAAACGGTAAGTTTGACCTGATCCTTGGCAAGCGCCTGGTAAACGCTGACAATTTCGCCGTTGCGGGTTTCCATACCGCCGCGCAGCCGGTAATCGCCGTCCAGCGCCTTCTCCAGGGCGGGTTGCGTCATCGGCGTGGCGGCGGTGATTTCACCGACACCCTGATCGCTCACCTTGCGGCTTTCGCCGAACCAATGGAAAGGGGAAAAACTTGACTAGGAAAGGCCGGATAGCGTCGAGCACCCGGCCAGCATAAGGGGCAGGCCAATGATTAATGGACGGAACGACTTCATCATTTTTCCTTGAATAACAGGACGGCACTGGCTCGCAAATCGGCGTCGCTGTGCCATGCTTAAAGGGGTATCGACATGGCCTCAATATGAGGATGTTACTATCCCTGGCCGGCCGCAGCCAGACAAATCAGATTGATAAAAAGGAGAGTCAGGATGAAGAAAACCACTTTCGCGCTGCTCATGGCTTTAACTAGCCCCAGCGTTCTGGCCGCCCCCGACGGCGGTTTCCCCCGACAAAGCCCCGCTGCTGCCGCAAAAAAAGACAACGGTATTCGCGGCGTGGAAGACCTGCGCCCCACCCCGATAAAGCAGGTGAAAACCCTGCGCGATGGCGCGTGGGTGACCCTGACCGGGAATATTCACCGGCAGTTAGGTAAGGATAGTTATGAATTCCATGATAAAACAGGCTCGCTGGCGCTGCACATCGCCCCGGACGGCTGGCACGGAGCCGATATCTCCCCCGACGATCTCATCATCGTAAGCGGTACGCTGCATAAAGGCCCGCAGGGGGAAACGGTCAACGTTCAGCAATTGCAAAAACAGTAAGCGTAACAGGCGACACCGCAGCCCCGCCGGCGTCGCCCTGCTTCAATACTCTTGATCTTCAATCAGCCGTTTGCCCAGCAGCAGTACGCTGTCTTGCATTTCATATTCGAGTTTTTCGTACATGCTGATGACCGCATCATTATCGCCGCGGACCATCAGATTGATTTTGGGGCAGCCGCGGGCTATCAGTTTCTTTTCCAGGCGACTTATCAGCGCGTTGGCGATGCCGCGCCCGCGATAATCCGGATGGACCCCCAGATAATAAGCGGCGCCGCGATGGCCGTCATAGCCCCCCATTATCGACCCTACGACTTCCCCGGCCACTTCCGCTACCAGAAAAAGATCTGGATCATGGTTTAGCTTACGCTCGATATCCATTTCGGGATCGTTCCACGGCCGCAGTAAATCGCAGCGTTCCCAAAGCGTAATCACCTCTTCAAAATCGTCGTGACGAAATACCCGAATTTCCATAATAGCCGCCGCCGGTGCAGAGTAATGAATGATTTAGCTGATTATCACGTTATTTACGATGAAGGCAAACAACTCTGGGGCAGTTTATGACTATTTCGCCCCTTTTCGCTCGAATTTCCTCTACATCGCCGTTGTTGTTCATAGTGAAGGCGCAAGCGGTCCCTGCAGGCGCCGTTTTCGCCCGCAACGGTTAGTGTTACGGCCCCGCCGGCGTTATACTGGCCTGGCCTCACCTTTTCGCCGCTTACCTACAGGGATTTTCGCGATGGACCAACCGGATATCGAACACATCAACGCTTATCTACTGGCGCTGCAGGAAACAATCTGCGCCGCGTTAACCGCCGCCGATGGCGGCGCCGTTTTCCATGAAGACCTCTGGCAGCGGGACGAAGGCGGCGGCGGACGAACGCGGGTATTGCGCCAGGGTCGGGTCTTTGAGCAGGCCGGCGTCAATTTCTCGCGCGTGTATGGCGGCGCCCTGCCGGCTTCCGCCACCGCCCACCGGCCGGAATTAGCGGGGCGATCCTATCAGGCGATGGGCGTGTCGCTGGTCGTGCATCCGGAAAATCCCTATATTCCCACCAGCCACGCTAATGTGCGCTTCTTTATTGCTGAAAAACCGGGGGCAGAACCGATATGGTGGTTTGGCGGCGGTTTCGACCTCACGCCGTTTTACGGTTTCCACGAGGACGCGGTCCACTGGCACCGCACGGCACAGGCGCTGTGCCAGCCATTCGGCGACACGGTCTATCCCCGTTATAAGCGCTGGTGTGACGATTATTTTTTTCTCAAGCATCGCAACGAGGCACGCGGCATCGGTGGGCTGTTTTTCGATGACTTATCCGCCCCCAATTTCAACGAGGCATTTGCCTTCTGCCGAGCCGTTAGCCAAGGCTATCTGGATGCGTATCTGCCCATCGTCGAGCGGCGCAAGTCCCATCCCTGGGGCGAGCGCGAGCGGCAGTTTCAGCTCTACCGCCGCGGCAGATATGTCGAATTTAATCTGGTTTGGGACCGCGGCACATTATTCGGTCTGCAATCAGGCGGCCGCACCGAATCAGTTCTGATGTCGATGCCGCCGCTGGCCCGCTGGCAATATCATTATGATCCGGCACACGACAGCCCCGAGGCCGCGCTATATCGCGACTTTTTGCCGGCCCGCGATTGGCTTAAGGAGTAACATTATGGAAATCTGGGTGGATGCCGATGCCTGTCCACGGGTCATAAAAGAGATCTTGTTTCGCGCCGCAGTACGGCATGAGATACAGACCACGCTGGTCGCCAATCAATCGCTGCCGGTGCCGCCGTCACGCTTTATCCGCACGCTGCGCGTGGCCGCCGGTTTCGACGTGGTGGACAACGAAATCGTCAAACGCGCCGCCGCGGGCGATCTGGTGATTACCGCCGACATTCCGCTGGCGGCGGAAGTGCTGGCAAAGGGGGCGCTGGCGCTTAACCCGCGCGGCGAACTTTACCAACAGGCCACGATTCGCGAGAAACTCACCCTGCGCGATTTTATGGATACCCTGCGCGGCAGCGGCATCCAAACGGACGGTCCGCCGCCGCTCGGGCAACGCGAGCGCCAGGAATTTGCGCGCCAGCTGGATAAATGGCTGCACCAGGTTCAGGCACGGCGTTAATATATAGCACTCTTTCACAATTATTTATGAGAAGATAAAGTAGGTAGATTGTTGATCTTATGCGACAGCGCCGGCCATCGATTAGAGTCATCATAATAATCAGAAAAAGCGTATTTCATTCTACGTCTTGTTGATGCAGTGTTATCCTAAAGTTAACCGTCACTTATGCGGGTGATAGTATTCAATTCATGGAGTAGAGAAATGAACCAGTTAGAAGGTCTGAAACAATTTACTACCGTCGTGGCCGACAGCGGAGACATCGAGTCCATCCGCCACTATACGCCGCAAGATGCCACCACCAATCCGTCCCTGATCCTGAAAGCCGCCAGCCTCACTGCCTATCAACCGCTGTTTGAAGATACGCTGGCCTATGCCCGCAAACAGGGCGGCACCCGCGAAACCCAGATTATTAACGCCTCTGACAAATTGGCGGTCAATATCGGAGTGGAGATCTTGAAAAGCGTACCAGGACGTGTCTCTACCGAAGTGGATGCGCGCCTCTCCTTCGATCGTGGCATGTGTGTGGCCAAGGCCCGCAAACTGGTTGCCCTGTATCAGGAACAGGGGATCGATAAATCCCGCATTCTCATCAAGCTGGCCTCCACCTGGGAAGGGATAAAGGCCGCTGAAGAACTGGAAAAAGAAGGGATTAACTGTAACTTGACGCTGCTGTTCTCTTTCGCCCAGGCGCGCGCCTGCGCCGAAGCCGGCGTGTATCTGATTTCGCCGTTCGTCGGCCGTATCTATGACTGGTATAACCAGCGTAAACCGCTCGATCCGTACGTGGCGGACGAGGATCCGGGTGTGGTCTCGGTGCGCAAAATCTACGATTATTGTAAACAGCACCGTTATCAAACCGTTATCATGGGCGCCAGCTTCCGTAAAGTGGAACAGATTCTGGCGCTGGCCGGCTGCGATCGCCTGACCATCTCCACCACCCTGCTGGAAGAGTTGCATAAAGCCGACACACGCGTTGAGCGTAAACTGTCTCCCTCCACCGAAGGTTTTCATCAGCCGGCCCCGCTGTCTGAACCGGAATTCCGCTGGGAACATAACCAGGATGCGATGGCCGTGGACAAACTGGCCGAAGGTATCCGCCAGTTCGCGGTTGACCAACAAAGCCTGGAAGATCTTTTGGCGGCAAAACTGTAACCTTTGGAGCATCTAATGACATCAAGAAAAGCGCTTGCCAACGCTATCCGTGCGTTAAGCATGGATGCCGTGCAAAAAGCCAATTCCGGCCACCCCGGCGCGCCGATGGGCATGGCGGACATCGCCGAAGTCCTGTGGCGCGATTACATGAACTATAACCCGTCCAATCCGAAATGGGCCGATCGCGACCGGTTTATTCTGTCGAACGGCCACGGCTCAATGCTGCTCTACAGCCTACTGCATCTCACCGGCTATAATCTGCCGATGGAAGAATTGAAAAACTTCCGGCAGTTGCATTCCAAAACCCCGGGGCATCCGGAATACGGTTACACCGATGGCGTGGAAACCACTACCGGGCCGCTGGGCCAGGGGATTGCCAACGCCGTCGGTCTGGCGATCGGTGAGCGCACGCTGGCGGCGCAGTTTAACCGTCACGGCCATGAAATTGTCGATCACTATACCTATGTTTTCCTCGGCGATGGCTGCATGATGGAAGGCATTTCCCATGAAGTCTGCTCGCTGGCCGGCACGATGAAGTTGGGCAAATTGGTGGCGTTTTACGACGATAACGGCATCTCTATCGACGGCGACGTCGAAGGCTGGTTCAGCGATGACACAGCCTCCCGTTTTGAAGCCTATGGCTGGCATGTCGTACGCGGCGTGGACGGCCACGACAGCGATTCCGTTAAGGTGGCTATCGAAAACGCCCGCGCCGTCACCGATAAACCGTCGCTGCTGATGTGTAAAACCGTCATCGCGTTCGGCGCACCGACCAAAGCTGGCACCCACGGCGCCCACGGCGCGCCTTTAGGCGACGATGAAATCGCTGCTACGCGCAAAGCGCTGGGCTGGAACGAGCCGCCTTTTGTCATCCCAGCGGAAATCTACCAAGGCTGGGACGCGAAAGAGGCGGGCAAAAAGAAAGAAGCGGCCTGGAATGATAAATTCGCCGCCTATGAAAAAGCGTTCCCCGAACTGGCGCGCGAATTCAAACGCCGCATGAACGGTGAGCTGCCAACGAATTGGCAGGCGGAAAGCCAGAAAATCATTGAACAGCTCCAGGCCAAGCCAGCGAAGATCGCCACCCGTAAAGCCTCGCAGAACGCACTGGAAGCCTTTGGCCCCATGCTGCCGGAGTTCCTGGGCGGCTCGGCGGATCTGGCGCCCAGTAATTTGACGATCTGGTCGAAATCCACCTCCATTGCCAACGACCCCGCCGGTAATTATATCCACTACGGCGTACGCGAATTTGGCATGACGGCTATCGGTAACGGCATCGCCCATCACGGTGGTTTTGTGCCCTATACCGCTACCTTCCTGATGTTTGTCGAATACGCTCGTAATGCAGTGCGCATGGCGGCGCTTATGAAAGCGCGCCACATCATGGTTTATACCCATGATTCTATTGGTCTGGGTGAAGACGGCCCGACCCATCAGCCGGTCGAGCAGTTAGCCAGCCTGCGCATGACGCCGAACATGAGCAATTGGCGTCCCTGCGATCAGGTGGAAACTGCGGTTGCCTGGAAGAGAGCCATCGAACGCCACGACGGTCCTACCGCGCTTATTTTGTCGCGTCAGAATCTGGCGCAGCAAGATCGCACGGCGCAGCAGGTGGCGGATATCGCTCGCGGCGGATATGTGTTGAAAGATTGCGAAGGTCAGCCGGAACTGATCCTCATTGCGACCGGTTCGGAAGTGGAGCTGGCGGTAGCCGCCTATGAGCAGTTGCAGACTGAAGGCCGCAAAGTGCGCGTCGTATCCCTGCCCTCTAGCGATTTTTTCGATGCGCAGGACGACAATTATCGCGAATCGGTGCTGCCGAAAGCGGTGACGGCCCGGGTTGCTATCGAAGCCGGCATCGCCGATTACTGGTATAAGTACGTGGGCCTTGACGGACAGATCGTCGGCATGACCACCTTCGGTGAATCGGCACCGGCAGAAGAATTGTTCAAGGTGTTCGGCTTCACCAAAGAGAACGTACTGAACAAAGCGCGTTCGCTGTTGAAATAAGACTTCGCCTCTCCTTACGCCGGCGACCCTCGGGTACCGGCGTTTTGTTTGTTATTCCCTTTACCCCGTTGCGCTTGGTATCCGCTCACCAACGCTGCCACGCGCCGTCGAGACCAAATTCGCCTGGGGATGCGCCAACACACGCCGCTTGCCTACCCAATAATGCGCGACTCAGCCCGCGCACGATCATTGGTAGGTTGCCGGCATAGAACGTACGTCTTCAGTCAACGGCGCAGAGGCGCCCCCCGTCAATCAACGACAATCTTGTCGTCGGCAATCTCGTCATCGTTGGAGCTGATATTATGTAGGATCATAAAGTCTATAATCACTCAGTTCGTGTCGAAATGTTCCAGCGGAGCGGCGCAATATTGGGCATCTTCCCCGTGGCGGTTTTTGAGCGTGACGTTGATACCCTTTGCCGTGAGCAACTGCTCGGCGATGGCCTGTTTACCGGCACAGGTCGCTTTATGCAACGGGGTGTTGCCGTCATAATCCGTCGCGTTAATCTCGTCAGTGCTTTTTGCCATGAGTTTCTGAACGTAGGTTAAATTGCGCGATTCCACCGCCAAATGCAGCACCGTTTTGCCTAAGTAATCATCAAGACTGGTATTTAGCCCGTTATACGCAAGTAATTCATCAAACATCTGAGGCCAGCGGTATTCAATCGCCAGCATTAGCGCCGCTTTGTACCATTTGTCTTGCAGGTTAAGGTTCAACCGCCCGTTCTGAAGGAGTCGCCTCATGCGGTGATATTTACCCTGTCTGACACACTCCATCAGCGGGGTATTGCCATCGATATCGGCAATATTAACGTCGACATCCTGGCAATGAAGCAGCCGCTTAAAAACCACCATTTTGCCATGGGCGGTTGCCAACCACAGGGCGCTTTGATGATAAGCATTGGTAAGGTTGACATTGATTCCCGTGACGTTAGGTGCCCCTACTGGCGTTGGCGGGCGATACCTATCGCGGGCAGACGGTTTTCGTACGCATCAACCTATACAACTGCGATATTTGCGGGATCAAATATACTTTGAGTCCCGAAGGAGTGCTGCGCGAAGTGCCCAAAAAATTGGCCGTTCATCTGCGCAATATCCGCACCCAGGGGCTGGGAGGAAAGGCTCCAAGGCGGCGGCGGAGGTGGCCGGTCAAGCGCGATCCATTGATGACTTACCGGGCGAAGTCTGAGCGTAACTACGCCGTTGTGAATCAGCGTCTAAGCGGCAGTAACGATGTATGGAAAAAGCAAGTGGGCGATCATCTAAGTCTGCGTGACTATGATGCGCAGGTAGGTGAGGCAATGGCGATGGTCAAAGCGCTTAACAAAATGACGCTGTTAGGAATGCCGAACAGCATCCGGATCGCATAACAATCGATCTGCTAGGGGGGCGTAGTCACAGTTCTGATTTATTCAACAAAGCCGGCACCGGTGCGAAGGTTCGCGTAGCGCCGACCCAATAAGCTATTGCCTTGAGGTTATGACTGGATGGCTAATTTTTTTGTTGATCGCCCTATTTTTTCCTGGGTGCTGGCAATTATTGTTTGCCTGACTGGCGTGATGGCCATCATATCGCTGCCGATAGAGCAATATCCCCGGCGGGCGCCGCCGACGATCCGTATTTCCTCTAAATTATCCCGGCGCCTCTGCGCAAACGCTGGAAAATACCGTCGCCCAGATTATCGAACAGAACATGACCGGCCTTGATAATCTGTTGTACATGGCATCACAAAGCACCAATACCGGCCGAGCCACTACCACGCTGACCTTTCTCGCCGGGACCGATCCCAACGAGGCAATGCAGCAGGTGCAATCAACTGCAGGCCGCACAGCGCCGTCTACCCCAGGCGGTGCAAAGCCAGGGCATGACCGTAAGCAAAACCGACGACACCAATTTGATGATGGTGGCTTTCGTGTCTACCGACGGGTCCATGGATAAACAGGATATCGCCGACTATGTGGTCAGCCATGTACAAGATCCGGTAAGCCGGGTAAGCGGCGTCGGCAGTATAGACGCCTACGGCTCACAGTATGCGATGCGCATCTGGCTTAACCTCGACTACGGCCTGACGACCGATGACGTGGTTTCAGCCATTGAGGCGCAAAACAGCCAGGTGGCGGTGGGCCAGTTAGGCGGAACCCCTGCGGTGGACAACCAAGCCCTTAACGCCACCATCAATGCGCAGGCGCAGCTTGAAACGCAGGATCAATTTCGCGCCATTACATTGCGCGTCAATCCGGACGGTTCCTATATCACACTGGGCGATGTCGCCACGGTGGAGCTGGGATCGGAAAACTATGACTATTTGACGCACTACAATGGCATGGACATCAAATTGGCCTCCGGGGCCAATGAATTGGAAACCAAACTGGCGGTGAAAAAGAAAATCGCAGAGCTGGCGCCGTTCTTTCCCCACGGTCTGGAGGCGAAAATCGCCTACGAAACTGCCCCGTTCGTCAGCGCCTCGATCCGCGATGTGGTGAAAACCCTGTGCGAAGCCATCGTGCTGGTGTTTTTAGTAATGTACCTGTTTTTACAGAACTTCCGCGCCACGCTTATTCCCACCATCGCCGTACCGGTAGTGTTATTGAGTACCTTAGCGGTGCTTTACCTGTTCAATTTTAGTATTAACACTCTCACCATGTTCGCAATGGTGCTCGCCATCGGTCTGCTGGTGGACGACGCCATCGTGGTGGTGGAGAACGTCGAACGGGTGATGAGCGAGGAAGGGCTTTCTCCACGCGAGGCAACACGTAAATCCATGGGCCAGATCCAGGGTGCACTGGTCGGCATTGCGATGGTGTTATCCGCAGTATTCGTGCCGATGGCGTTTTTCGGCGGCACCACGGGGGCGATATATCGCCAGTTTTCCATGACTATCGTGGCGGCGATGGTGTTGTCGGTCTTGGTGGCGATGATACTGACCCCCGCGCTGTGCGCCACGCTGCTTAAACTGAAAGTGGTGAGAAGGTCGAGAAATACTTCATGACCCAGGAAAAGGACAATGTGCTGTCGGTGTTTTCCACGGTAGGCGCTGGCCCCGGAGGTAACGGCCAGAACGTTGCACGCCTGTTCATCCGGCTGAAGAATTGGGAGGATCGCGCGAGCGTCGATCGCTCGTCCTTTGCCATTATCGAACGAGCCACGAAGGCCTTTAACAAGATCCCAGAGGCGAAAGTGCTCGCCAACAACCCGGCGGCCATTTCGGGGCTGGGCAACACCGCCGGTTTTGATTTGATGCTGGAAGATCATAGCGGCATCGACCACGATGCGCTCATGGCGGCACGGGATCAACTGCTGTCCGCCACCACGGATTCTCCGTTGCTGACTCGCGTGCGGCATAACGGCCTTGATGACAGCCAGCAGTTGCAAATCGATAGCGCAAAGCACAGGAGCTCGGCGTGTCGGTGGCTGATATCAACAGCACGCTGCAAACCGCCTGGGGCTCCAGCTACGTCAATGATTTTCTCGATCGCGGACGGGTCAAACGCGTGTACGTCCAGGCGGCGGCCAAATACCGCATGCTGCCGCAGGATATTTATCGTTGGTATGTCCGTAACAGCAGCGGCAGCATGGTTCCTTTTTCAGCCTTTGCCAGCTCGCGCTGGGAATATGGCGCACCGCGATTGGAACGCTATAACGGCTACTCCTTGCTTGAGATCGTCGGCGAAGCGGCGCCGGGCGTCAGCAACGGCGCCGCGATGGACGAAATGGAAAAGCTGGTGCGCCAGTTGCCGGGCGTGCTCGTGGACCACCATGTCTTATCAGGAGCGGCTATCAGGCGCTCAGGTGCCCGCGCTCTATGCCATCTCTCTGCTGGTCGTATTCCTTTTTCGGTCATGCTGGTGGTTCCGCTTGGGGTGCTGGAGGCGCTGCTGGCTACCTGGTTCCGCGGCCTGGATAATGACGTTTATTTCCAGGTGGGACTGTTAACGGTCATTGGCCTGTCGGCCAAAAATGCGATTCTTATCGTTGAATTCGCCAATGAGCTGCATCTGCGCAGCATGGCGCTGATGGAGGCGACACTTGAGGAGGCACGGATACGGTTACGGCCAATAGTAATGACATCGCTGGCGTTCGTCTTCGGGGTACTGCCGATGGCCAGCAGTCAAGGCGCCGGCTCCGACAGCCAGCATGCAGTAGGTACCAGCGTCATCGGCGGTATGCTTAGCGCCACCTTCCTGGCGATCTTTTTCATTCCGCTGTTCTATGTGCTGATCCGGCGGCGCTTCCCGCTAACGCCCGATACGCCGCCGACAGTGTCGACAACCGTCAGCAACTCGCAGAAGACGGGGCCCGAGGCGTGATGCCCAGGTCAGCACCGGGAGCGTTCACGGGTGAAAAAGATACCTTTCTCTCCCAACCGTTGCATCGTGCTGGATTTCCGGCACCGTTGCTGCGTGGAACAGTCAGCAGTTGAATGGCGTGAGCACGACGGGGAATAAATTGCAGAGACAACTGCGCACCCTTTTAGATTAAGGGCACTACGCCTGGGCTGAACACCCAAAAAAATAAAACTGCCGGCGGCGCGAATACCGTGCCTTGGTCTGCACCCTCTGCTCAGTGTTACCGCGAAACTTTATGCGCTTACCGGTACTGATTGCTGCTGGTTGCGCAGCATGGCTTCTATAAAGTCTTTCCAATTGCCTAATTCTTTATCTAACATAACAACCTCATATTAATCCTGGCGGCATTATACCCAGCGCCCGATACTAATAACACCCTTGAGCGCACAAAAAATATAATCAACAATGAAGAAAATGCAGAAGAGGAAATAAATCGGTACCAAAATCGGGCACGCAGGTCCTGTATTCGGTAAAAGTAAAATAGATGGCATATATTTGATAAAATATCTTTTAATTGAATTAACAATTATCAACCCGACAAATTAATTTGTTTAATCTGCGGCTACTAAAGCGGCGTCGCGGCTTTACGCCCCTGTGTGCCCGGCAGGTTGAAGCATAGCGACAACCGCGCCGGCGTGGCGTTGTGAAGCGGTTCGGGACCGTTAATCATCGTGTTGAGCACGCCCCTTAGGTCTGCCTGTCGAGAAAATCAATAAATAGCCGCCATCAGCGCATCACCGTGTCACGGTTGGGAAAATGGCGGTATAGCGTTTCTGATACCCCCTGCCCCGCGCAGGGCAAAGAGAGATTTGGCAACCTCAAGCAGTGTGTGTGGCGTTCCACGTCAGCCCGCAGCCGGCGAGAAGAAAAGATGACCCACGTTATCCGTACGGACACCACAACACCCAATGGCGCGCTGCCGCGCGTTGGCGGGAAAGTCAATTATCAGCAGGATTAGATAGCCATTATCGACTTGATACAGGCCTAAAAGAGCGATTATTCATAAACTGGCTTTAACATTGTGCTATTAAGATTACACGTCTAATGCCGAGTTGTCATATAATACTCTTGGCAAGGCCGCAGCCGGACGCATAATTAACTTAAATAAATATTATTAATATACAAACAATTATCAATAATATTTATTTATCCAGCTTATTATGTTTAGCGCCATTAGATGATTGCAGCCCTAATCCCGAATCACTCTTTTTATTACCAACAATGCGGGCCCTGGTCCTCCTCCACGCTTTCGGCCACCGCACCAGCGCCGACCGACGTGCGTCTAAAGGGTACCACCGTGCCCATCTTTACTGGCCACAGTGCAAAGAGCGCATACGCCGCTGGCGTCTGCATCGCACAAGCTGGCCAAGGCGCTGGATCCCGCCGTCTTTTTCCCTCATCATGGGAGCGTGCGTTCACCTGGCCGGTCGGAAAAAAGAGCCGGCAGGCGCTTTCCTTCCCGCTTAAGGTAGCTTTTGGTATGTCCAACGATTTGCAGCACCCCGGAGTTACACTCTACGGCATCAAAAACTGTGATACGGTCAAAAAGGCCCGCCGCTGGCTTGACGATCGGCAGATGCCCTACCGGTTTCATGATTACCGCAGCGATGACCTCGATGCCGATCTTTTACAGCGCTTTATCGACCAGTTGGGGTGGCAGCCGCTGCTCAACACCCGCGGCACCACCTGGCGCAAACTTAGCGAATCCCAGCGCGCGGCGGCCGACAGCGCCGCCGGGACGGCGGCGCTGATGCTCAGCCAGCCAGCGATTATTAAGCGTCCCCTGCTGGAGGCCGCGGATGGCCGTCTGCTGCTGGGGTTTTCCCCGCAAGCGTACCACAGCTTTACCGCCAGCGAGGTTTAAGATGCCTTGTCCCGTACTAGAACTCACGCAACAGTTGATCAAACGGCCCTCCCTAAGCCCCGACGACGCCGGCTGCCAGGCACTCATTGCGGCTCGCCTGCAGGCGCTGGGTTTCACCATTGAACAGATGTCGTTCGGCGATACGCTGAATTTTTGGGCCTGGCGCGGACAGGGCAGTACGCTGGCCTTTGCCGGCCATACCGATGTTGTGCCGGCCGGTGATCTTCAGCTTTGGGATAACCCGCCGTTCGAGCCAACGCTTTGCGACGGCATGCTTTACGGCCGCGGCGCTGCCGATATGAAAGGCTCGCTGGCCGCCATGGTTGTCGCCGCCGAACGTTTTGTCGCCCAGCATCCGCAGCATGAGGGCCGGCTGGCGTTCCTGATTACCTCCGATGAGGAAGCCGACGCTCAGGATGGCACCGTCAAAGTGGTAGACGCGCTGATGGCGCGTCAGGAACGGCTGGATTATTGCCTGGTAGGCGAGCCGTCCAGCAGCCGTCAGGTTGGGGATATCGTCAAAAACGGTCGACGCGGCTCGCTGACCGCCAATCTGGTCGTGCAGGGCGTACAGGGCCACGTCGCCTATCCGCATCTGGCGGACAACCCTTTCCATCGCGCGATGGCAGCGCTGAAAGAATTGGTGGAAACCCAATGGGATGAGGGCAACTCCTTTTTTCCACCCACCACGATGCAAATTGCCAATATCCATGCCGGGACCGGCAGCAACAATGTCATTCCCGGCGAGCTGCTGGTGCAATTCAACTTCCGTTTCAGCACCGAGTTGACCGACGTCATTATCCGTCAGCGGGTAGAAGCGCTGTTGCAGCATCACGGGCTGCGCTACCGCATTGATTGGTCGCTTTCCGGCCAGCCCTTCCTGACGGCGCGCGGTGAGCTAGTAGACGCGGCAGTTCGGGCGGTGGAGCATTATCAGGAGCTAACGCCGCGCCTGGAAACCACCGGCGGCACTTCCGATGGTCGCTTCATCGCACGTCTAGGCGCGCAGGTGGTGGAACTCGGCCCGGTGAACGCCACCATTCATAAAGTCAACGAATGCGTCAGCGCCGCCGATTTGCAACTGCTGAGCCGGATGTACCAGCGCATCATGGAACAGTTGATTCTATGATGGATGCCCTGACGGTCACCGGCCGCACCGATAGGCATGGTATTCCCCTGGAGCCGGGCTATCAGCTCCAGCCGGAAGCGGTGGCGGCCTTCGTTCAACTCCAGCACGCGGCGGCCCAGGCGGGATTTTCCCTGCGCCCTGCCAGAAGTTTTCGTGACTTTGACCGGCAATTGTACATCTGGAATGGCAAATTTCGCGGTCAGCGACCATTATTGGATCGACAAAGCCGGCCTCTTGATGCGCTTACTTTGGCGACAGGAGCGCGCTGTGAGGCAATCCTGCACTGGTCGGCACTGCCTAGCGCCAGCCGCCACCATTGGGGTACCGATCTGGATATTTACGATCCCGATTTGCTGCCTCCCGGCGCACGGTTGCAGTTGACGCCCGAAGAGTATTTGCCCAGCGGTTATTTCGCCCCTCTCACCCGCTGGCTGGATCAGCATCTGGGGAACTACGGCTTTTTCCGGCCTTACGCGCGCGATCGCGGTGGTGTGGCGGTGGAACCCTAGCACATCAGCTACCGACCGCTGGCGGACCGCGCCGCGCAGGCGCTAACCCCCACGGTGCTGCTGCAAGCCTGGCGCGGCCAGGAGGTAGCGCGTGGCTGGCGCCGCAGTTGGCGTATCTCTTCCGGCGCTACATTGACAATATCGATAAGGAGTAGGTCTATGGGATGGTTAGCGGATTATTGGTGGGTCGTGCTGCTGGTTCTGGCGGGCATGCTGATTGGCGGTGTGAAAGCATTACGCCGGGTGGATGCCACAAGCTATCTGAAAAATCGCCCCGAGTTGCCGCCGCATCGGGACAATAACGCGCAGTGGGATGAGGAAGACGACTGGCCGAAAAAGCCATAACGCCCTCGGTTTTAGCGCGCCTGCTGCTGACAGATCCGTTGCCAGCGGTGCGTTAAGCGCGCATCTGCCGCCGCCATGGCCGCCGCCGTTTCCTGCCGCCAGTGCCGCCAGAGCGCTTTTTTCCCGCTGAGCGCCAACCGTGCCACCAGCGTGGCGTCCGGCATGGGCTGTGTCAACCACAGGCGCAACGCCGGTAGCGGCAGCGTGCTGCGGTTAATAAGTCGGGTCAGCGCGCTGCGGCAGGCTTCCGGCGGTCGCTGGGCGAACGCAAAACCCGCCAGGCAGCGCCAATCCTCCATCCTAAGATCCTGTTGCTCGCCGGCCGCCAGCCGGCAATCGCGCTCGAAACCGTTCGCCGCCCGCAGCGTCAGTTTACGCCCCGCGTCACTCAGGGGCAGCAGCGCCATGGCGCTGTACAGGCCGCTGCTGGCCTCGCGGTGTGTCCCCATTCGTACCAGTTTGAAGCCCGCCCGCTGCCAAAAACGCCACAGCGCGGCGGTATAACCAAAACTGACCGACAGAAAATCGCGCCCCTCACCGGCAGCCTGCTCTGCCGCCTTAGCAATCAGCTCTAGCCCGATACCGCGTCGACGCTCTGTAGGCGTCACGGCGATACGGCTGATTCGCCGGGAGCGCAGCCGCGGCGCTCGCCAGGCGCTCCCGTGCGCCGCCAGCGATTGCGCGACCAGACTGCCCGGCGGCCGGCGGTAGCCCGCCCAGACGTCGTGCGCGAGGCGTGACGTCAACCCCCCTTCCTCTACCAGCCACAGACCCGCCATAAGCTGGCGGTGGTGGTGCGCGGTAAAGAAGGACATACCGGGTGCATCCAGCAATCGGCGTAGATCGATAGGGGAAGTACGGTAATGGGCACGGGTCAATAATTGATAAAAAGCCTGCCGCGCCGCGGGCTGGCGCCGCCACGTCTGGGCGCCGACTTTACCGATGCGCCATCGCCCTGCCCCTGCGGCGCCCGCATCCGTATTCTGCGGCGCGCCTTTGCCGGCAGGGGCCACTACCTCGGCGTCCTCAAGCATGAGCGTTTCGGTCAGCCAGCGCTCCAGCGGATCATTCGCCGCCCAGCGCAACGGCGCATCCAGCCTGAGCGGGCACCAACACGGTAGCGTTTCGCAAAACTTCAGCAGGAATCCGCGCCCGGTGCCCTCATACCCCGCGACGGTAGTGGTCAGCAGCACATGGGAAAAATACCCCATCAATTGACGCAACAGCGGTAAGGGCAGCGCGGCGGCTTCATCCACCAGCAGCCAGCGGGCGCTCATCCCCGCCCGGCAGCGGGCCAATAGCGCATCGGGGGCGAAAAAGGGAGCGCCCGGGCCCGCGTAGCGGCGCAAGATGTCCACAGCGGCTTTGGTGGGCGCGGTAATACAGCAGGCATCATCAAGCGTCTGGGCGAACATGCCGGCCAGCGCCGATTTGCCGCGGCCGCGCGGCGCAATCATCACATAGATGCCGGGCTTTGCCTGCGCCAACCGGCGCAAAAGCCGGCCCTGATCGGCGGTGGGTCGGCCGGGGACGGGGGGATGCCACGGCAGGCGGGACACCAGAAGCGTTATCTGCGGCGCGCGATCCTGGCGCAGCAGCGCCACCGCCGGATCCGCCGACAACGCAGCGCGAAAATAGCGGGTGAAGTGCGGCGTTGCGATCGGTTGTAGCTGTTCACTCCAGCGTAGCGAATCGCCATCCGGCAACCGGGGCCAACGCGACCAGGGCGGCACCAGCAGCACCAACCAGCTGCCCGCCACCAGCGTACCGGCCAGCGCCGCCAACGTATCCACCGCCAGCGATTGACGGGCATCGAACACCGCATGCAGGAACTCACGACCGAGCAGGATTTTCAGCGCCGCCGGGCGGCTACCAGTACCGCATTCGCTTTGCTCCCCCACCCATAGCCAGTCGCCGTCAAGGGCGTCGCCAAGCGCCGCCGCCTGTTGGGCACACCAGTCAGACGCGCCGCTAATCACCAGCAAACGCCGCACGCCGGCTCGTTTCATTGCCGCCGTTTCTGCACGCAGGCAGGCCAGCCAGGGCGGCGGCAGGGAAGTCACCTCAGGTGTTGCCCACGAGCAGCGACAGCAGCCCAGCGGCAATGAGCGGCCCCACCGGCACGCCGCGGAACAATGCCACCCCGAGCACCGTACCTACCAACAGTCCGGCGACTACGGAGGGCTGGCTGGACATCAGCGAGACGCCGCGGCCACCCAGCCATGAAACTGCCACGCCAATCACTATCGCCAGCAGCGATTTCCAGTGCAAAAAGGAGTGGAGGACGGTAGACGCCGACAGCGTACCGCTGGCGATGGGCGCCATCACGCCGATGGTAAGGATGATAATGCCAATGGTTAATCCCTGTTTCTCCACCCAGGGGAAGTACTGTTCCATCGGCGTAAGGCGAATAATCAATAACACCAAGATCGCCACGGTCACGATATTGTTGTGGCTGATAATACCGAGCGCCGCGAGACCCAGGAGGATCAGCAGCGTCGGATCGGAAAAATTCATACACTGTCCCTGAAAAATGTCTTAACCACCGGCAAAAGTATCACACTGATGAATATCACCACTGTCAAATCCGCGTTTAAACCAATGATAGAGCTGCTCTGAAGTGCCATGGGTAAAACTGTCCGACACCACCCTGCCCTGTCCCCGCTGCTGTAACCGATCGTCGCCGATGGCCCGTGCGGCATTCAGCGCTTCCTGCGGATCTTGCTCATCGAGGATTTGCTGCTGCTGCATGCTGTGGCCCCACACGCCGGCGAAACAGTCCGCCTGCAATTCCAGCTTTACCAACAGTGCGCTAACCGTTTTTTCCGGCGCGCCCTGCTGCTGGCGAACTAGGCTTTCAATCCCAAGCAGTTTTTGCACGTGATGACTGACCTCGTGAGCGACCACATAGCCCTGGGCGAAATTGCCGCCGGCACCAAGCTGATTTTTCATGTCGTCGTAAAAAGAGAGATCGATATAGACCGTACTGTCCGCCGGGCAATATAACGGCCCCATGACCGATTGACCGGTACCGCAACCGGTATGCGTCGCACCGCGATACATGACCAGCTTTGGCGGCTGATAGGTTTTGCCCATCTGCTGGAAAATCTGCTGCCAGGTATCTTTGGATAACCGCGGTAAACTTGGTCACCTCGTCGTCGTTGGGACTGATGCGGGTTTGCTGGCTCACCTGCGAACCCGACTGGCCGCCAGTAAGCAGCGGCGTGAGATCGATGCCATAATAGCCCGCTACCACCACCACGATGAGCAGCACGATGCCGCCTTTACCGCGAATCGGCAGCCGGAAACCACCGCCCCCCAGACCGGATGACTGTCCGTGCCTGTCTTCCACATTATTACTTTCGCGACCGCCTTGCCAACGCATCGTCATCCCCAGTTAAACGTTAATCATTTAATGATGAGGATAACATATAACCCTGGACAGGCAGCGGTACTGCCGCCCAGGTAAACGATTGCGCAGTTAGTCCAACGTGACGCCGATACGCTTGGCGACTTCTTCATAGGCCTCGATAACGCCACCCAGGTTCTGGCGGAACCGGTCTTTGTCCATTTTGTCGAGGGTGGTTTTATCCCACAGACGGCTTCCGTCCGGGGAGAATTCATCCCCCAGCACAATCTCGCCGTTAAACAGACCAAATTCCAGCTTGAAGTCCACCAGAATCAGCCCGGCATCGTCGAAAATCTTGCTGAGCACGTCATTAGCCTGATAGGTCAACTGCTTCATCCGTGCCAGATGGGGTTCACTGACCCAGCCGAAGGTGGTACAGTAGGATTCGTTGATCATCGGATCGTGCATGGCGTCGTTTTTCAAAAACAGATCGAACAGGGGCGGATCCAGGACCAGGCCTTCCTCTACGCCTAAACGTTTTACCAGCGAGCCGGCCGCGCGGTTGCGCACCACGCATTCCACGGGCACCATAGCCAGTTTTTTCACCAGCATTTCATTATCGGAAAGCAGGCGCACGATCTGGGTTGGAATGCCGGCCTCGGCTAACTTGGTCATGATAAAGTAATTAAAATTATTGTTAATCATGCCCTTGCGATCGAATTGCTCAATACGCTGACCGTCCAGTGCTGACGTATCGTTGCGGAACGTCAGGATCAGCAAATCCGGATCCTCTGTGGTATAAACCGTTTTCGCTTTTCCGCGATACAACTCAGCTAATTTTTGCATCTTTACATACTCCAGTGGCAAATAACGCTTTGATACAGGTAAAAAAGGGGGCCGAAGCCCCCTGTTGATTTAATGGGATGTTGACCGGCTGAATGCCGCCTGGAATACCGCCACCAGCGAGTCATTTTGCGACTGGGTCAGGGTATGCCCTTTCGGATCGGTGAACTGCAGCGTGCTGCGGTTGCCAAGGTCGCCGACCTGCAGTTTATAGTCGCCATTGCGCAAATCAGGGTCTTTGGCGCCCAAATCGTCCCAGGTACCGCTGCCCGGCGCGTCATAGGTAACCGAAACGGTACCCAGCGGACGGCTACTATCCTTCACCTTCATACCGATGCGCGACAACGCCGACGGCAGATGCGTCCATACTGTATTATACGACGAGCGCACCACCAGCAGCGGCAGTCCGCTTTCGTCAGCGCCGCTTTGTACGCTCAGATCGGCGGTTTCGCCCTGGGCGACACGGTTGGCGCGATCGTCGTTAAGCTGCTGCAGCCCGCTCGCGACGCTGTTAAGCATCTCAACGGTATAGCGCTGTACCAGCGCAGGATTGGTAACGGGTTTACCCTGCTGCTGCAGGCCAAGGGACGTTACCTGGAGCGAAGCTTGATAGCCCTGGGTCGCCAGGCTTATCTGATAGCGGCCGCTGTACTGTTCATCTTCATCAGCACGGGTCCAGGCGATCCAATCCGTATTCAGGCTCAGCTGCGCGTCCTGACGTGAGGCGATCGGATAGACTTTGCTTTGTACCACCGCCGCGACCTGCGACCACAGATCACGACCCTGGGCGCTGTTCTCCAGCTGAATAACGGCTCTATTGCCGGAATATTGTGAACGGGAACCGTTCAGCAGCGCCAGCGGCTGTGCAGGGGGCCGAATATCCAGCCCTTTGCCCACGGCGCCGTTGCGCGGGACAGCAGGAATCTCATAGTCGCCGTTCTGCAGGGGCAAAATCATACCGGAAGGGCTGCTAAGCGCGCGCAGCGGAGGCGCTTTCAGGTACTCTTCGTTTCCGTTTACCTGACGTTTATAGCGCTGATCGCTGGTACAGGCCGAGAGCAGCATGATAAGCGAGACGCCGACCACTTTCGCTACCTGCGACTTTTGCATTGAATAAGCCATTAAATCTCCCTAAGAGTTACAGCAAACCCGCATCCGTTAACGCCTGTCTTACCACGCGGCTGCCCGCCCGGGTCAGGGGCGTCATCGGCAGGCGCAGGGTGTCGGTCGCCATTAATCCCAATGCTTTACAAGCCCATTTAACCGGTATGGGGCTGGGTTCAAAAAAGAGTTTCTGATGCAGCGGCATCAAGCGCTGATTAAGACGGCGCGCATCGGCATAATTGCCGTCGGCCGCAAGGGCACAAAGCTGCGCCATCTCCTTCGCGGCAACGTTCGCCGTCACGGAAATCACCCCTTTGCCGCCCAGTTGTATGAAGTCCAATGCGCTGGCGTCGTCGCCGCTCAGCAGCAGGAAATCGTCATTGACCAGCTCTTGGATCTGGCTGACACGGCTTAAGTTCCCCGTTGCTTCCTTAATACCGATAATATTTTTGATTTCCGCCAGACGGGCAACGGTAGGCGGCAGCATATCGCAGCCGGTGCGCGCCGGCACATTGTACAGAATTTGCGGCAAATCGCTTCTTTCGGCGATGGCCCTGAAATGCTGAAACAACCCTTCCTGACTCGGCCGATTGTAATACGGCGTAACGCTGAGGCATCCCACCACTCCGCTGTCGTTAAAGCGGCGGGTCAGCGACACGGCCTCGGAGGTAGAATTGGCACCGGTGCCCGCGATAACGGGAACGCGCCCGTCGCTGAGCTCAAGGGTCCACATCACCACATCACCATGCTCTTCGTGGCTCAGGGTAGACGTTTCACCGGTCGTTCCCACGGCCACGATCGCTGCGGTACCGCTGGCGACATGATAATCGATTAATTTTTTCAGACTGACCCGGTCGATGGCGCCCTTTTCGTCCATCGGAGTAACCAGTGCAACTATGCTTCCCGTAAACATTGACCATCTCTCCACAAACAGGTTATTCATGGTACTTTTGTCACCTATCCAAAAGCAAGCAAACATCGGCCCGGTAAGCCCTTGGCAGCAGGTTTTTTTTAGGGTTACCATGTAAATCACAACCCGCCGGACAGGAAGCACCATTTTGCCACCGTTACAGCAACATTATCTGGTTATCACCGCACTGGGCACAGACCGGCCTGGTATTGTCAATACCATTACCCGCCACGTCAGCAGTTGCGGCTGCAACATAGAAGATAGCCGCCTCGCCATGCTGGGCGAGGAATTTACCTTTATTATGCTGCTCTCAGGGGGCTGTAACGCCATTGCCCAGATAGAATCCACCCTGCCGCTAAAAGGCGCCGAACTGGATTTATTGATTGTGATGAAGCGCACCACGGCCCAAGAGCAGCCGGCAAATCCGACGACGGTGTGGGTGACGGTGGAGGTGGATGACTCCCCCCATCTTATTGAGTGCTATACCGATTTATTTGATAGCCATCAGATGACGCTGGCCGAACTGGCGTCGAAAACGCAACCGGCGAGTGCGCAATCCCCCTCCCGGCTGACGCTCTTGATGACCGCACACGGTCCGGCCGGAGGTCAAGTTCTGCTGATTGAACAGAGGTTTATCAACTCTGTACAGAACTGCATGCGCAAGGCAGTATTAGAGTTATCAATCATCCACAGTATCAGGAATAGAGACGGAGTATTGCAATGACGCCACTGAAAGCCGGTGATATAGCACCACAATTTAGCCTGCTCGATCAGGACGGTGAACTCATCAGCCTTACCGACTTCCAGGGACAAAGAGTATTGGTCTACTTTTATCCCAAAGCGATGACACCAGGCTGTACCGTGCAAGCGTGCGGGTTGCGCGATAATATGGACGACCTGAAAAAGGCCGGGGTGGAGGTACTGGGCATCAGTACCGACAAACCCGAAAAGCTGTCCCGCTTCGCCGAAAAAGAGCTGTTGAATTTCACCTTGCTCTCCGATGAGGACCATCAGGTTGCCGGCCAGTTCGGCGTCTGGGGCGAGAAGAGTTTTATGGGCAAAACCTACGATGGCATTCACCGCATCAGTTTCCTGGTGGGTGTCGACGGCGCCATCGAGAAAGTGTTCGACGATTTCAAAACCAGCAATCACCACGATATCGTGCTGGCCTATCTGAAAAGCGTTTGAACACAGCCCGCGGCGCAGATTGACGTGCCCTCACGGCGACGCGGGATGACGGCCGGCCGCCGCCGGCAAAATGGGTCATCTATGGTTACTCGCTTGAAAAAAAGCCTTATCACGCTGGTGCTGACAGCGTTGGCCAGCACGTTCCCGGCGCACGCAGACGAGATTCAGGACAATTTGCCGGATATGGGGACCACCGCCGGCAGTACGCTAAGCATTGGCGAAGAGATGCAAATGGGGGACTATTTCGTGCGCCAGCTGCGCGGCAGTGCCCCGATTATCAACGATCCACTGCTTGATCAATACATCAATCATCTGGGAGGCACGCTGGTGGCCCATGCCAACTCGGTGCGTACCCCCTTTCATTTTTTCCTGTTGCGTAGCGACGAGCTCAATGCGTTTGCCTTTTTCGGCGGTAACGTGGTGCTGCATTCGGCGCTGTTTAACTATACCGACAACGAAAGCGAGCTGGCGTCGGTCATGGCCCATGAATTGTCCCACGTCACCCAGCGTCATCTGGCGCGCGCCATGGAGGAAAAGCGTCGCAGCGCCCCGCTGACCTGGGTCGGCGCGCTAGGCTCCATTCTGCTCACCATGGCCAATCCGCAGCTGGGCATAGCCGCGCTGTCCGGCACCATCGCCGGCTCCGCGCAGGGCAACATCAGTTTCACCCAGGCCAACGAGCAAGAGGCGGATCGCATTGGTTTGCAGGTACTACAGCGGTCCGGTTTTGATCCCCAGGCGATGCCGAACTTCTTGCAGAAACTGGCGGATCAGAACCGATATTCCACCGCGCCGCCGGAAATGCTGCAAACCCACCCCTTGCCGCTAAGCCGGCTGGCGGATACCCGCAACCGCGCCAACCAGATGAAGCATATCGTTATCGACTCATCCCAGGACTTTTATCTGGCGAAGGCGCGCATTCTGGGAATGTTCGGCTCCAGCGACAATCTGTTGCGCAACGATGTGCTCGAAGTCTGGAAAAAAGGCAACGCCCGCCGACAGCTGGCCGCGCAGTACGGCCAGGTGATTTTGTTTTATCAGGCGAAAAAATACGACGATGCCAAACGTACGCTGCAGCCTTTGCTTACCCGACAACCGTCCAACATCTGGCTAGTGGATTTGATGACCGATATCGATCTGGCGCTGAAACAGGCTCCGCAGGCCATCAGCCGCCTGGAAGCACTGGTACGCGGCAATGAGAGCGATGCCAACCCAGTGCTGCTGCTCAACCTCGCCAATACTTACGTCGAGGGGCATCGCTATAGCGATGCCGTGCGGATCCTCAATCGCTATACCTTTTCCCATCCCGACGATACCAATGGCTGGGATTTACTGGCCCAGGCGTGCGCCGGTCAGGGTCTGGGCGATCAAGAGCTGGCGGCGCGCTCCGAGCGGCTGGCGCTGATGGGACAGTTGGACCAGGCGGTACGGGCGTTAAGCGAAGCCAGTAGCCGGGTGAAACTGGGCAGTTTGCAGCAGGCGCGCTATGACGCGCGTATCGATCAGCTCAGGCAGTTGCAGTTGCGCTTCGCGCAGTATAACAAAGGCGCACGCCGATAGTTACGCCGCAGGCAACCTGACCGGGCACGCGCTAACGCTTGGCAGAATCTTTCGAGGCCAGCACCCGCACCGGTTTGGAAGAACGGTGAGACATGCCAGCACCTGGAGCCATACAGGCGCCGCCTTATGGCACCGCTGGGCAAGGTACCCGGGCAGGCGATCCCGGGCGCAGAATGCCAACAGGCAGGATGCAGTAACGCAGGGAGAGTTCAGCGTCAGCCCTGCACGGAATAGGTAATATAAGCCGCCCGCAGCGCTCATCCTGCCGATACAGGGTTATAAGGCGTACCCCCTAAAGGTTCAGAATCGCTTTCACGAAGGGAATGGTCAGTTTGCGCTGGGCGCGGATAGAGGCATGGTCCAGCTGATCCAGCGTCGCCGACAAGGTGCGCATATCCCTTTCCAATCTTTTCAGCAAGAAACGGCTGACATCCTCCGGCAATTCGAAGCCGCGCAGTTTCGCCCGCATTTGCAAGGCATAGCCCTTTTCCTCATCGGAAAGCGGCTGCAGGCGATAAATTTGCCCCCAATCTAGGCGCGAGGCCAAATCTGGCAAGCTGAGATTCAATTGGCGGGGCGGACAATTGCCGCTGATAATAAGCCGGGTGCGCCCGGTTTCCTGAATGCGGTTATAGAGGTTGAAAATAGCCATTTCCCACGGCAGGTCGCCGACGATACATTCGATATTATCCATCGTCACCAGCGCCAGTTGCTCCATGCCCTCCAGCACCTCTGGAACAAACCAGGTTCGCTTGTCCAGCGGCACATAACCTACGGCCTTTGCGCGCGCCGATAGCGCCGCGCAGGCGGCATGCAGCAAATGGCTGCGGCCACCACCCTTACGCGACCAGAAATAAAGGTAGCTGCCGTGTTCGTGGTCCAGCATAGCCTGCAACGCCGCCAGCAACGCGCCATTTTCGCCAGGATAAAAGCTGGCGAAAGTTTCGTCATCGGGTAAATAGAGCGGTAAAGAAAGCTGCACCGGCGTGTTCAGATGTACCTCTTGCGTTCTGGCAAAGATCCTTTCCAGTTTACCATAACTTTACCGCGCCGCGAGGACGGCGCGGTACGGCCATCAGGAGGGCGTGCCTTCATCGGGTTCCAGAATTTTCTCTTCACCACGCAGCAACGTGATAACACGGAATATCAGGCTCAGCGCGATACTCACTATGATAGCCAACACCATGCCCTTCAGTTCGACGGGCCGAGATGAATAAAAGTCTACCCTACAGGTGTCTCCGCAGAACCAGATATTACCAGTGAGCCCTTGCATGAACTCATCCGTCATGGTGCCAGACAACTGATGGCCGCCGTCGTTGAGGCTGAGCTCGAAGCCATGCTGAACGCCGTCTTGACGATGGGCGTCATGCCGTCGTCCGTAACGGTTATTTGCCACAGCGAACCATACAGACGGGTATTGGCGATGTTGAAATTAAAGTGCCTAAGGTCAGGGATCGCAGCGGCGACGGAATATGCTTCAACAGCGCGTTGCTGCCGCCTTATCTGAAGCGAGCAAAAAGCGTCGAAGCGTTGCTGCCATGGCTGTATCTGCGAAACATATCCACCGGTGATTTTCATGAAGCCCTGGGGGACGCTACTCGGTGAAAAAGCCCATGGCCTCTCCGCGAGTACCATCAGCAGACTGAAACAGCAATGGCTTGAAGTGCACAGGCAATGGTGCCTGCGTGATTTAAGCGATACGCGCTACGTTTATTTCTGGGCTGATGGCATATACAGCCATGTCAGGCAAGATGATCGCCTTTGCCTGGGGATGATGGCCAGGAAACCGCGGAACAACACCGAGCCTAGCACCGTTACGCCGAGGGTCGCCATGGAAATGGCCACCGTGGTGCCGTCCACCGGCGCATCGGCGCTCGGCAGCAGGCCCGCCATATTAGCCGCGACGCCGGCCTTCTTCACGATAAGCCCCACCACGCAGAACAACGCGCCGCAGGCGATGAATCCCCGTAGCGCCAGCTCATAGCTCAGCGGCAATACCGGCGAGATGAAGGCAAAGCTGGAGCCGAGATAAGCGGGAATTTTGCCCTTGCAAATGAAAAGATACAGCAAGGTACCGATGCTGTTAAACAGCAGGACGGTGCCGGGGTTGATTTTGAATAAAATCGGCACCAGCACCGTGGCGCCAAATATGGCGAACAGGTGCTGCAGACTCAGCGGGATGGTTTTCAGCGGCGGCGGGCGTTCCGACACCCCGATGGCGCGACGGGTCATGGTGACTTTCCTCAGAATTCAGGGTCAAAAAAAACCGACTCAATGGCCGGTTCAGGGTTATTTGGTACCAAAGATTTTGTCGCCCGCGTCACCCAGGCCCGGCATGATATAGCCTTTTTCGTTAAGTCCCTTATCGATAGCCGCGGTATAAAGTTCCACGTCGGGATGCGCCTTTTCCAGCGCCGCGATGCCTTCAGGCGCCGCCACCAGCACCAATACCTTAATACAGGGGCAGCCGGCTTTTTTCAGTAAATCGATAGTGGCGATCATCGAGCCGCCGGTCGCCAGCATCGGATCCACCACCAGAGCCATGCGCTCATCGATACTCGACACCAGTTTATGAAAATAAGGTACCGGCGTCAGAGTGTTTTCGTCACGGTAAACGCCGACCACGCTAATACGCGCGCTGGGCAGATTTTCCAAAACACCGTCCATCATGCCGAGCCCGGCGCGCAAAATCGGTACAACGGTAATTTTTTTTCCTTTGATTTGATCGATTTCAACCGGCCCGCACCAGCCCTCGATAGTGACCTTTTCGGTTTCCATATCGGCGGTCGCGACATAGGTCAACAGGCTACCCACTTCCGACGCCAGTTCGCGAAAGCGTTTGGTACTGATATCGTGAGCGCGCATCAACCCCAGCTTGTGTTTCACCAGCGGGTGTTTAACCTCAACGATCTTCATATTATCTCTCCCCTAGAGCACTGAACGGTCAAAAAAATCGCGAGATTATAACCCCTTTTCCCCGTCGCACCACATGAGTTTGCCTGATCTTGATCAAGGCTTTAATGGAATTACTATAGTCAATAAAAAGGCCGGCTCGAATGCAACAGCTCTCGCAAACGATTGCCCACGCTGTTAGAATTGGCAGCGCCCCATTTTAAGCAACAGGTTATCTCCTTGGAGATCTTGCAGTGACCGATAAAACCTCTCTCAGTTACAAAGACGCAGGTGTGGATATCGATGCCGGCAACGCATTGGTAGACCGTATCAAAGGTGTTGTGAAACAGACCAAACGCCCAGAAGTGATGGGCGGGCTGGGCGGCTTCGGCGCCCTGTGTGCGCTGCCACAGAAGTATCGCGAGCCGATTCTGGTTTCAGGCACCGACGGCGTCGGGACCAAACTGCGTCTGGCCATGGATTTGAAACGCCACGATACTATCGGCATCGACTTGGTGGCAATGTGCGTGAACGACCTGGTGGTTCAGGGCGCCGAGCCGCTGTTTTTCCTCGATTATTATGCCACCGGCAAACTGGACGTCGATACCGCGGCCGCGGTGATAACCGGCATCGCCGAGGGCTGTAAACAGTCCGGCTGCGCGCTGGTCGGCGGCGAAACGGCGGAAATGCCCGGCATGTACCACGGCGAGGATTACGACGTCGCCGGCTTCTGCGTCGGCGTAGTGGAAAAAGCGGATATCATCGACGGCAGCAAGGTGCAGGCCGGCGATACCCTGCTGGCGCTGGCCGCAAGCGGCCCTCATTCCAACGGTTACTCGCTGGTGCGTAAGATTTTGTCCTTCAGTCAGACCGACCCCGAACAGACGCAGGTAGAAGGCAAATCGCTGGCGGACCATCTGCTGGCGCCGACGTGCATTTACGTCAAGGCGCTGCTGTCCCTTATCGCGCAGACCGAGGTACATGCCATCGCGCATTTGACCGGCGGCGGCTTCTGGGAAAACATCCCGCGCGTTCTTCCGGCCGGTACCCAGGCAGTGATTGATAAAAACAGCTGGCAATGGCCGGCGGTTTTCCGCTGGCTACAGCAGGCCGGCAATGTGAGTCGCCATGAAATGTACCGCACCTTTAACTGCGGCGTCGGCATGGTCATTGCCGTGCCCGCGGATAGCACCGCCAAAGCTCTGGCTATCCTGGCCGATCTGGGCGAAACCGCCTGGGTGCTCGGCCAAATTCACCCCGCCGACGGCGAGCATCAGGTGATCATCCGCTGATGAAACACCTGGTCGTGCTGATTTCAGGCGAAGGCAGCAACCTCCAGGCGCTGATTGATGCTTGCCAGCAGGGCAAGATCGCGGCGGTCATCAGTCATCGCGCCGACGCCGACGGGCTTACGCGCGCCGCGGCCGCCGGGATCGAGGCCAAGACGCTTAGCCCGGCGGATTTCGCCAGCCGTGAAGACTACGATCGGGCGCTCGCCGCCCTTATCGACCGCTACTCGCCGGCTTTATGCGCATTCTAACCTCGGCCTTTGTCGCGCGCTATACCGGCCGCATGCTCAACGTACATCCCTCGCTGTTGCCGCGCTATCCTGGACTGCATACCCATCGCCCAGGCGCTTGCCAACGGCGATGCCGAGCACGGTACCTCGGTGCATTTCGTCACCGACGAGCTGGATGGCAGCCCAGTAATTTTACAGACGCGGGTACCCATTTTTGCGCAAGATGATGAGCAGATACTGGCGCAACGGGTGAAAACCCAAGAGCACGCCATCTATCCGCTGGTCATTAATTGGCTGCTAACGGGCCGGTTATCGCTGCGCGATAACGTCGCCTGGCTGGACGGCGCGCCTCTGCCGACCGCCGGATTAAATCTACTTAGCCCGCCTGCGTGGGAGCCGAGGCGCTGTTAATCGCATGCCATGATCAACAGCGCCTCAGTGTTATTCACCGTAAGCCCTCACCTCGCCCCGCAATACTCCCCTTCCAGAGAGATGATGGCTGAAACAATCCTTTCCCCAGGCACGTCCAGGGTGTACCGGAATGAACGAAACGGGTCAGTAAGAGGATGTCTGCCCTTGAGTTCAACCCTAATTGGTTCAGAAAATATTACCGTCCATCACCTGATTATTATAGATATTATTCAAATGCTAACATTGTAAAAGTAAAATAAGCTGCTCCTATGGCTCTAATATTATCGCGCATTGAACCAGGGTGTAATTAATGCCGAAAGCGCACGGTATAGGCTAAGAACAATTACATTATTTTATTTGAAAGTAAATAGTGTAATTAGCCAATATAAGAGTTAACTCCCCCCCGGTTTTATTTTATTTTTTAGCAAAAAAAGCTGATATATTTTCATCTCCACATTAACCCAGAGGTGAAAATGAAAACATTAAACCATGCCTTCCATCATGTAAAAGCCCATTATTTTAAAAGTACTAACTCAGCGGCAAAATTAGCCCATAACATGTCTAAAGGAAAACTACGAGAAAAGGATATCACCTACGCCAAAAAACTGTTAAGCGTGAAACAAAGCTCATTAAAGCCTAATTCCCTTAAAAGTGAAAAAAGAAAGCTGAAGTACAACGCTTTAGCTAGCAGCCTTCCCATCAACCAACAAACGTGCGATTCTATCAAAAACCTATCTCATTTAAGATTTCTGCTGTATAAAACTCTAAGCCAAATAAATAACCCTTACTGTCTGATGCTTTGAGAACGGCCTTAAAGGACTTTAAAACAAATCCTGATGAAGCCTATAAAAAACATTTAGGTAAAAATTATCATTCTGGAAAACCTGAAAATAATCCTTCAATTGTTGAGTTCTTTACCCTACACGGAAAAAGCAAAGGAGGTTACATCAATTAAATGCCTTAATAAGGCAACCAGCGCTTAAGCGGTTGTCTTACCGCTTTAGGTAAAATTTACCTCGCATGGCTTAGCATTGTAAATAAATACTCTATACTTGAGCATTCCAATTAAGCTTATTTGCCTAAGCCGATACGAGATGAGTTTGACTATTTACCTCAATCTACTGCATAAGAGAATATTATTTCTATGCTGAGTAAATTCAATTCAGGGTAGATTCCGCTTGAGTCATAACACTCGACATTATATCACCTGTTAGCAAAATTGTTATTTTGGAATAAATCTGATCTTGCAATCCCATTATCCGTTCAGTCGCAGACTATGACAGACAGACGGAAGAAAATAAAATCCCCTCCTCATCTTGCTCTCTAAGTCATGCGTAGTGGACTAAGCACGACTGGCTACCGGTGGACACATTGTGACTTAAAATGAGGATTTGGCGTCAGGCCCTGATGCGCTTGTTCGGAGAACAGACCACAACGCTGGGTTTCGCTGCTGCGATTCAGGAAATTATGCGTCATTATCGCAAGAATAAGCGCTTGTACAGGCCATATCGGCGTCGATGAAGTAGGTTTTGCGAAAAAAGAGAATGCGACGTAAAAATGTCCGTTAGCCCAGTCGGTATCTTAAACGGGCGCCACTCGCAGCATCAACACTTCAGCATTAATGTTGTTTCCCTCATCGATTGCGCGAAACCACCGTATCGACTGCGTGCAGCCACAGGTAGCGGTGGCTGAGGGCGCAGGCTCGGCGTTCGGTGATTTAGTCTCGCCGCCCATTGCCCCTGACGCTGGCCTTGTGGGTTCGCCATGGGCAGCGTTACGTCTTATCCAGTCTTCCGCACGGTCGCCGACCTGATAGCCGTCCTTTGCTCATACCGATAATGCAGCAATGAAACCCGACCGGCGGATAACCGCTAGCGCAGCCGGCCGGTGATATATTCCTCGGTTTTGCGCTGCGCCGGGGCAGTAAACAGCCGGTCGGTGGCGGCATATTCCACCAGCTTGCCCTGATGCAAAAAGGCGGTATAGTCGGAAACACGCGCCGCCTGTTGCATGTTATGCGTCACCAGAACCAAAGTGAAATGGGCTTTGAGCGAGATCATCAGCTCTTCGATGGTCAAGGTGGAAATAGGATCCAGCGCCGAGGTCTGCTCATCGAGCAGTAATACTTCCGGCTCGATGGCGATAGCGCGGGCGATCACCAGCCGCTGTTGCTGGCCGGTGGACAGTTTGAAGGCGTTATCCCGCAGGCGATCTTTAACCTCATGCCACAGCGTCGCCGCGCGCAACGCTCGCTACGCGGCGTCGTCCAACAGCCTGCGTTCGCCGATACCCAAAAGCCGTAGGCCGTACAATACGTTGTCATAAATGGATTTGGGAAACGGGTTGGGCCGCTGGAAAACCATTCCCACCCGCCAGCGCAGCGCTACCACCTCCTGACTTGCATCATAAATGTCCTGCCCTTGCAAACGCACCGCGCTGCTAATCTGGCAGTCGTCGCTCAGGTCATTCATGCGGTTAAAGCAGCGCAGCAGCGTCGATTTACCGCACCCAGAAGGGCCGATCAGGGCGGTAATTTGCCCTTTGGCAATGGGCAGTGAGATATCGTCCAGCACCAGACGATCGCCGTAACGCACCCGCAGGTGTTCGGTTTCCAGCGCCAGCGCCGATGGCGACACCCCGTCTGGCGAGGCGATCTCGCCGTTCGAGAATAAAGAGGGGACTAGCGACATAACGGCCTGTTCTCCATCATAACGTTAACGCTCGGTATTTTTCACGCAGCCGGTGGTGCAGACCGATCGCGGCCAGGTTCAGCCCCACGACAATGACAATCAATAACAGCGCGGTGGCGAACGCCAGCGGCTGAACCGCATCACCGTCCTGACTTTGGAATGCTAAATCGTAGATCTGATAACCGAGATGCATAAATTGCCTTTCGGGGTGAAGACAAGGAAACTCGCCGTCGAGCGGCAGCTTCGGCGCCGATTTGATGACCCGACCAACATTAGCGGTGCGGCTTCCCCAGCCGCACGCACCACCGCCAGAATAAGGCCGGTCATTATCGCCGGCGCCGCGCCCGGCAATACTACCCGCCATAACGTTTCCAACTGGGTTGCGCCGAGCGCCAGCGTCAATGCTGCACATAATAATCCGGGCGTACCGAATGTCGGGGCCGGTAACGCCTCGGCATAAAACAGTTTATCCAGCGAGCCGCCGACCGCATAGACGAAGAATCCCAGGCCGAAAATGCCGTAGACAATCGACGGCACGCCGGCGAGGTTGCCCACCGCGATACAAATAAGCCGGGTCAAACCGTTTCGTCCTGCATATTCATGCAGATAAATGGCCGCCATCACCCCAAACGGCATGACCAGCACCGACATTAGCATCACCAGCAACAGCATGCCGACAATCGCCGGAAAAACGCCATTGCCCTCGCGGGCGGGGTCATCAAAGCTGACGAAACGCCAGGTTTGCGCAGTCAGATGGCGCAGTTTTTGCCCCAGGTTCATCGCGTTGAGATACCACAGGCTGTCGATATCGCTTAACGCAATGATCTGGCGCTGGCCTTGCGCATCGGCGAGGATCAGCTGTACGCGCCCCCGCTCACGCTCAATACCGGCAAGTTGTTCACTCAAATCGTCATAGGCCGTCTGCAGTTCGTTAAACGCCGCACGCTGGGCGGCCTGTTGCTGCTCGGTGAGCGCGCCCTGATGATGCAACATGCGTTGTTGCTCCTGCTGAAGCTGCTGCGCCCGTTTCACCCGCACCGCGTTTCGCTGCTGTTCTACCTGCGCCGCCAAACGGCACTGTGTGGCGGTCAACCGCAGCCGTTGATCCAGCGCGGCGGTGAGCGGCTGTCCGTCCTCGTGCATTCCGGCAAGATAGCCATAAAGCTGTGCGCCGCTACGGCGCTGCACCACCAGCACATCGGCCGGTAACCGGCTAGAGCGAACCTCAGCTGCCGGTACCCAATAACGATCCTGCGGCCGATTACCGGTATTGATGAACCAGATCTCGCACGCCGCCGGTGCATGCGGCCGCTGTACCTCAGCACGTACGCCCAGCAGCACGCCGGAGAGCCTGAGAGTGTAAAGCGGTAAATCGGCTGCGGCCAGAGCAGTTGCAGCGATTGACTCACCAGCAGCGCCAGTAGACTCAGGCTCACCGCGCCGGCGGTCAACCATACCCACGGCCGACCCGAGCACCACAATGCTTTCATAAGGCCCCCCGTCAGGCTGACAATAGCGGTGCTGCAGACGCAAACGTAACAGTTCCGCTATGCTGTTAATAATAAAGGTAAATACCAGCAACAGCAGCGCACTGAGAAACAGCACCCGGTAATGCTCCGAACTGCGCAACGCTTCGGGGATTTCAATGGCGATATTGGCCGCCAGCGCGCGTAAGCCCTGCAAAACGCTGCCATCGACACGCGGCAGGTTGCCGCTGGCAATTAGCACGATCATCGTCTCGCCCATGGCACGGCCGAGTGTCAGCATAAAGGCCGACACCAAACCGGCGCTGGCCGCCGGCAGCGGGACTCCCATCAGGGTCTGCCAGGGGGTCGCGCCCAGCGCCAGCGACCCCTGGATCAGGCGCGTCGGTACACCGAACAGCGCTTCTTCGGCGAGGGTGAACAGTAACGGAATGAGCGAGAAGCCCAGCGCGATCCCCCACCAGCGCATTGAGCGGGTTGTAGTTGTCACCTAAAACCTGCGACAGCGGCATACCGAACAGCAAGCACTCGAGCGGCGGCGCAAGAGTAAAACATCCCCACAAGACGAGCGCGATAAGCTGCAACAAGCATAGACATTCCAGCCCGGCAGGCCAACGGCGGCGCCAGCGCGGCGGTAGGCGACCGGCCAGATACGCCACGGCAAGAATAAGCAGCGGCAGCAGCACCGGCAACAGCACGATGCCGCCGAGCGCAGCGGCCAAATTCGGCACGAGCCACAGGCCGGCTATCACACCGACGATCACGCTCGGTACCGCCCCCATGATCTCCATCGCCGGCTTGACCCAGCGGCGCAGTCCGGCGGACATGAACCAGGCGCTGTACATGGCGACGACCAACGCCAGGGGCGTGGCGAAGAGCATGGCGCAGGCGGCGGCTTTCAGCGTGCCAACCGCCAGCGGCACCAGACTGTATTTGCCCGCCGCAAAACTATCGCCGGCCGGCGTGGACTGCCACACCCACGCCGGTGACGGATAGCCGGGATACCAAATCTTCTGGTTCAAAGTGCTCCAACTGAGTTCCATTGAGCCGGGCGACAGGGTACATACGTGCCACGCATCAGGGCCGGCGCTCACCAGCTGGTTCCCCTGGGGCGACAGCGCTGCCAGCAGCGTTCCGCGGTGCCCCCCCGTCTGCGGATAGGGTTCCGGCAAGCACATCGCCGCGTCCGTCGGCCTGCTTTTTCACGGCGGATACTCCCTCGTCAGGCCGCGCACTCCCCGGCAGCGTCAGGCGACCACGGGGGTGTGCATCGCGCGTGCTAAACAAGGTTAACCGTCCCCCTGCGTCGAGTACGGCGAAACCACCCCGGCGCGCCGGCGCCGTCATCCAGGGTAACGGCATAAGTAAGAATCGGGGTCAATTGCGGTCCGTCATCCCGGGCGGCGTCAAACCACAGCGACAGATGGCCGTCGCCGTCGCGCACCAGCAAAGCCCCTTCCACCGGCAGCATAAACAGCGATAACGGGCCTGCCGCGGCCAGCGGCCAGCGGCCAGAGACTGAGCTGACTACCGGAGAGCAGATAAAGCAAACGGCCATCGGGCGACAACAGCAGGCAGTCTACCTCTTGGCCCGCTTGGGTTAGCGGCTGACGCTGGACCGCTACGGTGCCGGCGGCCGCGCTATCGAAGCAGGCCAGTATCCCCCTGCCCCAAAGCATCGGTCAGCCAGTAGAGCGGTTGTCCGCCGCTAGCTCTAGCGACGTGCGTCGGTTGCGCCAGCAACGCTACCGGCTTGAGGGCGTGAGCGCCGTTCAGCGGACGGGCAAGCCCCTGGCCGGCACGATCTATACCCCAGGCCCAGCCGGCGGCGGCATCTGCGCCCAGCGTCAATTGTTGCCTGTAAGAAAATAAGATAACAATCTTTGGCCGGCGTTTGTGGGTTATGTTGGACTTTACCGCCCGGGAGACGATAATAGCTTAACGCAGGATTTTCCCTTCCTGAACAGATCAATGGAGTGGAAATGAGTCAAAAAAAGCTCTATATAGAGAAAGAATTAAGCTGGTTGTCTTTCAATGAACGGGTTTTGCAGGAAGCTGCTGACAAAAGCAATCCGCTCATTGAACGCATGCGATTTCTGGGCATTTATTCCAATAATCTGGATGAATTTTACAAGGTCCGTTTTGCCGAGCTGAAACGGCGTATTTTGATAAGCGAAGAACAGGGTACCCGAGGCGCCTCGCGCCATCTGCTAAATCGTATCCAGGCCAAAGTGCTCAACGCCGAGCAGGAATTTGACAATCTGTACAACGACCTGCTGCTGGAGATGGCCCGCAACCAGATTTTCCTTATCAACGAACGGCAACTGTCTCCCCGCCAGCAGGATTGGCTGCGTCAGTACTTTAAACAACAGCTGCGCCAGCATATTACCCCGATTCTGATACAGCACGATACCAACCTGGTGCGGTTCCTGAAAGATGATTACACCTATCTGGCGGTGGAAATTATCCAAGGTCAGACGCTGCGCTATGCCCTGCTGGAAATTCCTTCTGATAAGGTGCCTCGCTTTATCAATCTGCCGGTGGAATCGCCCCGCCGCCGTCGGCCAATGATTCTGCTGGACAATATTTTGCGCTATTGCCTGGATGATATTTTCACCGGTTTCTTCGATTATGACGTGCTCAACACCTATTCGATGAAAATGACGCGGGATGCCGAATACGATCTGGTCACCGAAATGGAATCCAGCCTGCTGGAGCTGATGTCCTCAAGCCTGAAGCAGCGACTGACCGCAGAGCCGGTTCGGTTCGTTTATCAGCGGGATATGCCTAACGCTATGGTAGAGATGCTTAAGACCAAACTTGGTATCTCATCCTATGATTCGGTTATCCCCGGCGGGCGCTATCATAATTTTAAGGACTTCATCAGCTTCCCCAACGTCGGCAAAGCCAACATGGTTAATCGCCCGCTGCCGCGATTGCGTCACGTGTGGTTCGATAAATTCCGCAATGCCTTCGACGCCATTCGCCATCATGACGTCCTGCTCTACTTCCCCTACCACACCTTTAGCCACGTGCTGGAACTGCTGCGTCAGGCGTCGTTCGATCCCAACGTTCTATCGGTCAAAATCAATATATACCGCGTCGCCAAGGATTCGCATATCATCGACGCGATGATCCACGCGGCGCATAACGGGAAAAAAGTGACCGTGGTGGTGGAGCTGCAGGCCCGCTTTGACGAAGAAGCCAATATTCATTGGGCCAAGCGGCTTACCGAGGCCGGCGTTCACGTTATTTTTTCGGCCCCGGGGCTGAAAATACATGCCAAGCTGTTTCTGATTTCCCGCCGCGAGGGCGACGATATCGTGCGCTACGCACATATCGGTACCGGCAACTTCAACGAGAAAACCGCCCGTCTGTACACCGATTATTCTCTGTTGACGTCCGATGCACGCATTACCAATGAAGTGCGGTGGGTGTTTAATTTTATCGAGAACCCCTACCGCCCGGTCAGGTTCGATTACCTGATGGTATCGCCGCAAAATTCGCGGCATATGCTGTATCAAATGATCGATCAGGAAATTGCGAATGCGCAGGAGGGCAAAGCAGCAGGCATTACCCTCAAGGTGAACAACCTGGTGGATCAAGGCTTAATCGACCGTCTCTATGCCGCTTCCGGCGTGGGAGTGACTATCAGCATCCTGGTGCGCGGCATGTGTTCGTTAGTGCCGGATTTGCCGGGCATCAGCAATAACATCCAGGTGACCAGTATCGTGGACCGTTTCCTGGAGCACGATCGGATCTATGTGTTTGAGAACGGCGGTGATAAAAAGGTGTTTCTTTCTTCCGCCGACTGGATGACCCGCAATATTGATTATCGCATCGAGGTGGGGGTAGCGCTGCTGGATCCGCGGTTAAAACAGCAGGTGCTGGATATTCTGGCGCTGTTGTTTAGCGATACCGTTAAAGCCCGATATATCGATGTCGATCTCAACAACTATTATGTTCCACGCGGTAACCGCCGCAAAGTACGCGCGCAAATGGCCATTTATGATTATATCAAGCAACTGGAAAACGCCGGAGAGCAGGACTAATTTATGCTCTTAACATCGACGACCATACCCAGGCCGGAAGAATTCGCCGCCATCGATCTCGGATCCAACAGTTTCCATATGGTGGTGGCGCGCGTCGTCAACGGCGCCATGCAGGTACTGAGCCGCCTGAAACAACGCGTACATCTGGCCGACGGTCTTGATGCAGATCACCGCCTGAGCGACGAGGCGATGGAACGCGGCCTGAGCTGCCTCGCCCTTTTCGCCGAGCGCCTGCAGGGCTTTTCGCCGTTGCGGGTCATGATCGTCGGTACCCATGCTTTACGGGAAGCGGTTAACGCGCAGATCTTTCTCGACCGGGCCGCGACGGTAATCCCCTACCCCATCGAAATTATTTCCGGTCATGAAGAGGCGCGCCTGACATTTATGGGCGTCGAACACACCCAGGCAGAAAAGGGCCGCAAGCTGGTTATCGATATCGGCGGCGGGTCTACCGAGCTGGTCATCGGCGAAAACTTCGAGCCGCTGCTGGTGGAAAGCCGTCGCATGGGCTGCATCAGCTTTGGCCATTTTTTTTTCCCCGACGGCGAGATAAGTCCGGCCAATTTCCACCGGGCACGGCTGGCGGCGGCGCAAAAACTCGAAACGCTGGCCTGGCAATACCGCATTATGGGCTGGCAGGTGGCGCTCGGTGCTTCCGGCACCTTTAAAGCGGCCTGCAAAGTCTTGACCGAAATGGGCGCCAAAGACGGTTTGATCACCCCCGAGCGGCTGGAAATGCTGCGTGACCAAGTGCTTCAGTTCACTCACTTCACCGCGCTTAGCCTGCCGGGCTTATCCGAGGAGCGCAAAGCGGTATTTGTTCCAGGGCTCGCCATTCTGTGCGGCGTGATGGACGCGCTGGCCGTCAAGGAGCTTAAGCTGTCTGACTGCGCCCTGCGCGAGGGCGTGCTGTATGAAATGGAAGGCCGGTTCCGCCACCAGGATATCCGCATGCGCACCGCGAAAAGCCTGGCGGAGCATTATAACATCGACAGCGATCAGGCCCGGCGGGTATGGGACACCACCGGCGCCCTGTATCTGCAATGGCAGGCTCAAAACGCCGATCTCGAGCAGCCACAACTCGCGGCGCTGCTCAAATGGGCCGCTCAGTTGCACGAGGTGGGACTGGGCATTAACCACAGCGGTATGCAGCGTCATTCGGCCTATATTTTGCAGCAGACCAATATGCCCGGTTTCAATCAAGAGCAGCAATTGCTGCTGGCGACGCTGGTGCGCTATCACCGTAAAGCAATCAAAATAGACGATCTTCCCCGCTTTAACCTGTTCAGAAAAAAGCATTTCTTACCTTGCCTGCAATTGCTGCGTCTGGGCGTGCTGCTCAATAACCAGCGTCAGGCGACGTCCCCGGTAACGGTGCAGCTTACGACAGACGTTAATCACTGGACGTTGACATTTCCTACCGGTTTTTTTGCGCAAAATAACCTGATGCAGCTGGATTTGGAGCGCGAGCAGGCCTACTGGGCGGATATTCCCGGCTGGTGTTTGCAGGTACAAGAGGCCGAACCCGACGCCGTCGCTGACGCGGTATCGCCGCCGTGAGCCGGGCACAAACCGGGGGGCGAGAGGATAACGGCGCCGCCAGTGGCCTTAACGTTTCCGCGAGGCGCTGCGGTACCGCTGCGCCACTCACCGAGCTTACTTGCACTAAGCTTCCCCGACGGGAGGCACCGAGGTGTCGCCTTCTTGAAACGGCGCCGGCTTATGCTCTACAATCGGCCCATCAACCCGTTTCCGCCTCGGCCCGTAAGAGGCCCACCTTTTGAAAGCGGCATTGCGCATGCGAAGACGACCCACCACCGGGCGGATGACCCGCTGGATATTGCTTATCAGTTTTATCATTCTCTTGGGCCGTCTGCTGT
Source organism: Sodalis glossinidius str. 'morsitans' (assembly GCF_000010085.1). NCBI lineage: Bacteria > Pseudomonadati > Pseudomonadota > Gammaproteobacteria > Enterobacterales > Bruguierivoracaceae > Sodalis > Sodalis glossinidius. Next base: position 2,959,172 of record NC_007712.1, read on the forward strand.
ATGCCACGGTGGGCGCCTGGCACCATCACCAAAACAAACGCGTCACGCCGGCGGAACAGACGGTCAAACCCACGCCGCCTGAGCAACCCTGACGCCCTTGAAGGGGCACGACCGCGCCAAATCCACCGTCTTTTGACAGAGTTACGCTATCTTTAGTGAGTGCGAGTCTATCTTCATCGTCCGGCCAGCCGGGAGGGAACAGGGAATTATGCCAGCCGTAAAACATCAGGCCCCGCAACTTGCCGAACTGCGGCACCAAACGTTAAGCGTTTTACTGGCAAACCGGCCGCTTATCGACAGTATCCTCAACCACCCCACGCGAGAACCGGCCGGCGATAACCGTCCTATACTGGATCAAACCGCCGAACTGCTGGCAATTGTGCGCCAGCTTCACGCCGCGGATCTTGCGGACTTGCTGGAAAGCCTGCCCCACGACGAGCGCCTGGCGCTGTGGCGGCTGGTAGACAACAATAAGCGCGGGAAAACCCTGGTAGAGGCGTCGGAGAACGTCTGGGAAAGCCTTATCGCTGAGATGTCCAACCGCGATATTCTTCACGCCATCAGCCCGCTGGATGTGGACGAACAGGCCTATCTGGCCCGTTACCTGCCGCGCGATTTGGTCGGACGGATGCTGACCGCTCTCGAACCGCAACGCCGTTCCCAGGTGCGTGAAATGATGCATTTCGATCGCGAAAGTGTCGGTCATCACATGGATTTCGAGTTGGCGACGGTCCGACCCGACGTTACATTGACCACGGTACAGCGCTGGCTGCGCTGGCGGAAAAAGCTGCCGGAGAACAGCGACAAGCTCTTTGTTGTCGATCGTCATAACACTCTGGTCGGTGAATTGACACTGTCTGCGCTGCTGCTTAATCCGCTGCACCGGCGGGTAAGCGAGGTGATGGACGCACATCCAACCACTTTCCATCCTGATGATCGGGCGGAAGACGCCGCCGGCGCCTTTGAACGTTACGATATGATCACCGCGCCGGTTATCGACAGCAAAGGCAAGCTGATGGGCCGGTTAAGCATTGAACAAATGGTCGACGTTTATTTTGAAGAGAGTGATAGCAACCTTCGCAGGCTGGGGGGGATAAGTCCGCAGGAGGACATTTTCGCGCCGGTACGTAAAGCGGTGCGCACCCGCTGGACCTGGCTGGCGTTGAATCTTTGCACCGCATTCATCGCCTCGCGCGTCATCGGCCTGTTTGATGGCACCATCGCCCAACTAGTGTCGCTGGCGGCGCTGATGCCCATCGTCGCCGGCATCGGCGGCAATACCGGTAATCAGACCATCACCATGATTGTCCGCGCAGCGGCACTGCATCAGCTGGAAAAGGGTAACGCCGGCTTTCTCATCCTGCGCGAGCTCGGGGTAGCGGTCATTAACGGACTGGTCTGGGGCAGTATCATGGGCATCGTTACCTGGCTATTATACGGCGAAGCTGGTCTCGGCGGCGTGATGATGCTGGCGATGTTGCTTAATCTGCTGCTGGCGGCGCTGATGGGCGTCTTAATCCCGCTGTTGATGATCCGTATCGGCCGCGATCCGGCGGTAGGTTCAAGCGTCATGATCACCGCCATTACCGATACCGCCGGATTCTTTATTTTTCTCGGCCTGGCGACGCTATTCTTGATTCGTTAAACGGTGACAGCCCACCATGCTGATATTCAAGACAATTTTCGGCCATGGCTTCGTCAGTTCCACCGAAAGGATAGTGAGATGGAAAAAGTGACGCTGATTACCGGCGGGTCGCCGAAGGCCATTGGGTATGCCTGAGTTATTTGTCGCACCGAGAGCAAGCCTAGCGGGTGGTAGAAGAAATCCAGCGGCAAGGCGCTGGCGCTACAGGTGGATATCGCCAATGAGTCAAGCGTGCAGGCGCTTTTCGCCGAGCTGGATAGCCGTCTGCCGCCGATAAGCGGTTTGGTGAACAATGCCGGCATTTTATTGCCCCAATCGGGTATAGAACAGATGGATGCCGCCCGGGTCAACCATATTCTCACGACCAATGTCACCGGTACGGTCCTTTGCGCGCGTGAAGCGGTGAAACGAATGGCACGGCGGTAACGGCGGCACTATTGTCAATGTCTCCTCGGCCGCGGCGCGTCTTGGCGCCCCTCATGAATACATCGACTATACCGCCTCTAAAGGTGCGGTGGATACGCTAACCGTAGTGCTGTCCCGCTAGGTGGCGAGTCAGGGGATCCGCGTGAACGGCGTCCGCCCGGGGTTTATCGACACCGATATGCATGCCGCCGGCGGGGAGCAGAGGGAGGTCGCCGAAGCCATCGCCTGGCTGCTATCGGAGCGGGCCTCTTACTTGACCGGCAGTTTTATCGATTTAGCTGGCGGCGTTTAGGCCGGGATTGTAGCCCGGTCGCTTTGCGCTAAAGTCTCCCGCCTCATCGGCATGGGAGGCAGTAATGTTTATTGGCTTTGACTACGGCACCGCCAACTGTTCGGTAGCGGTCATGACGGAAGACACACCGCGGCTTTTGCCGCTGGAGGGCGACTCGCCCTTTATGGCATCGATGCTGAGCGCCCCCACACGCGAAGCCGTCAGCGAATATCTGCATCGTTTCTGGCACCTCCCTACCGGCAGCGATGAGAACTAGTTGCTGCTTACGCGGGCAGCATCCCGCTACATAACGACAGCCTGCAATTCGGCAGTCAGGCCCTGGCCAGCTATATCGCCGATCCCGAAGACAGCTATTTTGTAAAATCGCCAAAATCATTTCTCGGCGCCAATGGCCTGAAACCGCAGCAAATCGCCCTGTTCGAGGATTTGGTATGCGCCATGATGTGCCATATCAAGCGCCAGGTGGAAGCGCACGTGCAGGCCACGATCACGCAGGCGATGATCGGCCGGCCGATTAACTTCAAGGGTAGCGGTCTGGAGGAAGCCAATCGTCAGGCGCAGGGCATTTTGCCGCGCGCGGCTCAGTGGGCCGGCTTTCAGGAGGTGGCCTTTCAATATGAGCCGGTCGCGGCGGGGCTGGATTTTGAAGCCGGCCTGACCGCGGAAAGCCGGGTGCTGGTGGTGGATATCGGCGGCGGCACCACCGACTGCTCACTGTTGCTGATGGGCCCGCGCTGGCGTGAACTGCGCGACCGGCAGCACAGCCTGCTGGGACACAGCGGGTGCCGGGTGGGCGGCAACGATCTAGATATTATGCTGGCGTTCAAGCAGTTGATGCCGCTACTGGGGATAGGCGGCGCGACGGAAAAATGGCTGGCTCTCCCTGCCCTGCCATTTAACCGCGTATCCAGTTCCAGCGTCGCGCTGGCGGTAACGGTAACGGTAACGGTAACGGTAACGGTAACGGTAACGGTAACGGTAACGGTAACGGTGTGAGCATGGTCAAGGCGTTGGGTCAATACAATCATCCGCAGTTCCTGTCGGCTTAAAAAAGAAAATAACGCTGCGCCATCGGCAGCAGCGCGGCCGATTCTCAGGTCAAGAGTTGACCGTTGGCGCGCACCTGATACGTTTGCGCATCTACCTCGATAATGTGCTGCCAGTGATTATTGATCATGTCTTGCTTACGCACCGTCCTGCACTGGCGTACCTCGCCTATCAGGCTGGCAAGCCCGAGCCGCGCAGGTAAGCCGTCTGCGCGCGCTGCCGCCGACAAAAATGTCATACGTGTCGCCTGCAGGGCGCCTCCCAGCGCGCCGAACATCGGCCGGTAATGCACCGGCGGCGGCGTGGGGATGGAGGCGTTGGGATCGCCCATCGGCGCCGTGGCAATCACGCCACCTTTGATAACCAGAGCGGGCTTGACGCCAAAGAACGCCGGCGACCACACAACAAGGTCCGCCAGTTTGCCCCCGTCGCGATTGAACCCACTTCATGGGCAATACCGTGGGTGATCGCCGGATTAATGGTGTATTTGGCAATATAGCGTTTAACGCGGAAATTATCGTTATCGCCACGCTCCTCCGGCAGTGCGCCGCCTGCCAGGTATGCAATATGACTTCACCGACCCGTCTCATCGCCTGGGAGTCGGAAGACAGCATCGAAAAGGCGCCCAAATCGTGCAGAATATCCTAGGCGGCGATGGTTTCACGGCGAATACGCGGTTCGGCAAACGCCATGTCCTCGGCGATGCCGGCATCCAGATGGTGGCAGACCATCAGCGTGTCCAGATGCTCGTCGATAGTATTGACCGTATAAGGCATGGTGGGGTTGGTGGACGAAGGAAGAATATTGCTCGCGCCGCAGACGCGGATAATATCCGGCGCGTGGCCGCCGCCTGCCCCTTCAGTATGGTAGGTGTGAATCGTGCGATCGCCGCCAGCGTATCCTCGACAAAACCGGCTTCGTTTAGCGTATCGGTGTGAATAGCAACCTGCACATCATAGCGATCCGCCACGCCAAGGCAGCAATCAATCGCCGCCGGGGTAGTCCCCCAGTCTTCATGCAGTTTGAGACCGATAGCGCCTGCCAGTACCTGCTCTTCCAGCGCCGCCGGCAGCATACGGTCCAGATACCAGGGTCCCGGAGTACAGGTGGTGGCGTTCGTGTCGGCCACGGGGCCGGTTCCGTCGCCGATGAGGGTCGTCACGCCGGAGCATAGCACCCTCTTGCGCCTGCTGCGGGCAGATAAAGTGGATATGAGCATCGATACCGCCGGCGGTGACAATTTTCCCTCCTCCGCCACTACCTTGGTCCAGGGGCCGATGGGCACCGTAACCCCCGGTTGGACATCCGGATTGCCGGCTTTGCCGATGCACAGGATACTGCCGTCCTTTACGCCGATATCCGCCTTCACGATACCCCAGTGATCGATAATCAGCGCGTTGGTGAGGACCAGATCGACGCAGTACGCAGCGGTCATTTACCCCTGCCCCATCCCGTCGCGAATCGCCTTACCGCCGCCGAATTTGACCTCTTCCCCGTAACAGGTGAAATCTTGCTCGACTTCAACCCACAAATCGGTATCCTCCAGCCGTGCGGCGTCACCGGTGGTGGGTCCGAACATGTCCGCATAAGCACGCCGGGAAATATGGCTCATGACTCTGCCTCCGGTTTGCCCATGATGTGTGCGCGAAAACCATACACCTCCCGTTTGCCGCCGTAGGCCACCAGGTTCACATCCCGCGACTGGCCTGGCTCAAAACGCACTGCGGCATCGCCGGCCAGGTCACCTGTGAGGCGGATAGGCGAGATGCTTGACGCGGGAGGAGAGACCTCCATATTTCCTCCATTTTTCCCCTATCGTCATTGGCTACACTTAATAGCATTTTACAGCGCAATTAACCTGAACCGTGCAAACGGCCAGGTCTGAGACCCAGCATCAGACCACCGGCAAGGCGCGATGTTCTGATGCCGGCGCAACATGGCTTACGACACCAACGCGAGCGCGCTGGGCGGCACCCCTGCCGCCAAAGGCTATTTTTTTGATACACTCTGTGCGCAGCAGCACCGCCGGCGTTCCGTCACCCATGTCCTAAGAGGGGTAATCGCATTTTATGTTCAGGCTTTTGTTTCGTCCCCGTACAGAACACATGTAGCCCGTTCAATCCGCAACGGTGCGCTGGCAGCTCTGGACCGTAGCCTTCGGCTTCTTTATGCAAACGCTGGACACAACTATCGTCAATACGACCCTGCCCTCAATGGCGCACAGCTTTAACGAAAGCCCGCTGCGCATGCATTACGTCATCGTCAGCTATGTCCTGACGGTGGCGGTAATGTTGCCCGCCAGCGGCTGGCTGGCGGATCGTTTCGGCGTGAAGAAAGTGTTTTTCAGCGCCATTGTGCTGTTCACCGTGGGCTCGCTGCTGTGTGTGTGCGCCACGAGCCTGCAAGAGCTGGTGCTGTCCCGCGTCATGCAAGGGGTCGGCGGCGCGATAATGGTACCGGTCGGGCGACTGACGGTCATGAAGATCGTGCCGCGGGCGCAATATATGGCGGCGATGGCCTTTGTCACCCTGCCCGGCCAGATTGGCCCGCTGGTGGGACCGGCGCTCGGAGGTTTTTTTGGTGGAATATGCCAGTTGGCACTGGATATTCCTAATCAATCTGCCGGTTGGGATCATCGGCGCCATGGTTACCTGGTGGCTGATGCCGAATTACACTATGCAGACCCGCCGTTTCGATTTTGGCGGCTTCCTGCTGCTGGCGCTGGGAATGGCGACGCTGACGCTGGCCCTTGACGGACATAAGAGCCTGGATCTCGGCTTGAGTAACGTGACGGCGCTCGTGGGGGTCGGCGTGCTGGCGCTGCTGTGCTATTACCTGCATGCGCGCGGCAACGATAATGCGCTTTTTACCTTGCGCCTGTTCGATACGCCCACTTTTTCCCTCGGCCTGACCGGCAGTTTGCTGGGCCGGATCGGCAGCGGTATGCTGCCGTTTATGACACCGCTATTTTTGCAACTAGGACTCGGCTTCAGCCCGTTTCACGCCGGGCTGATGATGATACCGATGGTCATCGGCAGCATGGGGATTAAACTGCTGATAGTGCAAATTGTTAACCGTTTTGGTTATCGGCATGTGCTCACCGGCGCTACGCTGGGTCTTGCCGTGATCAACCTGATTTTTCCGCTGGTGGCGCTGGCGGGCGGGCTGTACGCGATTCCGGTGGTACTGCTGTTGCAGGGCATGGTCAACGCGATGCGTTTTACCTCGATGAACACTCTGACCTTAAAAGATCTGCCGGACACGCTGGCCAGCGGCGGCAACAGTCTGTTATCGATGGTCATGCAGCTGTCGATGAGCCTCGGGGTAACCATTGCCGGCATCCTGCTGGGCCTGTTTGTACCGGCCCATCCCCTGGACGGCAACACCAATATGCACGAAGTGTTTATCGCCACTTACCTGTGCATGGCGGTCGTCATCGCGCTGCCGGCGCTAATTTTCACCCGCGTGCCGGCGGATACCGGACAAAACGCGACGCTCGCCGGGCGTAACGGCGAAGAATCATGATGCGCTCAGGTATCACCACCAAGCTGTTCTTCGCACTGTTCGCGACCTGCATGCTGGTGGTCATCACCATACAGTGGGGCGTCAGAGTCAGTTTCGAGCACGGTTTCATCCACTATATCAAACGCAGTAATACCCAACGTATCAGCCTGCTCGGCAACGCCCTGGCGGAGCAATACGCCCTGCACGGCAACTGGGAATTTCTGCACAATAATCAGCAGCTGGTGTATCAACTGCTACACTCGTTTGAACAAAGTGCCGAAGAGAGCAGAGATTTACCGCCCACGGCTGGCGTACCCAGATTTGGGTACTGGACAACCGGCAGCGCAAATTGGTCGGCCCCCCGCCGCAGGAGGGGCCGCGCTATGCTATCCTATCCGCGCCGAGGGCCAGATTGTTGGCTGGCTGGTCTCCATACCGATAGAGCGGCTGACCCGCAATGCCGATATCACTTTTGACACACAACAGCGGCGCACCAGTTGGTTTATCGTGGCCCTTGCCGGTTTACTGGCGGCGGCATGGTTTACCCCCGCGGTCTGCTGGCCCCGGTCAAACTCCTTATTATGGCGACCCACCGGCTGGCCGCCGGCGATTTTTCAACCCGGGTGCCGGAAAGCTCGCGCGATGAGCTGGGCCGGCTGGCGCGGGATTTCAACCTGCTGGCGATGACACTTGAAAAGAATCAGGCCACGCGCCGGGCGTTTATGGCCGATGTCTCCCACGAACTACGCACGCCGCTGGCGGTGCTGCGCGGTGAACTGGAGGCGTTGCAGGACGGCGTGAGGCGTGCCAGCCCGGAATCGCTGAACTAGTTCCTGGGCGAGGTGGCGCTGCTCACGAAACTGGTGGCGGATCTGCACCAGCTTTCCCTATCGGATTCCGGCGCGTTGAGCTACCGCAAAGCCCGGCTGGATCTGATAGCGCTGCTGGAAAGATCACTGGAGGGATTTGCCGATCGTTTTCAGCAAAAAGGCATCGTGCTCAGCCAGCAATTACCGCCGGCGGTGACGGTGTTCGGCGACGCCGAGCGCTTGAGCCAATTGTTTCATAATGTGCTGGAGAACAGCCTGCGCTATACCGACGAAGGCGGCCAATTGCGGATTGTCGGCGACCTCGATAACCACGTGCTTATCCTGCGCTTTTACGACAGCGCGCCGGGGGCGAGCCGCAACAGCTGCCGCACATTTTTGAACGCTTTTACCGCACCGAGGCGTCACGCAATCGCGCCAGCAGCGAATCGGGACTGGGTCTGGCTATCTGCCACAACATCGTCGATGCCCACCGCGGGCGCATCAGCGCCGCAGATTCGCCTTTAGGCGGTGTGCAAATCACGCTAGAATTACCGCTCGACCCCAGACCTGTAATTGCCTATGACTGAAGAGACAACCGCTGCGCCAATTATCCTTTTTTGCCCGGGATCAAGCCATGGGCGAATAAACCGCCTTCCCCCGCATTCCTTCCTGATTTTTTTCCTGCCAGGCGCTAAAATCACCTCCGCTAAACTGCCCATGCCGGGCAGCCTGACCTGACATCAGACGAGAATCCCATGTTGACACCGGAATTACTTTCCCCCGCTGGCTCGCTAAAAAATATGCGCTATGCCTTTGCCTACGGCGCCGACGCGGTTTATGCCGGCCAGCCCCGCTACAGCCTGCGGGTGCGCAATAACGAATTTAATCACCAGAATCTGGCGCTGGGCATCGTGTAGGCCCATGAACTGGGTAAAAAATTCTACGTTGTGGTCAATATCGCCCCGCACAACGCCAAACTGAAAACCTTTTTACGCGACCTTGAACCGGTCATCACCATGGCGCCAGATGCCCTGATTATGTCTGACCCTGGCCTGATTATGCTGGTGCGCGAAGCCTTCGGCCATGCCGATTCATTTGTCGGTACAGGCCAACGCGGTCAACTGGGCAACGGTAAAATTTTGGCAGCAGGCCAGCCTGAGCCGGGTGATTTTGTCGCGCGAGCTTTCGCTTGAGGAAATAGGCGAAATTCGCGCCCGGGTGCCTGAAATGGAGATCGAGGTGTTCGTCCACGGCGTGCTGTGTATGGCCTACTCCGGGCGCTGCCTACTGTCGGGCTATATTAACAAGCGGGATCCGAATCAGGGCACTTGCACCAACGCCTGCCGCTGGGGGAAGGGGCGCCGACGGATCGCGTGTTCATGCTTGAAGAAAGCCAACGTCCCGGCGAATACATGTCCGCCTTCGAGGATCAGCACGGCACCTATATCATGAATTCACGTGACCTGCGCGGTGCAACATGTGGAAAGGCTGGCGGGCATTGTCGTACACTCGCTGAAAATCGAGGGGCGCACCAAGTCGTACTATTACTGTGCCCGTACGCCCAGGTCTATCGCCGGGCGATTGACGACGCGGTCGCCGGCAAGCCCTTTGATCCCAGCCTGCTCAGCACGCTGGAAGGGCTGGCGCACCGCGGTTATACCGAAGGTTTCTTGCGCCGCCATACGCATCAGGAACTACAAAACTATGACTATGGCTACTCGGTATCCGACCGGCAGCAATTCGTCGGCGAATTCAGCGGCGAACGCCGTGGCGAGCGGGCAGAAGTGCTTGTGAAAAACAAGTTCGCCTGCGGCGACAGCGTCGAACTGATGACCCCGCAGGGAAACATCCGCTTTACCGTGGAAAATATGACCAATAGCCGGGACGAAGCCATTGATGTCGCCCCTGGTAACGGCCATACGGTTTATCTGCCGGTGCCGCCGGAGGTCAGCCTCCACTATGCGTTGCTGTTGCGCAATCTAGACGGTACCACCACCCGCCAGCCCCACGGCAGGCCGGACGCCGCTATCGCCTGATTTTTACCCAGTAATTAGAATTGGGTCACAATCCCGTCCCCCACAACGGGGTATAATCCGTTTGCTGAAAAAATGGAAAGCAACGACCAGTTACTCACCAGGACCACCTCTTTTGCCAGCTCATCTTCCCTTGAGCTGGCACTTTGTTTTACCCTTCCCTGCCTGTGTCTGGCCTAATACCCGCCCGGCGCATCATGAGAATTCTTCTCGCCGACGCTCGACTTTTCCGTCGTCCAAGATAGTATCTATGATTAATAAATGCAGCCTCCGTGGGGGGAAAACTATTCGATTCAGCAAGGAAATAGCCTCAATGGAAACACAGGTGCCAAAACAGTCGGCGTCGCTCCTTATTCTCAATGGAAAAAGCGCCGGCAACGTTATCCAGCCGCTCACCGGGCAAGGCGCAGCAGGCCGCCGCCACCGCCGACAGGACACAACCAGTACCAGTCACACGCGTCATTAACGGATGACCATCGTCTACCTGCCAGGTACGGTTACCGTCGGTAATCAGATCCACCGCGCCGGTCACCGCCACTATTGCGCCGCACGCTTTAGCCAAGACCCGAGCGGCGGGCAGCGCCTGCACGGAATCATCGCCGCTATCAACGCAGCGACCGGCAGGAGCAATACCGGCCAGCATGGCGGCCACCCGCTGCTGGCACAGCGTACCTATATTAATCAATAGGGCATCGGCGATAGCGCTGAATTGCGCGGCCTCTTCCGGCTCCACGACCATCGGGGGAGGGGAGGCGCCCAACTCCAGCAGTATGTTGGCGGTGAGGGTTTGCACTACGTCATTGGTGAAACAGTGGACCAGCTGCGCCTGATGGCGCAGCTGCTGTAAGGTATAGGCGGCAATCGCGCCCGGCAGTTCGGAGGGTTGCATGGCTTTCATTCTCCCACCGGCGATCAAGAAGGCGGTTCCGCGGGTGAATGGATACTGTGACTTCCCTACGCTAGCATGATCCAGTTCAGGTAATACGGGTATTTCTCAGCCTTCACCTGGCGGTTAGGGCGCCCTTATTCATTGATAAATATGTGGTTTTATTGCTTTATATCTGTTTATTCCTGCAGGCAGGATAGCGTAATGCCCAAGCGAAATACAATCGATTTACCCTTGTACGTCCGGCAAATAGGTTAACGCTCGGCCCTCGTCACGCGTGCTGCCGGCTCGGCACACCCACCGCCAGCCAGCACGGAGTGGCCAAGGCCTCACGGCGTGTTTATTCAATCTGAAAGTTTTGTTGCTACCCTATACTCATATTATTTGTCCACGCCGTCATAGGGGCGCCAGGCTGCTCTGGGAGCAAAGTACATCACTGTTGAAGGAACTAAAGGAATGGAATAGGCATCCTTCTCAGCAACGTATTTTTCACATATTAAATAAATACAATTGATTAATTAACAGGGTGCCGAGGGATCGAGATGGAAATTTCTCCCCGGCTAGCTTAACAATTTAAGTTCCATTGCCCGGGTGATAGCATGTTTCGCATTAGCCACACCAAGTTTATTGATAATATTGCGAATATGGAATTTAACTGTTCCTTCGCGAATTGACAGGATAGTCGAGATTTCATTATATGTTTTACCCACGCTTGCCCAGAACAGCACCTCTTTTTCCCGCGGCGAAAGCCGGCAGGGTTCCTCTTCTGACTCACTCCCTTGCTCCTTACGTGCGTCGAAAAAGCGGATAACCTTTTCATGGGTGGTGATGAGCAACATCTGAAACTTATCTTTCTCTTTTTCTATTATATCATAGAATACAGCATTTTGCTTCATCTGGCTTATCGTTAGCGTGGCCAGGTTGTTGTCGGGATCATGTAGCGTGAAGGTATAACCATTATCAAGTGCGTAATCACTCGACATCTTATAAAAGTTTTGATCTGGCATATTGGGATTATTTTTCCAGCTAAAAGGCGTAAACTTACGGCAGGCGATCAGCATTACCGGGTCAATTTTTTGATAACCATAATTACGATATTGATTTAGCCAACCCGCCGGGTAATCAGATATCATAAAGGCAGGTTGTCCATCATCCTTATTCATCATGAAGTAGGCAAAAGTAAAAAGATCGGAATCGTTAAATATATGTGAAAGATAAAGTTTAATATTTTTCTTCATCTGGTTGATGAATAGCATATAATCCTTATCGCTTGGGTCACCCATTATCTCTACCTGTTATATTTATTTGAATGAACGGAATAATCGCACCGGTGATGGAAATCCGGCGCTGCAGTTATTTTACTTTATGATTATTGGATAGTATAAGAAGCCCACAATAGAAGCAACCACTAACAGAGTTGTTTATAATTATCTGTCACAGTATCTCGCCACGTAATACCCCTTGACTCGGCCGCTATGATTAGCCTAAACATTAAATAACGTGTACTATAATTATATCCCCAACACCTCTTTAGTCATCCGGCAAGCAGGACACGCAATGAACAGGAGTAGCGGCGCAATTACCGTCAGACACTATCAGGAAGCGGACCGTCCTTTCTTGCGCACGCTATTTTTGGCTTCGCGCAAAGCGAATTGGTTATGGCTGGACGATAGCCAATGGCAGTTGGAGGATTTTGACGCGGTTACGCTGGGGGAAAAAATTCTGGTGGCGGAAATCAACCAGACTATCGCCGGCTTTGCTTCACTTTCGGTGCAGGATCGCTTTTTACACAATTTGTTTATAGCGCCACAATGGCAACGGCAAAAGGTCGGCACCGCTTTGCTGGACGCCTGCTATCCCTTATGCCGAGGCACGATGGCGCTAAAATGCCTGATCCTTAACCAGCGCGCGCTGCGCTTTTATCTGAACAACGGCTGGCGGGTCATTACCACCGGCCTGGCGGAAAACGGTGAATACTATCTGATGCATCACCGCCCCCCTTCGGCATCCTCGCGGCGGCAGACCGCTTCCGGACACCCTTGATGCGGCGTCCGCAACGCCATCCTAAGCTTTTTTCAGCGTGATGCTCCACTGGGCTGAGCCCACTTGCTGATAATCGGTCACGACATGTCCCTGCTCCGCCGCCCATTGCGGCAAACTTTCCGTCGCCTGTGTACAGTCGAAGTCAATAACCAGTTCATCACCGACTTGCAATGCCGCCATAGCGGACTGCGCTTCGATAAGCGGGAAAGGGCAGACCTGGCTGATGACATCAAGTTTCTTAATCATTTTGTTTCCTTATTGAGGTAATCATCAGATTGATGCGGCGCGTACCGTTTCTTGACGCCGCAGGTGGACGAACAGATACCATGACGCTGTCCATACACCGAGAATCATAAAGGCCAAACCGATCCAACCCTGCCAGGTCAGCATGGCGGTCATCACCAGACCGTTGCCGATGGAACAACCGCCGGCGCAGCTGCGGACCGAGGTGGCAGCATCGGCGGCGCGTAGGCGGAATTCACCGCTGCCCTTGGCGGCGATAAACGCGCCAAGAAAGATCCCTAACACTAAAAACACACCCCAATTGATGAATTTGTCATCCCCTATGACCATATACTGCACAACATTGGCGCTCGGCGCGGTAATGCCAAGGCCAAAGTGGCGTCCGGAGGCGATGCTCAACGGCCAGGCGAGCGTAGCGATGAGACCTATCAGAACGGCGGTGGCAAACGGATGCCAGCGTTTTTCAAACAGCAAATGGGCCAGGCCGGTTTTTTTGGCCGGTAAAGCGGCGACCCCGCTAACTTGGGTTTTTTCAGTTCCCTACGCGCCAGCCAGAGGGCCACCAGCACCAACAGTGCAATAAATGGCCAGGAAGACAGGCCGAAAGTTTCAGCTATCGCATTGTGCGCGGTACTGTAAGACATCATCTGCTGGTTGAATGCGGCCAGATGCGGAGAGCGCATAACGGCGCTGGTTACCATGTAGGCGGCCAAGGCAATCCAGCTACCGATCAATCCTTCGCCGGCGCGGTACCAAGTGCCGGTCGCGCAGCCGCCGGCCATGACGATTCCGATGCCGAAGACGTAACCGCCGACGATGGTGCCCGACCAGGGGAAAGCGCCGGCGTCATAGCTGAACTGACCGGCGGCAATCAGGATATACACGCCGAGGCTCTGAATCGCGATAGCAATTAACAAGGCGTAGAACAGGCGATTATTTTTGGCCAGATACATATCACGAAAACCGCCCGTCAGGCAGAATCGTCCCCGTTGCATAACAAAGCCGAGTAGCACACCGCAAAGGAGTCCGGTGAAAAGTTTTTGCAGCATAATTAATGTTCAACATCAAAACAATAAGGATGATTAATTATTCCCCTCACATTTACAGCCTTCCAATAGCCAAACACCATACTATATAAAGAAAAAATATTTCCCCCTCCACCGAGCAGATATCTACGGTTTAATCGCCGCGACGCTCCGTCGCCTGCAGCCGTTGGCGCCAGGGCGCCTGGGCCGAAATTGTTCCTGCATCATCCGCATAAACGCGCGCGTCCGCTCCGGCAACCCCGCGCCCTGATGGGTAAGCGCCACGACGTTGGTGTCGGGCGGGTGCCAGTCTGGCAACAGTGGCACCAGTTTTCCCTCCTCCAGGGCATCGGCCACGTCCCACTCCGAGCGCATGATGATCCCCAGCCCCTCCACTGCCCATTGGCGGATCACTTCTCCATCGTTGCTGATAAGTATCGGCTGAATGCGAATATTTACCGTAGTGCGCCGTGCCGCGCGATAAACGCCGGCGAGGCGCAGAGGATGCGCCGGTTAGGGGCGATGTAATGGCTTATCAGACTCGACGAGTGCAGTTCGCCAATATGAATAACCAAATCGCTCCGATCGCTGCTGGCGACCAGAGGTTGACGGAGAGTGTCATCCTGATATCCACGTCGGGATAGCGCTGGCGAAAGGCGGCGACCACCGACACAACATAGCGCCGGCCGAAACCAAACGGTGCATTAATGGCGAGCCGGCCGACTATACCGTGGCGGCGGGCGTGCAGCGCCTCCATCAGCCCGGCGATCTCCTCGATAATGCCGGCGCTGCGCCGTCAGGGCTGCGATCTGAAAATTATTGTCGATAACGCCGCGTCGGTATTGATCCAGCAGAAGACGAGTTATTAACGGTGGGAGGCTATTACATGACAGCGGCGCCGTCGTAGGCGGCGTACTGACCCATGCCGGCTCGAGCTATGAACTGCATTCGCCGGAAAAACTTGCCGCCCTGGCGGAACAAGAGCGCGCCGGCGCGGTGCTGGCCGCCAATCGACTGCGTCAAGCTGGGATCCCTTGTAAACAGGTCAGTGTGGGTTTGACCCCCACCGCCTTTGCCGCGCAGCAATTGACGGACGTGAGTGAGGTGCGCGCCGGGGTCTATGCTTTTTTCGATTTGGTGATGCACAACGTCGGCGTGTGCGAACTGGATGAGATTGCTTTAAGCGTGTTAACCACGGTCATCGGCCACCAGCAGGAGAAAGGCTGGATTATGGTGGATGCCGGCTGGATGGGACGCCCTTCGCCGGCTTTACCGTTATCGGCACCAATCAGGAGCACGGCATCATTGCCGCCGAGCCTGGCCAGGCTGCGGCCGATATTACCACCTTGTTCCCCTTGGGCGCGCAACTACGCATTTTGCCCAATCACGCCTGCGCCACCGGCGCGCAGCACGCGGTGTTTTACGCCTGCGATAAGCAGGGCTTCACCACGCCCTGGGCACGGCTCCAGGGCTGGTAAGACGCCCGCGTCACGCAGACGACGGCGCCGGCGCGGCGAAAGCACTGAACGCAGCGGGCCTATGAGCGCTGCGCAAACATGGGTCGCAGCGAAAGCATTAACGACCTCGAAAGCAAGGATTTGCCGACGTGACACCGTCGGCCAACGGGAAAGGCTACCCGAAGGTAAGCAGTTGAGGTTCAAACGATGACTTATTAATTTACTTTGGGAGGGGCAATCATGCAGCACAATATCACCGTAAGTCCGGCGCAAAACGCACCAGCGACAAAGCGCCATCGAAACACCGGGACCCCTCAATCCCTATGTTCTCTTGTTCATCATGCTGGTGATTACCGCCGCGGCGACCTGGATCGTTCCTCCTGGTGAATTCGAGCATGTCCTGCGCGAGGGGTAAAGTTTGCCGTTCCGGGCAGCCTCCCCATCTGTCGCACGCAGCGGTATCGTTCCGGGAACGTTGTTTACCTTTATCGCCGAAGCATGGTCAAATCCGCGCCGATTATTTTCCTTATCCTGTTTACCGGCGGCACGGCGGAAAGGCAGTAGCGATACGGTCATCATTCTCAGCGTCTGCGCGGTCTTCTCGGTGCCGGGCACCACCGGTGTCGTCATCAACTCGGTGGTGAAGTTTATTCCGTTAGGCATGCTCCTGGCTCGCTCGATGAACCTGCCGCGTATCTTTGGCGTCGGCCTGATTTATCTGGGCACCTATGCCAGCTTCAACGCCGCCATCATTAATCCCGGCACCACCGGACTGGCCCAACGTCTGGCCGAGCTGCCGCTGTTTTCTGGCATGGGGTTTCGCCTCGGGATTTATCTGGCTTTTGCCCTCTGCGCAATCGTTTTCCTTGCACTTTATGCCCGCCGTTGTCGACGCGATGGGCTTACCAATGAAGACCCGAGCGCACAGCAGCACATTACCGCGCAAATCTCGACCTCCCACTGGCTTATCCTGGCATTTACCGCCCTCGCCCTTATGACATTTATCTATAGCGCGGTTAATTACGTCTGGTCAGAAAATGAAATGTCGGCGATGTTTGTCATCGTAGCACTCGGCGTCGGCCTCATTGCCCGTATGCGCGGCGGCGCTATCGCCGACACGTTTTTACAAGGCTGCGCCCAGCTGATTCCCGGCGCGCTGATAGTCGGGCTGGCGCGAGCCATTGCGCTGGTGCTGGGCATAGGCACATTCTCGATACTCTCGTTAACGCCATTGCCGGCCTGCTGGCGCCGTTAAATGAAATGTTCGCCGCCGTGGTAATGCACATCGCCATTTCCTCCGATTCGGGTGAGTCGGCTGCGCTGGTGCCGCTGTATGTCCCGCTGGGCGATGCGTTGCACATCACTCGTCAGGTGACGGTTGAAACCATTCTCCTTGGCGAAGGAGTCATCAATTCGGTCAATCCCACCTCCGGGGTCATGATGGCCGTGCTGGCCATTGACCGCATCGGCTATGGCCAGTGGCTGCGTTTCGTCTTTCCTCTTACGCTACTGTGGCTGGTGATTTCCATTATCGCCATCATTATTGGCGTGCAAATCCAATGGGGTCCCTTTTAAGCCGCGCCAACGACAGGAAGAATGCCATGACACCACCTTTAAACGGCGCCACGGTGGCGGATCTCTCCCCCTGGCACGACGAGCTAATCGCTTTGCGACACCATTTTCACCAACACCCTGAGCTGGCGTTTGAAGAACACCACACCGCCGCTACCATCGCGCGACAGCCCGGCGAATACAGCTATCAGGTCACCACCGGCGTCGCGGGCACGGGGGGCGTCTCCACCCTGCGACTGGGCGATGCTAACCGCGCCATCGGTCTGCGCGCCGATATGGATGCCTTACCGATAAGCGAAGAAAATACCTTCGATTACCAAAGCAGTGAGTCCGGTAAAATGCATGCCTGCGGCCACGACGGCCACATGACCATGCTTCTGGGTGCGGCGCGCTATCTGGCCGCCACACGCCGCTTTAACGGTACCCTGCATGTCATTTTCCAGCCGGCGGAGGAGCGCGGTTTCGACAGCGGTGCGCAAAGAATGGTCGCAGAAGGGCTGTTCGACCGCTTTCCTTGCGACGCCGTGTTTGCCATGCATAATCATCCCGGCCGGCCCTGCGGACAACTGATGAGCCGCCGCGGCCAGTTTATGGCCGCCGGCGACCGGGTATTCATTACCGTTCGCGGCATGGGCGGTTATGCGGCGCGCCCGCATCTGGCGCAGGATCCGGTGGTGGGTGCCGCCAGCATTATCATGGCGCTGCAAACCGTGGTGGCGCGTAATGTGCCACCCGATCAGACGGCGGTAATTACCATCGGCATGCTGCAAGGCGGCAAAGCGCTGAATGTGATCCCTGCAGAAGTGCAGTTAAGGCTAAGCGTACGCAGCTTCGACGGTCATTCGCGCGCTGCTGCGCCAGCGTATACCGACATTGTGCAGTTACAGTCGGCTAGTCTGGGATTAAGCGCCGAGATTAATTATATCGAGGGCTATCCGGTGGTCTGCAACAGCGAGGCGGAAACCTCCCTGGCGCTGCAGGTCGCCGCGGAACTGGTGGGCGAGGACAAGGTCGATGGCGAAATGGATTTGCTGACCGGGAGCGAGGATTTCGCTTACATGCTACAGGCGAGTCCCGGCTGTCTGATACGCATCAGTAACGGTGAAGCGCAAGCCAATAAGATGTTGCACAACCCGGGCTACGACTTTAACGATAATAATCTGGTGTTAGGTGCCGCTTACTGGTCACGTCTGGTCGAGCGCTACTTGCCGCCGCGGACGCCCTTATGAAGGTCGCGGACCGGTCGGCGCGTGCCGCAGGCGTACCACCGGGCGCACTGCCGGTGCTGAATGCTGCGCTGACAACGGATGCCGGATGCCAAGAATACCGTTCCCTGTTGTCTGACAAACCAATAAGGTTGATTATGACTGATACATCGCACGTTGCGTTACAGTGCATCACCGCCCCGGACGTGCCGCCGCCGGCCGGCCACTTATTCCCATGCGGTAAAAGCGGGCAACTGGGTTTTCGTTTCCGGCGTGCTACCGGTGACGGTGTCGCCCCAGGCAAGTTTCACCGCTCAGGCCGAGGCGGCGCTTAATCTGTGCCGGCACATACTGGCAGCAGCGGATTGCGGCTGGCCGCAGGTGGTGCAATGCACGGCCTATATCGTCGGCATAGACCATTGGCCCGACTTCAACCGGCTATACGCGCAGTTTCTGCAAGACTATAAGCCGGCCCGGGCGTTGATGCCTGTGCCGGCGCTGCATCACGGGTATTTGATTGAGATACAACTAACGGCGATAGGTGCTTCGCCCCAGTCGTCCTGGCTGGCGGAACGCCACGGGGAAAGTTGATTCCACGGTGGAAATGGATTTGATGTTGCTATGATAGTGTCTGAAATGTTGTCCTGTCTCGTTCTCGGCGTCGGGCTTGGAATATGCGGCGGTATGCTGGGCATTGGCGGCGGATTGATCGCCATCCCGGTGTTGAGCTTGCTGTTCCATATGGATCAGCTTCTTGCCCAAGGCACCGAGCTGATTATGGTAACCCCCAATGTGCTGATCGGTTTTTTGCGCTACCGTCAGCATAACCAGATCGATCTGCGGCAAACATTAAAGCTGTGCCTGATTGCCACCGTTTCCGCCTGGTTCGCCGCGCAGGATGGCATCGGCCATACCAGTCGACAGACTGCAAAAAGCGTTTGCCGCGTTTTTGCTGCTGCTTGCGGCCTATTACCTCTGGCAGTGGTTCGACAGCCACCGCCATCCGGTTGCCGTTGCCCTCCTGCCCACCCGCTTTTTGCCCCTTCTCGGTATCGCCAGCGGTTTCATGTCGGGCATTTTCACCGTCGGCAGCGGACTGGTGGTGGTACAGGCGCTGGTATCGCTGTTCGGCTTTAGCCAAAGCAGGCGCAAGGGATCGCCCTGGCTCTGGTGGTCCCTGGCGCCCTGACGGCTCTGTTTTCCTATGCGCAAGCCGGCAACGCGGACTGGAGTATCGGCCTGCCGCTGGCGCTGGGCGGGATCATCAGCGTATCCTGGGGCGTCGCTTTAGCGCACAAGCTGCCCGTGACGTGGCTGAAGTTTGCCTTCTGTATGGTGCTTATCGGCGTGGCAATCGCGATGCTGGCGGCCTGAGAACACGACAACGAGATGATCGCCACGAGCTCGGTGCTATGGCAACGACTGCCGTGGCTCTCTCGGCACCACAATGGCGATAGTTACCGTCACGGCCGCAAGCTTTGGCAACAACGGCGGTATCCTGTTCGCGGAAACCTTGTGGCAATCGTCCTGTGAAATTACACAGAACATCCACAGGCGCGCCAAACGTTTACTCTCCTTCCCCTATAACGTCACCCATATAAAAAAAAATAAAATCATAAATATACTAGAAACTCTCTCAATTATAACCTTCGCTTGGGCACCATTTCGATTTCCGTTTCGTCAGAAAACGTTCCTCTAGTGTGTAAAATTATACAGTTACCATATTTCGATTTCATTAGAATTGATTTAATTAATTCACATTTTTCAATGAGAACTGATTATGAAACACATGATGATCTGCTGTGGCGCCGGTGTGGCGACCAGTACCGTAGCGCTGAAAAAATTGGAAGCTTATCTGACGGCGGAAGGCCTGCTCGACAAGGTAAGAATTTCGCAGGGTACCGTGGCCGAAGCCGCCACACGCAGCGACCTGGATTTTATCGTCTCCACCTCTACCGCCAAGGTGGCGGTAGAGGTGATTAATGCGCTGCCGCTGTTGACCGGCATCGGCACCGAGAAAGTATTTGAGAGCGTTAAAGCCCAGATCCTGGGCTGAGGCTGAGTGTCCCGCCATGTTTATTATCGACTACATTATCAGTAACGGCGCGTCAGTGATAATGCCGCTGATCTTTATTGTATTGGGACTTATCCTGCGGCTGCGGATATCGCAGGCGATCAAAGCCGGCCTGATGGTGAGCATTGGGTTTATCGGTCTTAGTATTACCGTTAATTTGATGATTGATTCGCTTACACCGGTCAGTCATGCCATCGTTAATCGCTTCGGCCTGAACCTGACCGTACTGGATATGGGCTGGCCTGCCGCGACCGCGGTGGCGATGGGCACCCGCGTCGGTGCTCTGGTGATACCGGTGTGCGTCGCGCTGAATGTATTGATGCTATACACCAAAACCACACGTATCCTGAACGTCGATATCTGGAACCTCTGGCATCACGCCTTTGCCGGTTCGCTGGTGGCCATCATCACCGATAACCTGTGGCTGGGTTTGTTCGCGGCGGTGCTTAACTGCGCCATCACCATGGTGATCACCGATCGTACCAGTAAAGATGTGGAAAAATACCTCAGCCTGCTGGGTATTTCCGTCCCCCACGGCTTCTCCGCTTCGTTCGTTCCCGACGCCTGACTGTGAATTTCGTGGTGGATCGCATCCCTTATGTACGCAACATTAAACTTGATACCGAGGTGATCCAGCACCGGCTTTTCTCTGCCTAACGGCGCCTCCAACATCAGCAGCGTTGACTACGCCGGCGCTATGCTGCCTTGGGCAATGATCCAGGGTTTCAAATTAAAAGTGGTGAGCGTCGTGGTCCTCACCGTAATAACCGTACTGCTGGCGCTATGGAACCGGCGCAAAATCCTCCAGGAAGCGCGCGAACTGGCACAAGCGCAGCAGGCTGAAACCAATGTGGGGAATGCATCATGATGTTTAGCGAAAAACGTGTCTTCGTGGTTGACCAGCCGGTCAGCCGGGAGCAATTACTGACCCGGCTGGCGGACAGCCTGCTGGCCGATGGCCTGGTCAAAGACAGTTTTCTCGGCGGCGTACTGGCACGCGAGAAGGAATATCCCACCGGCATCGATATGGAAACCCATGCGATCGCCATTCCGCATATCGAATACGAGCACGTTAACCATACCGGTTTTGCTGTCGCCATCAACCGCGCTGGCGTTGAGTTTCACCGTACCGACGATCCGGCGCTGCGGGTGAAACCGGCTATCGTAGTACTAATGGCCATCGACCCGACCTGCGAAAAGGTCGCGATTGTCCAATCTCTCTTCGCCCTGCTGGCGGATGTTGATGCAGTGAACAAAATCAGCGAATACTCGCCGGCGGAGATAGCAAAAACATTCTTTCAGGCCATCACAACTCGCTAGAATGGGGAGACAGCCAAAGAGCAAAGGGGAAGACGGCGGTGAATAAAGCCATGTTGAGGGTTAGCCAGGTGATCGACATCGCCATGGTGAGCCGCAAAACCGTTTACAACGCCATCAACAGTGGGCGGTTGAAATACCAACTGGTGTTTCACAACAATCGCCAGGTGCGAATGTTTCACCAGGATGATGTGCTGGACGCCTTCCCCAAAGCCAACCGCGCCGCGCTGGAATTTCAGGCGCTGCAACAGGAAGTTGAGCGCCTGAAATTCGCTTTATCCGAACTGCAAAAAGCCGTCGAGGCCATGGATCCCCCTGTACGTACGGAAATGACCGAGGCACGTTTCACACCTAAAACGCCGCCGAAATGAACCCGACCTGACGCCGTACTGCGCACCGCCGGCGATCACCGCACCGGTGATAAAAGCCGCGCTCCCGCCAGAATAACGCGCGTCTCAGCAACTTTTGCTGCCGGGTATAGTGCGCAATGGCATGGGGCTTCCGCAAGGATTTGCGGCATCTTGCCGTCCACATTTGCTGCCATCTTGGTATCTCTCCCCCCGCCTGTAACCGTTTGACGGTAATATTTCGTGCACCGAGACAGCCTGGTCAGCCTGAAATGCTGCTGCCCCTCCCGCGTTTTAGCAGCATGACCGATGACCGCGACGGTCGCCAGTATTGCAGATGCCACATAATTTATGGCTTCATCCGCACCCTGCGCCACCGGTGCGACGGTGGTTGCCGGCTCAGCCCGCGTTTAACACCGGTAATCAGGGCGATCTCATTAAAAGGCGGTGGATCATTATTGCAACCCTGTGCCTGGGAATAGGGTAAAGAAAATGGAATAGAACGCTTTCCATCCTGTGTGGCACTCCCCTGTTTCCCGTTCGACGGGGAAATGCAACAGGTGTCGGCGCCAATAGTGTTTCCATTGATAGCGTTACGATCGTTCTGTTCCCGATCGGCAGGGGGCTTTTACAAAGGCCGCTACGCATTTTATAATGAGCATTACTGAATTAACGCTGAGCAGATTGTGGGACGACATAAACAGTTTGATGAATGCGAAGCGCTGGACGCAGCATTAACCGTTTTCTGGCAGAAAGGTTATGAAGGCGCCTCGTTTGAAGATTTGACCAAGGCAACGGGCGTGGCACGTCCCGGCCTTTACGCAGCATTTTGGCAATAAGGCGTCGCTGGTTGGTAAAGCCCTTGACCTTTATGAGACAAAATACCTGTGTTTCATGACGGAGGCCTTGGAACAACCGACCTCGTTAAAGGTAGTGGAACACATGCTGCGCGGCGCCTTGGCTCTGCACACCTTGGCTGCCTGGGCATAAACGGCGCCCTCGCCTGTTCTAACGACGCCGAATCGATTCGTTGCAAGCTGGTGCGCCGGCGCGAGTCAGCACAATCATCGTTAGGCATGCGTCTTTAACAGGCTCAGGCAGAGGGCTATTTGCCGGCGTGGGTAAACACGGCAAATATGGCCTCCTATATCATGGCCGTCTCGCAGGGTATGGCGGTATAGGCGAAGGCCGGCGCGTCAAAGGAGATGCTGGAAGGTTTGGTCAATCACGTGCTGAGCACCTGTCCCACTGCGTGGCGAGCCACGCTGAGATTCACGAGTTTATGCAAGCGTCACAGCATCGAACCATTAAACTATTTAAACCGTAGGAACGGTGCCCCCGTCAATGACGTATTCCGTACCGGAAATCGCTGCGGCCAGGGGTGACACCAGGAACGCAATAAGATGGACGACCTCGGCAGGCGTAGAGAGCCGTCCGAGTGGAATGCCGCCAAGAGCGTTCATGATGATACGTTTTCAGTTCACGCCTGCCGGGCAAAGCGTTCGGCCAGCGCGACGGCGGCCTCGGTCCCTATCCACCCCGGCGCCACACGGACAACCCAGATGCCTTTTGGCGTCACTTCTTTTGACAAGCTTTTACTGTACGTCGACAGTGCCGCTTTGGCCGCGGCATAGGCCGTCGTTGATTCAGGCAAAGGCAGCTCGCGCTGAATTGATGTGACGTAGATGATGACGCCGTTTTGCTGCGCCAGCATCCCGGGCAACAGCGCGCGATCCAGACGGACAGCCGCCAATAGATACCGTCTTGCCAGTTATCTTGCAAGACATATTCCAGCATCGAACACCTGCCCTGATTTCAGCACTCCGTAAGCTTGTTGCAATAGTTTCTTCATTGCCGCACACACGACAACTTTCCCTGATTTATTACGTGCATTCATACGCTCTTTCAGCGCTATTATTACTGGGTTATAGCACATTACCGTCAGGGCCGGCATATACAGGGCTTTACGTATCATGGCGTTGCCCACCTTTGATATCCGACTTTTACCTTTCCACAGCCCAGACTCCTGCAACATCGGATTCAGACCAGCCCAAGCCACGACAGCTTTGCTGCTATCGAACCGTGACATATCACCAAAATAGCCCAATATCATGCTACTCAACACGCCAGCTATCCCAGGGATCGATTCCAACAGTTCCCTGTTTTGCTTAAGACTTGGATCGTTGCCTATATGATTGTCCATCGCCTGTTTTATCTCTGCTATTTGGGTATCCAGCGCAGCGATGACCGCGCGGATGGAAACCTGTACTAACGGGGGGGCTGTTTCCAGGCGATTTTCTTCCATCTGCTTCATTTCCTACAGATTTATTAGCCGGTTGACCAACGCTTTCAGCTTTCTTTCATTCAGCGGCAACGCTTGCCACAACACGGGAGCATGCAGCTTACAATAACGCGCGATCATGCGTGCATCGCCTTTATCTGTCTTGTTACGACTCAGTTCACTGCAGCCGAATGATTTTATGCGTGCTGGATTTTCCACGCTCACAGCGTAACCTATATCAGCCAGGAAAGTAGACAATAGCTCACTGTAAGCACCTGTTGCTTCCATGCATATAGGCAGTCACCGAACGGCTCAAGCCATTTTTTCAGCGCATCGAAACCCTTAGGCGTGTTAGAAAAGGCTTTGGATTTGTAGGCTGCTTTACCTTTCCAGACTGCAACGTCAAATTTCTGGGAAGCAACATCAATGCCGACAGGGGTGAGAATTTGCACGTGCTATCTCCTTCTGGGTGAATCAGGAAACCGCCATGACCTTCCTTATAGATACGTGCTCCAGGCACAGGATACCGTCCAGTCTTGAAGGCGGGAGATAAGTCGTGGGGGATGAATCTATTGGACAGGCTCTAAGCCCGAGGGAGGGTTCCATCTCACCCACAACTTCCCGATGATCAGTCGGGGAGCATAATACCCTGAGTACAATGATCGAGATACAAGGTTAAGGTTAAGATTCAGCTCCCACTCCTCCTCCCCCCAGCACGGCGAAACTTCCTCCCGGCGCAGACGAGCCGCCCAGCACATGCACAAGATATCGACGCCCCCTAAATATGTATTGACCACGCTCGCCACGATGTTACAGCCCTCTGGGTGGTCAGGTCGGCCGTGACAAAAAAATCAGCCTGCATCTCCACCGGCAGGTTGCGCGCCGTGGTGAGTAAGCAGGCGCACAGTTCTTGCATTACCTGTACCACCGCTTTGCCGACGCCTTTGGTCCCCGAGGTGACCAGCACACGCTGACCTTGTAATTTCATATCCCAATGCATCAGCTTATCTCCAGAGTGAGGATTTTATCGTCCGCGAGTTTGAACAGGTGCCGCAGCTGCACGGGACTTCCGTGAAAATCACCAACGACTTTAGCGACCACTATCACCCATTCTCCCTGCCGCACACTTTTCAACGCTTCGATGCTGTAGGCGTACTTCTGTTGCGCTTCACGCACCAACAAGCAATAGCGTCATATCCGTGATAACACTGCCCTTCATCCATCACGACCGCATTGGGAGCGAAACAGTGGTCAATCGCGTCAATGCCACGTCGTTGCTGACCGCAAAAAAGGTCACAAGCGCTTCGGGTAATAATAGCGTCATGGTTGTCCTAATTAATCATTGCCGTACGGTCATTTTCTTCATAAGCTAACGCTTTATCAAGAACACACAGAAAAGTAAGTTACCTACCCATGAGAAAGACATATATCCGGTGACCGCCGCCCATGGCGTGGAAAACGTACTTAAACTGCTAGAAGGCAGATAGAAACTCATCATCCTGTTCCACCTGTTTGACGGCAAAATACAGCGCTATTCCGATTTGGAAAAATTTATCCCGGGCATTTCATAGAAAATGCTCGCCCAGCAATTGCGGCAGCTAGAAGCGGACGGGATCGTGGCGCGCAAGATTTATCCGCAAGTTCCCCCAAAAGTGGAATACCGCCTGACGGAATGGAGCCAGGCATTATGCCCGGCGTTAGACGCCATGCTTAAATGGGCAGAGCAAAAAGAGGAATTCCTGCCAGCGCCTGACACGACAGAGTAGTTTCTGTATTGTGAGCGGTGGGTTATTACGGTGACAGCATTATCTGCTGCAAAACTCAGATTATTATTACAGTAATAAAATATAAAAAGTCTAGTACGGACGTCCTGACGAAGTCGATTAAACTGACTTTTATTGAAGCCTGCCAATTTGATATTTAGCAAAAGCATTCCTCTCTCACCTATTGGCGTCGCAAGAATAATTAGGCCATTACGCTAAAAAATAGAGAACAACCTTAACCTATAACGATTCATTTATAACGCCCCGGCGATTCCGGTAATTCGATGTCGGTGAAAATAGAAACGTGCCTGTCCTGCCGGTGATTTCTCCCGTACCATAGCGATGTAGCTATTGTGAGCTTTTGCAGCTGTGCTAAGTATCCGCGCCGGTTCCCGCAAAAGATGCCCCTGTCCTTGCGCAAGCGATGATGACACGGCGGTAAACACTCAAAGAACGCAAAACAAACAGGTCCAACAGCGTGACAGAAACTGACAAAGCGCGTTTATGGCCGGGCACGAATACAGTGATTACGGGGGCTTGGCGCCCTCATCACGCTGCGTACAGAGAGCATTTGCGTTTGGCAAAGATCACTAATTCCCCTGGAATGGGGTACCTACAATTGTTGCCTTAATAAACCCCTAGTGGACGTTACGACAGTCAATAACCAATAGAATATCGAGGCTTAAACGGTAATTTCGGAGGAGAAACGGCTCTCCAAGAGGCTGATTATCCGGCGGATTTAGATAAGGAGATCCCTTTTTGCCCCGTATAAAACACCACCAGGGTGACACCTTCTTTACCTGTGTAACCACGGTGAGCGCTGTCGACCATCTCGGATATGACCTCTCCTGCCTTAAGCGTGCGTTTTTGGCCATTGGCTTTCTTTTCCACCGTCAGCGCCCCTTCCTGCACATAGGCGGAATTAGGGATGGGATGTTCATGCCAGGCCAGTGTGGAATTGAGTGCAATAGTGATTTTCAGAACGGAAAGTTGCGGCGTACCTTTTGGGTAGAGTTATTATCAAATCTGGTGTATGGCGATCAGGCTACGTTCTGCTCTGATGCTTCGTGAATCTGTTCTCCATCCTGAAATTGGACGTTGTTTATCACCAGGGTCAGCAGGTCAAATCCTCTTAGCCGGTTCCAGCTTTTCTGAGCAGACTGGAGCAGCTTAAATACCATTGATAGTGTGGTTTCTCTCGAACCACACTTCTTTGCGCGTCTGCTTCGTAGCCTCATAGTCGCAAAAGCCGATTCAATCGGCTTTGTCGTTCTTATTGATGCCCAGTGCTCTGACGGGAAGTCGTAGAATGCCAGCAGTTCTTCTCGATCTTTCTCCAGCTTCTTCATCGCTGCAGGATACTTCGCTGAAAACCTTGCCAACAAAACATCAAAAAGCACATTAGCCGTTTTGTGCACCCAACAGCGTTGGTGCTGCGTGTCCGGGAATATCTTTGCCATTGCATTCCAAAACTAAGGGCACCGTCTCCCTTAGCCAGCTTGGGAGATACGGTTAGGCCACGTGCTCGCAGGCCATGGAGAAGTTCGGCCCAGTTTGCTTCTGATTCTCGATAACCCTCTTCGACCGCAACCAGCTCCTGACGTCCATGCTCAGTGACGCCGATAATGACCAGTAGGCAAAGGCGATCATCTTGCCTGACATAGCTGTATATGCCATCAGCCCAGAAATAAACGTAGCGCGTATCGCTTAAATCACGCAGGCACCATTGCCTGTGCACTTCAAGCCATTGCTGTTTCAGTCTGCTGATGGTACTCGTGGAGAGGACATGGGCTTTTTCACCGAGTAGCGCCCCCAGGGCTTCATGAAAATCACCGGTGGATATGCCTCGCAGATACAGCCATGGCAGCAACGCGCTGTTGAACGCTGTGGCAAATAACCGTTACGGACGACGGCATGACGCCCATCGTCAAGACGGCGTTCAGCATGGCTTCGAGCTCAGCCTCAACGACGGCGGCTATCAGTTGTCTGGCACCATGACGGATGAGTTCATGCAAGGGCTCACCGGTAATATCTGGTTCTGCGGAGACCTGTAGGGTAGACTTTTTCATGGCGTATCGTCTCTCTGTTGTTGAAATCATCCACGAAATCAATCAGCAGCATACGCCACCCTCTCCGAAACCTCATACACCAGAAATGAGCATAACTCTTTTGGGTAAGCCTGATATGAAACACCATCCCAAGACTTTTCGGTCTCGAGAAGTTTTTCAACGCTAACGCCGCCATCTTTATCGTTTTCATCTGCCTGGGTAAAAAAGAAATGATGAGAAAAGTAAAATATATACAAACAGATAAAGTTCGATTGGATAGTCGCATGCATGATCCTTTGTATATTTCGGGTGGTGGGTGGTGGGTGGTGGGTGGTCAAAAACCATAGCATCTCCGTCACGACGGGGGAAGGACTCTTTAGGGTAATGCCGCTGTCGCGAAATGAACACCCAAATCGGTATTAAGATTACATCCGACGGTAGAGCGGAAACCGCTGGGAAAGGTCCATTGGCAGAAATGACCTTTTGCAATAACAGCCGCTTGCGACAGGATAAATGAAAGATTGTGGTGGTTAGTTTTGCACTTAGCACCAACAAAATTATCTTCACAATTAAAAAAATGTAGCAACTCGCCAAATGAGAAAAATAACCTCCTCACGAGAGCGAGTATTTAACGCGGATGACGCTTTACAATAGGCTTTGTTGAATAAATATAACTTTTAGGTGATCGTCTGCTCAGATCACTACCGTCATTTCAACATCTGCACTCCATGGCAAAGCAAAAGTTTAAAATAACCAACTGGTCCACTTACAACAAAGCTCTCAAGCAGCGCGGGGCTCTGACGATATGGCTGGATGAGTCGGCAATTGTTGCATGGACGGAAAAAACAACGCCTGAACGGCGTGGCCGGCCGCTTCACTACGCAGATATGGCTATCACCACTGTTCTGATGATGAAACGCGTGTTTGGCCTTTCGTTAAGGGCTTTCAGGGCTTCGTTGACGCCATTTTTAAACTGATGGTGCTACCGCTAAGATACCCAGACTACTCGCTGATCAGCAAGCGAGCAAAGACAGTTAAGATTAGCATAAAAACGCCGACCCGTGGTAAAATCTCACCTCTAGTCATTGACGGAACCGGCCTGAAGGTCTTTGGCGAAGGCGAATGGAAAGTCCGACAGCATGGTGCCGACAGACGGAGGGTATGGCGTAAGCTGCATATGGCCGCAGACAGTGTAATGCATGAGATTATCTGTGCTGACTTATCGCTCAGCGGTACGACGGATGCTCAGGCCCTACCCGCTCTGATAAACCAGACCCAGCGGAAAATCAGGGAAGCGTCGGCTGATGGCGCTTACGATATCCGCTACTGTCATGATGCTCTGCTGAGGAAGAAAATAAGGCCTCTTATTCCTCCACGAGGTGGGGCGCAATATTGGCCAGACCGATACCATGAGCGTAACTACGCCGTTGCGAATCAGCGTCTAAGCGGCAGTAACGATGTATGGAAAAAGCAAGTGGGCTATCATCGACGCTCAGTGGCTGAAACAGCGATATTCCGGTTCAAAACGCTTATGGGCGATCATCTAAGTCTGCGTGACTATGATGCGCAGGTAGGTGAGGCAATGGCGATGGTCAAAGCGCTTAACGAAATGACGCTGTTAGGAATGCCGAACAGCATCCGGATCGCATAACAATCGATCTGCTAGGGGGGGCGTAGTCACAAGTTCTGATTTATTCAACAAAGCTTTTACAACACTCAACGCTTATGAAATATATAAGGTCATCGTCGTGTGATCCCGCTTAATGCTTTGCCAAGATCTAAACACTTTTCAGTACCCGCTTACCAAAAATTTTTATGGCTGCCGGTAAAGGTTTTCACAGCTATGTTTGAACACTTTTTCTCTATGGTAGGTCAGATATTCTTCTAATTCATTAGAGATTTTCCGCAGTCTTAAATTTCTTCTCAGCCTTAAATCCTGTATATCGTTTTGTGATAACTGGGGTGAAAACATTACATCGCCGCTTGCGCTAAATGTAATCAAGCCCGCATCAAAAAGGTGATCTAGCATCGGTTGCAGGAGCAAACCATTCATAGGATCCAAACGTTCTTGATTGGAAAAATCCTTCCATGGATTTATATGTGATGCACGAAGAAAAGAGATGTTTTTTAATCCCGTTACTGCACAGCAACCCCACAGATTTATCACGCCATCCCTAAAAAAATCTTGTCCGATACGACTTTTAATGATGGCGTCTTTTTCAGTTTTACTGAATGAATAAAACTCATTTTTATGTAATTCAATTTCATCTAACAAATCTAATCCTAGCTTTCCTTGACCAATTTTGAATATAAATTGACTGGGCACCTCTGTACGTAGTTTACATCCTATGAGGAAAATCTCTCCGTAATAAATGAATGAATAATGGTGCATCTCTCGATAAAAAAGATGTATTTTCTCATTTTCAGATTCCGCATTGATAATTCTTTTATCTGCAAAATATTTTTTCTCACCCTCCCAGTGAAGCACCCCATTATCTAGTAAATCTTTGTACTGGGTAAGTGCCTCTTGTTTGTTTTTTTCACAAATAAAATAATGTAGTTGCACCCTGAAGGTGTTATAACACCTCTGGAAATCGCTTGAAATTTACTATACCCCCAAAGTTTTTCCAAAAAGGGACGTTCATACCCCTCCCCAATTTTGAGCTTTTCAAAACCGACTTTCACAATATTTCCTCACTGATAGCTGACGTTCAATTCAATGGCTCACCCTATTGTGTATATAATATGCTTTGCATTGTCCTTTCATGACCCGGAATATAACGTGAAAACTCCATTTCTTCTTACGAAAAGATCGTTGGGAATGTTTTCTCTTTGAGGCTGACTTCCATTTGAATCAGCTTGCAAGGCTCAGCAGCAAGCAAGTTCGTGCAACAGCGCCCTAACTTTAAAAACCTAAAAATCAGATCATTACAAATTGGTTGCTATGAATAGCTAGGTAGATACCACTTAACTTGAACTTAAGCTTCTGAGTGTAACAGTGGCATATTTTAGGCATTTTTTCACCTTCAAGTCGAACATATGTCACCTGCTTGAATGATTTTATCCGCATCAACTTAGTGCAGACGTAACCAGGTTTCAATAGGTTGGCATGACATTCGTTAAATCAAAATAACAAAAACCCCCTCAACGCATTCAAGTACATCAATTCTCCTAAAATAAAAGTCTCATTTCAGGGAATGATCCTAATTATTCATCTACAAACACCCCAATATTTTGTATTTTATATGACCCAAGAAACTCATATTTAAGCGATAGGATTTCAATAAAGAGGCATACCACAAAATCTCAATTGTATATACAATAAAGCAGGGCGAGAAAATGCCAACCATTAAATAATGGTCGGCATTTTCTAAATTAACATGTATGACTACGGTCTTTATTCCCACTCAATCGTCGCCGGCGGTTTGCCGGAAATGTCATACACGACCCGGGAAATACCGTCGATCTCATTGATAATACGGTTGGAAACGCGGCCCAGGAAATCATAAGGCAAGTGCGCCCAATGGGCGGTCATAAAGTCGATGGTTTCAACCGCTCGCAGCGAAACCACCCAGTCGTATTTGCGGCCGTCGCCCATGACACCGACGGAGCGCACGGGCAAAAAGACGGTAAAGGCCTGGCTGACTTTGTTGTACAGATCCGCCTTGTACAGTTCTTCGATAAAGATAGCATCGGCGCGGCGCAGCAAATCGCAATACTCTTTCTTCACCTCACCCAGCACCCGCACGCCCAAACCCGGTCCGGGGAACGGATGGCGATAAAGCATATCGTAAGGCAGGCCGAGTTCCAGGCCTATCTTGCGTACTTCATCCTTGAACAGCTCTTTCAACGGCTCCACCAAGCCCATTTTCATCTCTTTCGGCAGGCCGCCAACGTTATGGTGCGACTTGATGACATGGGCTTTGCCGGTGGCGGACGCGGCAGATTCGATGACGTCCGGGTAAATGGTGCCCTGCGCCAGCCATTTCACGTCGGAGAGGCTCAGAGCCTGTTCGTCAAACACCTCGACAAATACCCGGCCGATGGTTTTCCGTTTTGTTTCCGGATCGTCAATGCCGGCCAGCGCGGAAAGAAACCTGTCTTCCGCCGGTACAGCGATAATGTTCAAGCCGTAGTGATCGCCAAACATTTCCATCACCTGACTGGCTTCGTTAAGGCGCAGCAGACCGTTATCGACGAACACGCAGGTCAGCCGTTCGCCGATGGCCCGGTGCAACAGCATGGCGGTAACCGACGAATCTACGCCGCCGGATAAACCGAGAATGACCCGATCGTTGCCAACCTGTTCGCGGATACGGGCGACGGCATCTTCGATGATTTTGGCCGGCGTCCACAGCGGCGTGCACCGGCAAATATCAAGTACGAAGCGTTCCAGCATGCGCTGACCCTGACGAGTATGGGTGACTTCGGGGTGAAATTGCACGCCGTAGAACCGTTTTTCTTCATTGGCCATAATGGCGAAGTGGCAGGTTTCGGTGCTGGCAACGGTGACAAAATCCGCCGGAATGGCGGTAACTTTGTCGCCATGGCTCATCCAGACATCCAGCAGTGGCGCTCCGCCGGTGCCGATGTCGTCCTGGATGTCGCGCACCAGTAAGCTGTCAGTCAACACTTCTACCTGGGCATAACCAAACTCGCGCTGCGTCGAACCCTGGACTTTGCCGCCAAGCTGCATCGCCATGGTTTGCATGCCGTAGCAAACGCCCAGCACCGGCACGCCTGCCTGAAACACATAATCCGGCGCGCGCGGGCTGTCCTGCTCGGTGGTGCTTTCCGGACCGCCGGAAAGGATGATGCCGCTGGGGTTGAATTCGCGTATTTGTGCTTCGGTTACATCCCATGCCCAAAGTTCGCAATAGACGCCCAATTCGCGCACCCGGCGAGCCACCAGTTGGGTGTATTGCGAGCCGAAGTCCAGAATCAGAATGCGGTGTTTATGGATATTTTCTGTCATTGATGGAGTATTCCGAGAGCGTGTAGCAAAAAGTATCAATGCCCGGTCGTCAGAGACTGGACAGAACGGCGGCGGACCGGCGAGGCCCGCGCGCCGAGGGAAATTCGTTAACCCAGGCGGTAGTTCGGGGATTCTTTGGTGATGGCGACGTCATGAACGTGGCTTTCCTGGATGCCGGCACCGCTGATACGGACAAACTCCGCTTTGGTACGAAGGTCGTCGATAGTAGAACAACCGGTCAGCCCCATACAGGAACGCAACCCGCCCATTTTTTGATGGACGATTTCCTTCAGGCGTCCTTTATACTCCACGCGGCCCTCGATCCCTTCCGGCACTAATTTGTCGGCGGCGTTATCGGTCTGGAAATACCGGTCGGACGAACCTTTAGACATTGCGCCAAGAGATCCCATGCCGCGGTAAGATTTGAAGGATCGGCCCTGAAACAGTTCAATTTCTCCCGGTGATTCTTCGGTGCCTGCCAAAAGCGATCCCACCATGACACAGGCGGCGCCGGCGGCAATGGCTTTGGCAATATCGCCGGAAAAACGGATGCCGCCGTCGGCGATGACGGGAATCCCCGTCCCTTCCAGGGCTTCCACCGCATCAGAGATAGCAGTGATCTGCGGCACACCCACGCCGGTTACGATACGTGTGGTACAGATAGAGCCGGGGCCGATGCCCACTTTCACCGCGCTAACGCCGGCCGCAACCAGCGCGAGCGCGCCGGCGCCGGTGGCGACGTTGCCGCCGATGATTTGCAGGTCGGGGTATTTGGCACGTGTTTCGCGGATACGTTGCAGCACGCCTTCGGAATGGCCGTGGGAGGAGTCGATAAGTAAAATGTCAACGCCGGCGCTCACCAAGGCATCAATACGTTCTTCATTGCCGGCTCCTGCGCCCACCGCGGCACCGACGCGCAAGCGGCCATGTTCATCCTTACAGGCATTGGGTTTGCGCTTGGCCTTTTGGAAGTCTTTTACCGTAATCATGCCGAGCAGATGGAACTGTTCGTCCACTACCAGCGCTTTTTCAACGCGCCTCTCGTGCATTTTTGCCAACACCACTTCCCGGGCTTCACCTTCTTTTACCGTCACCAGGAGTTCTTTCGGCGTCATCACGGCGGAAACCGGTTGGCTTAAGTCGGTGACAAAGCGAATGTCGCGGCCGGTAATAATCCCTACCAATTCATTTTCATCCGTCACCACCGGGTAGCCGGCAAAACCGTTGCGCGCGGTCAGTGCTTTCACCTCGGACAGGGTAGTATTGGGCGTGACGCACTGGGGATTGGTTACGACGCCGCTTTCATGGCGTTTTACGCGACCTACTTCCTCGGCCTGGCGTTCGATAGACATGTTTTTGTGAATGAAACCGATACCGCCTTCCTGCGCCAGAGCGATGGCCAGGCTGGATTCAGTTACCGTATCCATTGCCGCGGACAGCATGGGAATATTCAGGCGAATTTTCTGAGTCAATCGGGTGCAGAGATCGGCGGTGTTGGGCAGAACCGTGGAGTGGGCGGGAAGGAGCAGAACGTCGTCGAATGTCAGAGCTTCTTTAGCAATACGTAACATAGCAATATCTCACCAAGGTGGATGTGAAACAGATAAAATATTGCCGTGGCATTATACAGAACGTAATCGGTTGCCTCCAGTGTTATTTTCAAAAATCTCTTGCTTACCGTTTCACAATAAGTAATATCAATCAATTAAGGCTTTGCAATGGAATTTGATCCCGCTCACATGTCTACCCCGCCCTCATCCCTGATTTTTACCGTTAGCCGCCTGAATAAAACGGTTCGCGAATTGCTGGAAGGCGAGATGGGGCAGATTTGGCTGACGGGCGAGATCTCCAATTTTTCCCAACCCGCATCGGGCCATTGGTACTTCACACTGAAGGACGACCGCGCCCAGGTGCGCTGCGCGATGTTTCGCAACACCAATCGCCGTACAACCTTTGCGCCGCGCAACGGTCAGCAGGTGCTGGTGCGCGCATCCCTTACGCTTTACGAGCCGCGCGGCGATTATCAGCTCATCGCCGAAAGCATGCAGCCGGCCGGCGACGGCTTGCTGCAACAGCAGTTCGAGCAGCTAAAGCAGCAATTAAGCGACGAGGGGCTGTTCAGTCAGCAATTCAAGCAGCCGCTGCCCAGTCCGGCCCGCCGCGTGGGGGTGATTACCTCTGCCAGCGGGGCGGCGTTGCATGATATTTTGCAGGTGTTGCAACGCCGTGACCCGTCGCTGCCGGTGGTGATTTATCCCACCGCGGTGCAAGGACAGGAAGCGCCGGCCCAGATTTTGCGCGCCCTCGAAGCCGCCAACCGGCGCGCTGAGTGCGATGTGTTGATCGTCGGACGCGGGGGCGGTTCGCTGGAGGATCTCGCCAGCTTCAACGATGAACGGGTGGCGCGGGCGATTTTCGCCAGCCGCCTGCCGGTGGTTAGCGCCGTCGGTCATGAAACCGATGTGACTATTGCCGATTTTGTCGCCGATTTGCGCGCGCCAACGCCCTCGGCGGCCGCCGAACTGGTGAGCCGCAATCAGCTGGAGCTATTGCGGCAACTTCAGTCGCAACAGCAGCGGTTGGAAATGGCGATGGATTATTTCCTCGCGCAGCGCCAGCAGCGATACAGCCGTTTACAACACCGCCTACAGCAGCAGCATCCCCAACTGCGGCTCGCCCGCCAGCACACCGCGCTGATGACCCTGCGCCGCCGCCTTGACGACGGGGTACAGGGGCAGTTGCGCCAGGCGCAGCGCCGTCACGACTATGTGCGCCAGCGTATGGTGCAGCAGGCGCCCGCGGCGCGTATCAACCGGGCGCAGCAGCGTTTGCAGGCGTTGCGATACCAATTGAGCCAGGGAATAAGCCTGCGGGTAAACCGGCAAAATAATGCCTTTGTCGCGCTCTGCTCCCGTCTGGAGGGCATGAGTCCGCTGAAAACGCTGGCGCGGGGGTTTAGCGTCACGACAGACAGCCACGGCGCGGTAGTGAAGCAAACCCGTCAGCTGAGCGCCGGCGATCGTTTGACGACCCGGCTGCGCGATGGCTGGGTAGAGAGTCAGGTAACCGAGATAACCCGTCAGCCGGCGAGACGCCCGCGACGTTCACAAGACTGATGCCATGGCAGGCGCCTGCTCATGCCGCCTTTCCTCGGCTAACGGCGGTGGATGACCGCACGAACGACGCGCCACCGCACGGCACATGGCCGTTCGCATCATCGCACCACTCCACGCCGCCCAATAACGGTCCCGTAACCTGGCCGACGTACTGCGCGGATGTCGACAGGCCCAGCACGCTGCCGGCCCGCTCGGGCGGTACGGTATGGCGAATCACTCTGGCGATACAGGGCAACAGCCCGCCCAATGCCAGCCCCATACAAAAACGCAGCGCCACTAATATCAGGCGTTAAACTACCGTTTTGCATCATACCAATCCTTCATCGCGGGTTAGAAATGAAAAGCATTTGTGCACTCGGGCGCCGCAGCATCAGCGGAGCCGGCTGCGCAGATCAGGGGTTTATCGCTGGGCTAGCTACAAATGGAAAAAGAGAGTGTCGACCGCCATCAAGGGAAAAACGGCGGGCAGGTCGTCGCGCGTTACGGCGCTGAAGCCCTGCTTGCGGTAAAAATGTTGGGCAGAAATAAACTGGGAGGTGGTGCCAAGATAAATATCGCTGATGCGATGTGTCCGGGCATGGGCGCGCGCATATTCCAATAGCCCCGCCGCCGATATCTTTCAGACCAACGGTGCCAACTACTTCCCCCCGGTGGCAGACCACCCAAAAACCGCCGCTACCAGTTTGGTAAAAACCGCGGATGTCCTGCAAGTCAGGCTGGTCGGCGGCATTAATGGCGACACCAAACTCCTGCTGCTGGATAGGCAAAATGATGGCCGCTACCGCCTGCCTATCCCGTTCACGGTAAGATCTAATGTCAATCATGTGTCATCCCCTGGCATCCATAGGTCGTCAACCAACATCGTCTTCTCCTATCGGCAGAGGCGCCGGAGTGTTAAGACCTGGCGGGGCAACATTATCTCTCCTGTAGTAATAAAAATCATATCAGCGGCCTGCCGATGAAAACAACTTTATTGCACGGGTTTCATTGGTGCTCATCATTATGATGATTCTAAAAAATTTTTTTGGCAGTATTTAAAACCGTAACTTTATTTTTATGCAGTGGCTCACACTTAAAATCCTTGTTATAGCTTTAAAATAAAGATGGTAAATTCTGATTAATCATATGTTAAGCATGAATTTGTCATATGATTAATTTTTATTAATTTCAATACATTATCAATCATTAGCATTCGTTACTGTTAGTCGCAATTGCAATAATTTTGTAGTTTACTTAACTGGTAGTGACTAATAGAATCGAATAGTATTAGCAGACTCCCTTGGGCGCCAACCCGAACGAAAACGGCCCGGGCGTCGGCTTCATTTTCTTAAACGAGATACTGCGCATGAAAGAGAATTTTATCGCAGCCCTTGGCATGACGGTCTCTGCGTCAGCCAAACAGCATCAGGTTGTGGATAACCCCCCGGTGGACATCATACTGATTGGCGGCGGAGTCATGAGCGCCACGCTGGGAACTTATCTGAAAGCGCTTGAGCCGGGCTGGACCATTCATATGTATGAGCGTCTGGAAAAAACGGCAGAGGAAAGTTCTAACGGCTGGAACAATGCCGGCACCGGCCATGCCGCATTCTGCGAGCTGAACTACACCACGCTCAGCCCGGCGGGTTCGGTGGATATCTCTAAAGCGGTCGCGGTAAACGAATCTTTTGAAATATCACGCCAGTTCTGGGCCTATCTGGTAAAGCAAAAAATTCTCACCAATCCGCAAAGCTTTATCAATAATGTCCCGCATATGAGCTTCGTGTGGGGAGAAGACAATATCCGCTTTCTACGCCAACGCTTCGATGCGCTGCAAACCAGCACGCTGTTCCGCGGCATGGAGTACTCTGAAAACCCGCAGCAGATCCGCGAATGGGCGCCGCTGGTCATGGATGGACGTGACACATTTCAAAAAGTGGCAGCCACCCGTATGGCTATGGGCACCGACGTGAACTTCGGTGAGATGACGCAGCAATTGCTGGCGGCGTTACAGCAATACCCCCAGTTTCATTTGCATCTTCAGCATGACGTGGTGGATATCAAGCGCAACGCCGATCAAACATGGAGCGTGCGTGTTGCCGATCACAGCAATGGCGGCCGACAGTCCACGGTGTGCGCCCGCCATGTCTTTATCGGCGGCGGTGGCGCGTCACTGACCCTGCTGCAAAAATCTGGCATTCCCGAGGTAAATGGCTATGCCGGCTTCCCGGTTGGCGGGCAATTTCTGGTCGCGACCAATCCCGAGGTGGTTGGCCACCATCACGCCAAAGTGTACGGTAAAGCGTCGGTCGGCGCGCCGCCGATGTCGGTGCCGCATATCGATACCCGTATTCTTGACGGCAAGCAGGCGCTGCTGTTCGGCCCGTTTGCCACCTTTAGCAGCAAATTCCTCAAGCGAGGGTCCTGGCTGGATTTGTTCCATTCGCTCACGCGGCAAAACCTGTTGCCCATGCTGCGCGTCGGGCTGGATAACTTCGGACTGATGCGCTATCTCATCGGCCAGTTGCTGATGTCGGATAAAGATCGCCTGAATGCCCTGCGCGAATATTATCCCCAGGCCACAATGGCTGATTGGTCGCTGATTGAGGCCGGCCAGCGGGTGCAGGTGATCAAAAAAGATGCCGGCAAAGGCGGTATTTTGCAGTTCGGCACCGAAGTAGTCAGCTCGGCCGACGGCTCGCTGTCGGTGCTGCTTGGCGCTTCGCCCGGCGCCTCCACCGCTGCCCCCATCATGCTGGAGCTTTTGGCCTCGATGTTTAAAGAGCAGGTGACCACCGATGCCTGGCAGCGAAAACTGAAAGAGATGGTTCCCTCCTACGGCCAGACGATTAACGGTAACCTTGCACTGACCAATGAGATTCGTCTCTCGACCTCCGAGGTCCTGGGGCTGACCTATATCGAGGCCAAACCCTTGCCCGGCGAGCCGGCAGACGGCAAATGGGAAGGGCTGCAAAAAGCAATGTAAGCCGATGAATCGCGCGCTGTGGTATCACCGCTTCGGCCAGCCCGAAGCGGTATTGTCGCTGGAGAGCACCCCGCTCGTCCCTCCCACCGCAGGCCAGGTGCAGGTAAAGATGATAGCGGCACCGATCAATCCCTCTGATGTTATCCCAATTACCGGCGCCTATGCGCATTGGGTCAGCCCGCCTCGGGTCGCGGGCTATGAGGCGCTTGGCCGGTCGTTACCTCTGACGCTCTGCCTTTCAGCCTAGGTCAGCGCGTTCTGCCGCTGCGAGGCGACGGCACCTGGCAACAGCGGCTGAATTGCACCGGACAATGGTTGGAGCCGGTGCCGGAAGATATTGCGGACGACATTGCGCTGCGCGGCTATATCAATCCGCTGGCCGCACGGCTGATGCTGCGGCGCTGGCCGGTACGGGACCAACAGATAATACTGACCGCGGCAGGCTCGGATTGCGCACGGCTTTTAGGGCAATGGGCGCTGGCAGGCGGTGTGCGGCGGGTGATAGGCCTACACCGCGCGCCACACCTGAGCCGGTTGGGCATACAACCGCTGGCCATGCACCGCGAGAGCGAGATCTTGCGGCTGGCAGCCCAGAGCAGTCTGGTGTTTGACGCCGTGGGGGCCGGCTTGGCGGCACTGCGCCCTTCCGCGACGCTGATAAGCTATGGTCTACTCTCGGGACACCCGCTCCCCGTGACGCCCGGTGGCGCGATGCTGCAGCGATTTCATCTGCGCGACGCTCTGGCCCTTGCTGCGCTGTGCGCAGCTGTCGCCGCTGGCGCGAAGCGCTGACGCTTTTTTACCAATCCGGACGCGCCGTCAAACCGCTGCTGTGGTTAGCCTAGCGTCGCCCGCTCAACGGCGGGCGAACGTGGGATCCGCCTCAACGCCTTAATAACGCCGCTATCCGCTGTAGCTCGTCGGCCAGCAGGCCCAGGCTCGGCTTACCGTCCGGCGGCGCAACGGTGGAATGGAGGGTCACCAGGTGTGTGGGCAGCATAATTGACTGCTGCCCTTCCGCGCCTCCACCCTAGCCTAACCGAGCCAGCAGCCGGTTCACCGCCTCCTGCCCCAGCCGGTCGAAATCTTGAGAAACGGTGGTCAACGCTGGCAGGAAGTAGGCGCTGTCCTCGGTATCATCATAGCCTATCACCGAAACGTGCTCCGGCACCGCCAACGGCTGCTGATGCAACGCGCTAATCGCACCGAGGGCCATCTGATCGTTGGAGACCAATACGGCGCTGAATGACGCCTGCGCCTTGAGCATCGTGACCATACAGCGAAAACCACTGGCGGCGCTCCAGTCGCCCTGAGCTGACGCCACCGGGTGCAGATGATACTCGGCAAGCGCCAGCTGTCGAGGCGCAGGCGTGCGGAGACAGAATCTTGCGGACCTGCCAGCAGCGCAAAATGCCGGTGGCCCAGGCGATAAAGATGATCAACGCTTGCGCGCGTGCCGTCGCCAGGATTAAACATGACGTGAAACACGCCGGCATCCGTCGGAACATCCAGGAACAAGCACACGAGTTCGGAATTATCGGCAACGATTGCCGCAGCGCTCTCCGCCGCCAGCGGCAAATTGATGATAACCCTCTCCACCCGCTGCGCCTTCAGCTCATTTAGCGCGTCTTGCAGTCCAATTTCGTGCTGTGGGTCAGCCATGGCAATCAGCACAGAAAACCCGCGCTGACCGGCGACGCCCTTGATGGCGGAAGCGATTTGCGACGGCGCATGGAACCCGAGCGAGGCGGTGATGAGCCCCAGGGTACAGCCCCGCTTGCCGGCCAGCTGCTGGGCCATCCGGTTGGGCACATAATTCAACGTTCTAATGGCCTCGTTGACCCGTGCGCGCGTCGCGTCCGCCACGTGCGCCGATCCATTCAAAACTCGGGAAACCGTCTGATAAGAAACGCCGGCATGGCGGGCGACATCGTCAAGGGTGGCGTTCTTGTGCTTCACAATGTTGTTCCTGCAGCAAACTCATATAGGGCTAGATCGCATTCTCCTTACATCATAAATCAAACCACGGCAAACGCTAAGCGGAGTGAAAAAGTGATATGCTCACATACCCCATAATTGTGATACATATCGCTTTATTCGTTATCTTTCACCGATTTTCTTTGAAAATGATCATCTTTAACCCGATAGACACTTGCGGAAAGCCACTGGAAAGCCGTTAACTGCTGACAAAATGTGAGCGAATAACATTACTCACTCTCGCGGATTTTTTTGTTAACTTTAAGGCGAATTATGACCCACGCTGTTCATCAACCGCGGCCGGCGGCGCCTGCAGCCCTGTCTGACGTCCTGTCGCGGCGGGACTGGGAAAACCCGGCGGTAACCCATTACGGCAAGTTGCCGTCCCATGCGTCATTTATGAGCTACCGGGATAGCGACGCAGCACGAGCCGGCGGCGACTCCCCCAGCCGCCTGTTACTGGATGGCGAATGGCAGTTCAGTTATTTCACCCAACCGGAAGCGGTGCCGGAAAGCTGGCTGGTGCAGGATGAGGACGACGCCCGCACCATTAACGTCCCCGGTAACTGGCAGATGGCCGGCTACGATTGCCCTATCTATACCAACGTTAAATACCCTTTTCCAGTTGACCCCCCACGCGTGCCGGCGCTCAATCCCACCGGCTGTTATACGCGCAGCGTGCAGTTACCGGCCAACTGGCAGGCGCGCGGCCGTACGCGCATTATTTTTCACGGCGTCAGCGCCGCCTTTTATGTCTGGTGCAATGGCCAATGGCTCGGGTACTCCCAGGACAGCCTCCTGCCGGCTGAATTCGATCTCACCGACGCCCTGCGTCCCGGCGCTAATCGCTTATGTGTGCTGGTACTCCGTTGGAGCGACGGTAGCTATCTGGAAGACCAGGATATGTGGCGGATGAGCGGTATCTTCCGCTCGGTGGCGTTACTGCACAAACCTGATTCAACCTTCAGCGACATCCGCCTTGATACCGCTCTGGATGCGCTGTTCAGCCACGGCGAATTGCAGAAGCGTGCCGGTCGCGGCGCCGAGGCTATGGAGCGCGGAAGATCCCACCCTGTATCGCGTAGTC
Source organism: Sodalis glossinidius str. 'morsitans' (assembly GCF_000010085.1). Taxonomy (NCBI): domain Bacteria; kingdom Pseudomonadati; phylum Pseudomonadota; class Gammaproteobacteria; order Enterobacterales; family Bruguierivoracaceae; genus Sodalis; species Sodalis glossinidius. Next base: position 3,001,309 of record NC_007712.1, read on the forward strand.
GTAGCGCTTTTGGACGGTGAAGGCACGCTGATTGAAGCGGAAGCCTATGATGTGGGTTTCCGCCAGGTTAGCGTGCGTGACGGGCTGCTACAGCTAAACGGCAAACCCCTGCTAATACGCGGCGTCAACCGCCATGAACACCGCCCGGCCAACGGGCAGACCATGGACGAGCAGACCATGGTGCAGGATATTCTGCTCATGAAGCAGAATAATTTTAATGCCGTCCGCTGTTCTCATTATCCCAACACCCCCCTTTGGTATCGTCTGTGCGATCGCTATGGTCTTTACGTGGTGGACGAAGCCAATATCGAGACGCACGGCATGGAGCCCATGAGCCGGCTGGCGGACGACCCGGTTTGGTTTGCCGCCTTTAGCGAGCGGGTTACCCGAATGGTGCAGTGCAACCGTCATCATGCCAGTATCATTATCTGGTCGCTCGGCAACGAAGCGGGCCATGGCGCCACTCACGATGCGTTATATCGCTGGGTCAAAACGCAGGACCCGTCGCGACCGGTACAATATGAAGGCGCCGCCGCCGATACCGCCGCCACCGATATTCTTTGCCCGATGTATGCGCAGGTCGAGGAGGATTTGCCCATCCCGGCGGTGCCGAAATGGGCTATCAAAAAATGGATAGGGCTCCCGGCGAGCAGCGTCCGCTTATCCTGTGCGAATACGCCCACGCCATGGGTAACAGCCTCAGCGGCTTTGCCGATTATTGGCGGGCGTTCCGCCAATATCCCCGCTTGCAGGGTGGATTCATTTGGGATTGGGCCGACCAGGCGCTGGAGCAGGGCACTCTCCATTGGGCCTACGGCGGTGACTTCGGCGACACCCCCAACGATCGGCAATTTTGCCTCAACGGGCTGGTATTCCCCGATCGCACCCTCCATCCCGGCATGTTGAGGTGAAAAAACAGCAGCAATTCTTCCAATTCGCCCTGGTGGAGGCCGCCTGGCTGCAAATAAGCGTTGAAAGCGAGTATCTGTTTCGCACCAACGACAATGAAAACCTGATCTGGTGGCTAGAGCTGGAAGGTGAGCTTCTACACGGCGGCGAGCTGCCGTTGCGGCTGGCACCGGGGGAACGACGTATTCTTACTCTTGACCCGCAATGGTCGTCTCCTGCCCAAGCCGGCACGCTGACCTTGCAGGTTTACGTACAACAACCCGCGGCGACGCCCTGGTCGCCGGCCGGGCATATCAGCGCCTGGGAACACTGGCCGCTGCCGGGCACATTGGCCGCGCCAGCGCAGCAGCAGGCGCCCTTCGGCGATGTACCGCAGTTCCTTGAGACCGCAGTGAGTTTATCATCACACATCAGACACAACGCTGGCGAGTCGACAAACGCAGCGGCTATCTGCAAGAGTGGCATCAAGGGGAGCTTTCTCTGCTGCAAACTCCCTTGACCGACCAGTTTATCCGCGCACCGTTGGATAACGATATCGGCATTAGCGAGGTGGACAGAATTGATCCCAATGCCTGGGTAGAACGTGGGCTATTTCCATCACCAGACCCTGCTAGTGCTCAGCCGCTGGCAATTAAGCTTTACCGCCGACGGTGCCCTGGTGACCGATATCGAGGCAGTGCGTTCGTCACAACTGCCGCCGTTGCCCAAGTCGGTGTCACCTGTCGTATAAATAGTGAGGCGCAGGAGATCGGCTGGCTGGGTGACGGCCCGCATGAAAACTATCCCGACCGCCGCACCGCCGCGCGTTTCTCCCGCTGGCGGCGACCGCTAGACGAAATGACCACCCTGTATATCTTTCCCAGCGAAAACGGCATGCGCTGCTATAGCCGCGAACTCGACGTCAGCCCACTGCGTGTCACCGGCGCGTTCCATTTTTCGGTCAGCCCTTACGGTACGCAACAGTTGACCGCGGCCCGTCACTGGCACCAACTGCGTCCCGAAGCCGGCCTCTGGCTCAACCTGGATACCGCGCATATGGGCGTCGGCGGGGACGATTCGTGGAGTCCAAGCGTTCATCAGGCCTACCTGCTGGATGCAGAGCGCTACCGCTATTCCTTGCGCTGGCAGTTGAACTGAGGGGGTTCGCCCCCCTTATCCCCTTCTGATACCGACCTGGCATGGTGACGACGATGAAGACTGCGATGCTGACGATCCAGGAGAAGCATAATTTTATCTATTTTATGCTGTTCTTCTTTTTCTATTATTTCATTATGTCCGTCTATTTTTCGTTTTTCCCCATCTGGCTGGCGGACGTCAATCACCTTAGTAAAACCGAGACCGGCATGGTGTTCTCCTCAATCTCGTTTTTCGCTATCGTCTTTCAGCCGCTATTTGGCCTGATCTCCGACAAATTGGGGCTACGTAAACATCTGCTGTGGAGTATTACCATCCTGCTGATTTTGTTTGCGCCCTTTTTCATCTTTGTGCTGTCGCCGCTGCTCCAGTTTAATATGTACGCCGGCGCGCTGGCAGGCGGACTGTATCTCGGTTTCGTGTTCTCCAGCGGTTCCGGGGCGGTGGAAGCGTTTATCGAGCGTGTTAGCCGTGCTAACTATTTTGAATATGGCAGAGTGCTCGTTTCAGGCTGTGTGGGTTGGGCCATTTGCGCCTCGCTGACCGGTATTTTGTTTAGCATCGATCCCAACATTACCTTCTGGATTGCCTCGGGTTTCGCGGTCGTACTGGCGATATTGCTGTTCCTGTCGCGCCCGGAAAGCAATATGAACGCACAGGTCATGGATAAACTGGGCGCCAACCGGCGCGCCTTTTCGTTAAAAATGGCGGCTGAGCTGTTGGTCATGCCGCGTTTCTGGGCATTCATTGTTTATGTGATTGGGGTAGCCAGTATTTACGATTTTTTTGATCAGCAATTCGCCAATTTCTTCAAAGTTTTTTGCCAGCCCGCAACGCGGTACTGAAATCTTTGGCTTTGTTACCACCGGCGGGGAATTGCTAAACGGTTTGATTATGTTTTTACCCCGGCGATTATCAACCGTATCAGCAGCAAGAACGCGCTGTTGGTGGCGGGCCTCATCATGTCGGTGCGCATTCTTGGATCGTCCTTTGCCACCAGCGGTATTGAGGTGATCATATTAAAAACGCTGCATATGTTTGAACTTCCTTTTTTGTTAGTCGGGGCGTTTAAATATATTTCTTCGGTGTTCGATCCACGTCTATCCGCAAAACTGTTTCTTATCGGATTCAATTTATCGAAGCAATTATCCGGCGTCGTAATTGTCCACGTGGGTGGGGAGAATGTATGATCAGGTTGGTTTCCACCAAGCCTATTTGGTGCTGGATCTGATCACTTTGTCATTTACCCTCATTTCTGCGTTTTTGTTGACGGTGCGTCATAAAGCGTTGACGGCGCCGGCGACGCAGTCCGGCAAAATCGTCTGAGTCAGGCTTAAGGGTGAGCGCCAGCGAGGACACAAACAGCTGGGGTCAAATCCGTCTTAAGCACAGTTGTACCGATTAAGGCATAGCGCGGCATCAATGTCGGCGACAACCAGGCCTCTTTGCCACGCCTGGCCCGAGCGATATAACCGCGCGTCACCAAGCGCGTCCAGCGGGCGTGGCCACGCTAATGGCCTAGGAGCCCAATACCCACGCTGCCGTTAATGCCCTCCCTATTGCCCATTATCCCGCCAGCACGCATAATCTCCCCTTTGTTTTCTGGAGTAACTATGAGCTCAACCTCTCTCAGACTGCGCCGGGCGGACGTCAGTGATATTCCCGCCCTATATGCGTTAAGACTCGCCACCTATGGAGGGTTATCTCATCAATGACGGCATCAATGAGGATGAACAGACGCATTTGAGCAAGATTATCGACTACTGGAACGATGCCCATATTATTCTGGTGGAGGATCAACTGGCCGGCCTGTTTAAATATTATCTTACCGATGATGCCTGGTTTATCGGCCAAATCCAGGTGGCGCCGGAATTTCAGCGTCGGGGCATCGACCAGCAATTGTTGGAGGGAGTTATGCAGCAGGCGCAGCGGGAAAATTTAGCGGTAGAACTAAAGGTGTTAAAAAAACAATCCCGCTAAAAACCTTTATCTGCGGCTGGGTTTTACTATCATCACCGGCGATGATTACGCGTGGCATATGCGCTGGGAGCCGCCCATCAACGCCGATTAAACGCGCGGATGACGACGACTTGCAGAGGCGAACGAAAGTCGGTAGACGTTTCGTTTGCCAGCCTCACCGTTGCCCTTATCCGGGGCCGGTCGTTTTCCCGACTGCAGCGGGGCGATGCGGTGTGCAACAAACGGTAGCGGGCTGAAAGTGATATATTAAGCGAATAACTCAATCTCTTGACTGTATAATTTGGCAAACAAAGTACATCGCTTTCAAATAATAATACCAGCGCAATAACGTGAGATAATATGATTTTTACTCAACAAAAATACCCACCAACTTAACCTTCCACAACACAACGTTGCTCGCTTGAAACAACATTTTTATAAAGAATATTCTCTTAATGCGGACAGGATTAGGATGATCCCTTCGCGATTACGACAGCACTTCCTCATTAATAACATAAGGACACATATTATGAGTTTTAATTTAGGTTTTCGCCTGGTTGATAAAGTTCAAAATAAAGACGGGAAATATCCCCTCCATTTTAAAACCAATCGTGAAAGCATAGGAAATATAGATGTCAACTCGGTGTCTGAGGATGATAAAGAATATACTTTCCTGGATAGTAAAACCGACTCTATGAGCTGCAAAGTGCATGTGGCGATCCGTGACAAGAATACCGGCTGCTGGCCTTTTAATGAGGGAATAATGCTTCATTACGATAGCGCGTCTGACACCATTAAATTTGCTGATATTGAAATGACACTCTTAGAAAATCTTACTATCGAAATTAAATCCGTGGGCGAGAAAATGTTCGATTTCATTCTTACCCGTCAGTAAATAAAAGAGCCTCACTCTGAATAATGAGGCTTATTAACACCACTGGCCAGACAATGACGGTAAAATCATTGTCTGGTCCAGCCTTAGACTTATTCCCGGCTGAAATTTCTGGCACTGCCTTAGCCAATATCGGCACAAGATCAGTCCAGATATGGAGCATTAACATGAAAAAAGTGATTATTCCTACTTTAGCATTACTGTTTAACGCATCGACTTTCGCAGCATCTTACGAAATAACGCCTAGACATGGCTATATCCAAAATCCGCAGAGCCGTGCTTACTTATGTTATACGATGAAAAATGAAGATTGTGGCAATAATGTCCCGAAAGATTATCAATCTATTGAAGGTCCGAAAGGATTTCCAGCAGCCGGGCCGAAGGATGGTGAAATTGCCAGCGGGAGAATACCCTTTTTGACGTATTGAACCAGCAAAGCAGCGATCGCTGGCACCATGTCAAATTAAATTCGGGTAAAAACAAGTTTACGTGAACTATTACCAAGCAGCATGCCACCACCGCCATGAGATTCTTTATCACTCAAGAAAATTGGGATCCCCCCCCCGCTGGCGCGGGCCGACTTTGCGTTGACGCCTTTTTGCCAAAAAGAGTTTCAAGGCGCATTGCCGGGAGATGTGGTCAAGCTGGAGTGTGACGTACCTTCCCGCTCAGGCTATCATGTCATACTTGGCGTCTGGGATATTGCCAACACTGCCAAGGCCTTCTATCAGGTGATTGATGCCGACATAAACCCCCTGCCGTAATAAGCGCCGGTACGAGACGCAACGCCTTACCTCAGACAATAACGCAACACGTCGTCAGCAGGGCAGGCGCCGCCCTCTATTGGCGGGAATGGCCTTACGAATAATGTGTAACGGCCGCGGCGTCACAGGCGGCCGTCATCATCAGCCCGTGGCCTGGAACCGGTTCTCCCTCACCAGGCCGCCCTGTGGGGCGGTTTGGCCGCAGCGCCGTCCGCTCAAACGCCCTGTATCCCGCCTCTCATTCTGCGCCTTTGTTGCGCCCTCCCCCTTTAGACTTTCGCCTCTGCCTTGTCGGTTGTTCCTGCGCTTGACCCATTGCTCTGTCCTCCCCACATGCGTTGCCCAGCGCATCCGCGTCAGGAGATAAACCTGATGGCAATGCCTTCATAAGTGCTTGACGGCCCCCTCGGTCTGCCATTGACAGGGTAAAGGTTTTGCCGATAACGTCATGGCTTACGCTTTATCTTCGGGAGGCTTCTATCATGGATAACCGCGCTGTTACCCTCCGCACCCTCGTCCCTGGCGATAGGGATGACTGGAAACTTCTGTGGCGTCGCTATCTGAGTTTTTATTCGACTATCCGCGATGATGCACTGTATGAACACACTTTTGCGCGTTTGACGGATAGCGCCTACCCTGCCATGTGCGGTTTCGTCGCCGAGCGCAACGGCCGTCTGGTGGGGATTGCCAACTGTATTGTGCACGATCACGGATGGTATCAGCAGCCAATGCTCTATTTACAGGATCTTTACGTGGACGATCTTGTCCGTGGACAAGGCATTGGCCGGCGCCTGATTGAACAGGTTTACCACTATGCCGATCGTGAAGCGTTGGCTGGCGTATACTGGATGACGCAGAGCGATAATCATCAGGCGATGAGGCTATACGATAAGATCGCCCGCAAAACCGATTTCATAAAATATCAGCGTTAATGAAAGGAGTGGGGTCGTTATGAATAAGCAACCAACGGTCGCGGTGCTGGGCTGGGCGCCATGGGCCATGCTTTTGCCGCCAATTTGCGCAAAACGGGTCTGGCGACACGCGTATGGAACCGGACCCGGTCGCGCGGCGAAGACTTAGCCGAAGCCGGCGCTATTTTGTGCGCCAGTCCGGCGGAAGTCGTGCGCGAGGCCGATGTGGTGCTGACGATGCTACCTGACGGCCCGACGACGCGTACTGTATGTTGGGTTCCGAAGGCGTACTGGCAGCCATGAAACCGCATGCTGTCCTTGCCCAAATGGGCACCCTGGGTGTTGAAGCCACGGAGGAGCTCATCGCGGCGGTCAAGCAGGCGCGCGACGATATCGTTTTTATTGATGCGCCGGTTTCCGGCACCAAAGTGCCGGCTGAAAACGCCCAGGTATTGGTGCTGGCGAGCGGCGATCGTCAGGCGGCGAGCGCAGTTGAGCCGGTATTTGCCACCATTGCCAAAGGCACCCGGTGGCTCGGTCCTGCCGGAGCCGGTAACCGGATGAAGCTGGTCGTCAATGCCTGGCTGATCGTCATGATGCAAGGTATCGCAGAAAGCACGCAGCTGGCGGCGCCTTATGTCAAGGGCCAGCTGGCGATGATTAAATAAGATAACTATGATCCGCAAATGGCGCTAATATGGGGACTTAAGGACGCCCGGCTGGCGCTCAAGGCGGCGAACTCGCGCAATCTGCCCGATTGAAACGTATCAGCGAGATCTGGCAGCAGGCGGTGGACGCCGGCCACGGCGAAAGCGATATTTCGGTCGTCTATCGCTATTTGGCGCCCTGAGTCTGCCTGAGCAGGCGCATAAACCGGCCACCGGCCGGTTTTTTCATCTGTGCTGTACACATCACGGCGCACACGCCCCCACGTTTAGATAATCACTATGGCGGTTTCCCGGCTTGGGCAAACGTTACGCAGTGACGAATCTCCCTTCGCAAGCGTTTACCCTTCGCTGCAGCGGGTGTCAAGCGGCCGCCTTAACCGTCGCGCACAACGGGCTTAGCCATTTCCCGCCTCGTGCACCAGCGTGCAGCGCGGTACGGCCTGCTGCGGCCGCCGCCGCTAGGCGTGCGCTGCCGATGCACCGGCCTCAAGCCAATTCTTACACATAACTAAAATAAAAATAATAATAAATATATATTATAAATTAATTTACAATTATAATTAAATATGCGCTTTCCCTCCGAGCTTCCTGCTACGGCGGCGGGATCCTTTCTCCAGACGCAGGAGGTTTGTTGACGGACATCAGCAACCCGCGTTTTGCCAGCGTAATTCCCCCCTTACCTTTTAAAACGCATTATGGAAAAAGGGAATGAGCATCAGCACCTGTTTGCGCGCCATACCCTTACTCACGTGCATAACCTGATGGGCCGCACGCCGGCGGTTGCGCATTACTTGCACGCGCAACCGCCGGGAAAAGATGTGGTGGTGAATGAAGCCTATGACTATTTAGGCATCACTCACGATTTTTATTGGCGGGTATTTCAGCGTAATTCGCTGGATGCTAAGGGATTGCCGCTGGCCGGTACCGTCCATTACAGTAGTGCTTACCAAAACGCCTTCTGGGATGGGGAACCAATGGTGTTCGGCGATGACGATGGTGAGATCTTTAGCCGTTTCACTATTGCGCTTGATGTCGTGGTGCACGAGTTGGCCCATGGCGTAACGGAACATGAAGCCAATTTGATTTACTTTGAACAGGTGGGATCGCTGAATGAATCGCTATCCGATGTCTTTGGTTCCCTAGTGAAACAATACCATTTGCAACAAACTGCGCAGCAGGCGGACTGGCTTATCGGTGCGGGTTTGTTGGCAGACGGCATTCACGGCGACGGGCTGCGCTCGATGCCGGCAACCGGCACCGCCTATGACGATCCGGTGCTGGGCAAAGATCCGCAGCCGGCAGACATGGTCGGCTTCGTCCACACCCGCGAAGATAATGGCGGCGTCCATATTAATTCGGGCATCCCCAATCGTGCGTTCTACCTGACGGCTATCGCTCTGGGAGGCAATGCCTGGGAAAAGGCCGGCACCATTTGTATGCTACGCTGACGGATAAAAAACTGCTGCAGAACGCCAGTTTTGCTGATTTCGCGAGATTGACCGTAAGTCACGCTACAGAGCAATTTGATGCAAAAATCGGCGAGGCTGTCTACAACGCCTGGCGGCAGGTAGGTGTCTTAACATAAGGGGGCGGTTCGGCGGAAAATGTCGCTGCGCCCTCGGGAGGACAGCATGGGCAGATCACCTGTTTTGAATAACCATACCGTGATTGCGCTATCGCGGGAGGGCGGTTTCGCTTTTATCCCTGCGCTGGCGGATCAGCAGCGCTTCGTGCTGGGGGATTTGCCAGCGCCAAAACGCGAACGGTTATGCGCTCTAATCAACCGCGCGCCGACCGAGCTGCAGGCTTTATGGCGACACGGGCAATTGGAGGATGAACCTCCAGCACCGCATTACCCGTCCTAGAAGGTGACGAGCGACAGCGTCACCCGTTTTTTAGCGATGAGGCCATTGCCATGGGGGCAAAAATAATCCACCGCACCGCAGGCTTTCAGGATCTCAAGCGGCTGCCCGCAATCGGGGCAACGCGCAGACTCACGATAGTCTTGCCCGCAGGCGGGACAATGCAGCTTATTGCCCGCGGTAACCAGCGGCTGTTGGCAAATCTCACAGTGTGCCATGTCCATCACGCTTATTTGTTTTTCTTGATATGACTCATCAGCCGCTTGCGTTTACGCAGCTGCGTCGGTGTCAAGGTATTGCGCCGCCCGGCGAAGGGGTTGGCGCCCTCGTTGAACTGGATGCGAATCGGCGTACCCATAATCCCCAGCGAGCGGCGGAAATAATTCATCAGATAGCGCTTATAGGTATCCGGCAAATCTTTAACCTGTGTGCCGTGGATCACCACAATCGGAGGATTGTAGCCACCGGCATGGGCATATTTGGGTTTAACGCGCCGACCGCGCACCAGCGGCGGTTGATGTTCATCAACCGCCATGCGCATGATGCGCGTCAATAGCGCAGTGCTCACCCGCTTGGTGGCGCATTGGTAGGCTTCATTCACCGATTCAAACAGATTGCCGACGCCACTGCCGTGCAGGGCAGAGATGAAATGCACGCGGGCAAAATCGATAAAACCAAGACGATGATCCAGCGCCTCTTTCACTTCGTCACGCGTCTCGCTGGACAGACCATCCCATTTATTGACCGCAATGACCAGCGAGCGGCCACTGTTGAGGATAAAGCCCAGCAGCGACAAATCCTGATCGGAAATGCCTTCACGGGCGTCGATGACCAGCAATACGACATTGGCATCTTCGATAGCCTGCAGCGTTTTGATCACAGAGAATTTCTCCACGGTTTCCGTGACCTTGCCACGCTTGCGCACGCCGGCGGTATCGATCAGGACATACTCCCGCTCGTCACGTACCATGGGAATATATATGCTGTCGCGGGTAGTGCCGGGCATGTCATAGACCACCACACGCTCTTCGCCGAGAATGCGGTTGGTGAGCGTGGATTTACCCACGTTGGGACGCCCGACGATCGCAAGCTTTATCGGCAACGATTGAGGATCAAAAGGCTCCTCTTCTTCTTCCCGCGCCAGCACCTCTGCCTCGTCGTCAGGCCAGGGCGCAAATTCGTCCTCCGCCTCCGCCAAACCATCGCTCACCAGCGGCAACAAAACCTGCTCCAACAGGCTGTTGATGCCGCGCCCGTGCGAGGCGGCAATAGGGACTATCTCGCCCATGCCCAGGGAATAAAAATCCCCCACCGCGCTGTCGGCATCGATCCCGTCGGTTTTATTGGCGACAATCACCGTGGTTTTCTCGCGGCTGCGCAGATGCCTGGCAATACCTTTATCGGCCGCCATCAGCCCGGCGCGTCCATCTACCATGAACAACACAATGTCGGCCTCTTCAATCGCCACCAGCGACTGACCGGCCATGCGGGTTTCCACCCCTTCCTCAGTGCCATCAATACCGCCGGTATCAATAACGATAAACTCATGGCCTTCCCATTCGGCACGACAATACTTGCGGTCACGCGTCAGCCCCGGAAAATCCGCCACCAGCGCATCACGAGTGCGCGTTAGTCGATTAAAGAGAGTGGATTTTCCTACATTCGGGCGCCCGACCAGCGCGACGACAGGTATCATTATTACAACCTCATCAGGTTAAAAACGGCAAAGACGAAACAGGACCGATTATATAAGACAAAACGGCTCCTGAACATGTCAGGAGCCGTTGCGGGAAGCGCATATCCGGCTACCGGCGCCGGATGATAGCACGCCTTAGCGGGTAATGGCGTAAACCTCGCCATTTTTTGCCTGCACAATAAGTTTATCGCCGGCAACGATAGGGGCCGCCAGAAGGCCGGCGCTATCCACTTTTTGCTGAGCGACGAAGCGGCCATCATCGGTGTTAATCCAATGCAGGTAGCCTTCCGAGTCACCGGTGACAATGTAGCCATTATACAGCACCGGCGAGGTCAGGTTACGGTGCAGCAGCTCGCTCTGACGCCAAAGGATGACGCCGCCCTGGGTGTCCACCGCAATAACGCGGTCATTTTGATCCACCAGGTAAATCCGGCCGCCGTCCACCAGCAGATTGGTTACGGAACCGATTTCCCGCGACCACATCACCTGGCCGGAGCTCAGATCCAGCGCCGCAAGGTTGCCGTTATAGGCCAGGGCGTACACGACGCCGTTAACCACGACCGGCGTGGTTTGCACATCGTTGATCCGGGCGATTTCGGTGGCACCGCTCGGCTGCGAGATGCGCTGCTGCCAAATCAGCTGGCCCTGATTGATCATGACCGCACTGACCCGGCCGTTATCACCGCCCACGATCGCGGCGCCAAACGCCGTCGTCGGCGAGGATTCACCGCGCAGCGTAAGCGGCGGCACATCAAAGTTGACGGTCCATTTTACCGCGCCGTCGGCCTCGTTTAGGGCCTGTAGAATGCCGTTGCTGGTATGGATCAGCACCACGCCATCGCTAAGCACCGGCGTAGACAGGGCCTCGCCGGCAACCGTCGTTTCCCAGGCGACGCTGCCGTCCTGCGCGTCAAGCGCATAAACCTTGGCCAGTTCGCTGCCCATGTAAACCCGCGAGCCCGCCGCCGCCACGCCGCCGGAGAGCTGCGCCGGACGATTGCGTGAGAAGAAGCCGGTATGGATGGAAAGGTTGGTCGACCAAATCTCTTTGCCGCTGTCCGCATCGAGCGCTTTAACAACACCACGACGATCCGCCGCAAATACGCGGTCGTCTTGCCAGGCGGGGTGCAAGTTGGAATAGAATTCGCCGGAACCGCTACCGACCGAGCGGCTCCATACCGTCGTCGGCTGAAACTGGTTGTCCACTTTGGGCAGCGGCGACATGGTCACTACGTCTTCCTCGCCGCTGAACCACGAGCACCCGCTGAGCAGGGTGACCGATAACAGTCCTACAAACATCGTCTTACGCAATTGCATGGGGTCCCTCTCAGCTGGACAGATTATTCAGTTTCATGCGCACCAGCGCCTGCGGCGCGCCGGACTGCAACGCTTTTTCATAGGCGGTACGGGCGGCCTGTTGATCGCCTTTGATCACCTGCGCATCGCCACGGGTATCCTCCGCTAGCGCCGTCCATCCCTGATCCTTCACGCCGTCGAGGGTTTTCAATGCGCCATCCACGTTTTTCTGCTGCAGCTGCACGCGCGCCAGCCGCAGATTGATAAGCGATTGCAGATTGGCCTCGCGGGTCTGGCCAAGCGCTTTTTGCAACTGCTTCTCCGCGGCGGGGAAATCGCCCCGCTCGGCGAATTGCCGCGCCAGCCCCATCGAGGTTAGCGCGCCATAGTTGTTATCGTTGGCGTCGGCAAAATGCTGCGCGGCGTCCAGCTGCGGCTGGGCCGCCTGGCCGCTCAGGCCGGCGTTCACCGGCTGCCAGGCGCTTGATGCCGCCATCATCGCGTCGTTATGGTGATTATGCCAGTAACGCCAGCCCACCAGAGCTCCAACGCCGAGCACGACGCCTATCGCCAGCGCCTTGCCGTTATCGACAAAGAAACGGCGCAGCGCATCGCGCTGTTCGTTATCAGTGCTGTAGACTTCCACGGTGTACCTCTCCTTAACCTAAAATCGATGCCAGCCGCGCGGCGACATCGCTCTGCGCCAGCGTTTCCTGGTTACCCGTGGCCAAATCCTTCACCACTACTTGTCCCGCCGCCGCTTCGCTTTCTCCGAGAACCAGCGCGATGCGGGCGCCGTGCTTGTCGGCACGGCCAAACTGCTTTTTAAAGCTGCCGCCGCCGTAATTGGTCATCAGCCGCAGGGAAGACAGCTCGTCACGCAACTGCTCCGCCAGCCGCAGCGCCTCACGCTGCACGCCGTCCCCGGCCGCCACCAGATAAGCATCCACACGCGCTGCGGCGGCGAAATCCGGGTTGACCGCCTGCACCAGCAGCACCAGCCGCTCCAGCCCCATCGCGAAACCCACGGCGGGGGTGGCGCGACCGCCCAGCTGTTCCACCAGCCCATCGTAGCGGCCGCCGCCGCAAACGGTGCCCTGCGACCCCAAACGGGTGGTTACCCACTCGAAAACCGTCCGGTTGTAATAATCCAGGCCGCGCACCAAACGCGGATTAACCGTATATGGGATGCCGGCCAGGTCTAAAAGTTCACACAGACCGGAAAAGTGGGCCTGGGAATCGTCATCAAGGTAATCGGTCAGAACCGGTGCGTCGTTGAGCAGCACCTGAATATCGGGGTTTTTCGTGTCCAATACCCGCATTGGATTGGTATGCATGCGACGGCGGCAATCTTCATCCAGGCGGTCTTCATGCTGGCGCAAAAACGCGACCAGCGCCTCGCGGTAGCGCGCGCACGCCTCCAGCGAACCGATGGAATTCAGCTCCAGCGCCACATGTTCCTGGATACCCAGCGCACGCCACCAGCGGGCGGTCAGCAGAATAAGCTCGGCGTCAACATCCGGTCCCTGTTGACCAAATACCTCGGCACCCATCTGGTGGAACTGACGGTAGCGGCCTTTCTGTGGACGCTCATAGCGAAACATCGGCCCCACATACCACAACCGCTGTTCCTGATTGTACAGCAAACCGTGTTCAATACCGGCGCGCACGCAGCCGGCGGTGCCCTCCGGACGCAGGGTCAGGCTGTCGCCGTTGCGATCGGCGAAGGTATACATCTCTTTTTCCACTACATCGGTAACTTCACCGATAGCCCGCTGGAACAGCGGGGTCTGCTCGACGATCGGCAGGCGGATTTCACTGTAGCCGTAGCTGGCCAGCACGTTTTTAAGTGTCCCTTCCACGCACTGCCAGAATGCCGTCTCTTCCGGCAAATAGTCGTTCATGCCGCGAATGGCCTGGATGTTCTTTGCCATGTCGAATCTCTACCTGTGTTATTTTTCTATCAGATTGACCGTGATGCGATTATTCTCGTCCAGCATCGCCGCTTTCGCGCGAATACGGGCCTCTAATTGGTCGATCATCAGTTCGTTATCGAAACGCTCGCGCTGGCGAACGCCGTCTTCATAGTAGCCGCTTTTGTTATGGCCGCCGGTCACACCCAGCGTGGACACCAGCGCTTCGCCGGGACCATTCACTACACAACCAATGATGGAGACATCCATTGGCGTGACGATGTCCTCCAGCCGCTGCTCCAGGGCATTGACGGTGCCGATAACATCAAACTCCTGACGCGAACACGTCGGGCAGGCAATGAAGTTGATGCCGCGGGCGCGAATACGCAGCGACTTCAAAATATCGAAACCGACCTTTACTTCCTCTACCGGATCCGCCGCCAGCGAGATGCGCAGCGTATCGCCGATGCCTTCGCTTAATAGCAGGCCAAGACCAATCGCCGATTTCACCGCCCCGCTGCGGGCGCCGCCGGCCTCGGTAATACCCAGATGCAGCGGCTGATCGATACGCGAGGCCAAAAGGCGGTAGGATTGCACCGCCAGGAACACGTCGGAAGCTTTCACGCTGACCTTGAACGTATCGAAATTGAGCCGGTCAAGGATATCCACATGGCGCATGGCCGATTCCAACAGGGCCTCCGGCGTGGGTTCGCCATACTTTTCCTGCAGATCGCGCTCAAGGGAGCCAGCGTTAACGCCGATGCGAATCGGGATATTGTTATCGCGCGCGCAATCCACCACGGAACGGATACGCCCCTCATTGCCGATGTTGCCGGGATTGATACGCAAACAGTCAACGCCATATTCGGCAACTTTCAACGCGATGCGATAATCGAAATGGATATCCGCCACCAGCGGAACAGCGACCTGCTGTTTGATAAGTTTGAACGCTTCGGCGGCGTCCATGGTGGGCACCGATACGCGTACGATATCAACACCGACGCGCTCCAGCGCCTGTATCTGTTGCACCGTCGCCGCGACATCGGTGGTACAGGTGTTGGTCATTGACTGTACCGCGATGGGGGCGCCGTCACCCACCAGCACCTTGCCGACGTAAATACGTTTCGATTTTCGACGGGTTATGGGTGCGGAATTATGCATTGAACTTTCTCCAACCTTGCCGACTGGCTTAACTCTTTACTGGGCGGCTACGGTCAGTCGCGCAACCTGATTTGACCGGATGAACCGGCTCAGATCCACCGGCTTGCCCTGGTAATGAACCTGCACTGCGGCAGGGGCGCCGATTTTTAATTTGTACGGTGCCTGGCCGGTGAGATTCAGCCTGGCGCCGCTATGCTGAATACCGCTGAACAGTTTCTTGCCGCCAGCATCGAACACCTCCAGCCAACAGTCGCCGGTAAAATTCATCACCAGCGCGTTGCCGTCGGCATCAGCGGCGCCGGTCTCCGGTGCGGCGGACGTTGTCGGCGCGGAGGGGCTAACCGTCGCCGGCACTGGCAACGTGCGGCCGGCGGTCTGGCCGGCGATATCCGGGGCGGGCGCCGCGCTTGCGGGTGATGAAGACGGCGCCGCAGCCGGCACACCGGCATCCGCGTCGGCCGGTTGATCCGCCGGCGGCTGACCGACGTCGTCCGCGCCGTCGCCAAACGGGACCAACGTGGCATCATCCCCACGCGATAACTGGGCGGAGGATTGATCGGCCATGTTGGCGATATCCTGCTGCTGGGCCTGATGATTTTGCCACCACCAGGCGCCCGTCAGACCAATCACCACAAACAGGATAAGCCAGGTGGACCCCATCAGCCAGCCATCGCGTTTCTTGCGGGTTTTGCCCAGCGAGAAGCTCTGCATCGGCGCTACCTTCGAGGCCTTTATCGGCACCTGTTTGGCCATCATCGGCGTCAGTTCTTCTTCAGAAATATCCACCAGGCGCGCATAAGAGCGAATATAGCCGCGTAGGAACGTTGAGGAGAGGTTGGGATTGACGTGATCGTCTTCGATATCCCGCACGGTGGAGACCTTCAGGCACAGCCGCTCGGCCACCGCCTGCTGGCTTAATCCCATATTTTCGCGGGCTTGACGCAGGCGTCCGCCCGTCGTGGTTGGTGCTTGATCTTGCAGGGCTTCAGTATTCATTAGCTAGGAATTGCTGGTACTGTTCGGATTATGGAAAACTTCGCGCAAGCCGCGTGCCATAACGTTACACGTCATTCGGCCGGTTGGCTAACGCAGCGAAACGAATCTGTAACCATAAACTTTCGGCGCTGGCCGGAAGCACATGTTGATAAATATCCAAAAGCCGCTGCGCTCTGTCAGCGCGACCCGCCGTTAATTGCCGGTTCGCTTCAAATACCAGTGCCACGCCTTTTTCAGGAGTGCGCGCGATCAAGGAACGCGCCTGTGCGCCGTCCCCTGACTTGAAAAAAACAGTAGCCGGCGCTCTCCAGACTATCGACAGCCTCGCCGTAATCCGCCGATTGCGCAGCCGCGGAAAACTGCTGTTGCGCCGGTACATACTGCCCTAAACCACATAAAAACGCACCGTAATTATTCAGAACTTCGCTATTTTGCGGCGCCAGTTTCAGGGCCAGGCGGTAGCGATTCTCTGCGACGGCGGTTTCACCAATCCGCTGTTCATACTGCGCCATCCCGAGCTGGGTCCGGTAATCGTCGGGCGCGGCTTTCACCGCCATTGACAGATTCTGCCGGGCAGCATCTAGATTACCCGCCACCAGATAGGCCATCCCCAGTTGCAAGCGCGTAGGTGCGGACTGCGGCAACGGCCCGCCGTCGCGCTGCGCCTGCCAGCTTTCACCGGCGCAACCGCCCACCAGAGCGATGATAATTACGACTCCACCCATCCGAATCAGCTTCATGCCGGCTCCCTTATCGTTACGCTATTTCCGTTAACGTGGTGGGTCAAAGGCCAGCGCCAGCGCTTGCCATCAGACCGCCTTTACCTCAATCGATTCACCGTTCATACGTTTACGCAGGGTACGCTTGGTGCGGTCGATCACCTCTCCCGCCAGTTGCCCACAGGCGGCATCGATATCGTCGCCGCGCGTTTTACGTACGATGGTCGTGAACTCGTAGCCCATCAGCACCTTGGCGAAGCGATCCACCCGGCTATTGGAACTGCGGCCGTAGGGGGCGCCGGGAAACGGGTTCCAGGGAATAAGGTTAATCTTGCACGGCGTATATTTCAAACATGCCGCCAGTTGATGTGCGTGCTCGGTTCCGTCGTTGATGTGATCGAGCATCACGTACTCCACGGTCACGCGGCCCTTATTGGCGTTGGACTTGTCAAGATAACAGCGCACCGCCGACAGGAAAGTCTCGATATTGTATTTGCGGTTAATCGGCACAATTTCGTCGCGAATCGTATCGTTTGGCGCATGGAGCGAAATCGCCAGCGCCACGTCTATCATGTCGCCGAGCTTCTCCAGGGCCGGCACGACGCCGGAGGTGGACAACGTGACGCGCCGCTTGGACAGCCCGAAGCCGAAATCGTCCAACATAATCTCCATCGCCGGCACCACGTTGGTGAGATTGAGCAGTGGCTCGCCCATGCCCATCATTACCACATTGGTGATAGGGCGCTGGCCGGTGACCTTGGCGGCGCCGATGATCTTTGCCGCGCGCCAGACCTGGCCGATAATTTCCGACACCCGGAGATTACGGTTGAAGCCCTGCTGCGCGGTGGAGCAGAAAGTGCATTGCAGCGCGCAGCCGACCTGGGAGGAGACGCACAGCGTGGCGCGATCATCCTCGGGAATGTAGACCGTCTCGACCTGCTGGTCGCCCACCTTGATGGCCCATTTGATGGTACCGTCGGCGGAGCGCTGCTCCTCGGCGACTTCCGGCGCGCGGATTTCCGCCAGCGCTTTCAGCCTGGCGCGCAAATGCTTGTTGATGTCCGTCATCTGATCGAAATCATCGCAGCAATAGTGATAGATCCATTTCATTACCTGATCAGCGCGGAAGGGCTTTTCCCCCATCGAAGAAAAAAACTCGCGCAGCTGCTGGCGGTTCATATCAAGCAGGTTCAATTTCTGCTGGGCTGCGGGCGCCGGGGAAGGAGACGTTGCCGCCACGGGTGAAAGTTCAGACAAAAGTTGTTCAGACATCATTTTGTTGCATGCCTCGTTATTACACGTTATGGCGCGAAATACATTAAAGAAATGCCCCGGCCGAGTGCGGATCACCACCTCATCCGGGGCACGTTGGACACTGATTTTAGCGCAGAGCTGCCTGGCTTAAAAGGTGAAGCAAGCCTTTTTTCCCTGTTGTGAGGCAAGGATTAGCGAATACGGGTGCAAACTTCGCCATCGGCAAAGAAATAAGCAATTTCGCGCGCGGCAGATTCAGCGGAATCCGAGCCGTGTACCGCGTTCTCAGTAAAGCTGTCAGCATAATCGGCGCGCAGGGTGCCGGCTAAAGCATTGGCCAGGTTGGTGGCGCCCATGATTTCACGATTGCGGCGCACGGCGTCTTCGCCTTCCAGCACCTGCACCAGGATGGGGCCGGAGATCATAAAATCCACCAGGCTGTCGAAGAACGGTTTGCCTTTATGTTCGGCATAGAATCCTTCCGCCTGCTCACGGGTCAACTGGAGCATTTTAGCGCCAACCACGGTCAGCCCGGTGCTTTCAAAACGCTGGATAATGGCACCGATGACGTTTTTGGCCACGGCGTTCGGCTTGATAATGGAAAAGGTACGTTCAATGGTCATAAGAACCTCTAGGTGATTTTTGTTATGGCCGCGCTAATTCGCTGTTACGCCGGCCGGTGCAAGTGGCGCAGATTATAGGGGCGCGCGAAGCGCTCCGCTACCTTTAAAAATAACATTTCATTAAAAAAAGCGCCGCCGCACCGAGGGCGACATCCCTTCGCCGCCCCGGCTTGAAGCCAACGGCAAAAAAGCCGACAATGCCAGGCAATGCAATGGCGCCGGCACAATGCGCGGCGCACCCCAGACGGAGCTTATGATGACCCATTCGTTATTCGTTAGCCAAACATGGCTGCTGCTGCATCTCGATGATCCTCAGGTGCGCATTCTTGACGCGCGCATGCTGCCGCCCGGTTATCAAGGGCTGCGCGAAAGTGCTGCGGAATTTCGCGCGGGTCATCTGCCCGGTGCGGTATTTTTTGATATCGAGGCCCTGTCCGATAGCGCCTCTCCCCTGCCCCATATGCTGACCTCCCCGGCGCAGTTTGCCCGCGATATGGGTGCGCTAGGTGTTAGCAACACACACCACGGCGTAATCTACGATGACGGTACACTGTTTTCTGCCCCGCGCGCCTGGTGGATGCTGCAAACCAGCGGCGTCCGGCAGGTGTCGTTGCTGGCGGGAGGGCTGGACGGTTGGCGGCATGCCGCTGGAAGAGGGACAACCGGCGCCCGCGCCGCAAACCTTTACCCCACACATTGAGGCCAACCGGGTGCGTTCACTCGACGACATCCGCCGTATCAGCACCGACGGATCGGCGCAAATTGTCGATGCCCCTCCCGCGGCACGCTTTCACAGCGATGCGCCGGAGCCCCGCTCCGGCCTGCTGCGCGATCATATCCCCGGCAGCTGAACTTACCCTGGGACCAACTGGTACAAGATGGGCAGCTAAAGCCCCAGCCGGTGCTGGAGGAACAACTGCGCCAGGCGAGCATTGATCCGAGGCGGCCGGTCGTTGCCAGCTGCGGCTCCGGAGTCACCGCGGCGGTGGCGGTGCTGGCTCTCACAGCGCTGGGCGCACAGGACATCAGTTTGTATGACGGCTCCTGGAGTGAATAGGGCACCCGTGGCGATACGCCCATCGCCGACGCCAAATAACGCTCGGCGACATCGCGGCGCAAGCGCAGGGCCGCACCTTGGTGAGTTTGACCGCGAAGCGCCGGACGCACGCTGTCGCGGTGGCGCGACGCACCCGCCAATGCTATTTGGCAGCGGCGTAAAGCGATGGTCCGGCCCCCTCGGCGTTTAAAAAAGCACTCAGGACCGGCCTGCGTCTTTCACCGACCGTAGCCAGCTGCCCCAGCGCCGTTCATAGAAAGGAGTAATGTGGTGGAGGAAATAATGGCTGATGCCCGCCTCGCCCTCCTCCACCAGGCATATATCCACCGGCAGCGCGTCCGGCGCGGTATCGGTCGCCACCTGCCCCGTCTCCTGAATGGCCTCTTCGGCATCGCTGTCGCATTCCAGGCCGATAAGCCAGTGCGGCTCTTGCTCCGCATCGTCCCGCACCTGTACCAGAAAAGCCCGCCGCACCTGTTTATATTGCGCGAATAGGACGGTCAGCGAGTCCACCATCTGTACCGGCATGTCCTTAGGCTCGCTGAGGGTCATACGCATTTCCCCTGCCAAAACCTGCCATTCAGTCAACGCGTCACCGTCGTTGCTCAACAGCGCCGCCACTTCATCGGGCGCGAAGGACTTGCCGTAAGGCAGCTTGGGATTCAGAAACAGCTCTGCGCCGGCGGTCATGGCAAATAATGTTCGCACCGGCAGCGCGACGAAAGGCTGGGGACCCGTCACCGCCCTTTCCAGCGCGGACACCGAGGTAAAAAAGGGGATGGCGGAGCCGCCATACTGCTTTTCCCAATGCTGCAACGTGACCGGCGATGCGCCGTCGTCGCGCACGGCGCCGGCTATCCAATCATCGCCGGCTTCACCCGGCACATACACCGTCGCCGCCAGCAACAGCTTGAAAAAAGCCGGGCGATACGCCGGCTCGCCGGCGGCGCGCTGTAGCGCCTCCTCCAGAGCGTTATCTTGTGAGGACGTCATACTTTGCAATTCCAGTCGCCGCCTGAGCGGCCGTCATGTCAAACGGTTGGTCGACCCGCGCGCGGGCTGTTACGGGCATCCAGGCGACAGTCGCATCGACGTGCATGGGCATCAGTCCTGCGCCTGGGCCAGCAGCAGATTGGCCAGCGTGCGTACGCCCAGCCCGGTCGCGCCGGCGGACCACTGATCCACCGCGCCTTTACGGTAGGTGGCGGAGCAGTCGATATGCAGCCAGCCCTGACGATAATTTTCCACGAAATGAGATAAGAACGCCGCGGCGGTGCTGGCGCCTACGCTGTGCGCGCTGCCCGCTAAATTGCTCATGTCGGCGAAATTGGACGGCAGATGCTGACGGTGGAACTCCGCCAGCGGCAGACGCCAGAAAGGTTCATTCTCTTCATTGGCGCTTTGCATCAGCGCCGCCACCAGAGCGTCATCGAAGCTGAACAACGCATGATAATCATTGCCCAACGCGGTTTTTGCGGCGCCGGTCAGGGTGGCGCAGTCAATAATCAGCTGCGGTTTGGCCGCACTGGCGTCAATAAGTCCGTCCGCCAATACCAGGCGGCCTTCAGCGTCGGTGTTCATTACTTCGACCGATTTGCCGTTGCGATAACGGATGATATCGCCCAATTTGAAGGCATTGCCGCTCACCATATTGTCGGCACAGCACAAAATCAGCCGTACCCGTTTGTTCAGGCCGCGGCTGATGGCCAGCGCCAGCGCACCCGTCAGCGTGGCGGCACCGCCCATATCAGACTTCATGGAATCCATGGAGCTGCTGCCTTTCAGGCTGTAACCGCCGGTATCGAAGGTGATTCCTTTCCCCACCAGACACGCCAGCACCGGCGTCTCCGCATCGCCACCAGGATTGTAGTCCAGCGTCAACAACACCGGTTGGCGATCGGAACCGCGGCCGACGGTATGCAGCCCCGTATACTGGTTATCAAACAGATCGTCGGCTTTCATGATGCGATAGCTGATGGCATCGTCAGCCACGGCAGACATGATGTCCACCGCGCGCTGCGCCAGTTGTTCCGGACCCAGCTCTTCCGCCGGCGTATTGATTGTATGACGCACCCAGTCAATGATTTGCAGTCGGTCGTCCAGCTCATTGCGCGCCGTTTCGGGCAGCGTCGGCCAAGTCACCTGGCGCTCGCCTTTGGGGGACCGATAGCCTTGCCAGAATGCCCAGCAGCGCGCCAGATCCCACGCATCTCCCACCAACGCAATCTGCTTTATCCCTTGCCCGTCGATTTTGCGCCCCGCGCGCTGAATGTCGCTTAGCGCATCATCGCCCGTCAAATGGATGGTCATTCCGCGCTCATCGGCGCTCAATAACGCTTTTTCACCCCAGCGCGGGTCGGCGGGTGCGGTAGATAGCGTGAGATGCATCGCTTCGGTCATCATGAGACTGCTCCAATAATTAGGGTAGTAATGCCGTCTGTACATATCCGGTACAGTAGGGTGTCATCGCGGTTCGTGACCACCTGCTATTGCGCTCATCTAACCAGACCCTCACGGTCGCCGCCAGCAGTTTTTCTTCCGGCGCGGGCAACTGTCGGGAAAAGCAGCGGCGGGGTTATGGTCGTTGAAATCGATAACAGAAAAATGACAAATTTACCCCGCAGGATCTTGGCCGCGCGTGCCGCTGCGTTGGCGGTTTAACCCCAACGACAACGCCCGCGGTGGCTAAAACGGCGACAACAGGTGACGGAAAACCGCTCCTCAGCGGATCGGCGGCGCCGACTATTTGAGGCAAAGCGGAATAAAAGCGCTGCCGTCTCTTGGCGTCATTATCCGCACGCGCTGGCGCAGTCGGAGAGCGGTAACGCTACCTACGTAAGTCGGCATTATGGCTTAGCATTGCACCAGTTCACCGCGCCGGCGGCACATTGAGGGGCAACCTCAAGCAGACGCGCAATGGCCGTTCGGGTATGACTGATGGCATACTCTATTTCTTCAGGAGTGGTAAAGCGCCCTATAGAGAAGCGGATGGAGCTGTGGGAAAGCTCTTCATCCAACCCCATCGCGCGCAGCACATAAGACGGCTTAAGGCTGGCGGAGGTGCAGGCAGATCCCGTTGATACCGCCAGATCTTTCAGGGCTATAATAAGCGATTCGCCATCAACATCGCGAAAGCTGACATTCAGCACCGTCGCCACGCTCTGATCTAGACAGCCATTCACCGCCACCCCGCCGATCTGTTGCAGTCCCTGCCACAAGCGGTCACGCAAAGCCCTCAGGCGCGGCATTTCGCTCGCCAGCTCCTGCGCCGCGAGGTGATAGGCCTCCCCCATCCCGACAATTTGATGTACCGGCAGCGTCCCGGAGCGCATGCCCCGCTCGTGGCCGCCGCCGTGGATTTGGGCTTCGATCCGCACCCGCGGCGTGCGGCGCACGAACAAGCCACCGATGCCCTTCGGCCCGTACACTTTGTGGCCGCTGAACGACATCAGATCCACCGGCAACGTGGTAAGATCGATAGGCAATTTCCCTATGCTTTGGGTGGCGTCCACGTGGAAAAGCACCCCGCGGGCACGACACAGATCGCCGAATGCCGCGATGTCCTGAATCACGCCGGTTTCATTGTTGACATGCATTAACGACACCAGAATCGTATCATCACGTAGCGCATCGCCCAACTGCTGCGGAGTGACGATACCGTTCGCCGCCGGCACCAGTCTGGTGACAGTGAAACCTTCCTGCTCCAATTGCAGGCAAGTGTCCAATACCGCTTTATGTTCAGTTATGGCGGTAATAATGTGGCGGCCTTTGGCACGGCTGGCATGAGCCGCCCCTTTGAGGGCCAGATTATCGGACTCGGTGGCGCCAGAAGTGAAAACGATTTCGCGGGGATCGGCGCCCATCAGGGCGGCGATGTGATTACGGGCAATATCAACGGCTTCCTCTGCCTGCCAGCCATAACGGTGGGAGCGGGAAGCCGGATTACCGAAAATACCGCCCAGCGTAAGATGCTGCATCATCTTACCCGCCACCCGCGGATCGACCGGCGTAGTGGCAGAGTAATCAAGATAAATCGGTAATTTCATGAAGCATTAACTCCAGGCATCAATAACAGCGGATGCCCTTATTGTACTCAAGCGTGCAGGTTGACGTTAATCGTTTCCTGCGGCCGGCCGTTGGTAAGCGGACGACGGGTATCGTTGTCCTGGCGATCGACGACATCGAGGATCTCTTCATTACTGACCAGTTCTGCCAGGGTAATGTTGTTGAGAAACTCGCTGATGCGCACGCTGAGATCGCGCCAAAGCACGTGGGTCAGGCAGCGGTCGCCACCTTGGCAGCCTTCTTTACCCTGGCAACGCGTGGCGTCTACGGATTCATCCACGGCAGTGATAACCGCGCCGACGGCAATCTGATCAGAGTCACGCCCCAGCAAATAGCCGCCGCCGGGTCCCCGCACGCTGGCCACCAGCTCATGCTTGCGAAGGCGGGAGAAAAGCTGTTCCAAATAGGAAAGGGAAATGCCCTGACGCTCGGAAATTTCGGCGAGCGGCACAGGCCCCTTACCGGAATGGAGGGCGACATCAAGCATTGCGGTGACCGCATAGCGGCCTTTGGAAGTCAGTCTCATAATCAGAATACCGGTGAAAATAACGTAGCAAAAGTCTGACATTTCTGACTAAAATAGTCAACTATTTAACCGAGTAATTTGCTCAAGTATTTATTCCCTTTCCGCCGGCAAGCACTCTTGCGCCCGGAGGCACGAAAGCATCACGACAACGGGCACTTCCGGCGGTAGGAGGGCATCACGCTTGCGGGCGGCCGTGGCCGGTATCCGGCGCTGGCGTTTCCGGCTTTTGCGTGTGCTCAATGGAGGTCAGCATGCCGCGCAGGATATTCAATTCCTGGCTTTCCGGCCGCGCACGATTAAACAACCGGCGCAGCTTGTTCATCACCAGCCCCGGATGGGCACGGCGAATGAAACCAGTACCGCTTAGCACCTGCTCCAGATGCTGATAGAAACGCTCAAGATCTTCCGCCACAGGATAGACCGAAGCCTCTTGCACCGTCGCGTCCTGACGTTGACTATCAAGCCAGGCGACACGGACTTCATAGGCCAGAATTTGCACCGCCATCGCCAAATTAAGCGAACTGTACTCGTGATTAGCCGGGATCTGGACGTGGAAATGGCATTTTTGCAACTCATCATTGGTCAGGCCGACTCGCTCCCGGCCGAACAGAAGCGCCACCGGGGCCTGCGCCGCCTCCTGGATGCTTTTCACGCCGCATTCCCGCGGCTCCAGCATCGGCCAGGGAAGCGTCCGCGAGCGGGCGCTGGTGCCCACCACCAGGCTACACCCGGCCAGCGCCTGATCAAGATTATCAACCACGGAGGCATTGCCAATAATATCGCTGGCGCCAGCAGATAAGGCAATAGCCTGCGCATCTGGCTTGTGCAGGGGATTGACCAGATACAGATTACTTAACCCCATGGTTTTCATCGCACGAGCGGTGGAGCCGATATTGCCGGTATGAGAAGTTTCAACCAAAACGATGCGGATATTGTGCAGCATAGTCTTACAAGTCAGAGGAAATGTGGGCAATATCGTAGCATAGCCGTAGGTTTTTCGCTGACGCTCTGCTATACTCCTCCGCGCTGTTTTAGTTCTTTAACATTCTAGTGGACACGATATCCATGCATCCGATGCTCAACATCGCCATTCGCGCTGCGCGAAAGGCGGGTAATTTTATTGCCAAACATTATGAAACCCCTGATGCCGTCGAAGCCAGTCAGAAAGGCACCAACGACTTTGTCACAAACGTTGATCGCGAAGCAGAACGTTTGATTGTTGAAGTTATCCGCAAGTCCTACCCGCAACACGCCATTATCGGCAAAGAGAGCGGCGAGTTGGCCGGCGAAGACAACGACGTACAATGGATTATCGACCCACTGGATGGCACAACCAATTTCATCAAGCGTTTCCCTCATTTTGCCGTTTCCATCGCCGTACGCATCAAAGGCCGCACGGAAGTTGCCGTGGTCTATGATCCTATGTGCAATGAGCTGTTTACTGCATCCCGCGGTCAAGGTGCCCAGTTGAACGGCTATCGTCTGCGCGGCGGTACCGGACGGGATCTGGACGGTACTATTCTGGCTACCGGTTTTCCGTTTAAACAGAAACAGCATTCCAACAGCTATATCGCCCTGGTAAGTAAACTGTTCATTCAATGCGCGGATTTCCGCCGTACCGGTTCAGCCGCGCTGGATTTAGCCTATGTGGCCGCCGGCCGCGTGGACGGATTTTTTGAGATCGGTCTGAAGCCCTGGGACTTCGCCGGCGGCGAACTGCTGGTGCGTGAAGCGGGCGGTCTGGTCACCGATTTCACCGGTGGCCACAATCACTTGCTCTCCGGCAATATCGTGGCCGGCAATCCCCGTGTGGTGAAAGCGATGCTTTCAACCCTACGCGACGAATTGAGCGAGGCGCTGAAGCGCTAAGCGTTAGTCAAGGCCGGCATCACCGCCGGCCCTGACGTAGCGGGCTTTCCCGACGCCTTCCGAGCCACTTTTTTGTCGCCACGCCCCGGCGCCACTGTTTCTTTCACTGACTCTGCCGTTCCTATGCCAGCAGAATTATTCCCATGCCGGACAATTCGTGGTAGAGAAGGGAGTAGGGGGAAAACAGCCGCGGCAAACCTTTCCTCATCTCACAGACTCATCAGCAAAGCGGATATTATGCAAAATCTGTTTGATTTAACGGGGAAACGTGCGCTCATCACCGGAGGCTCCCAGGGGATAGGTTATCTGCTGGCCGGCGGTCTCGGCCGTCATGGCGCAGGCATTATCGTCAGTGCGACGACCACAGAGAATGCCGAGCGGGCGGCAGAACAGCTGCGCGCCGAGGGCCTGGATGAGCAGGGCGTGAGCTTTGACATTACCCAGGGTGCCAAGGTCAGCCGCACGATCGAACAATTGGAACAGCAACAGGGCCCGATTGACATTCTGATCAATAACGCGGGCATTCAGCGTCGACATCCGCTGCTCACCTTTCCTGAAGCCGACTGGGATGAGATTATCAATGTGAATCAGAAGGAGGTATTTCTGACTTCGCAACAGGTTGCAAAACGGATGGTGACGCGCCGGCGGGGCAAAATCATTAATATCGGCTCAATGCAAAGCGAGCTGGCCCGGCCGAACATCACACCTTACGCCGCCGCTAAAGGAGCGGTCAAAATGCTGACCCGCGGGATGTGCGCCGAACTGGCGCCTTACAATATCCAGGTCAACGGTATCGCGCTAGGTTATTTCAAAACCGAAATGACCACCACACTATCAATCGGTAGCTTTATCAGCGCACGCACGCCGGGCGCTGGGGCGATCCTCAGGAACTGATGGGCGCGGCGGTGTTCTCCTCGCCTCCCCCGCTGCGGATTTTGTCAATGGCCACTTGCTGTTTGTCGATGGCGGCGGTGGTGTGATTAGACGCCAAATGGGCGGATGCCGCTTACCATTTCCGGCACTTCACTGAAATACAGCAGCGCGCCGGCGCCTACCAGCACGACCCCGCCGGCGAGCGCCAGCGTTGCCCATACCACATCGCGCCAAAGCGCCGGGGCGCGCGGTTTAATCAGTCGTTCAGCAACAGTCCGGCCAAAAAACACCAGCAGCGCCAGCGTCAAAAGCGTCAGCGCCGTGCCCACAGCCATCATCAGCGCGGACAACACGCCCCAGGTATAGACGCCGATCACTTTGGCGAACAGCAACACCAAGACCGCGCCGGAGCAAGGGCGCAAGCCCATAGCGACGACCACGGCGGCGCGATTGTACCAGCCGTCGGCCGCCTGCAGCTCCTCATCCCGCGGTAAATGACGATGACCGCAGCCACAGTCTACATGGTGGTGGTGACTCGCCGGCGATATCGCCCGGAACACCAGCGCCCTTCCCTCAAACGTCGCGGCCGTATGCAGGAGATGTAACAGGCGCCTGAGCGCACGCCAGCACAGCCAGACGCCCAATCCCACCACCAGCACAAAACTAGCCTTTTCCAGCCAGAATTGGCCAAGGTGCAGCGTGCATGAAGACAGACGCAGCAGATTCAGCGTCACCGTGACCAGCATGACTGCCATCGTGCCCTGCAACAGCGCCGCGGCCAGCGTCATCAGCAAGCTCTGACGCAGTCGTGAACGGTGGGTAGCGAGATAGGTGATTATGACCACTTTGCCGTGGCCGGGTCCGACTGCGTGCAGGATGCCGTATACGAAGCTGAACAACAGCAGAGTGGCGCCATAGTACTCTGGCTTAGCCTGCACCTCTTGCAACAGCACGACCATGTGTTGGTGCAGCTGCTTTTGCCAGTGGACCATCTGCAACAGGATTTGCGACCAGCGCAGCCAGATCCAATGGCTCGCCAGCGCCGCTACAAATGCCCCTAGCGGCCACAAGTTCAGCCAGAGGCGGTATGGACGGGGCTCCCCCGGCCGCAGGACGTTATCGTTAATCTTTGTCATAGCGTCTCCCGACAGGCGCCGGACGCCCGTAGCTCGATGATATTATAAAATAACATAACTTAGGCGACGATCCATCCCCCCTTTTCCATTAGCGACAGGATTAACGGTCTGTTCGGCAGCGGCGGGAAAAATGTGACACGGCTAAAAGCTATGAAACAAATTTTGCGCACCGCCAGTGGGGAGATAGCGGTTGACTATGATTAAGGCTGTTACGATAGCCAAAAGGGTATATGACCCATGAGTCCGCCCACTTCACAGGCGCCCGCGCTGTCCGCTTCCGGCCGGCGTAGCCATCTGTTGCTGCTTTTATACTCGGCGATGGAGTCTTGCTCACTGGCACATCGGTGCGGGACCGATCCCGATACCGTTCAAAGCGATCTCGCGCAGCTTGACGCCGAAATAGGCACCCTATACCGGCTTGCCCTAATCTGCCGGGAGGGGTCATACCGTATTGAGGGCAACGTTCTCAATCATCGGTTGTGTCTATTCAATGGCCTGCGTCGGGCGCTGCGCCTCTGCCCGGATCGCGTCGAGCGCGGTTTTACCGCGGCACTAACGCACCAGTGGCACGACCTGCACCCGCGCTGCAAATCCCGCCAGCGCAATTGGTGGAAGCCTTGGAGCGCTTTTTGCCATTACTGCCCGATAAGCGCGCCGAAAGCAACCGCCAGTTCCTCTCCCTCTGGCTGCGTTACCTGCAGTTGCAATGCCATCGGCGGCAACTACCGATCTTTAATCAGCACCAGCGGCAATGGCTTATCCAGAAGCAGGTGTACCCGGCGGTACGGGAAGCCTTTCACGACTGGCCCCTGCCGGCCGCGAACTGTTCGGGCTAACGCTGCTTATTAGTCTACTGCGGCATCCCCACTCTGCCGATCCGGACTGTGCCGACGATAGGCGGCTGAGTCAGGCGGTCGATCAGCTTATCCGACGTTTCGCCCAGCTTTCCGGCAAAACCTTTTCCCAGGAGGACGCGCTGGCGGAACAGCTGTTTTTCCATCTGAGCACCGCGCTGGAACGCCGCCATTCCCATATGGGTATCGACAGCAGCCTGCAAAGCGAGGTTGAAGAGAAATATCCGAGCATGCTGCGCGCCACCCGCGTGGCGATGATACCGCTGAGTACCGTATTCGTTTCAGCCGGGAAGAGATGGGGTTGATTGCGGTCATTTTCGGCGCTTGGCTTATGCAGGAGACGGATTTGCAGGAAAAGCAGGTGGTAATTTTAAGTCAATCGGGGGAGAGCAGGAGCGCAAACTGGAGCTGCAAATCCGGGAACTGACGCTGTTGCCGCTGAATATCAAATTTCAGTCGGTGAGCGAATTTCAGGCCCGCGGCGCTCCCAAAAATACCGTGCTGGTGATTACTCCTTTTCAGGTGCAGCTCCCCCTGTATTCACCGCCGCTGTTGCAGGTGCGCATGCCGCTACCGCAGGCACAACGTCAGCGGATCCGCGATTTGCTTGAATCCTGAACTCGGCCGCCTCCCGGCCGGCCCGGCACCGCGCCGATTGACATGAGATACCCCAGCCGCCGTCAAAAGCGACGCAGTCTTCGGTTCCGCCAGGGCAAAAAAAACCGGCCCCGCCTTATCATCACGCGTAAACAGGATGGCGGTCGCAGATATCCAGCACTTTATTCTTAGTGCGCTCGATTACGGCGTCGTCATGGATATTTTCCAACACGTCACACATCCAACCCGCCAAATCGCGCACGTCGGCCTCGGTAAAACCGCGACGCGTCACCGCCGGCGTACCGATACGCATCCCGGAGGTGACGAACGGGCTTTTCGGATCATTGGGCACGCTGTTTTTATTAACGGTAATATTGGCACGGCCCAAGGCCGCATCCGCTTCTTTGCCGGTCAGATTCTTATCCACCAGATCCAGCAGGAACAGGTGATTATCCGTAGCGCCGGAGACAACGTTGAAACCGCGTGACAAGAAAACCTCTACCATGGCTTTAGCGTTTTTGGCCACCTGCTGCTGGTAGGTTTTAAACGCCGGCTCCATCGCCTCTTTCAGCGCAACTGCCTTGGCGGCAATCACATGCATCAACGGGCCACCTTGCGCGCCGGGGAATACGGCAGAATTCAGCTTTTTATACAGCTCTTCGCTACCGCCCTTGGCCAGGATCAAACCACCACGCGGACCGGCCAGAGTTTTGTGGGTGGTTGTAGTCACAACGTGGGCGTGGGGCACCGGGTTCGGATACACGCCGGCGGCAATAAGACCCGCCACGTGTGCCATATCTACAAACAAATAGGCGCCGATGCTATCGGCAATCTGCCGCATTCTGGCCCAGTCAACCACCCCGGAGTAGGCGGAGAAGCCACCGATGATCATTTTCGGCTGATGAGTTTTCGCCAGCTCGGCCAATTGGTCATAATCGATATGACCGCTCTCATCGATGCCGTAAGGTACGATATTATACAGCTTGCCGGAGAAGTTGACCGGCGAGCCGTGAGTCAAATGGCCGCCGTGTGCCAGGTTCATACCCAGCACCGTATCGCCCGGCTGCAGCAACGTGGTATAAACGGCGAAGTTGGCCTGAGAGCCCGAGTGAGGCTGCACGTTGGCATAATCGGCGCCGAACAGGGCTTTGGCACGATCGATGGCCAGTTGCTCTACCACATCGACATATTCGCATCCGCCGTAGTAGCGCTTGCCGGGGTAGCCTTCAGCGTACTTATTGGTCAGCTGTGAGCCCTGCGCCTGCATAACGCGCGGACTGGTGTAGTTTTCAGATGCAATCAGTTCAATGTGCTCTTCCTGGCGCACTACTTCCTGCTCCATTGCATGCCACAATTCGGCATCATAATCCGCAATGTTCATATCACGCTTTAACATCTGTTTCTCCTGACTCTCAGCTAACTGACTACGGCGATTAAAATAGAGGAATGACCGGCCGTCAGTGTAATCTTTTTTGCCTGGCTTCCGATAGGGCCAGCGCCGCTTTTTACGCAAACGATTCCCTTGCTAACGCCGCATGACGAAATATTTTCATCGCGCCAGAGGAAAATTTCATGCGGCGCACCCGCGAGGACGTAATCCATATCGCTCACAGAAACTGCCGTTTACCCGAGGGCGAAGAGTAGGGGTTATGCCGCGCTCGCTTCTGGTATCAGGCTGCGGCCTCAAATGGCCTCTTCGTCCTGCTCGCCGGTGCGGATGCGCACCACGCGCACGACGTCGAAGACAAAAATCTTGCCGTCGCCGATCTTGCCGGTCTGCGCGGTATGCATAATGGTATCGACGCAGCTGTCGACGATATCATCCGGCACTACCAGTTCGATTTTCACCTTGGGCAGAAAATCCACCATATATTCCGCACCGCGGTATAATTCTGTGTGCCCCTTTTGGCGGCCGAAACCCTTAACTTCGGTTACCGTCATACCGGTAATGCCGACTTCCGCCAGCGCTTCGCGCACGTCGTCCAATTTGAAGGGTTTAATAATGGCATCGATTTTTTTCATTACTTCACCTAGTTAGCAGATTACCGTCGATCATCGGAAACGAGGGCCGATTAATGTTTAAATTCATTCGGGTCCAGCGTATAGCGGGACAAGAGTTTATAAAATTCTGTACGGTTGCGACCAGCCATCCGTGCGGCTTGCGTCACATTTCCGCGGGTTATTTGTAATAACTTGCGTAAATAGCGCAGCTAAAATTGATGACGCGCCTCAGCGAAGGTCGGCATCACCGTGGTATCGTCCGCCAAAACCTGCGCCACAAGCGCATCGCTGATAACCGGCGTTGACGTCAACGCGACACACTGTTCTATCACGTTCACCAGCTTGCGTACATTACCGGGCCAACCGGCGGCGGCCAGCCTTTTCATGGTATCCGCGAAAAAACTGCGCACAAACGGTTTATGGCGCTGCGCGGCCAGGCGCAATAAATGTTGTGCCAGCAAGGGAATATCCTCCGCCCGCTCATGCAAGGCGGGCAGTTTCAAGCGGCGACATTTAACCGATAATACAGATCCTCACGAAATTCCCCCGCCGCCATCACCTTGGGCAAATCCCAATCGGTGGAGACAAAATACGTACATCAATAGCGCAATCGCGGTCGCTGCCCAGTGGACGCACCTTGCGCTCCTGCAACACCCGTAGCAGTTTAACCTGTAATGACAGCGGCATATCGCCTATCTCATCGAGAAAAAGCGTGCCCCCATCGGCGGTCTGAAACAACCCTTCACGCTGGCTGACCACGCCGGTGAAAGCCCCCCGGGCGTGGGCGCGCGGGCTGGCGGCGTGGATTACCTTCGCCAGAATCTCTTTGCCGGTGCCGCTCTGACCGCTTATCAGGATACTGACATCCGATTGGGCCACCATCTTCGCCTGCTCCAGCAAACGCAGCATGAGCGGGCTACGGGTGACGATGGCATCCCACCAGCGTTCGTCGCCGGCGAGACGGGTCAACGCCAGCGCCCCATCAATGGCGCAATACAGCGCGTCGCGATCCACCGGTTTGGTCAGAAAGCTGAACACCCCCTCCTGGGTGGCGGACACCGCGTCCGGTATCGAGCCATGGGCGGTAAGAATGATCACCGGTAAACCAGGCTGCTGCTGTATTGCCTTGAACAGCGCGATACCGTCCATCTCATCCATACGCAAGTCGCTGATGACCAGGTCGATTTTACCGCGCTGCAACAGCCGTAGCGCCTCCTGACCGTTCTCCGCAGTAGTCACCGTGAACCCTTCACTAGTCAGCCGCATGCCAAGCAGTTTCAACAGGCTGGTATCATCATCCACCAGCAAGAGATGGGCATGTCTGCGGGCCGTCATGGGCGTGTTTCTCGCGTCTTGGGCACTGCAGCGGGAGGAAGGACATGGGCGAGGGACGCATCCGCCGAATCGCCGTCAACAGCGCGCGAGCCCTCCTCCCCCTGCGTCTGCCGGTTTGTTATTATCGCTCGTGCCGTCATCCTCCGTGTTCTGCCACTTGCGCGAGGACAGACGTCGCTCAATGTCGGTAAGATTTTGCAGCTTGCGGGTGGTGGTCGCCAGCGCCTGATTGAGTTGTTGTTCGCGCGCCGTGAGCGTGCGGATCTGCCTGTCGCTTTCCTGCTGCTGGCGCCAAAGGGAAAACAGCGGATAGATACCAGTCGGGAAAGCATCACGATAGCCTAAGAGATGATGATAGGCCTGACGCCGCCCGGCGACATCGATATCCGCAGCGTCCAGTAAAATACTCTGGCGAAAACTGTCCTGCCAGCTTGCATCCTGGTGTCGCCACGCTTCTGCACGCGCCGGCGTCATGCGTGAAGCACATTCCATGAGACTCAACCAATAATCAGGCTGATTCACCCTGCCATCATCATCCTGCCAGATGTCATCGCACACTTTGGCAAGCGTTGACGGCGCCAAATGGGTATGAGGCCCCGGGACCTCGCTGAGCAACGAGTGAAGGCCGCCATACTGCTGGCAGGACGAGAGCAGTAACAGCATCAGCACCGCCATTAGCGCGGCGAGAAAAAGCACGGGGTCTGCCGCGATGAACGTGCTGCTCCAGTCATGTATTAACCATTCTCACCGGTTAGATACCGTCTTGTCAGTTATCTTGCAAGACATATTCCAGCATCGAACACCTGCCCTGATTTCAGCACTCCGTAAGCTTGTTGCAATAGTTTCTTCATTGCCGCACACACGACAACTTTCCCTAATTTATTACGTGCATTCATACGCTCTTTCAGCGCTATTATTGCTGGGTTATAGCACATTACCGTCAGGGCCGGCATATACAGGGCTTTACGTATCATGGCGTTGCCCACCTTTGATATCCGACTTTTACCTTTCCACAGCCCAGACTCCTGCAACATCGGATTCAGACCAGCCCAAGCCACGACAGCTTTGCTGCTATCGAACCGTGACATATCACCAAAATAGCCCAATATCATGCTACTCAACACGCCAGCTATCCCAGGGATCGATTCCAACAGTTCCCTGTTTTGCTTAAGACTTGGATCGTTGCCTATATGATTGTCCATCGCCTGTTTTATCTCTGCTATTTGGGTATCCAGCGCAGCGATGACCGCGCGGATGGAAACCTGTACTAACGGGGGGGCTGTTTCCAGGCGATTTTCTTCCATCTGCTTCATTTCCTACAGATTTATTAGCCGGTTGACCAACGCTTTCAGCTTTCTTTCATTCAGCGGCAACGCTTGCCACAACACGGGAGCATGCAGCTTACAATAACGCGCGATCATGCGTGCATCGCCTTTATCTGTCTTGTTACGACTCAGTTCACTGCAGCCGAATGATTTTATGCGTGCTGGATTTTCCACGCTCACAGCGTAACCTATATCAGCCAGGAAAGTAGACAATAGCTCACTGTAAGCACCTGTTGCTTCCATGCATATAGGCAGTCACCGAACGGCTCAAGCCATTTTTTCAGCGCATCGAAACCCTTAGGCGTGTTAGAAAAGGCTTTGGATTTGTAGGCTGCTTTACCTTTCCAGACTGCAACGTCAAATTTCTGGGAAGCAACATCAATGCCGACAGGGGTGAGAATTTGCACGTGCTATCTCCTTCTGGGTGAATCAGGAAACCGCCATGACCTTCCTTATAGATACGTGCTCCAGGCACAGGATACCGTCCAGTCTTGAAGGCGGGAGATAAGTCGTGGGGGATGAATCTATTGGACAGGCTCTAAGCCCGAGGGAGGGTAATGCGAAAGCAGACCGGGGCGTAATCTACCCGTACTAAATCGAGTTCGCCACGCATGCGGCGAATACAATCCCGGGCGATGCTTAATCCCAATCCGCTGCCTTTTACCGCGCCTTTACGCTGAATGCTGCCTTGGTAAAACGGCTTGAAAATCAGCGGGCTATCCGCCTCGGCGATGGGCGTTCCGCTATTGGCCAGCTCAAGTACAATATGCTGCCCGCTAAGGCGACTTCGGATCCAAACGGACGCTACTTGTTCACGGTCATCGTCCTCAGAGGATTAGGGACAGGCTTTGATGCTAGCCGACTGTCGCCGGCAGGGGAAGACCAAAAAAGGCACTTGGCCGGAGGTCAAGTACCTTTTTGGTGAAATAGGAGGTGCCTCACTCAACGTGTCGCCCTGTGATTGTTAATCGCCGCCAAGGCAGCGATTAACGGTTACGTTGGACAGTAGGCACCATACATTGGCATCATTCGGCAGATATGGAGCGGTCGTATTGCCTAGCGTGTGACGCTGTCATATCAAGGTGAATGAGCGACTGATTTAGATATAGCAGAAACCGTGCCAAATCGCCAATATTACGGACATCCATATGATTAATAAGTATTTTTAATTCCTTTTTGTCCAGTCTAAGGGCGGCCTCCTATGGCGAAGCAAATGAAAATGTCTCCTACGGGAGACATAAAATTATGTTCTGCTATAAAGCATCAAAAATCAGAGAGATAAATGTCTCTTATCGGCGACAGTTTGTTAGCCGCTCGCGTGGAAAAAGCGACACCTGGCGCGCGCCTATCATCCCCGCTCACTTTCGCGCCGCGTCAGCTTCGTCTGCGGCGGCGTGAGCCGCAGGCCTAAGCCAACATCGTTACCGGCTGCACGACAGGCAGAGCCGCAAACCCCTGTGCAGTGCCTCTGCGCCGACCATAAGCCGGCGCAGAATAACCTATGCGCGTTAGCCCAGTTGCTTGCGCGCGTTGCGGAACAGCCTCATCCAGGGCCCGTCCTCGCCCCACTCCGCAGGGTGCCAGGAGTGGCTGACAGTGCGGAAAACCCGTTCAGGATGCGGCATGGTCAGGGTAACGCGTCCACTGGCGTTGGTTACAGCGGTGATTCCGTTAGGTGAGCCGTTGGGGTTGGCGGGATAGTTTTCGGTAACCTTGCCATAGTTGTCCACATAGCGCAGGGCCACCAGGCCCGCATGCTCAATCGCGGCCAGATGCGCCGCGTCGCGCACCTCCACCCGCCCTTCGCCGTGGGAAACGGCGATAGGCAGACGGGAACCGACCATGCCCTGCAACAGCAGCGACTGGCTCTGCGTCACCTCCACCAGGCTGAACCGCGCCTCAAAGCGCTCGGACTTGTTGCGCACGAAACGGGGCCACAGCTCCGCGCCAGGGATCAGTTCGCGCAAATTGGACATCATCTGACATCCATTGCAGACCCCGAGCGCCAGGGTTTGGGGACGGTGGAAAAAAGCCTCGAACTCATCGCGCACCCGCAGGTTAAACAAGACTGACTTCGCCCAACCTTCCCCGGCGCCCAACACATCGCCGTAGGAGAAACCGCCGCAGGCCACCAGCGTATGGAAACCCTCAAGGGTTTGCACACCGGTGAACAGATCGCTCATATGCACATCGATAGCCTCAAACCCGGCACGGTGAAAAGCGGCCGCCATCTCCACATGGGAGTTCACACCTTGCTCCCGCAGCACGGCGACTTTCGGCCGCGCGCCTTTGGCGATAAACGGCGCAGCGATATCATCCTTAGGATCAAAGCTCAAGGCCACCGTCAGGCCCGGATCGTTGTCGTCCTGACGGGAGGCGTGTTCCTGATCGGCGCTTTCGGGATTGTCACGCAGCCGCTGCATCTGCCAACTGGTTTCTGCCCACCAGGTTCTCAGGGTGGTACGGCTTTCACTGTACAGCGAACGCTCGCCAGCGCGCAGGATAAAACGGTCGCCGGGCTGGGCCGTGCCAAGATAGTGCAGGCAGTCCGCCAGCCCCTCCTGGTGGAAAAGCGCCGTAATCGCGTCGCGATCGGCCTCGTCGATCTGGATTACTGCCCCCAGCTCTTCATTAAACAGGGCGGCCAGCGCATCATCCCCCAGCGGGCCAATGTCGGCATCGATACCGCAGTGGCCGGCAAACGCCATTTCCGCCAGCGTCACCAACAAGCCGCCATCGGCGCGGTCGTGATAGGCCAAAAGCCACCCTTGCGCCACCAGTTGTTGCATGACGCGGAAAAAGGCGGCCAGCTGACCGGCGTCGCGCACGTCAGAGGTTTCATCCCCGAGCTGGCGATAAACCTGCGCCAGGGCAGTGGCGCCCAACGCATGATGGCCGGCACCCAGATCGATGAGCAACAGCACATTATCGCGCGCCGGCTGCAATTGCGGCGTCACGGTAGCGCGTACATCCTCCACGCGGGCGAAGGCGGTGATGACTAGCGACAGCGGCGCCGTCATTTCCCGTGATTCGGCCCCGTGCTGCCAGCGGGTTTTCATCGACATGGAATCTTTACCCACCGGGATGGTGAGCCCCAGCGCCGGACAGAGCTCCTCGCCCACCGCTTTCACCGCCTGATACAGGCCGGCATCTTCACCGGGATGACCCGCGGCGGCCATCCAGTTGGCGGAGAGTTTCACCCGCTTGATATCACCGATATGCGTAGCGGCCAGGTTAGTCAGCGCCTCGCCTACCGCCAGACGGGCGGAGGCGGCAAAATTCAGCAGCGCAACCGGCGCCCGCTCACCCAGCGACATCGCTTCGCCGTAATAACTGTCCAGGCTGGCGGTGGTCACGGCGCAATCCGCCACCGGCACCTGCCACGGGCCGACCATTTGATCGCGCGCGACCATCCCGGTCACGCTACGATCCCCAATGGTGATAAGGAAGGTTTTTTCCGCCACCGCCGGCAAATGCAACACGCGGTTAATCGCCTCGGCAAGCTTGATGCCATCGCGGTTCAGCGGGAAGCCGGCGGCCTGCAGGCTGACGGCTTCCCGCTGCATCTTCGGCGTCTTGCCGAGCAAGACATCCAGCGGCAAATCTATCGGCCGGTTGTCGTAATGCGCGTCGTCCAGGCTGAGATGCAACGCGTCGGTCGCCTCGCCTATCACCGCATAGGGCGCGCACTCACGGCGGCAAATGGCGTCAAATTCCGCCAGCCGCTCAGGGGCGACAGCCATAACGTAGCGCTCCTGTGATTCATTACACCAGACTTCCAGCGGGCTCATGCCCGGCTCGTCGTTGGGGATCTCGCGCAACTGAAAACGCCCGCCGCGTCCGCCGTCGCTGACCAACTCCGGCATGGCGTTTGACAGACCGCCGGCGCCCACGTCATGGATAAACAGAATCGGGTTTTCTTCCCCCCGTTGCCAGCAGCGGTCGATGACTTCCTGACAGCGGCGTTCCATTTCAGGATTGTCGCGCTGCACCGAGGCGAAATCCAAATCGGCATCGGACTGACCGGAAGCCATAGACGAGGCCGCGCCGCCGCCAAGGCCGATATTCATCGCCGGACCGCCCAAAACGATAAGCTTGGCGCCCACGCTGATTTCACCTTTTTGCACGTGCGACGCGCGAATATTGCCAATGCCGCCGGCCAGCATGACGGGCTTATGGTAACCGCGCAGCTCCACACCGTTATGGCTGTCCACGCGCTCTTCATAGGTGCGGAAATAGCCGGTCAGCGCCGGACGGCCGAATTCGTTATTGAACGCCGCGCCTCCCAGGGGGCCGTCAGTCATGATATCCAGTGCGCTGACAATACGCTCGGGGCGGCCGAAGTCTTCTTCCCAGGGCTGTTCAAAACCGGGAATACGTAAATTGGAAACCGAGAACCCGACCAGACCGGCTTTCGGCTTGGCGCCGCGACCGGTGGCGCCTTCATCGCGGATTTCACCGCCGGAACCGGTGGCCGCGCCGGGCCAGGGCGAGATGGCGGTCGGATGGTTATGGGTTTCGACCTTCATCAAGATATGCGTCGCTTCCTGATGATAGTCATAGCGCCCCGCCTGCGCGTCGGGGAAGAAACGCCCTACCGCCGATCCCTCCATCACCGAGGCATTGTCCTTGTAGGCCGACAACACATATTCGGGGGTCTGCTCGAAGGTGTTTTTAATCATTTTGAACAGTGACTTGGCCTGCGGCTGGCCGTCGATCACCCAATCGGCGTTGAAAATTTTATGCCTGCAATGCTCGGAGTTGGCCTGAGCGAACATATACAGCTCGACATCGCTGGGGTTACGCCCCAAGCGGGTGAACGCCGCGAACAAATAGTCGATTTCGTCCTGCGCCAGCGCCAGACCCAGCGCCAGATTTGCCGCCTCCAGCGCGCCGCGCCCCTCGCCCAAAACGTCCACCAGCGTTACCGGCGCCGGCGCGTGCTGGGCAAAGAGCGCCGCTGCCTCCTCCAGGCGGGTGAATACCGTTTCCATCATCCTGTCGTGCAACAGGGCGGCGAGGTACCCCCACTGCGGCTCACTTAATTGAGGCGCCTGAATATAATAGGCCAGACCGCGTTCCAGACGTTTTATCTGCGGCAGTCCGCAGTTGTGGGCAATATCGGTCGCCTTTGACGACCAGGGAGAGCGCGTACCGGGCCGGGGTGTGACCAGCAGCAGCCGCCCTTGCGGCTGATGTTCAGCGAGAGAGGGACCGTATTTCAACAGCCGCTGCAGCCGGCTTAACGCATCCTCGTCAAGCGCGGCGCTGACATCGGCGAAGTGGATGTATTCGGCATAGATATCGTCGACCGCCAGTCGGGCGTCCCGGCAGCGAACCAGCAGCTTATTAATGCGAAATGCGGACAGGGCGGGCGAACCACGCAATATTTCCATAGTAACAGATCTCTCGTCTTTGAACCGTTGGCCGCAGGTGTGTGGCTCGACCATTCATGGGGCGCAACAACAGGGGAAAACGCGCGTCATTATAGAGAATCCCGGCTGCGGACGAAACCGTTTACGCAGTTATTCTTTCATCCTTTATTTCCCCTCGCCCGGGCGCGGACATGCATCAATCTTGTTGCACGTTGGTGATTTTTTGCGCAAAATGCCCTCCTGTTAGGAGAAAAAACCATAATAATGTTGCCGTTAACGACAGCGAGGCCTGCCTCCGGCACGAGATAACGCTTTGAAGCGATTTAAATTAAATTATTTTATCATCGGCCTTATCGCCATTTTGCTCACCTGGTCCCTCTGGACTACCGTCCCTTGGCGAAACGCCCATCAGGATAACCTGGCGGCCATTAAAGCGCGCGGCGAACTTCGTATCAGCACCCTTGACGCGCCGCTGAGCTATTATAGCGTCAATAATCAACCGTCGGGCTTTGATTACGACCTGGCGCAACGCTTTGCCGATTACCTTGGCGTTACCCTCAAGGTACGCGTGCGCAGCAACCTGAATCAGCTGTTTGACGATCTGGAAAATGACAACGCCGATATCCTGGCGGCCAGCCTGATTTACAATGCCGAGCGATTGAACCGATTCACTGTCGGTCCCTCCTATTACTCGGTTTCGCAGCAGCTGGTGTATCGCCTGGGCCAGCCGCGGCCGAAAAATCTGGGCGATTTGCGCGGGCGGCTTGCGGTGGCGTCAGGTTCGGCGCAAATCACCCAACTTCGGCAGTTGAAAAAGAAGCAGTATCCGCAGCTCGCCTGGGAGGTATCCTCCGATCTCAGCAGCCGGTCGCTGCTGGAAAAAGTCGCCGATGGCAAGCTGGACTATACGCTGGCCGACTCGGCCAGCGTCGGGCTGCTGCAGCGTGTACATCCGCAGTTGGCGGTGGCATTTGACATTACCGAGGAAAAGCCGGTCACCTGGTATCTCCGGCGTAGCGATAGCGAGGGGCTATCGGCCGCGCTGCTGGATTTCTTCAGCCAATTGAACGACAACGGCATCATGGCGCGGCTGGAGGAAAAATATCTCGGTCACGTTGGCGGGTTTGATTATGTCGATACCAAAACTTTCCTTAACGCTATCGATGCCACCTTGCCGGCGCTGCAGCCGCTGTTTGAACGGTATGCCCACGATATCGACTGGAAGTTACTGGCGGCCATTTCCTATCAGGAATCCCATTGGGATCCGCTGGCCACTTCGGCCACGGGGGTACGCGGGCTGATGATGCTTACCCGTCCCACCGCCGATAGTCTGGGAATCGGTGACAGAACCAATGCGGAACAAAGCGTGCGCGGAGGCGCCCTTTATCTGTCGCGTATGATGCAGCGTTTGCCGGACACCATCCCCGAGGATGAAAAGATCTGGTTTGCCCTAGCGGCTTATAATATGGGCTATGCCCATATGCTGGACGCACGCGCCTTGACGGCAAAGCAGCAGGGCAATGCCGACAGCTGGGTCGATGTGAAGCTGCGATTGCCGATGCTGAGCCAGCCGCGCTACTACAAGCAAACCCTTTACGGTTATGCCCGCGGCCAGCAGGCGTATAATTACGTGGAAAACATCCGCCGCTATGAAATCAGCCTGGTAGGCTACCTGCAGGAAAAAGAGAAAAAGGCGGCCCAGCTTGCGGACTAGAATGCCGATCCCGTCAACGCCTACCCGGTCGTAACAACGGAAGATCTGCGCGCGCTGGCGCCGGCCAGCACTGTCGTGGCCCCCTGACGGCGCTACGGACGCCACCGAGCAAAACCGATTCCGTTACGAGCGGCGGCGCTGCTGCGCCATTACTGGGGTTCGTCCGGCTTGGATCGTTTAACGCCGTTAACAGGGGCCATCTGGCAGTTTCAGCGCCTGCCGCTGCGCTTTTTGCTGCGCCCGGCGGCGGCGGAAAAAATCGCTGAGCTGGGCGGCACACGCCTGCGCCAACATATCGCCGGTAAGCTCAATCCGATGATTCATACCCGGATGACCGAGTACATCCATGAGAGATCCCGCTGCGCCGGTTTTCTCGTCCCGCGCGCCGAACACCAGGCGGCCGATACGGGCGTGGATCATCGCACCCGCGCACATCACGCACGGTTCCAGGGTCACGTACAAGGTCGCCTTCAGCAAACGATAATTACCCGCCTGCTGCCCCCCCTGGCGCAGCGCCATGATTTCGGCATGGGCGGTGGGATCGTGATGGCCGATGGAACGGTTCCAGCCTTCGCCGATAATCGCGCCATTTAGCACCAGGACCGCACCGACCGGCACCTCGCCTTCGGCTTCAGCGCGCCCGGCCAACATCAGGGCGTGACGCATCCAAACTTCATCGCTGCAGCGCTCGCTCATGACCGCCCTCTCCGCTGATAACCGCCGCGGATTATACCGGCCCGGGTAAAGAGAAGGAAGGCAGAATCAATCCAGCTGCTTGAGTTGGCCGTCATGTGTTACCCGCCAGCGGTATTGGCAAAAATAAAGCAGCGGACTGTCATAAATGCTATCGCTATAGCCGCTGTATAATTTTAACGGGATGCCCAATTCGCGCTCCAACTGCGCCACTTTCTCATGCCCGAGACAGCGCAGCGTCAGTATCCAGCCGCCGTAACGCCGGTGCATCCGGCTGCCGATAAGCCGCACCTGCGGCAAAAATACCGCGTCGTGGTAAACCTTCTCTACCAGCGACTCTGGCGAGCCGGTAATCAGCCACACCTGGGCGTCGTGACTGGCGAGATAGTCGTCCAGGCGCGCCAGCACCTGCGGGAAACGCCGCACGCGTCGGCGGAAAACAGCCGCAAACCGCGCCTCCAAGGCCTGCAACCTCGCCTCGCTGTGGCCGAAGGTAATCGACCACAGCAGCAGGCTCATCGGCCAGCGGGCCGAACGGCCCTTGACCAGCAGTCCAAGCGCCACCACCGGCAGAACGGGGATCACCAATACGACATTCAGCGGCAGATGCGCAAGCAGATAGCGCAGAAAGCAGCCAAACATATCCTGTTGATGTAGCGTGCCGTCCAAATCAAAAAACACAACGCGCCGGGCGGTTGGGTTATTCAAAAGCTACTCCTCCGGATCTCTAAATCCAATCAGCCATGTAAAGATAAATCCCGCCACCACGGAAGCCGCCCACCCCAGCAGATAGACTGCGACCTTTCCGGTGACGATAGTCAGCGCCAGCGGCACTCCCGACAGGCCAAAGGTAATAAGCGTCGCCACCTTGAGATAATTTATCACCGCCCCACCGAGGCAGGCGGCGACAAACGGGCGTCCCAGAGGCAACGTGAAGCCGAAAATCAGCGGCTCGCCAATGACGCGCCCACCTGCCCTACCCCGGCCATGGCCAGGATCGGCAGCAGTGGATTCACGCCGTGGGCTTGGATAAGCTCCACGTGCAGCGGCACCATCCCCTGATGCAGGCCGGTCAGCACCAGCGGCAAAAAGCTTCCCGCCAGCACTGCCCCGACCGCCATGCCGCCCCGGTCAATCGCCACATTCACCCCGTGGGCGATAGCGTCCGAAATAGCCTCGCCGAGCGGTTGTAACACCACTATCGCCAGCGATGCAGTTATCAGTGTATTCAGAAGCGGATTAACTATCAGCTCAATCGACTCCGGTAAGCGACGCCTCAACGCTTTTTACACCCAGCACATCAGGGCCACTACCAGCAAGACGGCAATAACGCCTCCGCGACCGGGCTGTAGCGGCTCGTCGCAAAGCCGGATCTGCGCCAGGCCAGGGCTGCTCAGAATGGCGGCCATGACACCGCCCATGGCCTGGGAACCGCCGAACACCCGCGCCGCGTTCACCCCCACCAAAATAGTCATGATCGCGAATACTGCGCTGCCAAACAGCGCCAGCAGCCCGATCAAATTGGGATAGTGCCGCGCAATATCGCCGCTGAAATCCGAACACGTCAGAAGATTAACCAGCCCCGTAATGAGACCGGAGGCGATAAAGACCGGGATGAGCGGGATAAACACATTAGCCAGCTGACGCAAAGCGCCGCTGACGGGGTCGCGTATCGCGTTTTAATGCGCTCACGCGTTTGCGCCGCGCTATCCACCGACCTCGTACCGGACGATGCAGCCGGCGCGTCAGGCATAAGGCGGCGCATGGCGTCAACGATCTTCGCCGCGGCGCCCGGGCCGGCGAAGATCTGATGTTGCCGGCCCTGCATAAGATAGCCTTTAACGCCCTGAGCCCGTTGCAGCGCAGCCACATCAACGCGCCGGTCGTCGAGCACCTCCACCAGCACCCGGGTCA
This sequence comes from Sodalis glossinidius str. 'morsitans', assembly GCF_000010085.1. Taxonomy (NCBI): domain Bacteria; kingdom Pseudomonadati; phylum Pseudomonadota; class Gammaproteobacteria; order Enterobacterales; family Bruguierivoracaceae; genus Sodalis; species Sodalis glossinidius. The sequence continues at coordinate 3,045,400 of NC_007712.1, forward strand.
TGCAGTTCTCAAGCCTCAGCACATTGTCCGCCCAGGCCGGCCAGCAGCGCGGCCGCTACGCTTTCGCTTTGATGCATTATGGGCTCCCGTCCCGTTAACGTTGGCGCACCGCCTGGCAGGAGACGCGAAGCTATCGTCCTTTTCACCGCGGGACACGCGGCGCGCCGTTATGTCGCGTCTGATTGCGAGGCTGCATTACACCGGCGGCTACTGAGGGCATACGCCTGCCGGCAGGTAACGCATGCCGCCCCGTTACGCGCTAATGTCGGCCAGCGCCGCCCGCGATAGCCTCCGTGCGCCACCAGCGCTTCAGCGGCGCTTTTGCCGCTAAGCAGCATCAGAATGGCCAGTTTAACTTCATAGTCGGTCTGCGCCAGGAGCTGCCGACGCCTGCTCCGCCTCGACCCCGAAAGCTTCGCAGACAATGCGGCAAGCGCGATCGCGTAACTTCGCATTGGTGGCCCGAACATCCACCATCAGGTTTTGATAGACCCTACCCAGCTTAACCATGGCGCCGGTGGAAATCATATTCAGCACCAGTTTTTGCGCGGTCCCGGACTTCATGCGCGTCGAGCCGGTCAGCACTTCAGGCCCCACTACCGGCGATATCGCGATGTCCGCCGCTTGGGCAATGAGCGAGTCGGGATTACAGGAAATCGCGACGGTGGCACAGCCCAACGCGCGGGCATAACGCAGCACACCCAACACATACGGCGTCCGGCCCGGCGCTGCCAGCCCTACCACCATATCGTCCTCCGCGCCTTCTACCGCCTTAAGCAGTGCGCCGGGGCCGCCGGCGCTCGATAAATAGCCGCAGCCACCGCCGGCAACTCGGCGGCGATAGCCTCAGGCACCAGCCGGTCCTGCTGGTTAAACAATGTCACCATCTTAAGCGTCGATAAGGTATCCAACGCCATCGAATCCGGATGACGTGTTTCCGATACTAATGCCCCTAAATTCATACAGCCACCGTTGAATTTTTAATTCAAATAATAAACACTATTATCGAATAGATAATCCTTGCAGGCGAGAGAAATCCCGCCGCCTGATAACAGGGAGCCTTGCCATCGTTTCGACACGACGGCGCGACGCCGAAGACCACCCCATAAGCAGTTTATTACGAATACGCCAGCTCTATCGCTCTTTGTCGCGCAATGATCAGAAATTGGCGGATTTTTTACTGCATCATACCGAAGAAGCGCGCCATCTCAGTTCCCAACGCGTGGCACAGATGACCGGCGTCAGCCAGTCAAACGTTAGTGAAATTCGCCCAGAAGCTGGGCTACAAGGGATTTACCGCGCTGAAGCTGGCGTTGAGCGAAGCGCTGGTCAACCGCCAGGAGCCCCCGTCGATACCGGTGCATACCAAATCCTCAGCGACGATCCTATCATGTTGTTTATGGGGCTGGTACAACAAGATCTGGCACACGCCCCGGACCGCATCCATCACAGTGAAGAGCTGGTCAAAAAACTGGCCTGAGAGCGTATCAACCCGCGCGGGCGCGCATTACGGCCTCATGCAGATTCAGCCGCTGGCTGGCGCTGAGATTGGGCAACGGAAACGCCAGCACCCCTCGGGCACGGTCACCGCCTGTATGGTCGTCACCTCGGTGCGCGGTAGGCGATAAGTCATGCTATAGCGGTAAAATGCCGTCATGCCGCTCTGGGTATAAGGATCGTCTCCCTGACCGCTCTGCGCGCATTGGGCGATAGTGGTACCACACTCTTTCTCCAGCGCGCCGCGCAATTGTTGTCTATCCTGGTCAAATAACGCCCGGTAAGCCGGAGCGTTGAGATAATCCGCTACATTGCGCTCCGCCACCATCCGCGATCCGATCACATCCAGCGGATAATGCACGCCCAGCACCAGTCGGGAATAGCCATATTTTGCGCCGCGATCGACCAGCGGGACAAAGCGTTCCGGGATCATTTCCACCAGCAATAACGCATCGGTATAACCGGTGTTGGTATGGCCGCTTGGAAATGCGCCGCCGTCGGCGGTGTAGGGATGATTGTCGCGCACCACAATGTCATCCGGTACCGGCAAGATGTGGTTGCCCGGGCGGAGGAACGGCCGCGGATAATTGAAATGTTTCTTCGCCGCCGAAGTGCTGACTTCGCTGGCTTTGATTAAGGCGGCCGCCTTACTGAGCTCCCTTTTATCATAGGCGTTGATAAAGTCCTCCCCCAGACGTGGTCCGAGCGCATCCGCCAGAAAATAGAGATAAGAAATGCCCTCCGCATCCACCAAGGCCTGCTGACGCACGCCGCGGGTCGCGTTTTGATTAATCAGACTCTGCTGCTGAACGGACGGCGAAAGGGCGTTGAAGCTTTCCAGCAGCGCGATGCCAGCTTGCTAATTGGCGGGGTAGGGCAAAATCATAGCCGCTCTGCCGCAGCCAGGCGCTGTCAGCCTGTTGCGCCGTTTGTTACGCATCGTCCAGATGGGCGCGGGTGACTTTGCCGCCATCGCCGGCGCAGAGTTTGCGGCAGGGTGGCATCTGCGACAGGCTGAGTCAGTACGCCATAAGGGATGAATAAAGCACACATCAGCGCGGAAAAGCGTAACAAAAACATGGGGAATTCCTTCTCAGCAAGGGGGAATACGAAGCTTTTGTCCATGTTATGCCCGTAATATGACGGTTTTATGTCAGTCTTTTGTCCTTAGCAACAGCAACAGGCGCGGCGGCGGTGATTAGGTTAAAGGCCGCCGGACAAGGTTTCTGCGACTGTCCGCCCACTTCAGCATTACCTTTGAAGTAAGGGGACAGTACTCTTTTACAGTGCGATGACGGGGCGAAAAGGTCGCCATGATTGGGGTTAACGAGTTTATATGCTACAGTGCGCGACACTCTCGCTCCTAATGAATTAAGGCGCGCAATCAAGCTTATACGCGTCTGCCTTTTACAGGCAAAAAACGGCGGCGGAGAGCAATTGTGGGTGGTGGTGGCGAGTTGCCGGACTGCGGTTAGCGCGTTAACCGCGTCCGGCCCACCGACGGTAAGCAGAGGAAAATCAATCAGACGCATTCACTCTCGTTGACTAATTAACATGGTTTGAATGGTAATTTGTTGAAATGTCATTACTTATCACTAAACGCTGCATCAATTGCGACATGTGCGAGCCGGAGTGCCCGAACGAAGCTATCAGCATGGGCGCGGAGTATTATCAGATCGACGCCGATCGCTGTACGGAATGCATCGGTCATTACGATCGCCCCACCTGCCAGCAGGTCTGCCCTATCGATAACACCATCATCGCCAATCCGCAGCGGGTGGAAAACAGCGATGCGCTGTGGGAAAAGTTTGTGCTGCACCACCACGCCGATCGTTTGTAGTCCGATAACGCCGCAAACCGCACGGGCGTCATCGCTCAAAAATGACCGTCGCGCAGGCATAGTGCCGCTCATCGGCCAAGGTAACGTGCATACCGGTAACGCCTAACCGATTGGCCAGCACCACCGCCTGATCAAACAACCGCAGCGAAGGTTTACCCAACGCATCATTGCAGACCTCGAACTGGGTAAAGGCCAGCCCATCACGGATACCGGTACCCAACGCCTTGGATGCCGCCTCTTTCACCGCAAAACGTTTGGCGAGAAACCGTACCAGCTGATTGTGCTGCTGATACTGCCGCCACTCATCGGGACTAAGGATCCGCCGCGCCAGCCGATCGCCGCTGCGAGAAACGACCGCCTCAATGCGTCCTATCTCGACGATATCGGTACCGATGCCGACAATCGCCATCAACTGCGCGCTTCACGCATCAGACGTTTCATGTCCCTCACCGCGTCCGCCAGGCCGCCAATGACGGCGCGGCTGATAATCGCGTGGCCGATGTTCAGCTCTTGCATCTGCGCCAACGCGGCCACCGGTTTGACATTGTGATAATCAAGCCCGTGGCCGGCATTGACTTTCAAACCCAGCTTGACGGCAAAGTCCGCGCCCTGACGGATACGGGCGAACTCTACCGCGCGGGAAACCTCGTCGGTCGCATCGGCATAGGCGCCGGTATGAATTTCAATATAGGGCGCGCCCACGTCCGCTGCCGCCGCAATTTGCCGCTCATCAGCGTCGATGAACAGCGACACCTGGATACCGGCAGCGCTTAAACAGGTCACGGCCTGGCGCAGCTTATCCGGCTGGCCGGCGACATCCAGCCCGCCTTCGGTGGTCACTTCCTGGCGCTTTTCCGGCACCAGACAGCAAAAATGCGGCGCCACATCGCAGGCGATAGAGATCATCTCTTCCGTCACCGCCATTTCCAGATTCATTCGGGTTTGAATCGTCTTGCGCAACAGTTGGACATCACGATCGGTAATATGCCGGCGGTCTTCGCGCAGATGCACGGTGATACCGTCAGCGCCCGCCTGCTCGGCGATAAAAGCCGCTTGAACCGGATCCGGCCACGCCACGCCGCGCGCATTGCGCAACGTCGCAATATGATCGATATTCACGCCCAGCAACAATTCAGACATCCCTTTCCCCTTACATTGGTAGGTATTGTGTCGCAGTGTAAACCAGCGCTGTAGCCCAGACCAGTTTATTGCTCGCCTTCGTCACCGTCAGACCCGTCTCCCCCCGCCTTGCGCGCGGCAGCCACGCCGGCGCTAGCCTGTGGGCGCCGGTCAAGAAACTGACGAAACAGCTCGTGGCTCTTTAACGGTTTGCCGCCTAAATAGGGTTTGAGCGCCATACGGGTGAACCGCTTGGCGGCGCGCAACGTATCAATATCGGGAAACTCCCCCTCTGCCAAGGCCCGCAGCTCTCGCCCGCTGAAGCTGTAGCGATCTAAAAGTACGCTGGCGGTAAAACCTTTCTCTTCCCGGTAACGGTAGGTCATCGCATCATCGACCGGCTCACCACTGCCGGCACAGTGGAGAAAATCGACGCCGTAACCCAAATGCGACAGCAACGCCAGCTCAAAGCGACGCAGGGCCGGCTCCGGCGAACCCGTGGCGCCCGCCAGCCATTGCAAACAGTGGAGGTAATCGTAAAACAGCTTAGAGTAATCGGTTTCATGGTCGAGCACGCGTGAGAGCAGCTCGTTGATATAGAGTCCGCTATACAGCATCAGACCGCTGAGCGGCAGCCCCAGCGAGACGGGCTCGGCGCTACGCAGGGTTTTTACTTCGCCGCGGCCGCTCCAGCGGGCCAGTAATGGCGTAAAAGGCTGTAGTACCCCTTTAAGCGCGGAGCGGCGGGAACGCGCGCCTTTGGCCAAAACGCGCACCCGCCCTTGCTGTTCGGTGAAAAAGTCCAGAAGCAGGCTGGTTTCGCTGTAAGGGCGAGCATGGAGTACGAAGGCGCGTTGCCAACCGTCCATCAGCGTTGCCTACAGATCGTCGACGTAGCCCAGACTGCGCAGAGCACGTTCATCATCGGCCCAGCCCGATTTCACCTTCACCCACAGTTCCAGATGCACCCGCGTCTCGAACATGGCTTCCATATCTTGCCGGGCTTCAATACTAATGGTCTTGATTTTGCTGCCCTTATTGCCGATAACCATCTTCTTCTGGCCCTCGCGCTCCACCAGAATAAGCCCATGTATGTCGTAACCGCCGCGATCGTTGCTGGCAAAACGCTCAATCTCTACCGTGACGGAATAGGGAAGCTCATCGCCCAGAAAACGCATCAGCTTTTCGCGTATAATTTCCGAAGCCATAAAACGTTGGGAACGGTCGGTAATGTAATCTTCCGGAAAATGGTGCACAGCTTCCGGCAGCGCTTTACGCACAATCCCGGCCAGGGTTTCAACGTTCATGCCGTTCTCGGCGCAGATTGGTACGATGTGATGAAACGAAATTTGCTGACTGAGGAACTGCATATGGGGCAGCAGTTGTTCTTTATCAGTCACGTTATCTACCTTGTTGATCGCCAACACGACCGGGCAGTTAACGTCATGCAGTTTGTTCACCACCATCTCATCGTCCGGCGTCCAGTGGGTGCCTTCCACCACGAAAATCACCAACTCCACGTCGCAGATGGAACTGCTGGCCGCGCGATTCATCAACCGGTTAATCGCCCGTTTCTCTTCAATATGCAGTCCCGGCGTGTCCACATAGATAGCTTGATATGGTCCTTCGGTGTGGATCCCCATGATGCGGTGGCGGGTGGTTTGCGGTTTGCGCGAAGTAATAGAGACCTTCTGCCCTAAAAACTGATTCAGCAGCGTGGATTTACCGACGTTCGGCCGGCCCACTATCGCCACAAACCCACAATAGGTCGTCTGTTCGCTCATTCAAGCTCCAACAATTTGAGTGCCTGCTCCGCCGCGGCCTGCTCGGCTTTACGACGGCTTGAGCCATTACCGACCACCGGCTGCGCCAGCCCGCTGACCTGGCAATGTATAGTAAACTCCTGATCGTGCGCCTCACCACGCACCTGCACCACCTGGTAAGTTGGCAGCGGCAAATGGCGTCCCTGGAGATATTCCTGCAATCGGGTTTTCGGGTCTTTTTGTTTATCGCCGGGGCTGATTTCATCCAGACGGGAGCGGTACCAGTCAAGAATCAACTTTTCGACGGTTCGGATATCGCTGTCCAGGAATACGCCGCCGATTAACGCTTCCACGGTGTCGGCTAAAATCGATTCACGGCGAAAACCGCCGCTTTTTAGCTCTCCCGGCCCCAGACGTAAACATTCGCCCAGCTCAAACTCACGCGCCATTTCCGCAAGCGTATTGCCGCGGACCAGCGTCGCGCGCATCCGGCTCATGTCGCCCTCGTCAACGCGGGGGAAACGCTGATAAAGCGCGTTGGCGATAACATAGCTCAGTATAGAATCGCCCAAAAATTCCAGCCGCTCATTATGTTTGCTACTAGCGCTGCGGTGCGTTAACGCCTGTAACAATAGATCGTGCTGTTGAAAAGTGTAGCCCAGTTTCTTCTGGAGCCTATTTGTTAAGATGGGATTCATGCGTTACAAATAACTCAACCATGCGTAAAAAAACCGCAGCAGACGGAACAGGTCTGGGATCAGCACGCCTGTCCAAAACTGTTTCGTTTGCAGTGGCTCCCTCGAAGGGAGCCAGCCTTTTATTACCTGAGAGGTATTCTACATCGGTAAGCGAAATAATGCTTCGCTAAAAAAGGAATTAATGAATGCCGCCAATACGGCTTAAGCGCACGCCTGTCGGCCATTGGCCTTCCTGCTTCTCGAAACTCATCCAGATAGCCGTCGCTTTACCCACCAGATTTCTTTCCGGTACGAAACCCCAAAAACGGCTATCGGCGCTATTATCCCGATTGTCGCCCATCATGAAATATTCCCCCTGGGGCACCACCCACTCCGCCAGCAAACTGCCCTGCTGTTGGTAATAAATCCCCAGTTGATCCTGTTTCCCCGGCACCATCAGAATGTTGTGCACTACGCCGCCCAACGATTCTTTACGCTGCGCCAGGCGTATGGCGCCGTCCACCTCCCGATCGGGCGGCACCTGCAGGAAGCCACTGCTGGCTTCGCCGTCACCGGTTGAATTAAAGGTTTGCTCAAAATCGCTCGGCGCGCGTTCGCTGTAAGTAATCGGCACCGCCGTGGCGCAATCCTGACCGCTGGCGCAGCCAGGCTGCACCGTTAAGCGCTTGTTGACAGGATCATAACTGACCCGGTCGCCCGGCAACCCTACAACACGTTTAATATAGTCCAGCTTGGGGTCAAGCGGGAATTTAAACACCACCACGTCGCCGCGTTTGGGATGGCCGGTTTCAATCAGGGTTGTATGGGTAATGGGATCTTTAATGCCGTAGGCAAATTTTTCCACCAGAATGAAATCACCGACCAGAAGCGTCGGCATCATCGATCCTGAGGGAATCTGAAACGGCTCGAAAATAAATGAGCGCACGACAAAGACCAGTAACAAGACCGGAAAAATCGACGCGCAGGTTTCAATCCAGCCCGGCTTATGGCTGACCTTTACCGCGACATCATTACCGGGCGTTCCCCCCACAGCTTCTGGTCGTTGCTGGCCGGGCTGCTGCCCCAGACGGCGGCGGGCAGGCGCAAGTTTAAAACGCTCCAAACACCAGAGGATCCCGGTGATAAGCGTCGCAATTGCCATTATCAAGGCAAACATATTGGCCATGCAATCTCCTCAAACTTATTTGCTGTCTTTACCCACATGCAGAATTGCCAGGAACGCTTCCTGCGGAAGCTCAACGTTACCTACCTGCTTCATGCGTTTTTTACCTTCTTTCTGCTTTTGCAGCAGCTTTTTCTTACGGCTCACGTCGCCGCCGTAGCATTTTGCCAGCACGTTTTTGCGCAGCTGCTTGACAGTGGAACGGGCAATAATATGGTTGCCGATGGCCGCCTGAATGGCGATATCAAACTGCTGGCGCGGGATGAGTTCCTGGAGCTTATCAACAAACTCGCGGCCACGGTACGGCGCATTATCCCGATGGGTAATCAGCGCCAGCGCATCGACCCGTTCGCCGTTAATCAGCACATCGACCCGCACCATGTCCGAGTTCTGAAAACGCTTGAACCCATAATCCAGCGAAGCATAACCGCGCGAGGTGGATTTCAGCCGGTCAAAGAAATCCAGTACCACTTCGACCATGGGGATCTCATAGGTCAGCGCCACCTGGCTGCCGTGGTAGACCATGTTGGTCTGAACGCCACGCTTCTCGATACATAGCGTGATGACATTACCCAGATAAGCCTGCGGCAGCAGCATATGACATTCGGCGACAGGTTCACGCAATTCGTTAATACCATTCAGCGGCGGCAGCTTGGAGGGGCTGTCTACGTATACCGTCGTGTTATCGGTCGTCAACACCTCATAAATCACCGTCGGCGCGGTGGTGATCAGATCAAGATCGTATTCACGCTCTAGCCGCTCCTGGATGATTTCCATATGCAGCAGGCCAAGAAAGCCGCAGCGAAAGCCGAAGCCGAGCGCGGTTGAACTTTCAGGCTCGTAAAACAGCGAGGCATCGTTGAGGCTGAGCTTGCCGAGGGCGTCGCGAAACGCCTCATAATCGTCGGAGCTCACCGGGAACAGACCGGCATAAACCTGCGGCTTCACTTTCTTGAAGCCCGGCAGCACTTTATCAGCCGGCTGACGCGCCAGCGTCAGAGTATCCCCCACCGGCGCGCCGTGAATATCTTTAATGGCACAGACCAGCCAGCCGACTTCGCCGCAGTTAAGCACCTCACGGTCGATACGTTTCGGGGTAAAAATACCCAGTCGGTCCGCGTTGTAAAGTTGACCGGTGCTCATTACCTTGATTTTGTCACCTTTGCGCAAGGTGCCGTTCTTAATACGCACCAGCGAGACCACGCCCAAATAATTATCGAACCAGGAGTCAATAATCAGCGCCTGCAAAGGTGCGGCTGGATCGCCTTCCGGCGGCGGGATATCGCGCACCAGCCGTTCGAGCACATCGGGTACGCCGACACCGGTTTTGGCCGAACAACGCACCGCGTCGGTGGCGTCAATGCCGACGATATCTTCGATTTCCTGCGCTACGCGATCGGGATCGGCGGCGGGCAGGTCGATTTTATTCAGCACCGGCACCACTTCCAAATCCATTTCCATCGCAGTGTAGCAGTTGGCCAGCGTCTGGGCCTCCACCCCTTGTCCGGCGTCCACCACCAGCAGCGCGCCTTCGCATGCCGCAAGCGATCGGGAAACTTCATAGGAGAAGTCCACATGCCCCGGGGTATCAATGAAATTCAGCTGATAAACCTGACCATCGGGCGCTTTATAGTCCAGCGTCACGCTTTGCGCTTTGATGGTAATACCGCGCTCACGCTCCAGATCCATGGAGTCCAGCACCTGAGCCGCCATTTCACGTTCGCTCAGACCACCACAGGTCTGTATCAGGCGGTCGGACAGCGTCGACTTGCCGTGATCGATATGGGCAATAATGGAGAAGTTGCGTATATTCTTCATTTTAATAAGTTTTTCTCTTAAACAGGCGCTCTAAGTCGTTCCGGTGGTCGCACTGCGGGGAACGTGACCCCTACGGCCCACAAAATAATGGACGCATCTTACACTGTCTGATGGAAGCAAGGAAGAATGGCGGGGGCCATTGCCGGGGGGCGTAGACCGCGCCACCGTTCAAGATGCGGCACTCCGGACGGTCGTCCCGACGGTGGCACAAGGCGTCTTGGCCCGCATAATTGCAAGCCGCCACACCGTCCCGAATACGGCAGGGGCCGAAACAAGCGCGCGCACCGCACGCCGTAGCGCCACGCCCAACCCTCAACGCCGCCGGGGCGCGAGCGTCAGTCCTGGACATGCAATGACGAAGGCGGCAGGGCCACCTGTAAAATCACCGGCTGATTGGCGCGCGTCTCAGATGTGTGGCGGGCCAGATAGCGCGCGCAAAGAAAACCGGCGACACCGCCCGCCACGCCGCCACAGGCGGCAGGCGGATCGGTATCAAGCATGCCTTGGAAAATCGCCTCGCCGCCGATAAGTCCCAGCAGCGGCAGCATATACACCAGAAAAGCGGAGCGCAGCAGGCTACCCTCATTGATACCCACCTCCACGCGCTGTCCCGGTACCAGCGGCAACGGGCTGGCGACCTCTAAATGATGCTGTGTGCCGGTTGCCATTTTGTCGAGAAGACGGGTACCGCAGCTTTGCCGGGCGTGGCAACTGCTGCACCCTTCACGCGTCTCGCAGCGCACCTGCGCAATGCCCTGCTGCCAGGTGACGACCGTAGCCCATTCTTTAATCATGGCTGCGCCTGGAAAACGACGCCGTCGGCGATACGCTTCGCCGTGGCCGGCGGCAGTTCGCCCACGACGGTGATTTCCCGGTTGCCGCGCTGTTCGGTATGGATAGTACGTCGCCCGGTGCGAATGAGACGTTCCCTATTGCCGGAATTAGTGACGGTATTCGCCTGGCCGACGTTCACCGAAAAGCTGAACAAGCCATCTGTATACAGCCTGGCCTCAATCGGTTCATTGATGCCAGGCAGCGTACGACGGCTGCGGGAGGCTTCGGACACGCCCACCGGCAACCAGTTAACGCGCCAGTCGAAATTGGCGGTGGTGGAGGCCGGCAACGCCAGCTGGGGCGGCAAGGTCACCTTTTCCAACCCGGCCATGCTGTTTTCGACCTGCTTATCGACGTTAAATGCGATGACGCGAAACTGTTCCAGCGCTTCGCCATCGCGATCCAGCAGATCGACGCGCAGCGGGAGTTTAGTGGCGGTATCAATCCAGACGATATAACTGAACCAGGTGCCGTCGCGCGCGACAACCCGCACCACCTCGCACAGACGATCGGCAATACGGGCGCGGCCCACAGGAATAAAATCGTAGAAGTGCGCCAAGCGTTCAAAATTGGCGTAGACAATCGAGGGAAGAGAATCAACGATGTGATCGCCCAGAAGGGTAAAAGGCTCCAGGCCGGGCTCGAAATAGCTGATCTCGCCGTTACGCTGGACAATCTCGCGGCGCGGACCGTCCATTTGCAGCAGCTGCGCCAACCGTTGTTTATCGATAACCACGTGGCGGTAGCGCAGCGAGTCGACGCCCAGCTTGCTGACCAGCACGTATGCATATTCATAGTCCAGCGTCTGGCTGGCCTGACTCATTTGCGCGAGCAACGCGCCGGATGAGGTGGTCTGAGCCGGCGCGTGGATGGAATAGAGCAGGCTGCCCGTCAACAAACACACGGCATACCAAAGTTGCTTCATTACTGCGGCTGCATTCCTAATGATTGCGTGCCCGGCACCGGCACGGCGGCCTGCTGCGCGTCTTGCTGATCGAACTGTAGAGTATCAGCATGCAGGCGACGCTGCAGCTCATAGTCCTGCAAAATGGCGTTGATGCGCCTGCGCTGTTCCTGAACCTGCATCTCCTGATTGCCGTTATCCACCCCGGCGCCGTTGGCCGAAGGGACGCCAAGACTGACCGGCGACGCCTGGCCCATCATCGGCAAAGTATTGAATACGGGGTTTTCTGGCTGACTGCTGTCCTGACCGACGCCCTGCTGGGTATTGTAATGCTGCACGCAGACGATAACCGCCAGTGAGACGCAGGCCGCGACGCCGATTTGGGTAAGGTGTGACGCGACGCCTAACCGGGCAACGCGCGAGGTAAAGGGCCGTGCCTTGCGCCAGAACGGTGAGCGGTGCCAGGCGTCCGGCGTCGGCTGCGATTCCGTTACGGCCTGCGGCGCGATACGCACCGGCTCTTCGGCAATGGCGGCGGCCACACGATCGGCAATATCGAGGTGAAGAACTTCGCTCGCGTCACCGCGCATTACGTCGCGAATGAGGTGATACCGTTGCCAGCTTTGCTGCAACTTAACATCCCTGGACAAATCGTTAAACAGTTCGCTGTCAAACGATTCCCCATCCATCAGAGCGGAAAGCTTTTCATTGTGCATGCCTGGGTACCTTCTCCTGCCGCCGTTAACGCTGAATAAGTGGTTGAATTTTATTGTCAATTGCTTCGCGCGCACGGAAAATACGTGAGCGTACCGTTCCTACCGGGCAATCCATGATGGAGGCTATCTCTTCATAGCTTAGGCCATCCAGCTCGCGCAACGTAATCGCCATACGCAAGTCTTCGGGCAACGCCTCGATAGTGCGGAACACTATCTGTCGCAACTCCTCAGACAACATTAAATTCTCAGGGTTCGATATTTCTTTCAATGCGCCGGCACTTTCGTAATTTTCCGCGTCGATGGCGTCCACATCGCTGGAGGGCGGACGCCGTCCCTGAGCCACTAAGTAATTCTTCGCCGTATTGACCGCAATACGGTACAACCAGGTATAGAACGCGCTGTCGCCGCGAAACGACGCCAGGGCCCGATAGGCCTTGATGAACGATTCCTGCACCACGTCGGGCACATCCCCCTGCGGGACGTAGCGCGACACGAGGCTCGCCACATTATGCTGGTAGCGAACGACCAGTAAATTGAACGCTTTCTGGTCGCCTTTCTGGACCCGTTCAACCAGCACCTGATCCGTTAACTGCTCGCTCATCCGAGGTAATGTCTCCTCAAATTTTTCTCCACGCGCAAAAAAATAGTACCGCCAGCTTCTGAACCAATTTTACGAGCAAGCTCGCGATTGGTGTTAATGATAATCATAAAGTTCCGCCACGCCTTGTGTTTTTCTTAAAATAAGGGGCGCGGCCACAATTACGCCATGGCCGCCGGCCGGGCTTTGTACCAGACTACCATAAATAGAATAGTCGGTACCCGGATTCTCGCAGGGCCAAAGCCCCGCTCGAAACAGTCGCAATAAAAAGCGCAGGGTAACGTGAATTCGCTATGCTGTCAGTAAACATGCGTAAATAAAACCGCGTCAAAAAGCGGTACAGCCAGCCGGCATTGGGTGGTACCATTGCCAAACAGTCTTTTCTATCGGAATACACACCATCCGCTATGCAACCATCAACTGAATATGCCACCGATGTCCTTGTTATCGGCAGCGGTGCGGCCGGGTTATCGCTGGCGTTGCGTCTGGCCGGGCATTGCGATGTCATGGTCCTGAGCAAAGGCCCGCTCAATGAGGGTTCCACGCTGTATGCTCAAGGCGGCATCGCGGCGGTATTCGATGAAACCGACAGCGTCGATTCCCACGTCGACGATACGCTCATAGCCGGCGCTGGCGTCTGCGATCGTGAGGCGGTAGAATTCATCGCCGGCAACGCCCGCCATTGTGTGCAGTGGCTAATAGATCAAGGCGTGCTGTTTGACACTGAAACCTCGACGCCGACCGGCGACCGCTACCACCTCACCCGCGAGGGGGGCCACAGCCATCGCCGTATTCTGCACGCCGCAGACGCGACCGGCAAAGCAGTGGAAACCACTTTGGTTGGCAAGGCGGCAGCGCACCCGGGCATTCAGATCCTGGAACGCTGCAACGCGGTGGATCTAGTCACCTCCAACCGCCTGGGACTGCCGGGCACGCGGCGGGTGGTGGGAGCGTATATCTGGAACCGCGCCAAAGAGCGGGTGGAGCTGTGCCGCGCACGCACGGTGGTGCTTGCCACCGGCGGCGCGTCCAAAGTCTATCAATATACCACCAACCCCGATATTTCCTCCGGTGACGGCATCGCCATGGCCTGGCGCGCCGGCTGCCGGGTCGCCAATTTAGAGTTTAACCAGTTCCACCCCACCTGCCTGTTCCACCCTCAGGCGCGCAACTTCCTGCTGACCGAAGCGCTGCGCGGCGAAGGCGCTTATTTGCGCCGGCCCGACGGCAGCCGTTTCATGCCGGATTTCGACGCACGCGCCGAGCTGGCGCCGCGGGATATTGTCGCCCGGGCAATCGATCATGAAATAAAGCGGCTGGGCGCCGACTGCATGTACCTCGACATCAGCCACCGGCCGGAGGCGTTTATCCGCCAGCATTTCCCGACCATTTATGACAAGCTGCTGACGCTGGATATCGATCTGACCCGCCAGCCCATCCCTATCGTTCCGGCGGCCCATTATACCTGTGGCGGCGTAATGGTGGATAAACACGGACGCACCGATCTTGACAGTCTATATGCCATCGGGGAAGTCAGCTATACCGGCCTGCACGGCGCCAACCGCCTGGCATCCAATTCCCTGCTGGAGTGCCTAGTTTATGGCTGGTCGGCGGCGGAAGATATCCGACGCCGTCTGCCGGCCATCACCCAGGTTCGCCAACTGCCTCCCTGGGATGAAAGCCGGGTCAGCGATTCCGACGAGGTGGTGGTGCTGCAACATAACTGGCATGAGCTACGGCTATTTATGTGGGACTACGTTGGCATCGTCCGCACCACCAAACGGCTGGAGCGCGCGCTGCACCGCATAGAGCTGCTGACGCGCGAAATCGACGAATACTATTCCCATTTCCGCATTTCCAATAATTTGTTGGAGGTCCGCAATCTGGTACAGGTGGCCGAGCTGATCGTCAAAAGCGCACTGCAGCGCAAGGAGAGTCGCGGCCTGCATTTCACGCTGGATTACCCCGCTATGCAGCCTGACCCGCAGCCCACCATTTTGCAGCCTTGATTGAGATTATCACCTATTGAACACGCAACAGGTGATGACTATCCCGTTGCCACTGTGCTATAGCGCAGGAGGCATGGGGAAAATGACGCCCTCCTTTAATACGCGCTTATATCAAGGATGGCGATGGCAGAGCTGGTATGGGTACCAAAAATATCCTGGCCATAAGGAATAATGCCAATGAGAAAAGAGACTCACATTGGCATTAACGCTATTTTCTTCGATTCCCATAAGGCTATCTGACTGTCTATTTCCTCCTTGCTGCGTGGGTAGTGTGACGCGCTCGCTTCCCCACTTATTTGCTGACATCAATGAAGTCATTTAACGACACGGCATGTGAATAACGCTAAGCACGGCGGTATGCGTTGTCAGTGAAAGAGTAATTAAAATAAGCGTCCAACGCATACCGACACGGATGACATGACCATTGCCTTTAATTAAACAAAGAGCATTCTCGGACAGTCATATTCAGACAAAATTAACATCGACGACTTGATAAAAGGCCCTTGCAGTGTTGGCGATTTCCCATACGCCGAGAATAACATGGTAGCCTTTTTTGTTGGGCATTTGAATTTTATGAACCGTCCCCTCGGCACTTGGCATCAATTCATTAGCATGTTCCCAATGCGGCTGCTGCGGATTTTGCACCATGAAAAAAGGTGTTTGCTCAAACTGTGCGCGGCTCAGGGGTTCATTAGGGTTCCAGCCATCCTTGGTAATAAAATAATTCCAACGCCGTGTGGCGTGAGTTTTGGTATAGTGCCAGGTGAAATCCACCACAGAATTGGCTTTGATTTAATTCTTTTCCCAGCGGTCTTCACCGTATTCATCCAGTTTGAGCGGTGCAGTGGTAATGCCGCCATCCGTGAAACCGGCACTGGCAATCTGGCCATCTTTCGGCGGGAGGGCATTAAGTTCATCACTTGGGGCAAATTTATCGGCTAAACCAGCCTACGTTGCGGGGAAGAACTTTCCACTCTCTAATGCATTTGCCCACCATTGTCCCATTTTTTCAGACCGTGATTCCGGGAAAGTGATGCGGCCATGTCTAAGCATAGTATTATCTGTATCCATAATTATCCTCACTATTTACATAAACAAATTACTTTATTTTTAGACGATTTATTAGCGTCTTTCTATGGGGCCAAATCATGATACCGTGGTGAAGACATAAAAACACCAAGCCCATGCCTATTCCATGACGACAGGACTTCCGAAAGCTGTCCCGCACATAATTTCCAGGTTGTCACCAAAGAATATTGCTCGCCGCACTTCGTGCTATATTTCACTTTTAGCCACAGCGAGCTTGACGGCATAACACTGCACGGCAGAAATTCATGTCCATGCAATTAAAACGGGGCACTTCTCTCTTTGAAAAGAAAATAAAGATAGAGGAGAGATAATGATAGAGGGGGAATAAAGATAGAAACTCTATATAGGTTATCCACTCATTTTTACTTCGCAATAGGCACGGATTATCCCAAGGGCGGATAAGATATTCAATGTTGATAACGGACGGGAACAGAATGAACGCGGGAATGCGGTCCCTGCACATCTGCTTCATGAAGTAACAGGTTTGCCACTGCGAAGCTGCCACGCACCTGCAACCCAGAACGGCTCGGCGGTTAAAACGCTAAATAAAATTCGCCGGCCAGGGTGCGAAACGCCAGCGTCCAGGCGCCCGACAGGTCGCGTAAAATCAGCGTATCATGAATTATCGGCATCGGCCGGCGCGTCAAGGCCAGCAGCAGCCGGTGCGGTTGCAAATTTGCTCTGTCGCTGACATCGGTGCGCCGCTGCACCCACCAGCCCTGTGCCAATGCGCGGGCAATGAGCGTCTCTCCGGCAGCATACGGCAGGATAAGCGCCAGCGTGCCGTCCTCTTCCAGCAGCGCGGTGGCGGCCGTCAGCAGCGCCTGATGGCTCAGGCTCCGGGTATAGCGTGCCCGCACACACACACAGGGGTAGCGCAGGCCGGCCCCACGTCAAAATAGGGCGGATTGCTGACGATCATTTTATAGCGCCATAACGCTCTGTCGACATAGGCGCAGATATCGCCCTCGACAACGCATAGGGACCTCGCCCAAGGGCTGGCGGCAAAATTGTCCCGCGCCTGACGGCAGGCGTCCGGGTCCAGTTCAACAGCCTCAATCGGAATAACGCCGTGCATACGCTGCGCCAGCATCAGCGCGACCAGGCCGCTGCCGGTGCCGATATCCAGCGCCCTGCCCGCCTCAATGACAGGCGCCCAGCAGCACACCATCGGTGCCGACTTTCATTGCGCACCGATCGTGGGCGACAAAAAACTGTTTAAAGGTAAATCCGTCCCGCCGCAGCGGTTTTGTGACGGCCGTGGATAGCATATTCATGTGGCTCCTGCAGGCGTATACCGCTACTTTAAAATAAACTGACGCGCAAAAACAGATGAAGATTACGTGGGATCCGTCTATAATCTGCGCCCCAACCAGAGGTAGCCCATGACTGTAACCCAATTTTCCGAACTCGAGCTTCACGAAGACCTGCTCGCAGCCATAAGCGACAAAGGCTTTGAGCGCCCCACCGCCATTCAGGCTGAAGCTATTCCGGCAGCCATGGACGGACGTGACGTCTTGGGTTCGGCGCCGACCGGCACCGGCAAAACCGCCGCATATTTATTGCCGGTCTTGCAACATCTCCTTGATTTCCCTCGCAAGAAATCTGGTCCGCCGCGGGTTTTGATCGTCACCCCTACCCGCGAGCTGGCGATGCAAGTAGCGGAACAGGCCAAACAGCTGGCCGCCCACACCCATCTGGATATCGCCACCATTACCGGCGGCGTGGCCTATATGAATCATGCGGAAGTGTTCAGCGAGAATCAGGATATCGTGGTGGCCACCACTGGTCGCCTGTTGCAGTACATCAAAGAAGAGAATTTTGACTGCCGGGCGGTTGAAACGCTGATTCTGGACGAGGCGGATCGGATGCTGGATATGGGTTTTGCCCTGGACGTCGAGCAGATCGCCGCCGAAACACGCTGGCGCAAGCAGACGCTTTTGTTTTCGGCCACGCTGGAAGGGAACGCGGTCAAGGATTTTGCCGGACGCCTGCTAAACGATCCAGTGGAGATCGACGCCTCGCCATCGCGTCGCGAGCGCAAAAAAATCGTGCAATGGTATTATCGCGCCGACGATCTGACGCATAAAACCGCCTTGCTTTGCAAGCTGCTTAAACAGCCTGAGGTCAGCAAAGCTATCGTCTTCGTCCGCAAACGCGAGCGGCTGCATGAGGTGGTAGGCTGGCTGCGCGACTCCGGCATTCCCTCATGTTATCTGGAGGGGGAACTGGTCCAGGCCAAACGCAATGAGGCCATCAAGCGCATAAGCGACGGCCGGATGAATGTTCTGGTAGCAACGGATGTCGCGGCGCGCGGTCTGGATATCGAGGACATCAGCCATGTCATCAATTTCGACCTGCCCGCGACGGCGGATGTTTATCTCCACCGGATAGGCCGCACCGCTCGCGCCGGCCGCAAAGGCTGCGCCATTTCGCTGGTGGAAACGCACGATCATTTGCTGTTGGGAAAGATCAGTCGTTACCTTAACGAACCCTTAAAGGCTCGCACAATTGATGAATTGCGTCCCACCACGCGCGCCCCGGCAGAAAAGATGAGCGGCAAGCCGTCAAAAAAAGTGTTGGCGAAGCGCAAAGAAAAGAAAGAACAGGCGCGGACGAAAGACAAAACCAAGGTGCGTTTGCGCGATAAAAAGAATATTGGCAAACGTCGTATGCCGAAAGTGGTGCCGGATGCCATAACCGTAACCAAGCCGGAAAGTGACGATTAAGCTGTCGCGCGACCGGCTACGATGGGATGTTGATAAAAACAGCAGCGGGCCAGTAAACGCAGCACGATAGAATGGATCTACCTCAATGAAAGCCGTGCTTTCGCGACGTTAGCGCGGTGCCCGCCGCCAACGTGTTATTAATAGTTAGCAAAAAGTAACCGGCATGTTGCACTCGTGATGAAAATAATAAAATTCGTTTTTTATCAATCAAATAATCGTCACCGCACCTAGCGTCGTGACGTGTTCACTTTTGCCACGGCGGGACGATTTCATTCCCGGTCTGGGCCGCGATAAGCGCAATGAAACAGGGCCTTTTGGCGCTTATCCACGGCACTTCGAGCCAAACGCCGCTTACGGCTGTCAGCTTTCAGCTCCGGGCTGCCGCCAACTCTAACCGCTGCCTTCACGAAGGCCGTGGTTTCACCGCGAATATACCTTTGCCCTGCGCATACGCGGTGAGCCTGCCTTCCGTATTCCTTTGCCTCGGAGGCCTAGGGTCTCGCCACCCTCCCTATTGAGCTGCTGTCGGCCCGGTACTCGCGTTGGCGCGAGTCCGTTTACAATAAAAAAGGGGCCAAAGGCCCCTTGCACGCAGGATGCGCCGAGATTACAAACTTTCGGTGAAGGTACGGGTAATAACATCCCGCTGCTGCTCTGGCGTGAGGGAATTGAAGCGCACCGCATAACCCGACACGCGGATAGTCAGTTGCGGATATTTTTCCGGATTCGCGACGGCGTCTTCCAGCGTCTCGCAGCTCAGCACATTGACATTCAGATGTTGCCCGCCTTCGATGCGCACCACTTCCTTATGCTCTAGCGGAATTTCACGATACTCGAATTTGCCCAATTCATGCAGGGGAATTAACTGGTCGTCAGCGTAACCGGCAACGGCGACCAGGCAGCGTGCTTGTTTGTTAGTCTCATCCAGCAGCCAGAAAGAGTTTACCAGCGCTTTGTTTTCAGCCTCGGTAATTTGTGTTCCGATAATCATAGATGCCTCCGTGGTAGGGGTACCATACTGCGTCCAGACACGTGCCGTTCATCATTTAGCCTGCCTGGACATTTGGTAAAACCAATTTCTAAAACTAATTATACACCCGCCAACCGGGGCCGATACTTTGATTTAAATCAATCTCTGAGGGAAAGTGGTGACCTTCCTGCGCAAACTTATTGATTTAGATCAATTTTAAAAGCCGCCTTAATCCTGTTGCAAAGGCGATAATTTCCGTCATGACGGGGCGGGAAAACGTTTAACCCGCAGTGAGAAAACGTTAAGCTTATGCCAGTCACTATCATGGAGCGTATCATGACGCAAATGCTCACCTGGCGCGATGCTCTCGCACAGGAAAAAACTCTGCCCTATTTCCAGGAAACGCTGGCGTTTGTCGCCAGAGAGCGGGCGGCGGGAATGACTGTCTATCCGCCAGCCAAAGATGTGTTTAATGCTTTTCGTTTCACGGAACTGAACGCGGTGAAAGTGGTGATCCTCGGCCAGGATCCGTACCACGGCCCCAATCAGGCCCACGGTCTTTCTTTTTCGGTCAAGCCAGGCGTGCCCGCCCCGCCTTCGCTGGTCAATATTTATAAAGAGCTGGCCAGCGACATTCCCGGCTTTGTTATCCCGAACCATGGCTGTCTGCAAAGCTGGGCGCAACAGGGTGTGATGCTGCTCAATACGGTATTGACGGTGGAGGCGGGTAAAGCGCATTCCCACGCCAGTCTGGGCTGGGAGACCTTTACCGACAAGGTCATCAAGGTCCTCAACGCGCAGCGTGAAGGCATCGTTTTTCTACTGTGGGGCTCCCATGCCCAGAAAAAAGGCACGATTATCGACCCCAAACGCCACCATGTGCTTAAAGCGCCGCATCCCTCGCCGCTATCTGCCCATCGCGGCTTTCTTGGCTGCCGCCATTTCTCCCGGGCCAATGCGCTATTGGAACAGCAAGGCCAACAGCCCATTGATTGGACGCCGACGTTGCCGGCGGCGTGATGGCACATCATCCTGCGCACGCAAAACAGGGCACGAAAGATAATAGCACAGGCGCAGCGGTACAAAATGCGGCCGGCTTTTTGAGCCTTCTAGCGGCAGCGGTTAAAAAGCGGGTGGGCGTTGCAACGTAATACTATTGTGGGGGCCGTTAAGGGCGGTCGCTGGCCGCCGGTCTATGCTTTTATCAACGGCGGCGGCTATCGGGGTGGCCCCTCCCGCCGCGGGCGGCAGGAGGGAAAAACGTCAGCTTTTGGCTTTCGATACCGCAACCATTGCCGGGCGGATAAGCCGGCCATTGAGGGTGTAGCCTTTTTGCATCACCATCATCACTTGGTTGGGCTCATGCTCGTCGGACTCCAGCATCGTCATCGCCTGATGCACCTCGGGGTTAAACGGCACGTGCGTGTCTCCCACCACATCCAGGCCGAATTTGCGTACCGCGTCCAGCAACGATTTGAGCGTCAGCTCGATTCCCTCAATCGTGGACGCCAGCTCGGCGTTAGCTTTATCCGACATATCCAGCGCGCGCTCTAAATTATCGATAACCGGCAACAGTTCACCGGCGAAACGTTCCAGCGCAAATTTATGCGCCTTCTCGACATCCTGTTCACTGCGGCGACGCACGTTTTCCATTTCCGCCTTGGCGCGCAGCACGCTATCGTGCTCACGCTGTTGCGCCTGGCTTAACGCCGCTTCCAATTCAGCAATACGCTCATCTCGCGGATCCACAACATCAACCGTCTCAGGCGCCGCTTCCGCTTGCTGCCCTTGCTCCATTTCACTCTCTTGTGAGACTTGCTCGTCAGGGGTGTTCTGTTCTTTACTACTCATCATGAGTTTTCTCCGCGGTTCAGCATTATTCTCGCTCGTCCGGTTATTATGGGGATGAATAGCGGGGATTCAAGGGATGACGCATAATGAAGCTTGCAAAAATACGCCGGGGATCAGCAATCAAATGACTAGCACTTTTCAGACTATAGGCATCGTCGGCCATCCGCGTCACCCCAATGCGCTGGCCACGCATGAGACACTGTACCACTGGCTGAACGAAAAAGGGTACCACGTTATCATGGAACATCAGATCGCCCGCTATCTGGCGTTGCACGAAGCCATTACCGGCAGTTTGGCCGATATCGGTCAGCAGGCCGATCTGGCAATCGTGATCGGCGGCGATGGCAACATGCTCGGCGCGGCGCGCATTTTGGCGCGCTACGATATTAAAGTTATTGGTATCAACCGTGGCAATCTCGGCTTTTTGACCGACCTCGATCCCGACTCGGCGCTGGCGCAATTATCCGACGTTCTGGCAGGTCACTTTCGCAGTGAAAAACGCTTTTTGCTGGAAGCCCAGGTTTGCCGGGGCGATGTGTGCGGCAGATTAAGCAGCTCCATTAACGAGGTGGTTCTGCATCCCGGCAAGGTGGCGCACATGATCGAATTCGAGGTCTATATTGATGATACCTTCGCCTTTTCCCAGCGTTCCGACGGCCTTATCATCGCCACGCCAACCGGCTCCACAGCATATTCCCTTTCCGCCGGCGGTCCTATACTTACTCCGCTGGTGGATGCTATTGCATTGGTGCCGATGTTTCCCCATACCCTCTCCTCGCGCCCGCTGGTGATTAACGGCGGCAGCACGATACGGTTGAAATTTTCCCAACTGACGCCGGACCTGGAAATCAGCTGCGACAGTCAGATAGCGCTGCCGATCCAGGATGGCGAGGAGATTTTTATTCGCCGTAGCGACTATTATCTCGATTTAATTCACCCCAATGATTACAATTATTTCAACACGTTAAGTAGCAAATTAGGCTGGTCGAAAAAATTATTCTAAATTTTGGCCGCCGCCGCTTTACTGTATAAAAAAACAGTTTATACTATGATTAACTACAGCGGTGTGTTTATATACAGAAAGGTAACTATGCTGGCTCAATTGACCATTGCCAATTTCGCCATTGTGCGCGCGTTAACGATTGATTTTCAGTCGGGGATGAGCGTGATTACCGGTGAGACCGGGGCAGGGAAATCCATTGCGATCGATGCGCTCGGTCTGTGTCTCGGAGGCCGTTCCGAGGCCAGCATGGTACGGCCCGACGCCGCCAGGGCGGATATTTGCGCGCGTTTCTTGCTCAACGATACCCCCTTGGCCGCCCGCTGGCTGGTCGATAACGCGCTCGATAACGGCAATGAATGCCTGATGCGCCGCGTGGTAAACCAGGACGGTCGCTCACGCGGCTTTATCAACGGTATGCCGGTGCCGCTGTCACAGTTGCGCGAGCTAGGCCAATTCCTGATTCAGATTCACGGTCAGCACGCCCACCAGCTGATGCTGCGTCCCGATCACCAAAAGCGCTTGCTGGACGCCTACGCTTGTGAGAAAGACCTCCAGCAGGCCATGGCGGCCGCCTACCGCCAGTGGCACCAAAGCTGCCTGGATCTCGCCAGCGCGCGCCAGCAGGCCGCCGAACGCGACGCTAGGCGCGAGCTGCTGCAGTATCAATTGAAAGAGTTGAACGAATTCGCGCCGGTTGCGGACGAATACGAGCAGATTGATCAAGAGTACAAGCGGCTGGCAAACAGCGGGCAGCTGATTACCACCACACAGCAAACGCTGGAGCTTTTGAGCGAAAGCGACGAGGCTAATCTGCTCAGCCAGCTGCACGCCGCCCGTCAGGTGATGAGCGAGCTGGTTACGCTGGATGCGTCCCTCTCCGACGTGATGACGCTGCTGGAGGATGCCGCTATCCAGCTTACCGAAGCGAGCAATGAGCTGCGTCATTACGGCGATCGTATCGATCTTGATCCCGGTCGCCTGCATGAGCTGGAGCAACGCCTGTCGCGTCAAATCAGTCTGGCTCGTAAGCATCATGTGAAACCGGAAGCCCTGGCACAGCACCATCAGCAGCTCCTGCGAGAACAGGAGGCTATGGTGCAGCACGACGCCTGCGCCGACACACTGGCCGAGGCGGTCGAGCGTCACCATCAGCAAGCGATGAATCTCGCCCGCCAGCTCCACCAGCGCCGTGCTGAGCACGCCGGCAGCCTGGCCGGCTATATCACCCACAGCATGCATGAGCTGTCCCTGCCGCACGGTAAGCTGGCCATTGAAGTGCATTTCCAGCCTGAGCAACTTAACGCCGACGGCGCCGATCGCGTGGAGTTCATGGTGACCACCAACCCCGGCCAGCCGCTACAGCCGCTGGCAAAAGTGGCCTCCGGCGGCGAGCTATCCCGCATTGCGCTGGCGATACAGGTCATTACCACCCGCAAAATGGACACGCCGGCGCTGATCTTTGACGAAATCGACGTAGGCATCAGCGGGCCGACGGCCGCTATCGTGGGCAAAATGCTGCGTCAGTTGGGCGAATCCACCCAGGTGATATGCGTGACGCATTTACCACAGGTTGCCGGATTCGGGCATTATCACTTTTTCGTCAGTAAAAATACCGACGGCAGCGCCACCGAAACGCAAATGCTGGCGCTGGATAAAAAAGCCCGGCTGCGGGAGCTGGCGCGCCTGTTGGGCGGCAGCGAAGTCACAAAAAATACGCTGGCGAACGCTAGGGAGCTGCTTGCCGCTTAGAAAAGCTCAACTTTTTTCTCATCCTGCGGTCATAGATGGGCCTTGCAGAGGTTCCCAACACCGGCAAGGTCTATTATCATCGGCATCCTATGCCCAAAAGGAATGTGATTATTATGAGCTGTAAGACGTTGACTGCTGCTACTGTCATTGTGCTGATGTTTACCGCCGGTTGCTCCGTATTCGAGAGAGTGGTTTATCGTCCCGACATCAATCAGGGCAATTATCTGACCGCAGCTGACGTCGCCAAAATACACACCGGCATGACCAAGCAGCAGGTGGCCTATACCCTTGGCACTTCAATGATGAAGGATCCGTTCGGCTCGAACACCTGGTATTACATTTTCCGCCGCGAACCGGGCCATGAAGCGGTCTCGCAGCAAACTCTGACGCTGACCTTTAACAGCAGCGACATCCTGACGCATATAGACAACAAACCGACGCTCGAAGGCCCCAGCACCAGTTAATAAGTGGCGTTAACCGATACTATGGCGGCGAGTTATTTTCGCGTGCGATCCGCGCGCTGACGGCGCAGTTCCTTGGGATCGATAAGCAACGGCCGGTAGATCTCCACCCGGTCGCCGTCACTGAGTGTATCCTCCAATTTGGCGGGCCGGCTGAAGATGCCCACTTTATTCACGCTGAGATCGATATCCTGCCGTAGTGCCAGAAGACCCGATGCGTGAATCGCCTGCTCCAGGGTACTCCCCTCCTCCAGCACCAGCTGTCGCAGATACTGGCGCTCCGGCAGGGCGTAAACGACCTCGACCCGGATGTCAGGCATGGTAAACCTCTTTGGCCCGGCGGGTGAACGCCATGACCATGCTGTTCGCCATCTCCTTGAAAATACGCCCAAACGCCAGTTCAATCAGCTTGCTCTTGAATTCAAAATCGAGATGGAATTCAACCTTGCTGGTCTCTTCGCTAAGGGGGATGAAACGCCAGTCGCCAGCAAAGGAGCTGAAGGGGCCTTCCACCAAGCGCATCACAATACTCTGATTTTCAGTGATAACATTGCGGGTGGTGAAGGATTTGCTTATGCCCGCTTTAGAGACATTCATCTCTGCGGTCAGTTCGCTGCCGTTCTGCTCAAGCACCCGGCTGGCGGTACAGCCTGGAATGAATTCCGGATAGGCGCTGATATTATTAACCAAGGCGAACATTTGCTTTGCGCTATAAGGAACCAGCGCGGAGCGCGTAATATGAGGCATAATCTTTCCTGTTTTTATCGATTCACCCTAATATTATCATTTATCTCCAACGAGACAAAAAGACCATTACGTGCTCTATGCCACGTCCGTGATCAAAAGCCCGTACGCCTTAGAGGAAAGCCTTTCTTCCCCGAGGTTAACTGTATAATATTGAGCACTATGACAAAGAAAAAAGAACACAAACCCGGTTCAGCTACCATTGCGCAAAACAAACGCGCCCGACACGAATACTTTATAGAACAGGAGTTCGAGGCGGGACTCTCGCTGCAGGGATGGGAAGTGAAATCGCTACGCGCCGGCAAAGCGAACATCGGCGATAGCTATGTGCTGCTTAAAGACGGCGAGGCCTATCTTTTTGGCGCCACCTTCCAACCGTTGACGGTGGCTTCTTCGCATGTGGTCTGTGACCCGATGCGAACCCGCAAGCTTTTGCTTAATAAGCGTGAACTAGATTCACTGTTCGGCCGCGTAAACCGCGAAGGCTACACCGTTGTGGCGCTCTCGCTGTATTGGAAAAACGCGTGGGTAAAAGTGAAAATCGGCGTGGCGAAGGGTAAAAAAGAGTACGATAAACGAACAGATATCAAGGAACGCGAATGGCAGTTGGATAAGTCGCGCATTATGAAGCACGCCAGCCGATAGCGTTGCCCTGCCACTGTAAGTTTGCTATAATGAAATTAAAAACTTGGGGCTGATCCTGGACTCGACGGGATTTGCGAAACCTAAGGTGCATGCCGAGGTGAGGCTGGCCTCGTAAAAAACCTCAAAAAAATAATTGCAAACGACTCGCAATTCGAATCTAACGCTGCTTTAGCAGCTTAATCAGCTTAATAACCTGAAGATTCCCTCTCTCCCTAGCCTCCTCTCTTAGGACGGGGATAAAGAGAGGTCAAACCCAAAAGAGATCGCGTGGATGTCCTGCCTGGGGCTGAAGCGTTAAAACTAATCAGGCTAGTTTGTTAGTGGCGTGTCCGTCCGCAGCTGACAGGTGAATGTAAAGACTGGACTAAGCATGTAGTGCCGAAGGCGTAGAAATTCCGGACGCGGGTTCAAATCCCGCCAGCTCCACCACTTTTAGTAGGACAGTACCATGACAATGCTTTATAAAACAAAACACTAAATAGATGATGCAGACACCGAAGGGACTAAAAAGGGTACGCAAAAGAGCCGCGAGTTTTCGCTGCTTTAATCATAGGTGCATTCCCAATCTTCGAGGAAGATGTTAGATATTGTTCAAGTTTTAAATGAACTATTAGCAATACTGCAATAGCTATCGTAGGCTGGCTGCTCTAGAACCAATAAAGCGGCCATCAAACCTGATAGCTTTGCGGTTTTTTTATACCCGTAAAACGGTATAGCCACATCCGAACCCCGGGCAGCAAGGCTTAGTGCTATAACCCAGAAAGGAAGAGTTGATACCATGCTATTAATGGCTGTTACTATAATCCACAGCTCATTTCTACTTGCCAACTACGCCAATATTGCTCAGATTCGACCGCTGAGCGCCCCATGTTTGACCAATGTAAATCCCACGTTCTCTACGACATTTCAATACCTCTTGCTACCCGATAAGCAGAAACGTTAAGGTACTGTACTCTGTGCCAGAGTCGGTGTAAATATGCCTACATCCTCATTATCCCAACACGACGCCCTGTTCAAAAAGTTCCTCGGTGATATCACTGTAGCTCGGGACTTTCTGGAAATCCATCTGCCGCCGCATCTGCGTGAGCGCTGCGATTTCAGCACCCTGGCGATGGAGTCGGGCAGCTTCATCGAAGACGACCTCAAGGGCCAATGCTCGGATATGCTGTATTCAATGAAGACCACTGCGGGCCATGATGGCTACGTCTACTGTCTCATCGAGCACCAGAGCCGCCCGGAAAAACTGATGGCGTTCCGGTTGCTACGGTACGCGGTCGCCGCGATGCAGCGGCACCTCGAACAAGGCAACGAGCAGTTGCCTGTGGTCATCCCACTGCTGTTCTATCATGGTACCACGTCGCCCTATCCCTACAGCACTCAATGGCTGGATTGCTTTGCTGACCCTGAACTGGCAGAATCAGTCTACAGGCAAGCGTTCCCGCTCGTTGATATCACCGCGATGCCGGATGATGAAATACTGTCTCATCGGCGGGTAGCGCTGCTAGAATTGGTGCAGAAGCACATCAGAACACGCGATATGTTGGAACTAGCCACTGATATCGCTCGTCTACTCAATCTATGGGCGATACCGAAAGAGCAGTTCCGTAGCCTGATGTACTATATCGCAGAGCGGGGAAATACTTCGGATGAATCGCAATTTCTACAGCATATCGCCACCATAGCTACTGACTACCAGGAGGACATCATGACCATTGCAGAACAGCTCGAAGCTAAGGGTGAGCAAAGGGGCATCCAGAAGGGCATCCAGCTTGGCGAGCAGAAAGGTCGGCAGGAAGGGCTGCAAAAAGGCCGTCAGGAAGGGTTGCAAGAAGGCCGTCAAGAATCCGCACGCAGTATCGCTCACCAACTTATTGCTAACGGTGTTGATCGCTCAATTGTCAAATTATCCACTGGCCTATCTGACCATGAGTTGAATGATTTGACTCGTTCGTAATTTTCTTTTCGTTAATCTTAACCATCAACAACAGTTTCGATCTAAGGCTGGAATTGTAGGATGATGGTAAATTAGCTTTTTGACACGAGGTTGTCATGAGCCAAAGATTAAAAACAATACAGGCTCTTCGTGGTATTGCGGCGATGGCTGTGGTTTTAAGCCATTACCGGCTATATTTACATCAAAATGAAATCTATAAAAATTTATGGGATGGATTACTAGGATGGGGGATCGTTGGCGTTGATATATTTTTTGTAATTAATGGCTTTATTATGGCATATACTACAGTTAATCATCCCGCCAGCATTGAATCGTCAAAGAACTTTATACTAAATCGTATAATTAGGATTATACCAAACTATTACTTATTCTTATTTTTATCTTTCCTTTTTGGTGGTGTAATGAGTATCTTTCATTATGAATGATAGAACTCAAGATCTCATTTACGCCATAAGCTTTATAGTTTACACCCCCCAATATTGCACCTTACTATATGGATATAAATCATGGTATATATCCAGTGCGTTGGACTCTAAATTATGAATTTTATTTTTATATGGTGTTTTCCATTTGTTTGCTATTTAAATATCGATTTGCAATTTTATTTACATGGTGCCTTTTAGCTATAGCAGTCATTCCAGTTTTTTATGGGAATGCTCCAACGCTAGAGACATCAGGTTACGAAGTACAAACTGCGTTATACGGTTTTTTATCTAATCCTCTAATTATAGAGTTCTTAATAGGTGCAGCAGCGGGATCTCCATACATAAGAGTGAAAGGCCTTAATATTTCAAATATATCATTTTTTATATCATTGGTATTGCTATTCTATATTTTTTATGCAATATCCACAGGATATGCAACATGGTATAAACGTCAAAATTTCATTACCAATAGGTTTTCTTGTGCTGTTTTCAACTCTTGCTGAAAACAAAATTAAGATATTTATACCAAAATTTTCATTGTGGTTGGGAGACATATCTTTTTCTCTGTACCTTGTACACCTACCGGTTGGCTTCGCTTTATTTGACCGCGTGGAAAAGGCAGCCTATGCGCCAGCTATTGGAATTCCTTATGTGCTAATGGCTATATTACTTTCGCTTATTTTTGCACACTTCGCACATAAATACATTGAAATACAGCTGAGTAATTGGCTAAAAAGAAAAATACTCTCAGCATGAATTCCATTATGGGTAGTGCTACTTTTAATAGTGTGACACCCCATTTTAGGCTTTGTTGCATAAATAGATTTTATGCTGCCAGCCCAGTGATATCGCTGATCCTAGAAACGTAAAATCATGCAGTTGGTTGCGTAATAAAACAGCACACCTCAGGTGACAAGCATTTTCTTCCAAACCGAGCATGGCAAAACAGTATGATTCCCTATTATGTAACAAAGCCCCATTTTATAAAAAAAGCTATTCAGGACACTGCGGCCACGCTATATCCGTCGCTTTGCTAACATCAAGTCGGGTAAGCATCACTCGATATTTTTTCCACATCAGCAGTGTCGTTTCTTCGACTTGTGTTGCCATGTTCAGATCAACCGCATCTTGTAATGGTATAATTTTCCCTGTGGCCTGCTCTAACAGCATACTTTTTTTTGACTGAGCCATAGAAAGATTTTGCTCTTCTGTTGGTGCTGGCCTATCTCCTAATACAGGCATTCCATTCTTGTTAGCTTTAATTATTTTATTTTTTGACTGTCCCTCAAGAAGCGCTTGATAAAGCTCATTACTCACGGGGACGGCATCCTCTGGCCAGCCATTATCCGAGTCTTCATAGATTGACTTCATAGATATATGATAAAAGCCATTTGTTGTGGCACTATAAAAGTAATCATTCATGATTTTGTCACCTTAAAATCCTACAGCTGACCAATACACAGGAAAACCAGCGATGTTTCCGCGTACAGAGCCTTTCGTTGCTACGTAAAAAGAAGCATTGTTAACAGGATATCCGAAAGCATTATCTACTGTATCTCCTTGTGCATCAGCATTGCTTACAATCACATTTAAACAATTTCTCGGGAATGTAATAGGGAAATTCTGTATCACATTGGTACTTCCAATATAACCCCATTGATAGATAAATCCTGTAGTATTATCCTTGTACCATCCATTTTGAGATAAATTTGCACTGATTGGCGGATTTTTAAAACTGTATACTCGCTGCCCTTGGTCATATACCCCACCATTTGCTTTTAAATCCCAAGCATTGATATTTTCTTTTGTGTTAATGTTTTTAATGAAATTTGCATCACCGGAAACATTGAGTGCGCCTCCTATTTCTATGTTTTTTATCCAGTGCAGCCGGTCATTATTCCATTCACCCGTTTTGACATTATTGGCATAGAACGCTACATTGCCGTTACCATTGGCAATAAGCCCTGAGTCAACGTCCCCGATATTAACAGAGTGAGTAACATGCAGTGTACCAGTGACAGTGCCGCCGGTTTGAGCTAACGCCCCGATATCGTCAGGGGTTAATTTCACCTCGCCTTTTTTTGCCATTAACACTCTTCACGGCTGAAGAAGCGGCTAAATCCATCGCTGCTTTCACCGCCTTTGGCATCGCAGCCAGCGTCTCACTGTCGCTGTTAGTGGCGCTGCTGAGTTGGGTGATACCCGCCGTTTTCAGTGATGCGGCTGGCACGGTATTATTGACATTCTTAGAGAGCGCTTGAATTAACCCCGCCTGAAGTTTATCCAGGTCGCCGTCGTCAGCCACATCACTATTATTGGTATCGGCAATAAACTGCGCCACCACATGCGCAATCACCGATGCCTGCCGCCAGACCGTATTGAGCTCCTGCGAACGGGCGACACCCGCGCTAAAGCCATTACTGCGCGAGCGCAACGTCTGATAGTCTTCCGCCGACAAAACGTTAGCGCCGTCTGCCGTCGCAAACGGTAAAAATTCATTCTTGGCCATCATTATTCCTTACAGTTTTACCGACCAGCTGCCGGTATCAAATCCATCCACATAACCATTACGGATATCAAAACCAAAAATGCCGTTGTCGCCCTCTGAGCCACTGTAGGCATTGAGCTTCACCCCTTCTGGTTTGATATTGAGATACCCCTGACGTATTACCGCCTTGATGACTTCAGGCACCACCCCGCCGGTCAGATAGACGTCCATCGACATATCCTGATTGTCGGTAAAGAAGATATTCACCGTTCTATCCGGTATCACCCCTTGATAAATAGCCGCCAACATCTCACAGGTACCGTCCCAGTGATTGGCTCGAATTTTGGCCCGCAGTATGGCGCGGTAGGTCTCATCATCCAGCTCGGTAAAACCGCTGTCGGCATCAAAGCGCCTTTTCCAGCTGCCCTGGTCGAATCCCACCCGGTCAGTATCGAGGGCAAAATACACCCCGGTAATCGGTGTTTTCACATAGCGCGATAGCCCTATCCACTCTCCGATGGCATCCAGTTGTTTCCCAAAGGCGCCCTCCAGGCTGAACAGCGCGTTAAGCTGGCCCGCCAGCGCGGCGATATCTTGAAGCGGCCGCGTCATAAGCTGGATATGGCGCACAAACTTTGGCGCCGCCCAATGCTGCGGCGTCACGAAGTCGGTGTAATCCCTCATGTGGTCACCACCAAAGTGAGATGCTCGGTTGTGCCGCTGAGCGCCTCATTGAAGGCCACAAGCAGATTCTCTTCTTTAACCGCTTGGGCCGAGCGCCCGATTTTTATTGCCGTGATGTCGTAGGTCTGTCCTTCTTCGTCACCGGGCAGATTGGCCGGCAGATACAGACGCGTCAGATAAAGATTATCGCCAATCAGCTGCTGGTTAATGTAGGCCGCCACCGCTGAGCGGATTTTATCGCCGGTTAGCGTAGTGTAGCCGGTAAAGGCAGTCAGGGTTATTTCCACCGCCACGTTGACTTCGCGAGGACGGGAAAAGCGGATATCTTTCGGCAAACCGTAACGGTCGATGACCTTGACCAGGGTATCGCCATAGGTGCCTGCGCCAGGCGTTTTTTTCAACGCTATCGCCTGGGCAATCGCATTGACATCACCGCCATCAACTATCATGGCAATAGAGTGCGCTGGCAGGCCGTTTTTATCTGTCTCGCCCGTATCATTTTCAAATCCCCGCAACCGTACCACACCGGGCAGTAAACTGACCGCGCCCTGAATACCGTCCAGCACCGTGCGCGACGGTAAGGCAACGGATTTCTTCTGCCGAGCACGTAATGCGCTGTCCCGCTCAACCGGCCTGCCGGGTGTGGCAGCGGCCGGGTTGGTCACCGTCTGCCACCCCCGCGTCGGGGTCGCTATGTCGCTGATATCGCCGGGAGCCGCCGTGATATTACCGGCTGCCGTACAGACGGCGGTCACTCTGGCCTCACCGTGCGTATCGAAAGTCACCCGCTCAGGCAGGCGCCAGGTCTGGCCATTGCGGTCGCTTACGCTGCCGTGGGTAATAACGGTGCCAACCTGACCGGTCAGCAGGACATCAGCCTGGGAATACCCCGAGGCATGCCGGGTGATACCGTTAATCGCCACCGTGTTAGACAGGGCCGCGCCGGTACTGGTCATGGGGCTAAAGCTGTTGTAGGCGGCGATAACCGCGTTGTTGGCATCGTGGAGAGCCAGCGCGTAAATCGCTATCATCTGGCCGTCCTTGCTGTCCGGCGACAGATAGCACTCCCGGCCGTAAATCTGGCGAAAATAGCCGGTGAGCTGTTGCAGTATCGTCTGATAATCAGGTGCAGTGATGCCGCTGTCGGTGACGGTCGCCGATAGGCCAAGGGTATCGAGAGGGAGCATTAGACCTCGCTTATGACTGCGGTCTCGCCGTAGAGCGTCTGTATCCGCACGGTCACGGTAATTTTTCGGGTTTCGTGGGAGGTAATCGCGTTAAAATCGTTGATACCACGGACGCCGGGGGTGTTAAGAATACGCTGCTTGATGGCCAGACCGTAAGCCTCAGTGTTATGCTTACCCAGCACCGCCTGACGCCAGGGCGTCCCCTCCTCGCTATCCAGAAACCATTGCCCGCGCCATAATTCAAGACGCGTTTTCACCGCCTGGGCAACACACTCAGGGCTGTTTACCAGATCGGTATCTCATTGCGGTTTACCCGTCTTACTGCCACCGGACTGAACGCCGGTATGCACATGGTTTGTCAGGCTGATACCCGCCACCGTAATGTCGTTTTTCACACTGACCGGGCCGTTGATGCTGGCGCTTCCCCCGCTATCCCCCATGCCCTGCGACAGATTGCCATTGATGGTGACATTGCCATTGAGCACAATGGTCGGCGCAGTGACGTCCACACCGCCCTGCGCCGTGGCCTTTAAGGTACCCGGTGTGGTAACGGTAATGGCGTGTCCCGCCGCCACCCCGACAAAGGCAGCACCATCATCACTGCGCAGCTGGGCGGCATGCACGCTGATACCACTGATTTTTTTGCCTGCGACTGTGGGCCAACAAACGCAAACGCATCCGGCAAATCATGTTGACGTTAGTCAATCGTTTCCTGCACGCCGCCGTTCTGCCACCAGAAATCGATGCAGCGG
Source organism: Sodalis glossinidius str. 'morsitans' (assembly GCF_000010085.1). Classification (NCBI taxonomy): domain Bacteria; kingdom Pseudomonadati; phylum Pseudomonadota; class Gammaproteobacteria; order Enterobacterales; family Bruguierivoracaceae; genus Sodalis; species Sodalis glossinidius. Next base: position 3,079,089 of record NC_007712.1, read on the forward strand.
TCAGCAAACACCACCAGACATTCATCACCTGCGGCAACAGGAAACGTCAGCGTAACGCCACCGCCACGAGGGAAAATGACAGGAACATCTACCAGTAACGGCAACGCGACAGACTGCGCTCGGCCTTGCGCGTCACTGATAACACCCTTAATTGCCGGTTGTACCGTGCAGGTGATAGCCTCCGCATCAAATGACTGAATAATCCCCGGCAGAGCGACCCGCAGCTGGGACAATATAGTGTGGCGCAGGACCTCAAGCAGCGCCTGCTTATCCCCCGCGCGTTCTGATACGGAAATCGTCATTATCCCACCTTGTTCAGTGTTGAGGTTTTCATCAAATCCGCCGCGCCTTTCGCCACGCACACCAGATCCATATACCAGGCTTTACCCCGCGTATCGCCGCTGTAGGTAATATTCTTCACAATATACGCCCCATCGGTCGCCAGGCTCGCCGGTGGCGATAATGCCCCTTCGGTCTGTTGCACGCTGCCATGATTGACCGTCCCTATCCGGCCCGGCACCGCGGCAATATCGCGTTCGGGTAACATCGTGCGGTAAACCAGCGCTTCATCCAGCAGGATAAGGCCATTCACCTGAATTGTCGGGTTGATGAGACAGCGAACATTGACACCGGCCTCAATCGTCTGCTGCGGCAAACCTATCAGCCCTGTGGCGCTGTTGAGCACCACCGCCTCCTGCACGTAGGTCTCTTCCGGTACCATCACCAGCTGTCCGTTGATATATTGCCAGGACGCGCGACACTGCCCTGCGAGGTTATCTATCGCATCCCGCGCCATGCCAAAGTAGGTTTTTCCACGGGGAAAGCGCGTCGCCTCAAAATCAGGCGTCGTGCCTTTCACAATACCGTAGGGGGCCAGGCCAGTGAGTAGCGTCTGGTGTTGTTCGGCTTGGGTATGGCCTGCACCCAGGGTTGTATTAAGAGTGGCGTAATCGTAAGCATCATGGGCATCGACCGCCTGAATCATCACAAAGGTATCGGTCGGGTTATCTCTGCCGGTCAGGGAATAGCAGATGTTTCCGGTGAAAATCAACCCCGTGTTATCCTGATACCCTGCCATTAATTGCACACGAGCAAACTCGTCCGCCTGAATGCGATTCACCGTCTCCGGTTTCAGGTTCCAGACTTTAAACACGGCCGTGCGCGGCCAGCGTGTATCCGGCCATGAAATACTGAACGTGGTGCGAAAGGCGGACAGTTCGATACCCTCACCTTTTTCATCGGCGACGATCAGCGAGCATTGTCTTATCCAGTTCTGAGGCATGGTGTTTTCCGTAAAAAAACTGCCAGTGCGGATTAATCGGTTATCCAGAGCAGTGAGCCGCCGCCGGCAAACCCCACCTCCATCGTCAGCTCAGCGGGCCGCTGATAGGCGTGGTCAGCGATTTCAGCGCCGATTTCCACCGGATGCTCGGTGATGTCAAGCTGGTCCTGGTGTTTCTCCGAAATCACCACATCCGGCACCAACAACCCAATTTTGCGCGAGGGCTGCGAGAACAGTGTGGAAAGAATATCCATCAGTAGGCCCTCTGCCTGAACTGCCCAATCAAGCGGGCGTTAACACCGGTCTGCCTGTCGGCGATATCCGTGCCGGTGGTCGCCGGATCGCTTGCGCCATAGACATTAATCGTCGTTTCTTGCTGAAGACTTTTCCCGCCTATCCCCGCGAGCGCCGCACGGTCAATCAGTTCACTGCTATAGGGATTACGCCCATTCTCATGCTGAATAATGCCGCCCATCAGCGACGCTATCAGCTGAGGATTGCCCAGGTTCAGCGCCGCATCCGGGGCGACTCCCAACTGGCGGGATATCGCCGCAATATAGGCGCCCGTGTTGTTTTCACTTCCCGGTGCCCAGGTGTTGATGATTTTTTCAATCGTGTTGAGACCATGGCCCGCAGCCCCTCAAACGGCGTCTGAAAGCGGGCAAAGCGGCCACCGGGCGACTCTCTTTCTGCGCCCGCCTGCCCCGCATAATTCAGATCCCCCGGATTGTTGTTGCGGATCCCGTGCGGGAGCGCCAGTGGATCGGCGGAAGCATCGCCGCGATGTTTGCTGGCCCAGGCGTTATCTATCCCTAGCGCTTTCAGGCTATCGCCCACGCCACGTTTTATCTGTCGGGTGTTGTAGTCCCAGGACGCTTTGGCGCTGGTGACAATGTTTTCTCTGTCTGAGACCAGATAACCGGCATACAGTCCCCAGAGTTTTAACCAGGGAGGGATGGGCAGACCGGCAATCTTGCCGAACGCACCGAGGACTTTTGATACCCAGGCGCCGGCGATAAAGGTGGCGAGCATGTTCAGGGTGTTTTGCCAGCCCCCGACATCGTTAACCAGTCCGGTGATTTTATCGCCTATCCACGCGAACGCCTTTTTCGCCTGTTCGATTTCCGATCCCCACGTCGACCAGTCAATAAAGGACGTTCCCCCTTCCTTCCAGGTCTGGTAATCATCCCACAGCAATAATATCGCGGCTGCCAGCCCGGTAATGATGTCCATCGGCGAGGAGAAAAACGCCCGGTTCAGCGCCCATATCGCGGCAGTCAAGGCTCCAAACGTGGTTATCACCTTTTTGCTCTGACCATCCAGGCGGTGCCACCAGTCAAAAATTTGGCCCGCTGCCTGTATCAGGCGCCAGATAACGCGGCCCACCATCTCACCAGCGCGGATCATTCCCCGGACGATCCGGGTCAACACGTCTTCGATTTTGGGAAAGTTTTCGAGTATTTTCTTTCTCAGGTCGTCCAGAAAGCCCGCCAGTCCCCCGGCCAGATTTGCGCCGACCTTATCGCGCAGGATACCGAATAACGCCGTTAGCCCCTTCATGGCCGTCATGAACTTATTAGACTGCGCAGCGGCTTTTTCTGCGTTAAAACCGGTACGGCTTAGCATAGACTGATAATCCGCCGTAAAGCCGTTCAATCCCCTGCGCATCGCCATCAAGGTATTTTCATCGATGCCCAGCATTTGTGCATACTGGTTTGCCCGGTAATAGGGCATCTGGCCGAGTTTTTGCCCGACACCGGTAAAGATCGCCGACATGTCACGCATCCGTCCGCGGGCATCCCGTGTTTGCACCCCCAGGCAGTTCAGGAAGCCTTCTGCACCGGGGGTATTGCGCATCAATCGCGCCAGGCTCTCCAGCGCGCCCTGCGCTGCTTCGGCACTGCTGCCGGTTTGGGCTGCCGCATAGCCCAATGCCTTTATGCCCGCCGCACTGGCACCGGTACGTTGTGACACCCAGTACACCTTATCCAGTCCAGCGGCTATCTGTGTGGTAAAACTCAGTACGGACAGCGCTGCCCCCTCGACTGCCACGCCCAGCTTTAACACATTAGCGGTGACGCCGGTGAGGATGCGCTCAAATTTCCGCATCCCCGATTCATCCACCTGAAAACTGAGGCTGACGAGGAAGTCGCGGATAGTGTCAACATTAGTCACGGTTTGTCTCTCTCCATCGCGCTATCCGCGCTTCGTTATCCTGTGTTAACCCAATCCAGTCGTTCATGCGTGCGATATCAGCCAAATCAATCGAGCCATCTTTCAGGGCGGTATAAGGGATAAAAGGGCAGCAATTCACAATGCGCCTGCACAAAGCCCGCACCGTACGCCGTATAGAGGTCAACAAACGTCACCCGATAATCGCGATTCTGATACGTGACAATATCAGCATCACGTCCCGTTTCTCCGCTGCTCAGGCGTTCCGTCGTCACCACCAATATGGCGCCGCTGATCACCTGGCCGGCCTGCATTCGGCGGTTTTCCAGTGAGCGATCAACCGTCACCACACCCGAAAAGCCAGAGTGTTCTTCCGCACTGGTCGTGATGCCATCTGCATCCGTCTGCTGAAACCGGCGAGTGACCACTAGATGAGTATCACAGAAGTCGGGATCAAACAGGACGTCTGTTACATCAAGATTTGGCATTTTTATCCCTCACGACGTAAGTGATCGACCGCCGATACTGCCCGGTGTCGATAAGTGGTCTGGCGTTTGCATTATCAGGTGCGTTACCCGCAGCACGGCTTTCAAGTTCAGCTTTGGCACCTTTCCTTCCCCTACGGGCGCGGGCGGCTACCGTACTGTCCGCCAGCGGAATGAAGTTTGAGGCGGTAATAAAACGTCTTACCCCATCTGTTGCGGTAGCCCCGGCCTGATTAAGCAACCTCTCGGCGCCCGATATATTGCCGTCAAGCGTAAAAAGCGCGGCCTGTTTCAACAGGGGTAGCGTTTTATCCTGCACCGATTTAACGCCGGGTTGCAGATGGGGTCTGGCCGGAATATTTTGCGCGGGAGAGCCATGTTCATTGATATAGCCAATGCCGGCATTGCCGAAGGGGACATCATCACGCGCAGAGTCAGCGGCGGGAATGCCCACCAACACATCTCGGTTACCGAGCGTTTTAAGCGCCTCCAGAAGGGATTGCGCCTTATCTACCTTCAACCTAACACCGCTTTTCATAGCTGCCGCCCTCCGGCACCCAACAGGCACAGATACTGGTAGAACTCCGCGCCATAGCGTGTGTTATTCCAAAATCCCGCGCTGGGGTTAAGTGTGGCACTGCTGTCATAGCTCACACTGACCTTATCGACGGATTTTGACGACACAATGCCACTATTCGCTCCCCCTGCCCCACCGATTACCGCCGAACGGTTATCTGCGGCGAACAGGGTAAGATAGTGCGCTACAAACAGCTCCACCAGATACACAAACAGTTTGCCCAGCCGTTTCTCATCCAGCAACATATCCGCCAGATCCAGGCGGAACCGGATTTGTGGATCGGGGTAGCGCAGGGGATCAGCGAAGACGGGAAAGTCGGCTCTAAACGTTTCAATCGTTGGCATGGATGGATTAGCCATTATCCCGCCGCCTCCTCATCAAATGCCGTCTACATAATGCATGGTATCGCTGTAGCGCAGCTCCACCGCCCCCACCTTGCTGTAGTAGGTGACAATCTGGCGTAAGTCCCGGTATTCCATCGGCGTGCGCTGTAGCGGCACCAACGGGAACTGCACGTACTTGCGATCCTGGCTGTAGAGCACGGCGCGATTGGCAGTGAATTCGTCACCCTTCTCAAGCCATTTCACCGGCTGAATATCCAGTGGCTTGCCATTCTGTTTGAACGCAATAGTGTTCTCGTTCAGGTAATCCAGCAACGACCGGTTACCTGCCGAGGAAACTATGGTGCTGACCAGCAGGGCGTACTCATCGGGAGACACCAGCATCTTATCCGGTACCACCGCCCGTCCGGTCTGTTTCCATGCGGTTGTCAAGCCGGCATCGATAGCCGCGCGAATTTCATCGGCAGTACTCTGTTTCCATGGTTTGCCCGCTTTGGACCTTTTCACGCTCGCTTGATTGAGCAGCCCCTGCACACTGAGAAGCTTGCTGCCAACATAGACCTGGCGGTCAACATTAAGCTGATAGACCTGATTCATCGCATCCAGCTTTTGTGAATCGACGGGTCGGCCTAGCTGCATAGCCGACGCCAGTTCAAATACCGTCCAGCTTAATTGACGTGACCAGGGAGTCAGAGGCAGTGTGGTTTTATTAATATCGAGGTCAATACCGGCAATGACATTGGTACTGTGGCTGATCCACGATTCGCCATCCGCACCAACAGAGCTGGGCGCGGCAAAGCTGCTGTTGGTGAAACTCGCCATTTCATCCGCAATGGAGACATCCTCACGCAGATTAACGTCGCGGCTCCAGGTATAGGCCAGCAGCGGCAGGTTAAGGGTTTGATCCAGCCGTTCAAGCTGGCCCAGTAAAAAAGCGCCCGCACTGTCGGCGGTCTTATGATCAAAAGTCTTTTGGTCAAACGTATACATGACGTGTGCGTTCCTTAAATGTTGAAGGCCACTTCTGCGATGCCATTAGCATCTGCAGCACCGATAAACCGGGCGTTGGTGAGCGCTACCGTGTTGCCTTCGGTCTTGTCGGCCTCGGCTTCAAAGCCGCCGATCGGTTTCTCTTTGGTGCCACCCTTGACGCGGACAAAAACGGGGACGTTATCCGTGACCGTGCCCGCATTGACCTTGACGGCGATATAGCCGCGGGTCAGCGCATCCCCGGTATGGTTGTACGGTGTGGTTAGCTGTCGTGCCAAATCGCTGTCCGACATAAACGGATAAGAGCGCACACGAATACCGAAAAAAACGGTGACCGCATCCCCTTCCGAGATAGGCACAAATTTACCGGCTACCTTTTTTCCCATCAGGCCGTCACCGGCGAAGGGTTTGTCGGTGCTCATCACTACCGGCTCGACAGTGGAATGGGAAGGCCGCGTTAATGCGCCGGCGTACCCGAAATCGGGCGTAAAGAGAATCGATGAACCGGTCATGCCGTGGCTCCTTTGTTTTTCCAGAAATCTGCTTTGGTTTTATTCAGTTCGGCGATGGTGTTGCTACACCCGGCTAGATTGAAGGCGGGCATCTGCTGTTTGGCGTTATTGCGCCAGCGGGCAATTTCACTGGCGCCGTTAAAAACGCTGTCGACGGTGGCGAAGGGCATCGTCATAAAATCGGCATCAGCGTCAGTCAGTGAGGCAAGTAACGCCTTGCCATCGGTGGTCTTGCAGGCGGTACTTAATACCTGCCGCTTGAGTGTTCCCGGCTTGGCCCCCTCAGGCAGAGAGAAGCCGGGCAGAATCAGTTCAGCACGGGCGACCACATACTGTTGATAAGCCGCGTCGCCGGTCAATCGGCGCGTGTCCTTTTCTTCCTCTTCTTCTGTGGTTTCATCAACCGTCGTTGATGACGGCGTCAGTTTCTCGAGAATGGATTGCAGCGCCGTTTCCAGTGCGGCGAGCCGTTCGGCTATGCCGGTCTCGTTTTCATCGGCGGTAGGCGTGTCTGACTCAGTTTTTTCTGCCGCCTCCACCTTTAAAATCACGGTAGGCGTTTCAACAGCGTCATCGCCGGTGAGATTGTCCGGTGCATTTTTAAGCAAGGCTTCCGCCTCCACCGAATCCCCCGTTTTAATGGCGCGCCTTAAGCTGGTAAACCAGCCTGTATTTTTGGTTGTCATAGATTGACTGTCTCCAATTGAACAACGTTTCCCAGCCCGTCCTTCAGGGACAAGCGCGATATGGTTACCCACAATATTGATTTGCTCGGCTTTACCGACACCCGTCTGGATATAGTCGGCGTCGTAGCCGCATGAAATCTCACGCAGCCCAGCGTCAATAGCACGAATGGCGGCGTCGTTTTTAATCACCAGATCGGCGAGCAGTAGATCCGCCTGTTCACCGGTGCCCCGGCGGATATTCTGCGCATGCCCCTGCGCCAGGCTTTGCCAGTTGTCTGGCGCAATGAACAGGATGTCACCGCGAGCATCCCGAGGATGGTTAATCACCACGGCGATACCTTCAAACGATGCCATCGACGCGGGGTTAAAAACCGCATCAGGCGTTCGGATGACGTCAATATCACCGTCGCTGTCCGGTTCAATATGAGGAATGTGGATCGCTGGATAAATCTGGCTCCCGGTGCGGGCGACGGGGACGGCTTCGCACAATAGCGAGCCATCAGCCATGAGGTAACGGGTTTCCCCCAGCCGCGTCTTAAAGAAATATTTCATGGTTAGTTTTCCGGTATCACGACGTCGCAGTAACAGCGGCAATTGGGTAACGTGCCCGCATGACCGGTCATGCCGTCCAGCGTAGGCGGATTTTCCCAGCGCACAAACGTGCCTTCCATATGGGCATGAGAATGACGAACATCAGGATCATGGGCCGTGCGCCAGATATAGCCCTCAGAGCCGATAGCCGTGGCCCGCGCCTGTGTCAGTGCCTGGGTGGCACGAGCAATTTCCGTGCGGGAAATCAGTCTGGCGCGGGATTTGGCCACCTCTCCGGTACGCAAAAGAGCGTCCATCAATGCGGTGGGGCGCTCGCCGCGGATCATGGCTTCGATAGCCTGAGATTGGATATCCGCGATCCGGTCAGCCGCATGCAGTGGGGCAGACTTCATCCACTGGATATTTTCCTCAATAATGCTGCGGGCCGCCTGACCAATGGCGGTGTTTTTCATTTGATGGCGCAGTTCTGCCGAAATGTCACGGGATAGCGTACGCCATTGTTTTTCCTCTTGGTGTGCGACGCCGTTCAGCATACGCGTGGCCACGGTTTCGGCCCATGGACTGATGATGTCGGCATACTGGCGGAGTCGTTGTGTCGCGTCCCGCGCGGAGATTTGTGAGCTATCGTAAGTGCCGTTGACGATATCGCCCACCGCCTGCGCCACCTTACGCAGTTGGGTCGCGTAAAGCCTTTCCTGTCGCGTCGAGGTCTGGCGCGTGGAAATCGCCGGACGCGGGCGGGTCGATGTCTTTCGCATCCTCAATGTCCTCATCACTGATGTTGGCACCGATGCCGGTCATTTTCGCCGCATCACGCAACTCTGCACGGGCGACGTGTAATGGCATCAAATCATTTTCTACCGCTTTACTCAGTGCCTCGATGGTATTCAGTGCCACCGTAGCCCGGTCGGTCTCCTTCATCTGCCAGAGCGGCGTAAACTCAAAGGCGAAGTCATCAGGCAAGGGCGTACCAAACTCAGAACGATGCAGGATTTCAAACAGGCGTCTGACAGGCCGACGCAGTCTACGCGCCTGCAAGGTACTGACATTGTCATAGTAGTTGGCCAGATCAGTCTCCCCGGTTGAAAATCCGGCAGGAGACTGACCAAACAGGCGCACCAGCGGGATCCCCGATGCACCAGCAATTTGCTGGGCAAACTGTGCCAGCACATCAGAAAGTCCGCTAAATGAGTAAGAATGCGTCTGGAATTCATCCTGGGTGTCCATGATGGTCATGCCCTCAATGGACTGGAACAGGCGGATCATATCGAGGTGCTTCATCAGTCCAGCCTCAAGCTCTCCGCCCATGCCAAGGATTTCGCGCAGCTTGTCTATGCTATAGGTACGCAGGTGCGCCTTGTGGATCAGTTGAGCCACGCCCGTACTGGCACTGTCATAAGCCAACAGGCGATCATAAATGCGCTCAATCACCGACATGCCCCAACCGTTTTCCGTGTACGCCTGTTGGTAAGGTAGGCCAATACCGTCCATGCGTATCACGCGGCTATGATGTATTTTCCAACCGGGAATGCCCTGGGCAGTACCGACCACCTCGTAAAACCTGGGCTTGCCCAAATCAGGCCCGAGATCGGTAATTATTTCGGTACTCGTTAGGTTCAGCATCCAACGGTCAAGGGGAAGTACACCTTTGAACGCATCTCGCCCAATGGTTTCCATGCGTAACGGCTGGCTCATATCCTGTCCGTCAATCAGAATGACACTGATTGCTCCGCCATAGAGCCGCGACCACTTGAGGGTATCGTTAAGTGCATTCCAGAGCGCCAACGCTTCCCAGCGCCCTTCCAGCCGGCCTCTTGCCTGAGGCGCGACCTGCGAGGTGATGCTGACGCCTTTTTTCGTCATATCGTCGGCAATGGTGTCCACTGCTGCGCCAATCAGCCAGGAGGAGCGATAGGCAAATTCCACCAACGTCCGGTTACGTGAGGTGAAACTGGGAAAATACGTGCCGTCACTGCTGAGATTGGGGGCTCTTATCCCCAGACGCGCCGTTAAGTTTTCGTAACCATCCACGGTGTGTTGCCTGATGGCATGATTTTTCGCCTGATGGCGGGCATGGCGTTTTCGTGACATTTAAGCCTTTCTCCCCAGCAATGCCCATGTATCCAAGGCGCGATCTGTCGGCGCAAAAGCCATAATGAGCGCATCCGCCATATTCGGTGAGGGAATGCCTCTTTTTTCATGTCTTTTTTACTCTCAACCTTGACGTGTCCGTTATTGTCGTAATCCACCCGAGGCCGGGATAATTCCGCCTTCAGGTATTCCAGTCTTTTGATGTTCGTCGTTGACAGGCTGATGAGTTCATCTGTTGGGTAGAGCAATGCCGCTTTGGGATCCTGTTTTTTGGCCTCAATGCAGCGCCATGTTTTATAGAATCGCTCTCGTACCGCCCACCACGCCTGTGCCTTAATGTTGGCGAACATATCTTTATTTGTTTTTCCCGGCATATACAGTGCATCAGGATCTTTGACCGCTTCACCGGCGTTAAACCCTTTAACGTTGATGGCGGCTATCCGCTTCAGGTGTGCCTTGACGCCAGCGCCTACACCGATAGAGTCGTAGATAATGCAGGTGATGCCACGCTCTATCGCGTAGCGATTAACCCGATTGGAGGAAGCAATCACATCGCCTCGATGCCATTCATCAAGGTCTAGCACGACTGAGCCCTGCACAAAGCACAAGGCGTTGCAGTCTTCACCTTCATCAGCAACGTCGAAGCCGAGACGCTTTTCTCCCACAGCGTCAAATCCCAGCGTCATATGCGCATCGACCGCCGCAGCAATCCACAACGGCTTGATAATCGCCAGGTCGCTGTCCGCGACCGGCTCCCCTTCCCAGATATGCAGATACAGGTCATAGTCCTTGCACTTGCATTCCTCCATTTCCAGGCGGAGTACTTCAGGGAAATGGGGATTGTCGGTGTAATGCACCGTCAGCAGGCAGATATCATCCAGTGGATTGACAACAAAGCGTTGATAGGTGTCGTCGAGGATATTCTTCGGATTAAAGCTAACCCAGATTTCACTGCCCGGTTTGCGGATAGTGGGGATAAGAATATCCCAGCTCTCCTTGGTCACCGCTTCAGCTTCTTCTACCCACGCAATATCAATGCCTTCCAGCGATTTAATTTTGGTAACGTTATTTTTTATACCGTAAAACATAAACAGGCTATCGGTGGCAAGATGGCGGATATACGCTTTCTGAATCTCGAACTCCTTCAGATAACCTTCGCGCTGGATAGTGTCTGCAATCAACTGGATAACAGAATCGGCCATACTGGCCTGGAACTCACGTGCGCAAAGAAAGCGATAAGTGCCTCGTCGCGCTATTTCTACCAGTAACCGTGCGATAGCCCATGATTTACCGCTTCCCCGCCCACCTTTGGCAATCTTGTAGCGATGTGGCTGAATAAATGGACGGAAAATAGCATTAAGAGTCGTCATCATGAAATAGTGAGGAGAGTGGTTTGGTCTCTACCTGAAGTGCGCCGCCGTCTTTACCGGTCAGTTCCTGCTTATCCGAGTAGCCATGTTTGGTCAGCATAAGCTTGGCAATCGTTGCGTTAAATTCGCCCTGTAATCCTTTGTTAATTAAGCGATTTTCCTGCAGAGCCAGAATGCCCTCTAAGATGTCCTTAAATTCAGCATTCTGTTCACTGTATTCATAAACGCGCGAGCGACTTTTTCCCAGGTAACAAGCCAATCCGGCGATGCTCGGGACAACATCACCCAGCTTTTCATAGTCCCCTAACAAATACGCTTTAGCCTTTTCCAGACTTTGTGCAAGCTCACTCGGGCGACCGACTTTATTTTTTGTTTGTCGTCCCATGTCTTATATCCTCTATCTGCCTCAGCGCGGCTTTATCCTGATTGCACATCTCCAATGCCAGCAGCAGCTTCTCGTTGAGTATCACGCTGTCGCCCCACGTCATGCGCTCCGGGATAACTGGCGCTGGACAATCATCGAGCAGTGTGGCCGGTATCGGCGCGTGCGGGATGGGCAGGTATCTGGTCTGCGTGCGCCCGCAGCCGGTTAACAGCACTGGCAGGCACAGGCAGACGAGCACAGCGCTCAGGCGTAAGGGCCTCGCGTATTTGGATAATGCGCGGCTGAAAGTCCTGCACCGCGTGCTGATGTGCATCCTGTGTTGCTCCGGCTATCTGGTTGAACAGCGCTACCGCCTGTTCATAGTGGGTAAACTGTGCGCGGGCGGCGTCACGCTCGGCGACCATCGATTGATTAGCCTGCTTTAGGCGGGTGGTGATGTCGAGGCTCTGAATTCTAACCACTATAGCGAGAGCTGTCATAGTGAGCAGCATTGCGGCGAGCGTGAGGAGTTTCCAGCGCATCATGCTGCCAGTCGGTGCTGTTCTTCAATCAATGGCTGACGATGGTTTTTGTTGAATATTCCCATCAGCGTGGCCTTGCGTTGCTCGAAGTCCCAGCCCATGCCAATAAATACCGTATTGGCGCGTTGCAGTTCGGTAATGCAGTGGATCTGCTCTGGCGTCAGATAGTCACGGATAGATTCTTTCTTGCCTATTTCATGGTGGACACGAAATTTTGCAGATGTCATACCAAGTGCAATGCGGTTTATTAAATCAGCCTCGTTACTGAAATGGTGTGGCGCGATGGTTTTCCCCTGAGCTTCGCGTTCGTGTTTGATGGCATCGGTCATTGGGCGGTACTCAATCCGGGCGGTATTGCGATCCATCTTCTTGCCCGCCAATGCATTGCGCATACGGAAGAACTCGGAAACCCGCTTCTTCTTGAATACACGAACAGCATCATTGTTGCGCATGTAGGTAATTAAGAGTGTAGTTTGCTGCTCGTTGAGAAATGCAACACGAAGAGGCTTGCCACCGCCTTGGCTTCTCTCAACCATACGGATTTCAAATACGAGTGGCCCAAACTCTTCCAGATCAGCTTTGTTACGGTCAACAAGCTTGATAATGGTGTCATGATCTTTCTCAACACCCTCAGCAATCGCCATAGTATTCGCTACAAGATCAAATTTCTTTATTTCCACTAATTGCATCACTATTTCCTTTTGGTGATAGAGCCTGCCTCGCAGACATGAGTGGCCCAAGAGGGGTTAGCGATGAAACCGCCACTCTGTCTCAGGCTCATATCCCGAAAGACTCTTGGTTGTATGCGCACGAGGATGCGCAGGCGAAAAAAAGCCCCGGACGATGCCGAGGCTCATGGGTTTGGATTAAAGAATGACAGAGACTTCAGACACAGCTCGCGCTCTACCGCTCTCCGACTGACCAGCCCCCTGGAGACTTTGCCGTCAACATACTTCCAGCGCCGTATCTCGTTACAGGCACCGACTCTGTCTCCGGCGTTCAGCATCTTCAGCAACGTCGAGCACTCAAACGCACCGCTTCCCACGTTGTAGACGAACGAGGCGAGCGCGGCTTTTTGGCTCTCAGTCAGTGGTGCGGTGACATTAGCGTCAACGACGGCCATTGCCGCTTTCAGGTCACTCTCCAGCAGGGCCTGGCATTCCGTAGCGGTGTAGCGCTTGCCGGGAACGATATCGCTACCGGTATGCCCATAGCAGACCGATAACACGCCACCGGAATCCCGGTACGGGGTGTAGCGTACGCCTTCGTGCCATTGGATAAGTCCGTGGCCATGGCAATAGCGCCGCCTACTGTGGCTTTTATCAATCGGTTGCGTATTTCAGGATTCATCGCTCGCGCTTCGTCCTAAAACGGTATTCCTTGTGCCGATAAATCCAGTTCAGCAAAAAGGTCGCCAGCGTACAGGCGATACCGGTAATCAATGCCCATTCACTGAGCGAGAACGCACCCAGCAGGCACGTGACAAGGGCCCAACTGTAGGCAGAGCCGGTAGTAAATTTTTCCATGGGTATTCTTGGAGTTATTACGCTACCTCGTCCGGGGTGGCTATCAGTCAGAAAAAAGGCCACGCCGGAGCGTAGCCTTGAAAAATGCGTCAAACACGAATTATGCTTAACTTGAGTTACCAGTACTTATCAGACTGCCTACCCATAACGAAAAGGACATCGCCATGAACAATAAACCGACAGCCCATCAACTTGCTTTTGAATACCTTCGCAGACTGTCCGAGGAGCTAAGCCCTGCCGATTACCTGAAAAAGTTTGAACAGCTGGAATCAGAATTCAGTGCATTACTTCACTCTTCAGATTCCAATGATAAAACCACGGGGCTGTGCGAGTTTCTATCGCGCTTTTGTCCAAAATGCAAAGCTGATAGTCAGCGCTGAAACCTTTAGAAAGCAAAAGCCCCGGCATTAGCCGAGGCCCTATCGCACATCTGTGCAAAACTGATACGGACTGGACAACAATCAGATGTGCGACCCAATAATTTTATTCAGCAATCAGTAGCTGTCAATAGCAAAAGCCCCAACCACCTGAGGGAGTTGAGGCTTCATGTCCTGCTCGCTTTTGCCGCAGCATGGAACTATTATGTGTTATAACGTTATAACAGTCAAGCATTTTACTGATCTTTTGATCAGTTATTTAGCCTCATGCCGTCAATGCCGTTGTAAGAAATGCTGGATATCCGCTTGTTGCCATCGTGCTAACGTATTCGTCAGTAACAGATTGTGCGATTGATTGGTTTCATCAAGTAGTTGCTTCATCTCTGATACCACGGCATCCGCATCCTCACGATTCTTGAGAACTCGCCGGACAGCTTGCTTTTCAGCGTCACACATGACCTCTTTCAGCGCATTCGTGAAGCTGTAAATGCGTTGGCACTCTTCCGCGAGTATCGGGATATGACTGACGCCAAAATGCTGTGGAGAAGAGACGCCCGCCGCATAGCGTAGTGCGTGCCAGATGGCATTGCTCCATGAGCGCTCGAATCGGAAGCCGTTTGCCATACCCCAGATAAGCCGCGCAAGATGTGATGTATCGTCGGCGGTTAGTGGCTCTCGAGCTTCAGGCTGGTAATGTGGCGGATTATTAGCGCGTTCAGTATTGAAGTAACAATCTTCCAGTTGCTCGAACACTTCCCATGCCTGATCGGTTTCGAGCATCTTCGCGTGACGTGCCGCACCGCGTTCTGTCCAGAGAATGAGACTGCGAGTTTTAGATGAGATTTGCAAGTGTCTTAAAGACACTCTCAAATTATCGAGATCACTTCCGGTTACTTTGTAAAAATGCTTGCCATCAACAAATCGATCAGCATTACGGTTGTGATTTTTGCGAATTCTAGCTGGCTCTGTCCCGTAAAGTTCGGCTAAAAGCTCAGTAGTAATAACAGGAATATTTCTATGAGTGATGACGCTCAGGGATTTTGTAGATACGCGATTAGCCATAGCTGGCTCCTTCTCTGTTTAGTTTCAGTTCGGACTACCAGTTAGTGGCTGGTAGCCGGGTGTCAACTAGAGCCTAAACAGACGCTCCGGGCATATTCCCCTTGCGGGTATTGTATTACACCTCTCCACCCGGCCTTCGGATGTAATTACGCCGTTTTACGGGCATAAAAAAGCCGCATGGCTATCGGGTGCGGTTAACCGCTGTTTAGATTCTAGTGCGGTCAGTATCTCGATAGCTGTATGCATTGTCAAACCGAACTTGCAAAATTTTGCAGGTTAGCGCCTAGATCGCTTACACTTGCTTTAAACAGGAGGATCACTATGGGTCAAGTTACATTTGATACTCAAGAGTTCGTAGAAACGCTGGAAAAGTCAGGCTTGAAGAAAGAGCAAGCCAAAGCGATTTCTATTGCAGTCCGTAAGTCTCACGAAGTGGCTGATGTCGCTACTAAGCGAGACCTAGAGGATGTGCGTAAAGATATGGCAGCTCGTTTCGAGAAAGTCGACACTAAAATAGATTCTCAAATATCTTTAGTTCGCAAAGATTTGCAGCTTGAGATGGCAGGTATTCGCTCCGAACAAAAGCTCATCCGATGGATGCTTAGCGCACTCATTGCTGGCGTAGCCTCACTGATTATCAAAGCGTTTTTTGTAGCATCAGTGTAACATCAGGCTGCCTCCAAAAGTTCAGCAACTCTACCCGCTATGTAAGCCTCGGCACGAGCAAGGAAGCCCGTTATGTAGTAGGTGGGCTTCCCTAACTCCTGTGCTATCGCCCTGCACGACACCTTGCCCTTGTAATACGCCACCACGATATCGTAGCCCAGCGGGTCGAAGTACTTGAGCCGCCCTACCGCCCGGTCAACTATCTCCCCGTCCTCATCGGACAGCATGGGCCGGATATCACTGCTGGCCGTGACAATAGGCCATGCTGCCTTGTACTCGGTGCCAATGCGTGAGCCGCTCCAATTTCCCCATGCCGTTAACAGGTATCGAATATCTTTCATGCCGCCTCCCCGCAATATTCATCAATCACCACCACACACTTCCCGCCCTTGACGCCGCCGTTGTCATCAATCTTCTTGACGGTCATCACTCGCACCTGACCGTCGTCGTTCCAAATACCCGCTTTCGTCAGCGCATCAAATACCTCTTTACTGTAATTATCTACATCCCTCATGCGTTTATCCGGGAGATAGAGATTCATCAGCACCGACACCTCGCCGCAGAATTTTTGATGCCCGTATTTCATTCGAGCTCTAGCTACAGCAATCCCAGTCAGGCGTTTAAAGCGTTTAGCTGCTTCACTGAGGTAAACACGTCTTGCGTTGCGCACCCAGTAATGGTTGACGCTCGGCGGGAAAGGTAGCTCGATAATCATACTCACCCCTAAATTCGGTTAATCAATTCATCTCTGCTTCGGCTATTCTGCTCCGCGCCCGGGCGCGCATCATCCGCACATCACGCATATGAGCGCTGTAGTCGTAAGTGGTCACCGCCTCCTCGCACGGTATCTCGCGGACTTTATTGCGCGAGCGCCCGGTCGGCCTGAATAAGCAGTGCTGCATCATCCGAAAAGTAATACTGGTGTTCTGTAATCTCTTTTTCATGTTGACCTTCCAAAATAATCCCCTGAATAACGCACCTCCCGCAGCCTGACACCGTTTCCCACTGCCCAGGCTTGCGCGTAATCAATCAAACTGTTCATGCGCTTCACGCCCATCTGAGCCGTGCTCTCGCGGATGCTGCAAAACTCCCCCTCCAGCCCTGTAACGACTTCCCCTGGCCTACCTGTGGCGATGGCATGGCCGGAGACGAATAACGCTTTCCAGTCCAATTTCGAGCGGGGTTTATCTGCCCACAAGACCTGCCACGAGACATCGGTGCATAGCGCATGCAGCAGACTGTTTTGCGTCACACTTCTTGTGCTGTCGTTGATGGTGATTTCGAGGGGGCGGTGTTCGTCGGTGGGAGTGAATCAATAAACGCTTTCAGGTTTTCTCGTATTCGTTCATCACGCAGCAGGAAGCTTCTTTTTTCCATCAGCACCTCTGAATTTACCCACCCAAACAAAAAGGGCTGCAATGAAAAGCGGCCCCTCGAGTTCTTCTGTTAAATATGCCGTCATTCGTATTTTCCTTGCTGTTTACGTTAAACTGCTGCACCACTGGCATAACGTTTCATTGGCGCGACGTTAGTGTTGCTCTGGCAAGCGTTCGCAGCTTGTTTCTGATCGGTTGGCATAAAATGCCCGTTTTTGAATTCCTGGTAAGCCGTTCCTTAGGTGCCAAACCGGTTTTTAGTGACAATGAGTTCAGCGTATTTCGCCGCTGGACTATTCTCGTTGTACACCGCATCGCGGTAGAGCATGATGATGCTATCGGCGTCCTGCTCGATGCTGCCTGAATCCCTTAAATCAGCACAGGTAGGCCGCTTATTGGTGCGCTGTTCTACATTTCTGGATAGCTGACTTAGCGACATCACCGGCGTTTTAAGCTCCTTTGCCATACGCTTGAGGCTGCCGGAAATATGCGCGACGGCAAGGTCATTACGCTCTGCTCGGGGCTTCTCAATCAGGCCAAGATAATCAACCATAATCAGCGATAACGCAGGGTGGGTAAGCTTGTGCCGGTAAGAAATGGCCCGTATCTGCTCGATGGTCAGTGATGATGCATCCACGACCCAAACATCAAGCCCCTGTAAGCGTCGAAGCCCCTCGGATACTCTTGCCCAGCCTTCGTCATCCATCCGGCAAGGCTTTCGCAACGTTGAAACCGGAAGATGGCTGGCTCCCGCCAATGAGCGCTCGATAACCTGCATCGCGTCCATTTCCATCGAGAAGATCAATACTCCCTTGCGTTCGATTTCAGTTATCGCGCCGTTCTCCGTGTCAATCTGGCGTGTGGTATGCTGTGCAGCGACACCCTCCGCCACCTTCAAGGCAAATTCAGTCTTTCCCATGCCGGGACGGGCGGCAACAATCACCAGATCCACCGGATTGATACCACCAAGAATTTCATCAAGTGCGTCAATGCCCGTTTTCAGTGAGTCCGAGGCTTCGCCATTCTTAAGGCGCTTTTCCAAAAGCGCGGTGTAGGGGGCTATCAGCTCGTCGATATGCATTGGGCGGACTTCGTCGGCGGGGCAGTCGATATCACGCAGGGAGGCTAACACCTGCCCCATCACTGCCAACGCACGTTCATGGTTCGAGGATTGGCGTATCTGCTCCAGTCCATCGCCCAACAACGCCGTGAAGCGCCCGCCGCACACGCTGATAGTCTGCCAGTACCCGCGCATACCCCTTGAGATTCGCTGCGCTGGGACACTTCTTCGCCGTTTCCATCACCGCGCCAAAGTTGCCGCTCCCCATCGCCTCACCCACCATCAGCCCGTCAATCAAGCCACGGGTTTTCGCCTGCCGCCGAATTTCGCGGAACGTCTCACGGTACAGGCTGGCGGTGAAAGCGTCGTCATCCAGCAGCGTAGCGAGGACATCCGCCGCATCAGGCGTGTAACCGCCTAGCAGCAGACCACCGATGACACTGGCTTCGATTTCCTGGTCTGTCACAGCGTGCCCTCCCGGACTTTGGTCAGGGTGTCAACACGAAGCAGGTAGTCAAGATTGGCCGTCCAGCCCCGGTCATTGTCCCCCGAAGTAAAACGGCGGCGCGTGGGTCACAAACGCCTCCACGTAGGCCCGGAACCCCTGAAGGTCTTTTCGTGCCAGCTGACCCATGAGTCGTTTGATACCCTCGCGCCGCTTGTCGTTAAGCTCTACAGCGTGGGGGAGTCTGTCGGCTACCGTGTCGTTGTAGATTGCCAGTGCTACCTGATAGTCCTGCGTGGAAAGCTGGTCAGGTTTTGGTTGGGGGTTTGGTTTTTTCCTGCCGGTTCCGGGGAGAGGCCCCCGGTAGGGGGTAAGGGGGTTTTAGGTTCCATAACTGGTTCAAAAGAGTGACTAATTCTGGTGCCGCCTGTCGGCATAGGGGGTGTGCTGGGAGTCGGCATAGGGTTATCCAATTTCAGATGGTAAACGTTGAATGTATTACCTTTACCATTATTTGTGCCGGTACGATTTTCTTTTACCAACAAACCCGCTTTTTCCAGTGCATCAATGTGATCTCGAACTGTGCTTTTACTGCATTCACAATGATCGGCAATATGCTGATACGAAGGCCAGCACTCCCCTTTGTCATTGGCATTATCAGCCAGCTTAAGGAGAACCAGTTTACGTATAGGGTTACCGACTTTGATATTCATAGCCTTAGCTATCAATGACATACTCATTTTTCTGACTTCTCCTTCAACTTGCGGAATTCTTCCACCAGACGCTTACCAAAAGCCGTATTGCGCTGGGCGATGTCCTCTAACCCACCGGGATAATCCGGCGGGTGATGATGTTTTTGCTTGCATTTTTCATGTAGTGGCTTCATGATTTCTCCGCTACTTACGAATATCTTCGCTATGTCTCACGCCTCCAGCATCTCCGTGCCGGGGGCGTTTTCTTTAGGTGCCAGCACGGCAGCTACCGCCTGTTTCGCTATCTGAGCGATTGGACTGACTGCCCATGCCTGACCTAAAATCACCATTGCAGTCGCCATGTCGCGCAGGTTGTAGCGGCTGACATTGGATTCATTCCACCCTGCCAGCTTTGAAAAGCCGCGCTGGGTCAGTGCAGACATAGCCAGCAGCAGGTCGGTTTCGACGCGGTTAATCTCATGTGTGTCAGGTTTGTTTGGATTTGCATAATCCATAAGTGATAATCCTTTGTGTGGTAATCAATAGACGTGACAATGCCGTGAGCGAGTCACAGTGAGTGGGTACTGTGGGATGTTGAGTTCGCTTTTCAGCGACGTACGGCAGAAGGCCGATTGTTAGAGAGCGGGTACTACTGGTTAGACTGTCTGTTCCGGATGGGGGAACAGTTCCGGAAGATCCGGACGAAACTTGTAAGCAGGAATTTTCCCCTTAGTCGCTTCGACTAGTGCAGGTACATGCTCGGGAGAAATTCTTTTTTTGCCGTTTAACCAATCACAAACTGTTGATTGCGCTTTCCCGCATTTTTTGGCTAATGCGGTTTGACTTCCGGCAATTTCAATAGCCATTTTTACCGCAATATTCTTCATAAATCACCTTTTCTATAAAGCCAGGGTGATTATATTTATCGCAATAGCGAAAAGTCAATAGCTATTGCTCCCTTTGACCTCATATCGCTTAAGCGATAGAATGAGGTTGGTAAACCAAGAGGTTGATGAAATTGAACTTTTCAGAACGATTAAAAACTGCCATGAGAGAGGCAAACTGTACTCAAAGCACTCTAGCAAAGGCTGTTGGTATGGCACAGTCAAGCGTGTGGAAACTAACATCGGGTGCCGCCAAAAGTTCAACCAAGGTTGTTGAGATCGCTAGGTTTTTAAGAGTTCGCCCCGAATGGCTTGCTAGCGGGATAGGGGAAATGCATAATAGTGACGTAAGTAATAAACACTCTATCTCAGATATCACAAGTACACGCCAAAAAATCAGTGTCTGGGGGGATGTAGAGAATAATTATGATTTTTCAGATAAGTTCGTGGAGATTTCATTATTGAATGTTAAATTATCTGCGGGATCTGGATCATGCGAACTAAATGAAGATTCTGAATTTTCAATAATTTTTAGTAAGTATTCTCTTCATAATATGGGCGTTTCTCCATCAGCTGCAAAACTTGTCCGTGTGTCTGGTAGTAGCATGGAGCCTGCTTTGAATAATGGGGATATAGTAGGCATTAACATTGACAAGACATCAATCGAAGATGGTAAAACGTATGCAATATGTCATGATGATGTTTTACGCATAAAGACATTAATATCTGCTCCAGGCAAGGTCGTTATTCGCTCTTTTAACAGAGAAGAATATCCCGACGAAGTGATGTCGTTGAATGAATTCAGAGAATGTATCCGAGTAATTGGTCAAGTTTTTTGGTCTTCCCATACTTGGTAATCGCACTCCCCCCTTCTAACGCTCTTCATTTAGAACAAATCTAGTAAAACGCATTTTTCTATCAAAAAAATTTCTTTGGTAAACAGCCAGATATCGCTATAGAGGAAAATAAAAGCCTTATATAGATATAGCTATTATCACTCCATCAACCCACCAGACAGACGCAAGACGAGTCAGCTGGTGGGAAGCAGTAACCGCTCTTTTAACAATGAGCCATGCGCTCTACGTAGCCGAAAGGCTAATCAATACCCAAGCGTGAGTTTTAGGGTATGGTGAATGTGCAGGCTGATGCACAAGTTCCCCTAATGGCCGCCTGAAAAGAGGGGAGGGTCATGGCCTCAATGTGGCGGAATGTCGGAGATCAGCACCGGCCACCACACCACCAAAGCCTATGTAGGAGGTCATATGCAACGCAGAACAGCGTACAAAGGCTCATCTGCTGCGCGTCGCCGTGAGCGTCGTGCTCATTTGCAGCCAATAGACGTTAATGATTTCGGCACAACACTAACGATTAGCCGCCCCACCCCGTCAAAGGTTGAATTAGCCAGCAAGAGAAAAGTTAGCAGGATAAACAAAGCAGTATCCCCAATCACCCTAACGAATTTATTTCAGTACCAAGAGCAAATCACCCTTTCCGCCCACAAGCACATGAAAGCCAGATATCCACATCGTGGGACGGTAGTGGAATTTGAGGAGGGTTCGTGCTGCTTGGAGAATGTGGATTTATTTCAGGCGGGATATCGCAATAACCGCAGAAATGCTGAACATATTTTTAAGTGAAGCAGGAATGAGAGTAAAAATTATTTCCGATGACGGTAAGGTTCTCTTTGAGTTATTACCTTCAATGTACGATTATCATGTAAATGGCGAAAATCTAATTAAAGCAGCGCTGGTTGAAGCATTATGGCAGATGTACAGTCCTGAGCCAAAGTTGAGATATCAGATGGATGAGATTAATCCTTAATGCGGAAAATTACTATGCAAAAATAATAAGGAAAAAGATATGTTTAAAACTTTTTGGACACTGAAAATCATTAACGTCATTTCAATTATGACATGGATAGCGGCAGGGATAACCACTGTCATTGGCATCATGGATGCAGAGCCAAAGATAGTTATCTTCTCAGCTATCGCACTAATGTTCAGCCGCCTTTTTCTTGAGTGCATTGCTGTTCAATTCGTGCAAGCTGAAACCTTAAATAAAATTCTTGATATGTTAAAACCAAAGGAGCAACTCTATGAATAACATCATTTGTAGCGACAGCATAAACGAAGTTGTTTTATTCCATGACGATTCCGTAATCAATTACGCGCCAAAATTATCGGCCATTGCCACAGAAGAGCTAAACCGCGCAGAAGAAAGCATGCTTGGCTGGTTAAGTAAAGATACTCTTATCACAGACTTAGAAAATGCCAACGATGAAATTATGTCACTCAAAGGCGAACTGGAAAAATGGAAGGCACTGGCCGAAGGGCAGGAATGGCTTTTGAAAGATGAGAAAGATTTTAAAAAATCAATTCTGGATATCTATGAAAAAGGCTTGGCAAAGAAATCACCAGCACATGAGATACTGGCAAACATCGTAGCTGACACTTATTTTAATATTTAAACGCGTCATCGCCAAGCAATAAACCCCATCAAATAACACAAGGAATAATTCTATGTACCTCGCTATTGCAGGGGCGACATCCGCTCGCCCTTTTGACCCTGTGCTGTCTATTCAGCACCATCAATCCAATAAATTAACCGGCAAGAAAGTCATGATTTCCGATAAGAAAAGCTTGCTTGATCGTCTGATTGATTTTCTTCGCAGCCCCGGGAGGCCATAATGAACCCTTATTTAGCACAAGATAAATATTACGACTATCTTGAGAAGAAGCATCAACAAAAAATAGAAGATGAAGATTTTATAAGGAAAATAGCCACAGAGCTGTTTGAGAAACATTTCAAAGGAGCTGAAGAGTTTGGTCTTTGCCATGCCTTGCCGGAAGAGATAACCAAAAATGGCTCCATTTTTAGCCCTGAAGCCGTCAAATCATGGGATGACTATTTTTATTCTCTTTGCGTCAATGTCGCTGAAGGCATTTTGTTAAACAGAAAAAATGAAGACTCCATCATAGATTATAGTGAGGTAGCATAATGGCATTAAAAATAGTTAAAGTATCCCAACCTATCGAAGTAAAAAACCTAATCACCTGCCTTTACGCACCACCGGGACTGGGGAAAACATCCATGGCCTTTACCGCTGATTCTCCTGTGTTGCTCGACTTTGATAACGGTGCTTACCGCTCACAGTTTCGTAAAGATACAGTCCAAATAGCCAGCTGGAGCGAAATAGAGCAAATCACCGCTACTGACTTGGCGACTTACAATACCGTTGTGGTTGATACCGCGGGTCGGGTGCTCGATTCACTTTCTGCCGAATTGATACGCAAAAATCCAAAGTTCAAGGGAATTGGCGGACAGCTATCTTTACAGGGTTTCGGTGCCTTGAAAGCAGGATTTTCGGGATGGCTAAATCTGCTTAAATCATTTGGTAAAGATATTATCCTGATAGCTCACATGGAAGAAAAGCAGGTTGGAGAGGATTTAGTTGAACGTCTTGATATTCAAGGTGGCTCTAAAGGTGAGATTTACAAAGTCGCCAACGTTATGGGACGAATCCGCATTGAAGGCTCAGGCCAGAATACAAAAAGATTGCTCGACTTTAATCCCAGCGCCTCCGGCTTCGGCAAAAATCCGGCACAGCTGCCAGTTCAGGAAGTCCCGCATTTCAGTCAATGCCCAGATTATTTATCAGCTATCATCAGTGCCATCAAGCAAGAGCTAAATAAACAGTCTGAAGAAGCGAGAAAATCCCAAGAAGATCTACAGCGTCTTCGAGTTGATCTACAATGCCTCGAAAGCGAAGAAGACTTTCAGGATGCCGTAGAGCATTTCTGGGAAGCACCTTCAGAGCATAAACGCCTTTTGAACGAAATAGCTAAAAGTAAAGGATTCTCGTTCAATAAAGACGAAGGTAAATACATCAAGGTGGCAGCGTAATGATCAGGATATCTGCCACCAATCTTGAAGCCTTCCGCAGATGGAAGGCTCATCCCGATGCAGAACTGGATGAAATTATTAACTATCTGCTGAAAAAGACGCCTCCAACGGAAGCTATGGCCGCAGGGTCAGCTTTTCACAAAGTCTTAGAAAAGGCTTCTTTGGGGGAGTTGAATATCGAGCAAACGGACGGGTTCACTTTTGATTTTAGTAAAATAGAAAGTGAAATAGCTTTACCAGAAACAAGAAAGAGGAAAATTACCAGACAGCAAATGGTTAATGGTGAGCGCGTAACCTTTGTCGGCATTGTCGATGCTATGGATGCGACCACTATCTACGACCACAAGCTTACCGGCTCTCTAGACCCAGAGAACTATACCGATAGTTTGCAATGGCGCTGCTATCTTGACTGGTTCAGTGCAAGAAAATTTACTTACAACTTGTTCAGTAAATACCAGCCGGCGGCCAATCCCGGTACCTATCTCATCAAACAGTTTATGCCGATAAGTTTTTATGCATATCCCAATATGCACAGAGACGTAATGGCCGTTGCCGAAGAATTGGTTGAATTTATTAAGGAATATGTTCCAGAACTCATCAAGGATGATGTAAGTTCAACAAGTTTCGAGCTAAATTGAGTGTATTCACAGCCACTTTATCGCTACTATAGCTTTATAACCATCTGAAATTTAAAGTAAATTATACTATGAGCAAGGCGTTATTCACCTACGACGAATCAGCCGCCATATCCGCAGGCCAGAGCAACTTTATCAAAGAATCCGGTGCTTACGTTATCACTATCGACGAAGCCAAGGTAGTGAAAAGTCCAGGTGGCGCGACGTTCATTGAGTTTTCAGGCGAATCAACAGACGGACAACTTATCCAATACCTTTCCGTCTGCATTAACAAGAAAGACGGCTCGGCCAATAGCTACGGCGTTAACATGATCCAAGCCATCATGGGCTGTACCGAAGTCAAAAGCATCAGCGAAAAGATGCTCAGCGCCAGCCAAACTATCGTTCCTAAGTTCGCAGGAAAGCGTGTAGGGCTACTGTTACAGAAGATTTTACGCACCAAGCAGGACGGCGGAGACACCTACAATTTTGAAATCCGTATCCCGTTCTATCCTGATACGAAGCAGACCATCAAAGAGCGTCTCGAAAGCCAGAATGCCAAGACTATCGATAGTATGCTTTCTACACTCAAGGATAAGGACGATCGCCGCCATAACCCGCATTACAGCGGACAGCCATCCCACGACGTACCGCCAGTCGATGCTTACGAGGATTCAATCCCCTTTTGACGTCAATTTAGTGAATTGCCCGGCTTTGCTGGAATAAACATTTTATTAGCGTGGGTGTGTCGCTGAGGATAAAGATTAACACTTATAATTTTAGTAAAAACAAACAGATGTATTGTTTTTACTGAATCTAGGCATACACCACAATCACCCGTTTTACAGCGCAGGCATTACAAACGCTTTCACGACCAAAGAAAGAATACCGATAACCCCAAAGCCGAGCATCCAGCGTATTACCTTTTGCTCAGAGCGGATCCCAGCCATCTCAAGCTGTAAATCTTTGCGGACTAATTGCATATCCTTGCGAACGTCAGTTATCTGAAAAGTCAGATCCTTGCGCACGTCCTCAAGGTCACGCTTGGTTGCAACATCCGTCACCTCATGAGACTTGCGTACAACGAGCGAAATCGCCCTAGCCTGATCTCTAGAGATGCCAGCGGTTTCAAGCTCTTCTGACGCCTGCAATGTATCAAATGCAACTTGGCCCATGGGGAAATCCTCCTGTTTAGGCCAAGTGTAGCGTATCCACCACATCAACGGAAGGAGTTACCTCCATGAACTATAACCAAACCTTGCCTACGCCAACAGGTCTCGAGCAATGGCAGCCACATATCTACGAATTAAAAATCTCACGGGATGGCAAAGACAATATCGTCCTGGAGTTCGCCGAAATGGGCGTTGCCATCGTTCGCTATGTCCTCACACCGAAGTTGCGCAATCACCTTATGAATACTTTGATGCAGGCGTAATCCCACCTACCACCCTATCGAGGTTCAACCATGCAATTACAAAATCGGGAGTTAGCGCTCCCTGCCCTCGCTGCGCCCGAAATCCGGCCAGCAGAGCGCGATATAGCCACTCTACGCCGTCACGTCATCTCCGGTGACTGGACGCCCATCAACAACGGCACATGCACGCTGACCGACCTTGGCTTGCGGCATAACGGTAACGGCCTTGTCTGGCTGCATTCCGGCGTCTCTGCGCATGAGACTGATAGCGATACCGGGTTGGCGGGGAGCGATAAAGTATCTCATGAGTACCATGAGGGGGTATGTGCAGATAATAAATTGAAATATAAAGGTTTATTGTCTTTTGTGCAGCCTCGTAAGCTTGACGATTATTGCCTGAATATCCTGATTAACAGTTCCGCATGTACTCGTTTTAAGCAGCGTCGCAATGGCAAGCCATTATCAACATTTGCCTTGCAAATAGATTTAGGTGTGCGGCGGAAGGCAACGGATGGCTGGTTCGTCTTCCAGAACCCACACCAATCGGATAAGTACGAGTTGCTGGATACAAAGCGCTATTCGGGCCTCGCCAAAAATTATCAGCGCTTGGACTGGCATCGGTACTCCGTAGACTACCTGACCGGCATCTTCAGGAATGATGCTGAATTCAGCCGATTGATGACCCTGCTTGGTTATGTGAGCATCCGCACGAAAAATTACCGGGCGCTTTGAAAGCTTCTGGGTCTACCGAATCAGAGGTAAGGGTCTGCTAGATGAGGGGGTATGTGCAGGTAAGAAATTGTCTAAAAAGGCTTTTATTCCTTTTGTCCAGGCATCGAAAGTTGAAAGATTCGGCTTTAAGCATGTCGCCATTGATGGTAAATGGCTATACGTCTATGACGACCATATTCGGTTCTTGACCCGGAAACGCCACCGTGTGAACGGTGTTCGGGTGCAGGGCTATACCGCCAATGGAGTACGCGTTGACATGGTGGCGTAACCGGGGGGTGTGCAGTAAAATTAATTATTAATCAGTAATTTACAATTCCCTATCCAGCCACTAAAAACAGAAATCCACCGCCCCATTGACGCAAGGATAACCCATGCGCTATAGTCAATCTGCATCTGGAAATTCAGGTGCCGGGATTGGTCTCCCGCCGAGATTCACCGCGACAGAATGACACGCCGCGAGCGTGTTTTTTATGTCGCACATTTAGCCACATCTCAATGGTGGGCTGGATGGGGGAGCCGAAAGGCTCGCCGGAAGGTGAACCCGGTAAGACCAACTCCGTTCAGTTCGCCACCCTAGATTGGTCTCGACGGTGGTGAATAAGTTTAGTTCACTATTCGGAGGCTATCATGGCTCTTCACACATCTCTTGCCATACCTAAAGTTACCATTCATAACGGTAAAGCCGTTACAACGTCTATTGCTGTCGCTGAATATTTTGAAAAGCAGCACAAGGACGTACTAAAAAAGATCAGATCACTCGAATGCTCAGCAGCTTTCACGACGGCGAACTTTTGCGCCGTCGGAGTGGAAGTACAGGCTGGCTTCGACAAACGTGAAATTGAAACCTATGAAATGACAAAAGACGGCTTCGTCTTCCTCGTTATGGGCTTCACCGGCAAGAAGGCAGCAGCGTTCAAGGAAGCTTACATTGCAGAGTTTAACCGCATGGAGGCTCAATTATATGCACCCATATCTGATGAATCGATCAAAGTAACCATCCCCTCGGAAGGCCGCTGGTTAGTCTTCTACCAGCATAGACACCACAGAGTAATTAACATCGATGACAAGGATTGTGTTGACTCAGACTATGTCCGACGCCTACGCCACGATATCCACTCGCTTGTTAAGATACTACAGGACTTTGGTTGCCGCACATTGGTAATGTCTGGTGATGCCAGTCCAGATCTTCTAGATAAGCCACTTATCAGAAAACACTAATTCTTTAATCCCGGTATCGTGCCGGGGTTCCATTATCGTTTTAACCAACGAGGTATATCTGTATGCAAAATTTAACCATTGCACAAACATTGACCATGTCCAGCCGCGAGATTGCGGAGCTTGTCGGTAAACGACACGACCATGTTATCCGTGACGTATGGGAGATGCTTGGACAGCTTTATCAGATAGAAAAAGATGCCCCAACTTTGGGTGATCATAAAAATCAAAAGGTTACGATAGTTGAAGGTGTGATCGTTGCTATTGATGGGCGTGGCTATGTCGGCGAGTTCCTTCTCGACCGCCGTCATACCGAAATCCTCATTACCGGCTGACGTGAAACGTCGTGCTTCCGTCATTGATCGCTGGTTCGCTCTTGAGTCTGGTAAAGCGCAGGCAATCACCGCAGCCCCTGCATTGCCAGAAAATTACATCTCTGCGCTGGAAGCCCTGCTGGAATCGAAAAAGAGTGAAGCTGCACTGGTATTAGTCAAAAAAGAACAGGAGGCAGAAATTCACGACCTCAAGAACTTATTCAAGGAGGGCATGACCTCTACCCAGTTCTGCAAAATGCTCAACGGCGTCAATACCCAAAAGGTTAACGGCTGGCTCGCTGAACGCAATTGGCTCTACAACGAAAGCAAATCCGGCATCCGTTGGCGGGCCACATCGTACGCTCGCGACAAATACCTGACTGAGCACCAACACATGATTAGCGTTCACGGTGCAGACGACTTCATTAAATACCAGCCAGTATTACTGCGTAAAGGGGCTGAGCGCATCTATGACCTATACCGTCGCGGCAAGGTGCCAATGAAACTCAGCTGGAACGGCGATTTTACCCATCAAAAGCAAATCAGCTTCGCATCGTAAGAGGAACCGTGCATGAAACCCCGAATTCCCGTCGACATCCGTCGGCGGGCTAAAATGCTCATCCGCCTGTGGCGCTCAGGTGCCATCTACGCCAAACGCACCTACCGACGCAAATATCTATCAATCCCCGTTAATCGGAGATGGCGGGCATTATCAAAAGACAACGGGCGGCACTGGGACGTGATGAGCCATGCCACCTACAACAACGAGATTTAGCTGCCATGAAGAACGTGAAGTAATTCAAAGAAGTGCTGTTAGCAAAAGCTCTCGAAAGCAATCGTGAATTTGCTGAGGCAATAGTGCAATGGGGCAAGGCTGCCAAGCAAGCTAAATCACCGCATAACATGTGTTGGGCAATGGCGCGTAAAGATTACTGCAAATCATGTTTGCGGAACGGATGGATGTAAATACTTCCCCTCACACTGAGTCACTACACACAAAACACTTCTACGATTTATAACTCATCACCTGTTCATCATAATAACGAACGGCGCAGTGGCTTTATTTTAAAACATAAAAATTGAATGCAATAAACATCAATAATCATGGAGATATATTATGATCAGCTTTGAATGCATACCAATATCAACATACTGCAAAAATACGGGAGAAAATATTGAAGCAATAAACAAACGAATCCAGCGAGGACTTTGTCGTGAGGGCGTCCAAGTTTTAAAAATTGATGGTGTAAAAGAACGATGGATAGATTTAAGTGAGGTATTCAAGTGGGCTAGGAAAAACAACGTAGCAAACTACCGCGCGGAGTCACGGTAAGAAAACACCGCTCAGGTGAAACAATAAATATAACTTTTATATATAAAGGAATAAAATGCCGAGAACCATTATCCAATCTTACTGTTAATCCTAAAAATATCAAGTATGCTGAGCGGCTAATTGGTGAAATATATAACAAAATAGAAAGAGGGATTTTTGTCTATACGGAGCAGTTTCCTGAATCATCTAAGCTAAAAATTTTTGGAAATAATAGCAAAGGCAAACTCGTAAGAGATTATCTAGATGAGTATTTGGTGATATGTACAAAAAGAAGTCTTTCACCATCAACTATATGTGGATATCGTAAGTGTTGGTCTGCGCTTAAAGATGTCCATAATCTAACGATAACGGATCTTTCACCTGCAATTATAAAAAATTGGATAAAATCACAAGCTACTACTTTAAAAACCATCAGGAACCAGTTATCATTCTTACGCTCCGCTATTGACGAAGCCGTAACTGATGGTTTAATAAATATAAATTCCGTGTCACTAGTTACTGCTTCTCGATATCAATCTAGTGAAAGACAAAAAGATAGTGAGTACATTGTTGATCCATTCAGCCCACTGGGGGTCAACGCTATTCTCAATAATACAACTTATAAGCAATGGGAAAATATTTTTCGATTTGCATTTTATACAGGCATGCGTAGCTCTGAGCTATGTGCTCTACGGTGGAGTGATGTTGATTTTATTCATCGGTCGGTCTCTATTTCACAGGCGAGTGTAGTTGGTATTATAAAAGGGACAAAAACAAAGGCCGGAACTAGAACTATTGCTCTTGATGATGAGGCGATACGCGCACTGATCGAGCAAAAAGAATTTACTTTTTTGAAAGGAGATACTGTTTTTAATGATCCTAAAACCAATAAAGCTTGGGCGGGAGCTGACGCCATAAGAAAAAAGGCTTGGGTACCAACATTAAGAAAGGCTGGGATACGGTATCGTAACCCTTATCAGACAAGGCATACTTTTGCAACTCGTCACATCAGTCGTGGCGTCAACCTGTTCTGGCTTGCGGGGCAAATGGGGCATAAAGGGCCAGAAATGCTTTTCCGACACTATGGTACATACCTAAAAGAGTATGATGGAAATACAGGAGTGCAAAATAATTTTCCATAGATGAAGTGTGTACCACAAAAAGACCTCAAAGGCTCCGTAAAAGCGCCGCACTGCATCCATAAAGAAATAAATTTAATCTATTCATCAGATTATAAAAATAACACCACGGGTTCAAATCCCGCCAGCTCCACCAAAATTCTCCATCGGTGATTACCAGAGTCTCCGATGAAGTCCTAAGAGCCCGCACGGCGCAAGCCCTACAGGCTTTTTTGTGTCTGTCGTCGCCCTTAGCCTGGTCTCGATCATTGTACTCAGGGTATTATGCTCCCCGACTGATCATCGGGAAGTCGTGGGTGAGATGGAACCCTCCCTCGGGCTTCGAGCCTGTCCAATAGATTCATCCCCCACGACTTATCTCCCGCCTTCAAGACTGGACGGTATCCTGTGCCTGGAGCACGTATCTATAAGGAAGGTCATGGCGGTTTCCTGATTCACCCAGAAGGAGATAGCACGTGCAAATTCTCACCCCTGTCGGCATTGATGTTGCTTCCCAGAAATTTGACGTTGCAGTCTGGAAAGGTAAAGCAGCCTACAAATCCAAAGCCTTTTCTAACACGCCTAAGGGTTTCGATGCGCTGAAAAAATGGCTTGAGCCGTTCGGTGACTGCCATATATGCATGGAAGCAACAGGTGCTTACAGTGAGCCATTGTCTACTTTCCTGGCTGATGCAGGTTACGCTGTGAGCGTGGAAAATCCAGCACGCATAAAATCATTCGGCTGCAGTGAACTGAGTCGTAACAAGACAGATAAAGGCGATGCACGCATGATCGCGCGTGCTGGTCTGAATCCGATGTTGCAGGAGTCTGGGCTGTGGAAAGGTAAAAGTCGGATATCAAAGGTGGGCAACGCCATGATACGTAAAGCCCTGTATATGCCGGCCCTGACGGTAATGTGCTATAACCCACAATAATAGCGCTGAAAGAGCGTATGAATGCACGTAATAAATTAGGGAAAGTTGTCGTGTGTGCGGCAATGAAGAAACTATTGCAACAAGCTTACGGAGTGCTGAAATCAGGGCAGGTGTTCGATGCTGGAATATGTCTTGCAAGTAACTGGCAAGACGGTATCTATCCTGCTTCACCCGCATACTGCCCATTTGCAGCAACAGAGGAAGGCAGACTGATTCACTCACCCCATCCACCGTTAACGATTAAAATCACTAAGCAATGTTAACTTTCACCAATCTAACACCCAAGCCAGTCCCGTCTCTCTTGTGGTACATTTCCGCCGCGCAGGCTTTTTTTTCGCCGCCACGGGCTTCGCACACCTATGGTGGTTAGCCGAGCGGTTAACGTACGACGAACGGTTAGTAATAGAGAGCGAGTAGGCACTCCGCTTTATCTTGCGCCGCCATTGCCGTGTTTTTAGTCTGGCGAAGTCCACTGACGGCGGCCGGCCGACAGGCGTGAGTACTCCCTGCTGAACTGCGTATGGCTTTGATAGCCGACAGAGAGGGCAATTGTGGTGATATTTTCACGTCGGGCGACGAGCTTTGCCCGGACTTGCATTAATCGAATCCGTTTTTAGTACTGCACAGGGCTAAGCGCGGTGATGTCGTCCGGCTTATTCATCAAACGTAGCAACCTTATCCAGGCATCCAATAATTCCGCTGTCACCGGCGCGACCGCAAATCCTGCGCCGTGCAGCGGTGCGGTGCCAGAATCAGGCATATTGGCCAGCAGGTCCGCGATAATCCCCGGTTCAGGCGTCAGGCTGACGTCGAGATACGGCGCGCCGGTTTTATCATCCGCATGCACTTTACCGATGGCCGGTAAAGCCATCGACATTACAAAATAGGTGGCAGGATCGTATTGGTAGGTTCTGTTCCCCACCGTCATGCTTTTTGATCCGGTCAGGATGAGATTAATCATCGGTTCATAGACCGCGGTCAGGCGGTGTTCGGGGATCTCTCCCTGCACCATCGCCACATGCGGTAGTCCGGTTTCGGTGCGCTGATTGCCGGCGCCCGAGGCCAGCTGGCGGAGTTCATACCATTGTTTTTCTATTGACGATAAATACCATGGCCGTACACCGGCAACAAGAGAAAAGCAGGATTAGGCAACCTTTAAACAGCATTGCATCAGCCGCGCCTGCTGGCCTGGCGTAATATTGGCTGTGTCAGATTTCTCATCTGTTATTGCTTTATTGCTCCCGCCGGTGGCGGTGAAATTTATGCCCGGAGAGCAGAGGTTTCGGGCGGTTATTCTCAGATACAGGAGTGCAGCATGCTGGATCATGTCTTTATTACCATAAGCGATATGGAGCGCGCCCTCGCCTTTTATACCAGGGTGCTTCCCTTACTCGGCCTCGACCGTCGCTATGATTATAACGGCAAAGACGGATCTGCAGGCCATCCCGACCTAAAAGGGTTTGGCGCTAACGGCCGGATAGCCTTCTGGCTCAGGCAAGGAACAGTGGCAACGGATTCCATCCACATTGGCTTCGCGACCAAATCTCAGGAGAGGGTAAACCATGCCGAAGCATTATCGGCAGGGGCAAACGAAATACATCCCCCGGGTCCGCAACTGCACTATGACCCACGCTACTACGCTGCTCAAGTCAGAGATCCTGATGGGTATAGCCTGGAATTTGTCTTCAAAAGCTGGCAACAGGCAACCTGAATGCGCGGTACTGGGGCAAGGTGATGCCAGTGAACGACTCTATGGCCATCACGGCAACAGGTACAGCGCCAAGGCGGCAATACCCGAGCAGCCGCTGGTTCCTCCGCGGTGTCACCGGGCAATTACCCTGTGGAATATCATCATGATCCTGACGCCGCCAACTGAATAGTTACGCATTAGAAAAGCGATTCTCTAAAGTTTTAAGCTTCTGGATTGATTCATCTGCCAATTGATAACAAAAGAGAATCGACATGTTTACTCGAAATTACAGCTATGTTTGCGCGAAGCTCTGAAAGGGAAAATCGAGGTCATCGAGTTGATTCCACCCCGGCTCCGGACAGAGCTGACGCCGGGACAAGCCGCCCGGCGCGCTGCCGCTGGCGGCATTCATGATGAGGCCATGACGTTATTTCAGCAGCAACCCACGCCCGCCGAGATCCTCATATAGCGTGTCTTATTTCAGCGCAAGGCCGAGTCCGAACACCGCTTCGACTAAGCTGTGAC
The DNA here is from genome assembly GCF_000010085.1 of Sodalis glossinidius str. 'morsitans'. Lineage (NCBI taxonomy): Bacteria > Pseudomonadati > Pseudomonadota > Gammaproteobacteria > Enterobacterales > Bruguierivoracaceae > Sodalis > Sodalis glossinidius. The sequence goes on from NC_007712.1 coordinate 3,112,913, forward strand.
AACGCTTAACGACGCGGTTCACCACCCACGGGCAGGCCAGTAAGCCATCGTATCTACGCCCGGCGCCTGCATCCCTGCGCCTTTGATGTCAGGAGAGGGACGGTTGACGCCTTCCGTCCCGTTGTCTGCCTGACGGCGCAGCGCCGTCTCCTTCTCTCCCTGCGTGGTACACATCATCATCATCCTCGCGGCAACCGTTCTGGGCTATATACCTGTGCTGCGACAACGAAAACCACCAATCGACAAATGCCTTATACCTTATGCTTGGTGCCAATGTTACATGGAAAATGACAAAAAAATTATTTTGTCATTTGTTACTTTAGCGATTACGATGAAAGCCTGTCCCTTGTTGAGGAGTTGAAACTATGACTTTCGCCACGCGTATTTTAGGTCACAACGGTCCGACCGTTTCAGCTATAGAACTAGGCTGTATGGGGATGTCCGAATTCTATGGACACAGCTATCGCCAAGCGTCGCTGGCGGAAGGACTACGCGGTAAGCGCGAAAAGGCTTTCATCTAGCTTAAATCGGGCGCGCAACGCGGGCCTGACGGGGCATTTATAGGGATTAACGCACGTCAGGAGGCCCTGAAAACGGCGCTAGCGTATAGTCTGCGGCGGTTGGGGACGGATTACGTCGATCTGTATCAAACCGGGCGGGATCCTGCCGTACCGGTTAAGACACGATCGGTGCAATCGATGAATTGGTACAGCAAGGCTACGTGCGTTATATCGGCATCACCAATGTGGATGCCGATACCCTGCGACGTGCGCATAGCACTTGTCCCCTCACCGCCCTGCAATTTGAATACAGCCTGATGTCGCCGGATATTGAACAGGAAATGTTGCCGCTTTGTCGTGAGCTAGGCATCGGCGTTACCGCTTATGGCGTACTGGGCCGAGGTTTGCTGACCGGCGGCAGCGGCGCGGGATATATGCGCAGCGCCTACTACCCGCGCTTTCAGGGCGATAATCTGACACGCAACGCGCGGCTGGTGGATGCGCTTGCCGCCGTTGCCGCCAAAGAGGGGATCAGCGCGGCACAGGCAGCCATCGGATGGGTTGCCAGCCAGGGGCGGGATATCATACCTTTAGTGGGTTCACGCACGGCGAAGCATCTGGCGGAAGCACTGGCTTCGCCGCTAACGCTCTCGGCAGAGAGTCTGGCCGTTATTGAAGTGGTGGTCCCCTACGACACCATACAAGGCGATCGTTTTATGGCTACAGATAAATGACGAATCACGATAGTACACAACCGGCCCCGCAAGTAGACCCGGGGGAGATGCTGCCCCTCATTCTGGATGTTGCGGAAGCGCTGTTGCGCAGACACGGGCTGGAAAACTGACCGTAACCGAAGTCGCGCAAACCATGAAAATGAGCCATGGCAACGTTTATCGGTATATTCCCACCAAGGCCGCGCTGCGGGCAGCAGTGATTGAACGTTGGCTAGCGCGGATCACCGCTCAAACGCAGGCGATTGCGCAGCGCACGGGTCCTGCGGACGAGCGCTTGGCAGAGTGGTAAAAGAGGCCCCCCAGGTTGAAAAGGCGCATTCAGCACATCTGATCGCACCAGGTGACGCATATTCTCGACGAGGGGCGGCGTGATGGCACCTTGCCGGGCGTAGGCGATACCCATGCCACGGCCATCGCACTCCTGAATGCCACCTATCAGTATCACCATCCAGACCTGGTTGCCACCAGCGGTCCTGCACAAGCGCAGCTATCCGCGCTGACTCACATTATCGCACTTATCATGGCAGGGTTAAAACGTCCGCTATAACCGGGCATCACCCGCAACAGCCCCCGCTTTGCGCCAAAAGCGCCGTCTGACGGTGTCGATAGTGCCGCGCGCATTAAGTCTCACCGGTGAACGTTTGCTTTGATTGCCTGCCGTCGGGCAACCCTGCTCTTTAAAAATCAGGGCAGACCGACCATTGCTGTGAACGAGATAAGTTAAATGACAACGGCCATTCGCGGCCCGGGTTTTATTATGACGCTGGCAGTCTAATCCGGCTTCGTCGGGGACGCCGCCGTTGCGGGTGAGATATAAACAATAGCGGTAATAATAGCGGCAATGCCCGTGCTCGCTAGCCCAGGGTTCGCCAGACTGACGCCTACCAGCAATGTGGTAATACCAATGGTCGCAGTAAGGGTCTTGGGATGTTTTCTCACAAAATCAAGCACCGTATTTTTGACGCTCGTCACTTTACTAGCAAATTTATATACCTTCCCCATTATCGCCGCGCGCGTGAGGCTGTTTGCGCTGCCGGGCGCGGTCGTTAGCGCTTGTTTATTACCGAAACGTAAATAACCATTTTGCCATCCGCCAAATGCCATGGGAAGTAGACTCATATTTATCTCTCTGTTCGTATCAGTAAATATGTAGAAACCATAAACCCAATGCCAAATTAATTCTATTAAAATTCGGTATCATCGCACTGAATTACGGCATTAACCTTAATAATACAATGGAGTCTAAAAATGGGAAGTTGCCCTTATTGTTGCCTCGATGGCCATAAGGAACAAGCGTATAAGCTAATTTATGTGAGATAATGATAAGTTTATAACTCTTCAGCGGAAAATGGTGCGGTAAATATAACGACCGATACGGTATCATAGCTCGAATTTATGACTAACGCCTTCGGCTAATCCCAGTAACTAATACATGCAGAGGCGTCACTGATTGAGTATTACCTAGCACCTTCAATTTCTGTCGCATAATTAATAATTATCCTCCTAACCACAACAGCGATAAATGCGCCCCGCTTCATAATAACAGAATGTTAACCGCATCGGCGGTAGCCGTATATTTTCAATAAACACCGGACAAAGCGGCCATGCGCCTTAAATGACCAGGCTTCAGCATGGCTTAATGAAGCAATGAGATTAGTTAGCGATTTATAACATTAATTACAACACTTTACATAAAATTATACCTGCGCAAATACTCCGTAAGTAGCGGGTATTTTTCTTCATGCCTTCTCACATCACTCACAATTTCCTCCATTAAACTGCTCGTGGTTCGCTCGATTTTCGCATAAACATCGGCTTTGTTGAATAAATCAGAACTTGTGACTACGCCCCCCTAGCAGATCGATTGTTATGCGATCCGGATGCTGTTCGGCATTCCTAACAGCGTCATTTTATTAAGCGCTTTGACCATCGCCATTGCCTCACCTACCTGCGCATCATAGTCACGCAGACTTAGATGATCGCCCACTTGCTTTTTCCATACATCGTTACTGCCGCTTAGACGAGGCCTTATTTTCTTCCTCAGCAGAGCATCATGACAGTAGCGGGTATCGTAAGCGCCATCAGCCAACACTTCCCTGATTTTCCGCAGGGTCTGGTTTATCAGAACTGGTAGGGCCTGAGTATCCGTCGTACCGCTGAGCGATAAGTAGCACAGATAATTTCATGCGTTACACTGTCTGCGGCCATATGCAGCTTACGCCACACCCTCCGTCTGTCGGCACCATGCTGTCGGACTTTCCATTCGCCTTCGCCAAAGACCTTCAGGCCGGTTCCGTCAATGACTAGAGGTGAGATTTCACCACGGGTCGGCGTTTTTATGCTGATCTTAACTGTCTTTGCTCGCTTGCTGATCAGCGAGTAGTCTGGGTATCTTAGCGGTAGCACCATCAGTTTAAAAATGGCGTCAACGAAGCCCTGTAAAGCCCTTAACGAAAGGCCAAACACGCGTTTCATCATCAGAACAGTGGTGATAGCCATATCTGCGTAGTGAAGCGGCCGGCCACGCCGTTCAGGCGTCGTTTTTTCCGTCCATGCAACAATTGCCGACTCATCCAGCCATATCGTCAGAGCCCCGCGCTGCTTGAGAGCTTTGTTGTAAGTGGACCAGTTGGTTATTTTAAACTTTTGCTTTGCCATGGAGTGCAGATGTTGAAATGACGGTAGTGATCTGAGCAGACGATCACCTAAAAGTTATATTTATTCAATAAAGCCATAAACATTGCCATTTCCTGGGCCTTGATAATAATGAGTTGAGGGTATGGCTGTCTGAGCCGCGGCGTTATCAAGGTACCTGTCGCTAGTAACGCGATCGTTATCTTCCTCCTTTCGTGTTCGTGAAAAAATACCCTCCTTGACCTTGGAACGCTGGCCGTAAGGCGCCCCAAACGAGAGAATGCTTCCGTGTAGCGTTCAAGGTAAACAGGTTCAGCGTAAATGGGTTCATCGTGTTCCGGTCTCGTAGACGACGCTTTAGTATAAACGGGGCTTACAAAAGCGGGTTCCGCATAAAGAGGTTCCGGACCCACAGGTTCAGAGTAAGCAGGTTCGTGATGGGCAAGTACTGTAGGGGCAGGTACTACGTAAGCGGGTTTTGCGTAAAAAGGTTGTGCGTAAAGCGGTTCTTCCGAACCCGGTCCAGCCGTGGCAGGATCAGATGTCATTGTATTCCCCCGGCGAAAATACCCTGCTTAATACTGTTATGACATCTCTCATTAAACTCCACCGCAAACATTTCAATTCTATTTTTGTGCAGGGCATCAATCGAACGGCCAAAAGACAGAATTCCACTCTTTTCAATCTCGGCCATCTTTGTCTCAGTTTCAAGGGAGGAAGAGTTATTATCAAATCTGGTGTATGGCGATCATGCTCAGTGACGCCGATAATAACCAGTAGGCAAAGGCGATCATCTTGCCTGACATAGCTGTATATGCCATCAGCCCAGAAATAAACGTAGCGCGTATCGCTTAAATCACGCAGGCACCATTGCCTGTGCACTTCAAGCCATTGCTGTTTTAGTCTGCTGATGGTACTCGCGGAGAGGCCATGGGCTTTTTCACCGAGTAGAGCCCCCGGGGCTTCATGAAAATCACCGGTGGATATGCCTCGCAGATACAGCCATGGCAGCAACGCTTCGACGCTTTTTGCTCGCTTCAGATAAGGCGGCAGCAACGCGCTGTTGAACGCTGTGGCAAATAACCGTTACGGACGACGGCATGACGCCCATCGTCAAGACGGCGTTCAGCATGGCTTCGAGCTCAGCCTCAACGACGGCGGCTATCAGTTGTCTGGCACCATGACGGATGAGTTCATGCAAGGGCTCACCGGTAATATCTGGTTCTGCGGAGACCTGTAGGGTAGACTTTTTCATGGCGTATCGTCTCTCTGTTGTTGAAATCATCCACGGAATCAATCAGCAGGATACGCCACCTTCTCCGAAACCTCATACACCAGAAATGAGCATAACTCGGGAAGAACGGAGTCTGGCAAAATAATCAAAAGATTTCATATGTAGAGTCAGCCACTCTTGCGCGAGGCTGGGGTGCATTGCCATCGCGTCTTTGGTCGCCGTAGTTAGCCTGTCTAAACACAATCTGTCCCAGTTACCCTGGTATACTACCGTAAACAGGTTAAGATCTTTATCGTAACTAACCTCTGCCAAAGCGGCTTCTATTTGTCTATCGCCGACATGGGCACTGTCTAAAAACTCACCGGAATTCGTTAAAGTTTGCCGTTTGATAGCATTTACATCTTCGTGATGCCGGCCATAAGAGATACTACGTTTATCCATCACACCGTCAATCTCAAAACTGATAGCATTATGTCCTTCTTTATCCGCCGTGACGGAGGCACGGAATTTATCAAAATGAATGAGATACGCCATATCTCTCAGTTGATAAAATGCAAGGGCGACAGACAAAGCCTATTCCGTATTAACGTTATCCTCAATATTGAGTGAGCATAAAAATTCTTTCCAGTACCTCACTGGTTTTTGTACCACAGAACCAATCTTTAATTTTATCCCACAGCGTTAACGCCACTGCGTCTGCCTTACTCTCGCTGTTGATAGCACGTTCAATATCGTTCTATTAAAAGGTAACAAGAGCGAGCTTTTAATCTCAATTGACATAGTATTTTCCTTTATAAGCGTTGCTTCACTGTGCGATACAGAGGGTTGCTTTTGGCGAAACAAAACTATTCCACTATAAAGGTCATAAGGTTCAAGGCCATCAGGTAATTGATTTAGATAGCCTGCTTCACGCCAGCGCGCGTAGGTGTGACCTCATCGCCAGGGACAAACGCTAAGTATTTGATAAGGTGTGGGGTCTTTGCCATGCCCTTACTTACGCTGAGGCTCAGGTTCAGACTCAGGTATACCACCCATGCGCCAAAGTTGAGCGTTTAAGATTGCTCGTTATCGGCTAAGAGAAATGAGCGGTGATAGGACAGAGAAACAGAGGCCGCGAGAGTTTGCACGCCGACCCGCTTGCCGAAAGCTTACTCGCTGTGGCTCAGCGGCCAGGATTCAAACAGATAACCGTCGAAGTAGATATCATCCACGTCGGAGAATTCAAGCAGGCGCAATTTGACGTTTTCCAGATGCTGCCACATAGCGTATTTAGCACTACGCGGATCTTTTTTAATCAGCGCCGCCAGAATCTGTTTATGGTCATGCAGCCATTCTTTACGATAGCGGGTGTTCGCCAAATGGCGGTGCAGCTGGATCCACATGGGATTATTTTCGCGCCACTCCCAGGACTGTTTGAACAGCTCCCCAACATGCTGTTATGGGTTGCGGCGGCCACCGCGAGGTGAAAATGCATATCGCCATTTTCCAGGCCGTTGGGAGAATCGGAGGCCAGCTCTTCTTCCTCTAGCGACAACGCCTGACACATACTGACGATGTCTTCACGGGTGTGCTGATGACAAAAATGCCCGCGCCGCGCCGGACCTCGATGAGTCCTTCCAGCTCCAGCATAATAAGCGCTTCGCGAATCAAGGTCCGACTCACGTTCAACCTATCGGCAATTTCTCGCTCGGGGGTGCAAACGTTCGCCGAGTACGTAACGCTTTTGCGCAATCATGTCACGCAGAATACCGCCCACTTCCTGATAAGGATGCTGTTATATGAGACTCGATTTCATAGTGGCTTTGTCACTGTCGGTTAACATCTTTCACTGGGAAAAGCGCGGCGGCAATAGCCAAATACCGCCTTAGCGCCGGCCCTTGGCCCTGTCGCTATCATGGCATACTTTCAACCGCGATGCCATTTTGGGCGCTCTCTTGTCAATTTGGTTGACCAGCCGGCGTAACGGATGGCGGCATAATTCTACACGGCCGGCAGCGGTCGAAAGATTCAGCCACTGTCGCTCGCTGACATGCTGTGCTGTGCCGTGTCGGACCGCATTTAGCCCGCGCGCGGCCGGACAGGCAAGCGCAAAAGCAAATACCTGTCTGACGACCCTGCCGGGCGCCAGGCCACGAAACATTCCGCGCGTGCGGAAGGTTAGCGGCTCAGCGCTTCCACCGCGGCCCTGGCCCCCAACCGGCAAAGCCACTCATAGGCGTCGGTGACCGCCGCAACAAATTGCGCATTCGCCGGCAAATCGTCATTAAAAATACTGCGGATGCCGAGCAATGCTTGCACACGCGCCGGACCGCTGGGATGTTGCCGGTTAACGGCCTGGAGAGTACCATTTAGAGGATCCACTACCTCAATGGCGTTGCCCTGCTCATCCTCTGCCAGGATATAGCGCATCCACCCCGCCACACCCACCGCCAAATGGCGATAATCCGTTCTCTGCACCAGGTGCTGACGGATAGGTTCCAGCATGCGCTGCGGCAGTTTCTGGCTGCCATCCATGGCGATTTGCCAGGTGCGATGACGCAGCGAGGGGTTACTGAATCGTTCAATTAACAGTCTGGCTTAGGCCGCCAAATCCGTACCGGCGGGCATGGACAAAGTCGGCGCCTGTTCCTGCATCTACCCCAAATAGGCGAGGAAAGAGTGGCTACCGTTCAGCATGCGTAGTTTCATCATTTCAAAGGGAACCACATCATCCACAAACTGTGCGCCGACGCGGTCCCAATCGGGGCAGCCGTTGACGAAGTTATCTTCGATTACCCACTGGCGGAAAGGTTAGCAGGCGATGAAGCAGGGATCGTAAATCCCGAGGCTGCCGGCAATCTCGTCTAACACTTCCGGGGTCGCGGCGGGAACAATGCAGTCAACCATCGTGCAGGGAAAAGTCACCTTATTCGCTATCCAGTCGGCGAGGCCGGCGTCGCGCGCCCAGGCAAGTCCCAGAACGGCTACCCGCGCCACATGGCCATTTTCGCGCAGATTGTCGCAGGACATCACGGTAAAGGGCGGTAGGCCCCGTTGCCGACGCATGCGCAGCGCTTCAACGATATAGCCGATGGCGGAACGTGGTTGATCTGGCGTGGCCAAGTCATGCTTAATCAGTGGATTTGTCAGATCGAGTTCACCGCTGGCCGCTTCGGCGCAATACCCTTTTTCGGTCACGGTCAGCGATACGATGGCCGTTTCCGGGTGGACCATGGCTTCCAGAGTGGCGCGACAACCATCCAGCTCGGGATGCAGTGCTTCTTTCATTGAACCGATAATCTTCAGTTCGGTGGCCTCGGCGCCCTTTTCCGCGACAGTGTAGAGAAAGTGTTGTTTGCGCAGGGCATCAATCAAAAGCCGATCGTTGCCGGGCATCAGATTGACTTCGCAATACCCCCAGTCCGATGTCGTCGTTTCCAGCAGATGATGGGTGAACAGCGCTTGATGGGCGCGATGAAAGGCGCCGCAGCCTAAATGCACCATCCGCGCCGTCAGGCGTGAGGTATCCCAGGCGGGCCGGGCAACGCTCAGCATACCGGTGGCGATAGTTGTTTCCATGAAAGCCTCCTGCCCCTAGGCCCGCCGGCAAAATGACCGGACGATAAGCCGAAGGGATTTTTAGCAAACGGCACGGATCTACCGTGCCAAAGCGGTTCAGTGATGAGCAAAATAGACGCTTTGGACAGCCAGTTCGACGCTGCGTATTTTCGCCAGACCTTTCAACCGGCCAATAGCGGAATACCCCGGATTGGTTTTCTTGGTCAGATCGTCGAGCATCTCTGGTAGCCGTGGTCGGGACGCATCGGGATTGCGTCTTCGTCGCCGGCGTTCTTACGCCGTTGTTCTTCGTGTGCGATGGCCTTAATGACCGCGAACATGTCCACATCTCCCGCCAGATGTGCGGCTTCGTGGAAACTGCGCGGATTGCTTTCGCGCTGGGTCGAGCGCAGGTGGGCAAAATAAATTCTCGGCCCGAACCGCGCGATCATTCCCACCAAATCGTTGTCGGCGCGCACGCCGTAGGAGCCGGTACAGAAGGTAAAGCCGTTAGCCATGCTCGCTACGGTATCCACCATCCATTGCATATCGTCAGCGGTAGAAACAATACGCGGCAACCCCAGAATTGGCCACGGCGGATCGTCAGGATGTACCGTCATCCGGACGCCCACTTCTTCCGCGACCGGAATAATGGCGCGCAGGAAATAGGCGAAGTTCTCACGCAATATGTCGTGATCGATGCCTTCGTACCGCGCGAGTTGAGCGCGGAATTGGTCAAGCGTATAGCCCTCTTCAGCGCCCGGTAGGCCGGCGATGATATTGCGGGCAAGGCGCGTTTTGTCCTCGTCGCTCATCTCGGTGAAGCGCTGCGCCGCCTGTTGAATTTCCTCGGCGCTGTAATCCACCTCGGCACCGGCGCGCCGCAGAATATGCAGCTCAAAGACGGCGAAGGCCACCTGGTCGAACCGCAATGCTTTGGCACCGTCCGGTAATTCATATTCCAAATCGGTGCGCGTCCAATCCAGAATCGGCGAAGTTGTAACACACCGTCCGGATGCCGAATTGCGCCAAATTCCTAAGCGTTTGCTGCTAATTGCGAATCCACAGGTCATAATTGCCGCTGTAGGTTTTGATATCTTCAAAACTGTCCAGTAAGGTATTATCCACACACCACCGTGGAAACCGCGCAGCGAAATGGTGTCAAAACGCGTCGCCGCACCGGCAAAATTGGTAAAAACACCGGGGGTATAATTCAGCACCTGATTTAAATCCATTGCGCCCTGATCGTCTATCTGCTGACGGGTAATGACGGAAATAGATTGTCCGGTGGTGATAAGCGGCTTATCGGTTTTGGTCGCGCCAGTGCTGGTCTTGGCGGTATATCCGGCGGTGGGAGCGTCTGCGCCCGCGTCCTGTTGGGCGGTCACCACAATGGTCTCTTCCGCCCCGCCATCAGCGGCAGGGCTAATGCTATTGAGCACATGAGCGCAGATGTTTTGATCCTGAAAACGTTAGTCATTCACATTATCTCTTTCTTGAACCGTACAGCACCCGTGCGGCGCATGTGATTAATGCCGAGCGCGAACTGGCCGCCGATGGCAGCATGGTACAGTATCGGGCACGGCCCGCTCTTTTTCGGCAGCAGCAATGATTTAATCGAGCGCTTTGAGTACGGTCAGGATCCGACAAAGGTGATCATCGATTTGACCCACGCGCAAATCTGGGACACCTCAAGCGTGGCGGCGCTGGACGCCATTGTCACCAAATATCAGGCCCACAGCGCCGAAGTGACCATTAACCCGTCTTGACGCACGCAGCGGCGATTTTCACCGACGTTTGACCGGCCGTTTGCCCTAATCGCCAGCAGGTGAGGATGCAGATGCGGTATGTGGGTGTAGATGCGGGTGTGGTATGCAGGTGCAGCGCCAGGCTAGCCGAATAATCGGCAGAACTTACAGCCTCCTCAGGAAGCATTACCCTGGCGCAGAACGTTGATTATCTCATTATTCCTTTGCGTATACCCGAGGCGAGCAGAGCATGATAAAGCGGATAAACATACGCATAAACGGTATTTATCGCCCTGGCACAGCGCAGGCTTAACGCCGCGCTCACCAGCGCAACCCCGAGCGATGCCATCATATCCAGCGGAAAATGAACGCCCATATACACCCGGGCCCAGGCGACCATCACGCTGAGGGCGAACAGCGCCAGCCCCTGCCGACGCAGGGTACCGCGGGCTATCAGGCTAAAGCTTATGGCGCAGGCTAGCGACATGTGATCGCTGGGGAAAGAATTATTGGCCGCGTGATAAAGGAAATTTTGCCCGAGGGGGATCATGAACGGCCGCGGGTGTTGCCAAATCATACCCAGCGCAATATTGATCGCCAGCGCCAATAGCATGCTGAGCGTGGCGTAGAGCACGGCTTTTTTTGCTCTTCTCCGCGCCAGAACCAATCGAACAGCAATACCAGCGGAAACAACGCCACGGCGTCGCTGGCGAAAAACATTCCCACCCGCAGCATGCCGGCGCTAATTGCGGCGGGGGCATTGATTAACTGAAACAAATAAACGTTAAGCTTTTCCAGAGCCGGCGAGAATGTGGTCATAGCATGCATAGTAAGTAAAAGCGGGGGAAAGCGCACATCGGTGTACGTCATTTGTCGGGCGGCGTTCGATAGTAAACGTCGCGGGCTGGCGCCTGCACAGCACGCCATGTGTCGCAGTGGCCTATTATGCCACCCTGACCTGAAGGCAACATTAGGACCACGCCGATAATCGCCAGGGCGCGGCGTGTCGCCCTTGCCGTCGTTGGATATCTCAGCGGCGCGGCGTGTCGCCCTTGCCGCCGGCGGGCAGGCAAATCAACAACAGGCCGCCGCAAATTAGCGCCACGCCCATCAGGCGCGAAAACGTAAACCGCTCATTGAATTCGGGGATCATCAGCGCGCAAGCGGCCACCAGGACATAACTCAGGCTGAGCAGCGGATAGGCTTTATTCAACGGCAAACGGCGCAGCGCCATAAACCAGCATCCCATGGAACAGACATAGGCCAGCAAGCCCCCCATCAGCAAAGCGAGGGGTTCCGCGTAAGCCGGGTCCAGCCAAAGTCGGAGGGCGCCAAGCGGCGGCAAATGCATCATTACCCATTTCAACAGCAGCTGTGCGGCGCTGACCAACGCCACGCTGAACAACGCCCAGCCGTAGCCCATCACAAATTCACCCCCATGCACATCACGCCTGCGACTATCAGCAGCAGACCGCAGCCGTGGCGTAACGATACAGGTTCTCGCCACAGCCAACGGGCGGCCAGGGTCACCAGCACAAAATTGAGGCTGAACATCGGATAGGCAATGCCTACCGGGACCCTCTGCAAGACCCAGAGCCACACCAGCATGGCGCCACCCAGCAGCAACAGACTTATTGCCAGCCAGCGCACCCGATGCCGCAGCTCGCCGGCACCGGATGAAGCACCGGCGGCGTGTTTCTGACACAGCTGCCCGGCGCAGCTGAGCAGACTCACGAGAAAAATCAGCAGATACATCATGGCCGGCGCTGATGGTACGCTAATAGCACCAGCCGTCCGCGCCGGTACGTCTCATCCGCACGCGGCAGATGACTAATCTGCGTCTCACCGTCAGGGAGCAGCACCACCAGCGCCACCGAGCCTTCTTTGCAGCGCTCACGAAGCCAGTCGGAAAAATCCTCTTCACGGATGAAACGGTCTGCGGCGTCGGGATAGCTCAGACCGTAGGCCAGCTCTCCCTGGAGTTCAAATAACGAAATATCGCTACGTTGCAGCTCCCAGGCAAGCCCTGCCGCCACGCCAACACTATTGGCGAAAATAAAGCGGCTTTTTTCCAGCTGCGGCCGCACGGTCTGGATAAATGACTGCGGCTGCTTGGCGTCGATCACCTGCTGTGGTATCGCCTGCCCTACAAGCAGAGCAATCCCCAGCGGACACAGCGCCGCCCAGCGCCAGCATACGGTTGGCGCGCGCAGGGTCAGCCCGCCCACCGCCGCCCAGACCAGGAAACCGAGCACCCCCAGCAGCACTTTGCGAACTTCATTCTGCACAAAGAGCGGATGCTGCGCCAGGCCCCAGGGAGCCAACACGCTGGCTACCGTGATGACGCACAACAGACCGAACAGCAGATTCAGGACGCCGTTAACCTTTAGCGCCCGCCCGCCACACGTCGCTGCATAGCGCGCCATTAGCAGGGCCAGCGGCGCGAAGCTGGGAAGAATATAGGTCGGCAGCTTGCCTTTCGACAGGCTGAAAAACAGCAGCGGCATGACGACCCAGCCCAGCAGATAGAACGCCCCACTCTGCGTTTGACGTTCACGCCAGGCGCGACGCAGCGCGCCTGGCAGCAGCCCCAGCCAGGGCAACGTCCCCGCCAACAGCACCGGCAAGTAATACCAGAAAGGGGCTTTATGTTGGGCATTGTCTTCCGCGAAGCGCTGAACATGCTCGACCCAGATAAAATAATGCCAAAAATCCGGCTCACGGCGCGCGATGGCGATAACCCACGGCAGACTTGTCGCTACGGCGCCGAGTAGCGCCAGCGGCCCATAAATAAACACCTCTTTCCAGCGTTTTTGCGCAATGACCCACGGCAGAACGCTAAGCACCGGTACCGCCAGCGCCAGGAAGCCTTTGGTCATGAATCCCAGCCCGCAGGCGATGCCCAGCGCTAGATAACCCAGCCCCTTACGCCAGCCGCGGGGCGCCTGTACCGCCTGCCAGAAAGCGCACATAGCGGCCGCCAGCCACAAGGCGATCATCGGGTCGAGCACCGCATAGGTCCCGATGCTGTAAACCAGCAGGCAGGAGCTGTATATCGCCGCCGCCGTCAGACCAAGCCACCGGTCCTGCCATAACCGCAACGCCAGCCAGTACACCATGAGCGCCGTCAGGGCAATCGAGAACGCGGAACCAAAATGCACGGCAAAATTGGTGTGGCCAAAAGCCCACTGGCTAAGGTTATTAATCCAGTAGCCGACGGACGGTTTTTCAAAATAACGCAGCCCCAGGAAATGGGGGACAATCCAATCGCCGCTCGCCAGCATTTCGCGGCTTATTTCAGCGTAACGGGTTTCATCCGGCTGCCACAGGCTGCGAAACGACAGCGGCAAAAGATAATATAGGGCAATAATGCACATCAGCCCGATACCGGGTTTAAGGGATTTCATTATCGACTCACTTTAACAAGCGCTGACATCCAACCCACCCTTCTCGTCCCGGAATCTCGCCGCGCACCACCTGACCGACCGGGAGTGCTGCAGTATCCTGGGGGAGAAGCTCTCGCAGCGGACAAAAGCGGATTCCTTCCGCCACCGCCATCGACAACAGTTCCTGAAACATTCCGCTTAGCGCAATCCCTTCAACCTCGGCGTGAATGGTGTAAACCGGCGTCCCGCGATCGGCCTTGATGCTGTCGAGAATGAAATGGTTGTAGCCGGCACGGGTAGTCGTCTGCCCGATGGCCTCGTCAAAGGTAGGCTGCGTCACCGGGATCTGCACCGCGCCAAACGCGCCGTTGGCCAGCAACGGCCGAAACGGCTCCGTGCCGCGACAGTCGCTGTTGTAGTGAAAGTCAAAGGGCTGCTTGGCCTGCACCACGCGATCGTCCGCACGCCAGCCTGCGACCGCTGAACAGGTCACCGGCCGCTCGATAATGGCGGTCAGCGCATCCCGCGCCAGTCGAATCTGTTCCGTCAATTGCCGCTCGCTCCATACGCCAGCCCAGGTTTGCCAGGCAAAATGATCCCAGGCGTGCAGCCCGACTTCATGGTCGGCTGCAGCGGCGCGGATCTGCGCCGCCAGCCCCTGGCCGATTTTTCTACCCGGCCAGGCGGTGCCGGCCAGCAGGATATCCCAGCCGTAAAGCGAAGCGGCGCGGGAGCGCAACATCTTCAACAAAAATTGCGGTTTTGCCAGGCGCCACAAATGACGCCCCATATTATCCGGCCCAACGCTGAAAAAGAACGTCGCCTGGATCTGCTGCGCCGCCAGCAATTCCAGCAGGCGCGGCATACCGTCGCGCGTACCGCGCCAGGTATCGACATCTATACGCAGGCCGACGTTTTTCATTGCGCCGCGTCCGGCAAATCGACGGTTTGCAGGAAAAAGTCCAGCGTTTCGTCAATGGTCTGAGCCATGGGCACCGAAGGAGCCCAGCCCAGCAAGCGTTTGGCATTACGAATGCTCGGCTTACGGTGCTCCACATCCTGATAGCCTTTACCGTAGTAACTGCTGCTTTCCACATCCCGGAAGCCGGCAAACGGTGGGAAATGCTGACGCAACGGATGACGCTCAAAGCTTGCCAGCAGCAATTCCGCCAACTGCCGGATACTGGCTTCATTGTCCGGGTTACCGATATTGATTATCTGACCATCGCAATTATTGTCCTTGTTCTCAATGATGCGGAACAGTGCCTCAATGCCATCGCTGATATCGGTAAAACACCGTTTCTGCGCACCGCCGTCCACCAGTTTGATGTGCGAACCCTCCACCAGATTCAAAATCAGCTGCGTAATGGCGCGCGAACTGCCGATACGCGCCGCGTTCAGGTTATCCAGCCGCGGCCCCATCCAGTTAAAGGGACGGAATAGCGTGAAGCGCAGCCCTTCTTTTTCGCCATAGGCCCACAAGACGCGGTCCAGAAGCTGTTTGGACACCGAGTAAATCCAGCGCTGCTTATTGATGGGCCCCACTATCAAGCTGGAGTCATCTTCGTCAAATACCGGGTCGGTACACATCCCATAGACTTCCGACGTCGACGGGAAAATAATGCGTTTTTGGTATTTAACGCAGTGACGGATAATTTTCAGGTTCTCTTCAAAATCGAGTTCAAACACCCGCAGCGGATTACGCGTATATTCAATGGGCGTGGCAATCGCCACCAGCGGCAAGACAATATCGCATTTCTTGATGTGATATTCGATCCACTCCGAATGGATGCTAATATCGCCCTCGACAAAATGGAATAGCGGGTTCACCATAAAGCGGCTTATCGCATCGGTACCAATATCCAGACCGTAAATCTCGTAATTGCCGTCGCGCAGCAGGCGTTCGGTCAAATGGTTGCCGATAAAGCCGTTGACGCCCAGGATAAGTACGCGGGTGCGACGCTTATGGCTGACCAGCGGACGCGGATTCAGCAAGGCACCCTTCACCAGTCCCAGCGCATGTGCCAGCTGGCCGCCCTGCATATACACGCCCTGCTGACTTTGGCCGGTCTGAACCTCCAGCGCATCGCTGCCGCAGGCGATAACCAGCGGATCGATGGAGAGTACCGTACCGGGCTGCGCGTCGGCGCTATTCGGCCGTACCTGCGCCTTCCAAATGATAAATTTCTCGCCGCCGGCATAGCTGAAGGCGCCCGGCCAGGGATCGGTCACGGCACGTACCAGATTGGCCAGGGTCGCGGCCGGCTGCCCCCAGTCGATGCGGCCATCTTCCGGTGTGCGGTGGCCCACATAGCTGGCGATGCTCTCGTCCTGCGGCGTTTCAGTGCACCGCTGCTCGCGAATCGCCGGCAATACCTTCTCCAGCACCCCGGCCGCCGCTTCGCACAGCTTGCGGTGCAGCGTCAGCGCGTCATCCTGCAGCGTAATCGCCACGCTGCGCTGCGCCAGAATGGCGCCCGCATCAGCGCGCGCCGTCATACGATGCAGGGTGACACCGGTTTCCTGTTCTCCGTTAACCAGCACCCAATTCAGCGGCGAGCGGCCACGGTAGCGCGGCAACAGCGAACCATGCAGGTTGAACGCGCCGACCGTCGGCAGGCTCAGGATGTCCTGGCAAAGCAGCTGGCGATAGTAGAACGAGAAAATCACGTCCGGCGCCAGCGCTTTGATGCGCGCTATCCATAGCGGATGGTTAACGTCATCCGGCACGAAAACCGGAATATTGTGTTCCGCGGCGATGCGCGCCACTGAACCAAAAAACGTTTTCTCTGACGGCGCATCAGGATGGGTAATGATGGCCTCGATAGTATAGCCTGCGTTGATAAGGGCGGTGACGCCCACGCAGCCCATATCATGATAAGCAAAAATGACAGCTTTCATTGTGTTTCCTGTTGAGACGAGAGTGGATTTTGACTGACCACACACTGGACGAAATAACGGGGACGGGCACGCACATCGTTGTAGATACGGCCGATATATTCTCCCAATAGCCCCATGCCGATGAATTGCGCGCCGATAAAAATAAACAGCACCGCAAACAGCATAAAGACACCTTCAGCCGCCCAATGGGAGCCGAGAAACAGGCGCAACGTGATGAGCAGTAGGGAAAAGGCAAACCCCAGCAGGGCAATCATGCTGCCGATAACGCTCAGCATGCGCAGCGGCGTGGTCGTCAGACAGGTGACGAGGTCGTACATCAGATTGACGAGCTTCATCAGACTGTATTTGGAATCGCCAAACTCCCTTTCCGAATGCATTACCGGTATTTCGATGGTTTTGCGGGCAAAGGTATTGGCCAGAATCGGTATGAACGTGCTGCGCTCGTGGCAGTGCAGCATGGCGTCGATAATGTGGCGGCGGTAGGCGCGCAACATGCAGCCGTAATCACCCATCGCTTTGCCGGTCGTACGCTGGATCAACGCGTTAATCATGCGTGAGGCACGCTTGCGGAACCAGCTGTCCTGCCGATTCTGGCGCACGGTGCCCACCACGTCGTAATCCTGCGCCGCCACCTCGACCAGCCGCGGGATCTCTTCCGGCGGATTCTGCAAATCCGCATCGAGCGTCACCACCAGGTCGCCGGTAACATGGCTGAACCCCGCCATGATGGCGGAGTGCTGACCATAATTGCGGTTGAGCAATACCGCGACGATATGGCTGCCCGGCGCTTCCGCCGCGGCGGTCAGCACGGCGGCGGAATCGTCGCTGCTGCCATCATCCACCAGCAAGATTTCATAGGCGGCGTCGAGCTGTTCACAGGCCGCCACCGTGCGGCGCATCAGCTCTGGCAGGCTTTCTTGCTCGTTATAGACCGGAATTACGATCGAAACTTTGTCAATTTTCATGGGTGTCGTCATATCAAACCTTGGCAATGGCGCGCAGCGCGGTAATCACACGCTCGACATCGTCATCGTTCATGGAGGGGAAAAGCGGCAGTGAACACATACGCACGGAGTTCCACTCGGTGGCCGGCAAGACCATATCGGGAAAACGCTCGCGGTAGTAACGCTGCGTATGGGCGGCGCGAAAATGGAGGCCGGTGCCGATACCGCATTCTTTCAGCGCCTGCATCAGGCCGTCGCGATCGATACCGCACCACCGCTCGTCGACGCGGATGATAAACAGGTGCCAGGCGTGGTGGTGTTCCCAGGCTGGCGGCACCAGCGGCAAAAACGGCGTGTCTGCCAGGCCGTGCAAATAGCGCTGGGCAAGCGCCGCCCGGCGCGCATTGTGCTGCGTCAGTTTTTCGAGCTGCACCAGAGCGATGGCGGCATTGATATCGGCCAGATTATATTTGTAGCCCGGCGTAATCACTTCCGCCTGCGGGGCCCTGCCCTGCATGGTGCGATCGAACGCATCCACCGCCAGGCCGTGAAACTTCAGGCTGCGGATACGCTGCGCCAGCGCATCGTCATCCGTCACCACCATCCCCCCTTCGGCGCAGGTCATATTCTTGATGGCGTGGAACGAGAAAATGGCGGTGCCGGCGGCGCCCACGTGACGACCTTTGTAAGCGGTTCCCGCTGCATGCGCCGCATCCTCAATCACCGGAATACCGTAGCGTTCGCCCAGCGCACGAATGGCGTCGATGTCCGCCGGCGCGCCGGCGTAATGTACCGGTACAATCGCGCGGGTACGCGGTGTGATCGCCGCTTCAATCAACGCCGGCGTCACCATCAGCGTGTCACGGTCGACATCAATCATGATGGGTTCGGCGCCAAGCAGACAGATCATGTTCAGGGTGGAAACCCAGGTTAGCGAAGGAGTAATCACCTCGTCGCCCGGCCCTAGCCCCAAGGCCATGAGCGTCACGTGCATACCGCCGGTCGCAGAGCTCACGGCAATGGCATGTCGATTGCCGGTCAATTGACAAAAAGCCTGCTCCAGCTGCGCGCATTTCGGCCCGGTGGTGATCCAGCCGGACCGCAGCACGTCCCCGACGGCGGCAAGCTCGGCGTCGCCCAGCGCAGGCCGGGAGAACGGCAAAAATTCAGACATTATTTGATTTCCCTTAAAAATGGCGAGCCAAGATCGAGCAGCAGCAAGCAGCATAATTGGCGTGAGCTGTATTTCCGCCGAACGGTAAAGTTCTGTAATGAATGACCACGCTACAAACCGGAGCGATCTTAACTGAATTTCCTTAAATGAAAATTAGGAGTGGCAATGAATAGGGCTATTTTTAAATGTTCGTTTAAGTTATGTTTACCCACTCATACGCAGATATTCTTTCATCACACTATGTAACATTTTTCTCATTGCTGTATTGACTTCTATTAGTCTCGGCCACGATAGGTAAATCAGCGCAATAAATGAAATCGTTTGCTTTCGCATGACATCTCCTTTTTTTCACTTTATTCAGGTAAATAATTAAAGCGCACCCTAATGAAATCAATAAGCTTGACCTGATAATTGCCATAAGCCCACTTTTCCGGCGGCTGCAACATCGGCGAAAAGGTTGACAAAGTTTCCTTTTTCTACGCACACATTACTTGCGTATTCCTTATGAGTAAGAAACAGGTGCGCGCTCGCGGATATCGTCGTTGAGATATCGCGGTAGGCAGGCGTGATGAAATGCGCCTCGCCCAAGAGTTCCAAAGCCTGCGCTGGCTGAGTAAGAGAGTGCTATGGACATCGTATAAAGGCATGACGGCCGCGGACTGAGGTCCGACCCCATGACGGCGTTTTTGCCGCCGGCTGTCCTGCGTTGGCGCCATTCTGAACGCCGTGCGCGGTAGGTCGGCGGCCTATGCCTGTGCGTCGACGCCCTGCTTCGCCGTCATTTTCTGCCGCCGAAAGCGGTGGCGGTGGCGTGCACATTCGCCCCGCGTCTGTGCCCTTCTCTACTGTTGAGGGGGGGTACGTCGTCAACGTTCCCCCTGACCATAAATCACCGGCGGCGCACCTTATGGCGTCAAACGCTCCGCGGTGACTTCTCACCCGGTCGCCGGCTGACAGCAGTCACGCCTTAAGGCTAAGGCTGGTAGCTCAGCGTGTCCGGGATGCGGGTGAAGGTGATAATAATGTGGTGATAATCCGCCGTCGGATCCAGGCTGGGGAACGCTTGTGGATAGAGGTCTTTGGCCAGAATTTACATTCTGATGATATTATATGGATGGTTATAAAAATAATGATATACCCCAAAAACCGCCCCCGCCTTGACCGGCGCGATGGCGTCCAAACCGGTGCGGTGAATAAAGGTATTAAATACTGAGCACCTGCTCATAGCTAACGCCATAACCAAATGGCAATATATTGTTATTCGGTCGTTTGGAACCTGTCATTATATAAGCGTCCGGCTTCATGGCGATGATTTTTTCTAACGAAACAAAGCCAGATGCGCCCGGCAACAGGGATGAACCGATATTGTAGGCGCCGACAGATTCCACGAGTCCGCCCCAGCCGTTGTGACCATGAGTAAAGCAGCAGCAATCGCTATTGCTAGCGATAGGCTCGATAAATACCGTGGATTTAATTTTAATATTATTAATGGTTTGCTGAATATGGGCGAAGCGTTGCTGATAAAACGCAGTATATTCTCCGGCGCGCGCCTCTTAATTTAACGCCTTGCCTAACAAAGTGATACGGGGCGGTGTTTTGTGCCGGATACAGTTCATAATCGATAAACAGCACCGGAATACCCAACTGTTGCAGATTGCTGATAACGCCGGTCTCTGCTCCAGCGCTGGTTTTGCCCGTAGCTGAGCTATCATCAGGTCCGGTTTCTGGGCAATAACGCTCTCCAGGTTGACCTGTCCTTGATCGTTAAATCCCATGTCGATAATGTTGCCGGCGGCCGGCCAGTTTTTTTCAGCAACGCCCAGGTCTGGACATCCTGCTTTTTAGGTAGATTATTCCAGGCCACCACGCGGCGAAAAGGATTTTCCCGATCTAGCAGCGCCAAGGAAAGGATATCGCGACCGTCTTGCAATATGACATGTTCAGGCTCTTTCGCCAGAGTGAGCGTTTGGCCGTCCATATCGGTTAGGGTCAATGGATAGGTGCTTGCCAGGCAAGTTCGCCGCAGCGCACAGCGCCCCTAAAGTTATTATCATCTTGATTTTAAAAACATGTATACCCTGTCTCTATATTTGAAAGTGATAATTATTATCATATACAGCTTTGTTAGCCAACACCTGATCGCGCCAGGCCGATCGCAAAAAGCTTTCCACAGGGTTGCCTCGCTGTCGCACTGCGCCCCGCTACACCCTGCTACACAGGAAGCCCGTCTGAATGTAGGCTAAAGAGTAAACCATCCTTAAATAAACAAAAGAAAAACACCATTGTCCCCCTCGGTAACCGTTTATCGCGGGTAACAGCAGCCCTTATCGTGGTAATTTGCTTTAAAGGGTTCATCTTCACCGGGCAATGTCGTTTTAATGACGCTATCATCTCAATCCCAACCGTTTAAATCGCATCATGACAAAATCTCCATCACGCTCATATTTCATCTGGCTCTGGTGGTCATCCTCACCGGCATCGTCGCCGGCATTAGCGGTATGCTGCTGGCAATGCTGCTTCATGCCATACAGCACCTCTTTTTCGGCTACAGCTTGCCGCATCTCATCAGTCAGGAAAGTTTTTTGCAGGGCGTTACCGCCCCCGCGCGCCGGGCAGGCGTGTTGCTGTTCTGCGGTCTGGTGGCGGGCGCCGGCTGGTGGCTGATCGCTATGGCTGCCCGCTGGTCAGCATTGCCCGGGCATTGGCAGCCGCAAAACCGGCCATGCCGGTGGTGGCAACGCTTATCCACGCACTGTTGCAAATTATCACTGGCGCTGGGATCGCCCCTGGGCCGCGAGGTCGCGCCCCGCGAAGTGGGCGCGGGGCTGGCGGCGGTGTATAACGTGCTGCTGGCCGGTGCGTTATTTGTTTTGGAAGTGCTGATGGGAACGTTCAGCTTCCCGGTTATGATCCCGGCGCTGGCCAGCTGCGCTATCGCGACGGCGCCGATGACCATAAAGCCCGGCAGATAGGAGCCCGTGCTGCCGTGAAGAAACTCGACCACAAAGCCCGCCGTGGTACCCCCGATGCCCACGCCGATACCGTTAATGACTCCGGATGCCGCCCCGACCGCCTCTTTTCTGACGCTGGAGGTGATAATGGACCAGATATTGGTGGTAAAACAGCTGGTAAACCAGGCTATGGAGAGAGTGATGACAGCCATTTTCACCACCGGACTGGCAATCAGGGGAAGCATCATCAGCAAGATCCCCGCCACCGACAATCCGGCGGCGGCAATTAACTGGCCAGCCCCTGCCACAAGCCGCTGAATCCGAGTGAGCTTACCACCATCGGAATGAACAGGGTCACATCCCAAAACAGCATACCGTTGGCGAAATAACTGAAAATCAGCAACAAAAAAGGCGCGCCGCCTAAATCGCGAAAAGACACCATCCCTTTAACCGGCGCATCCTCGGTGCTGGCCGCGGCATTGTTTTCAAGCGGTGAATCCGGTACATTTTTGAGAAAAATAAGGAACATGGGGACCACAATCAGGACGCCAAGCCCACCGGTAATATAAAATACCTATTGCCAGCTCAGATAGGTAAATATCGGCGTCAGGATCAGAAAGCCTAACGACAGGGCCAGGAATTAGCCGTAAAAATGTATCAGGTTAGTGCCGAGGGTAATCTCTTCTTTCGTAAACCACGCCCGGGCAAATCTGAATTGCTGCGGCCAGTAAATCCCTTACCTCGCGATAACCGGCAAAATCATCAGGTAACACCGGCTGCGCTAGATCACCGCCAAGCAATTGACCTATCGGCTGATTAATATATTGACCGTAAATATCCCACAGGGCGATATCGATTCCCGACAAGGCGGAAATCGCACGTACGGTTATAAAGCGTTTCCCAAACATGGCGACGCGGCCGATGAGCTGCGGCGCGTAAAGTTCTTTTATCAATACGGCATTGGTTTCGGCCGGACCAAAGCACTCACCCCAGCCGGGGTCCCATCGTTGGTTTTAATTTCCACCAGGCAAATTGCGCGGACATCCCAATACCATTGCGACATGCCAAATTTCTCAGCAAGCTTGTCCTTAAGCAATTGAGTGTTAATTTCAGTGACTCGCATAATGCCTTATTCTCCTGTCTTATTTCTTATTGTCGATTGCCGTTCAATCAGCGTGACGGGCAATCGGGTCTGACAACTGTCGCTGATGCTTTTTTCCTTGGTTAGCACCGCGATAAGCTTATTGGCTGCGCCGGCGCCGATGTCATAAATCGGCTACGCAATAACGGTCAGCGGCGTGGCTATAACCGAGGCCCATTCCGTATCATCGAAGCCGATAAACAACAGGTCGCGAGGAAAA
Source organism: Sodalis glossinidius str. 'morsitans' (assembly GCF_000010085.1). Lineage (NCBI taxonomy): Bacteria > Pseudomonadati > Pseudomonadota > Gammaproteobacteria > Enterobacterales > Bruguierivoracaceae > Sodalis > Sodalis glossinidius. The sequence goes on from NC_007712.1 coordinate 3,136,017, forward strand.
GCCAGACCGGCACGCGCTCGATACGAGGAGAAATCGTGTCCGGCGGCGGCGTAAACAGCGTGACGGCATCGCACTGGCGCTGTTGCAGGTGCGCCATCGCCAGACGCATCCCCTGTTGATTGTCCACCGAAACGCAATTAATATCCTCGAAGCCCAAGGTTGAGATCAATGCGGTTCTCAATATAATCCTGCGCCGGAATTGGAAAACCGGCCGGTACACGTTCAACAAAAATGGAAATATATATAACGCCGGCATCATCATCTGCGCGAAAAAAGAGCATACTTCATGGCTCCGAATGTTTTTTTACTATATTTACATACAGTATAAAACATGGAATATTAAACTTGTGAAGCGAAGCAGAAACGGCAAATGGTAGGTGTTTGAAGCGGCAAATAATAAAAATGTTTGCCGTCGGCAGCCGTGATAATAAAAGGCGTAATGCGCCAGGATAGCTGATGAGACTGCGCATAATCACATACGGCGATTATTGTAAACGCAGCGGTACGGATCGGGAAAAAATAGGAACATCAACAAGCGCGGATAAATTCTTTGGCGCGCTCTTTTACGGAAAAATGGAAATATCGCGCGGTAGGCGAAGAGAATTGATTATGATTATTTGACTATTGTGTCGACTCGCCGTTCACTATATAGATCAACATTCCCCAAAAGATAATGCCGCTTGGTGCGGTATCGTCGTCCTACCACAGCAGGATGTCGTCCGGGCGCGTCGAGATTTTCCAGATATTTTTCCGGCCGCAGCCGCGCAGCCACCGCAAAGAGAGATCTTCGCCAATCTGGATGACCACAATACTGCCGTCCCGCGGCTTTGCCGCCGGGTCGATCACCAGTAGAGCACCGGCGCGGATGCCGCAGGTAGCGATCGCCTCGCAGGCGCGCATCAAATAGGTGGCTTTTGTTTCGCCATAGTAGAGGGTCTCCAGCAGGACCCGATGTCCGTTATTCGCCAGGTTAGAAGGACGTTCATTCATCGCTACCTCCTCATGAGTGATGTATATATACAGGCTAGTATAAAAAGCGGTTTCTGTGAAATTAGTGGGCGCTCGCAAGCGATATAGTTCAAACAAATACGTCTCGGAACGCTTAAAAATCCGCCGGCGCCACGTTTTCCATGTCATCCCGACCATAAGCGACAAACGAGGAAAAGAGAAAAAGCTACAGGTGGAGGCCATAGGGAAGTCTCAGACTTCAGACGGCAGAGGATAGGCGAAAGGCCACCGGGGACGGTGCGAAGAATAAGGGGCAACTGCAAACAATTGCCGGCTGGCGGGGGTCCGATCCACCGAGTGATGCAGCGTCATTCCCTCAATCAGCGCATCCAGCGCCCGGGCGGTGGGAAGATCGAAAAAGCGCAACAGCGCACGCTGACTGCGGGCCATCCAGTCCTGCATCACCGGTTTCAGCTCGGGATGTCGGCTGCCGTAAAGGTACAATTCATAGCTCAACAGTAAATTGCGCCCCCGCGTAGTCTCGTCGCTGCAGATGATATCCACGATAGCATCCCCCACCTCGTCAGCGCTGCGGGCCAGCCCGAGCCGAGCCACATAATCCGCCGACATCGCGACTGCAAACTGGCTGAACGCTTCTTTCAGCAGTTGTTGCATACCCGCGAAATAATACGTCATCGACCCCAGCGGCACATCGGCGGCGGTGGCTATTTTGCGATGAGTAATTTTCCCCATTCAATGGCATCTGTTGCTGATTGCAGGTATCGCGCTGCCGACGGTTCCCTGGGGATGGCGTGCGATCCCGGCCGGTACGGGTCAGGCCCAGGCGGCGGCAGAAAAGCGGCGCAGCGAATCGCTGCTGAAAGTGATGAAAAACCGTCAGTTGCTAATGATAGGCGTCATCGTGCTGGCGATGGAGCTGGCGGAAGGCTCGGCCAGCGATTGGCTGCTGCTGCTAATGGTGGATGGGCGCGGTTTCAACGCCACGTCCGGTTCGCTGATTTACGCCGGCTTCGCGCTGGCGATGGTCGCACTCGCTATCTCCCTGGCGCCGGCGATGTGGGAATTCTCGCTGCCGGCCACGGCGCGACCCTGACGGCAAAGAGAGGAGACGACAATGAAAGAAAAAGCGGCGATGGGGTTGCTTTACCACCCCTGAGGAGATCCGCGACTTAGTCAGGCGCGGCAGGCGGCCAAAGTGACGCTATGGCAGTATAACCAATGCGATCCACGGGACGACGCGAGGCGTCAACGCCTGCTGAAGAGCCTGCTGAAGAGCCTGCTGGGCAGCAGCAGCGAAGGATTATGTATAGAGCCGCCGTTTAACTGCGACATGGCTACAATATTCACCTAGGCGCACAGGTTTATGCCAACGTCAATCTGGTCATCCTCGACTGCGCATCGATCACCATCGGCAATAACGTTTGTATAGGCGGCGGCGTGACTATCTTGCCGGACGTCACCATCGGCGACAATAAGGTTATCGGTGCCAGTATCGTGGTCACGCGGGATATACCGGCTTCGGTACTGGCGTTCGGTAATCCTTGCCGGGTGGCACGCCCCTTAACGCCGCAGGACGTCGGTCACGACCGCTAAAACGTCCCGCGCCGGCGCCAAACGCGCATTCGCCAATTCGCCCCATCATGGACAGGCAAGGGTTTACTCCGCCGTGGCTTTCCCGTCATGGGTCGCCGGCGCCGGAGAGACTTTTGGCCGATCCTCACGAGCGCGGCGGTCTTGCCTGACGCCGCTGCTGGCGTGAGTGCCGCTGCCGTCGCGAGGGTCACCGCTGTTCTCATGACTGGCGCCCTTGCTATCATGGCTGGTGCCGCGGCGGCGGCTTAATGCGTCCTGGGTACCGCTTTGCAGAGAAAGCGGTTCACCGCTCTCTGACTGGCCGACAAATTGCCCGCCGCGCTGTATGGTCATACCGGCGCAGCGGCTGACGCCGTGCAGTTCGCCGTGCTCCAGAATATCCAAGGTCGTGGCACAACAGGTGCCTTCCACCTTGCCATCGATAATGATCTCAGGCGCCAGCAACTCCCCTTCGACCTGGCCCGCATGCATCACATGGATAGCCCCTTCTTTGACGCGAATATTGCCGGTAATTTTGCCCCAGATATGGATATCGCCTTCAATATCGATATCGCCGGTAAACACGGCGCTTTTGGCAATCAAGGTAGCGTGCTGTTTTTCCAGCCGCGGAGAAGCGCCTGCAGGCATGGGCGCAGGCTCCGGCGGAAGCGACGCTTGCGCAGGCATTTTTTTTCCAAACATAGTCCGGTTTCCCACCCTCGTTTTGACAAAATATAGGCCTAACAGACCCAGCGCGGCGCAAGCTGCCGCGGCGCACAACAGCGTTTTGTCCGTCAGATACGCCGCCAGCGCCAGGATCCACCCTGCCCAGACGCCATTCAGACACAGACCGTCTGGGCACCGTCGTTTTGTTTTTCTGTTCATTCTCTTCATTTCCGGCGCCGCGCCAGAAGTCGTCAGCGGGCGCTATCGCGGCAACTATACCGGATAGTCCACCGCCACGAAGCGTGAATAAGCCCCGGTGAAGAGGGGGTTTCGCCCTATTTCCCACGTCAATGCAGCGCGCCGGCCCCACGCGAATATAGCTGGTAGTGGTTAAGGCGGTGCGGATTAACGTCTTTACGGCGTCAAGTTGGGTCGCCAACGCCATACTGGGCGCACCGGGATGCGCCGCCGCCATCTCCGGCAAATAGGGTAAATGGACAAATCCGCCGCGCATGGGGGTTGCCGGCTGGCGATATAGTGGCAAAGACCGTAAAAAATCGCGTTACAATTACAGGTACCGGCGGTCTGGGAAACAGAGGCGGGGATCCCCTGTCGGCGCAGCGCCCGCACCATGGCCTTGATGGGCAACGTGGAAAAATAGCCGGCGGGTCTCTGCGGGAAAATCGGTTCATCCACCGGCTGCTGGCCGGCGTTATCGGGAATACGCGCGTCGACAATATTAATCGCCACCCGCTCCAACGTGATATCGACACGGCCGCCGGCCTGACCGAGGCAAAGGACCAGCGACGAACGCAGCGCCGTCAGCATTTGAAACAACGCCGGGTTAACCCGCCCGATTACGCACGGCAGTTGGCGCGCCACCAGCGTCGCTCCATCCACCTGTTCTCCATCCAGCCTGCGCGCGACTTCCCAGGAAGGGTTCAGGCTTTCACCATCAAAAAGTTCGATACCGGTTACAAGTACAACTGACATGGCGCCTCTCCTATCACCTCGCGTTATCGCAGCATGATAGCCGGAGAACAAACAATTCTTGAAATGGATAAACAATATTTCTAATATTGATTTTATGAATCTTTCAGCCGTGGATCTTAACTTACTGGTGGTGTTTGAGGCCCTGTACGAAACGGGAAACGTCACTCTGGCCGGCAAACGGCTCAACCGCGCGCAGCCGTCGGTGAGTAATGCATTGGGCCGGTTGCGTCTGCTGTTTCAGGACGAGCTGTTCGTACGCACCGCCGGCGGCATGGTGCCCACCGAAAAAGCGCAGACGCTGATACCGGCCATCGCTGCGATTCTTGACCAATTGCGCAACACACTCAACCGGGACAGCGCATTTGATCCCGATCGGGCTCACGGCCGCCGCTTTACGCTGGCCGCCAGCGATTATGCCGATATTGTCCTGATTCCCCATATTGTTCGCCGCCTGCGCCGGCTGGCGCCCGGTATCGATTTGCACCTGTGTACGCTGGATCGGGAGCGGATCTATACCCAGTTGGATAATGCACAGGTCGACATCGCTATCGGGGGGCATCTGACGCCGCCGAAACGCATGAGGGTGGTGCCGCTGTACCGCGAGGATTTTGTCTGCATCGCCGATCGCGCCACTGCATATACACTCCCTACCCCCTGAATTGGCTGACACAGCCTTCAGCCTGGATATGGTAAGTGGTCGTGGCGATAGCGCAAGCCGGTGGCTGCAGCAACAACTGCTGCTGGCGGTGCGGCAGATGCAGGCGGAGGAAGCCGAATAGGGCTGACCGGCGACGCCCAGCAAGCAGCGGACAGAATGTTGCCGGCGCCTGTGAGCCTGTGAGCCTGTGAGCCTGTGAGCCTGTGAGCCTGTACCAGGGGGAGCCGACAACGCCCGACCGGCAACTATGCCGCAGCAAAGCGGCGCGCATCCTGATACACTAAGGACATTACCCCTGATGACATCGGTAAACACGCGGGTACGGATCGGATAACATGAAAGAACAGGAAAAAACAGAAATCAAACGCCTCAGCGACCGTTTGGATGCTTTAAATCATAAAGAGGCAAGCGTCATTGCACAGGGCGATCCCGGCATTATGGCGCAGCATCGCGAGGAAAAAACCTCTCTGGAAGCGGAAATTCACCGGTTGAAAAACCTGCGCGTGGCAAAGCTGAGCAAACAAGCGCAACAGTTACAGACATTATCGTTCAGCCGGCCAATCAGTAAAAAAGAGCAGGCCGACATGGGCGCGCTGAAGAAAAAAGTGCGCGGTCTGGTCGTGGTGCACCCTATGACGGCGCTTGGGCGGGAGACGGGGCTGAAGGAAGTCACCGGCTACGCCAGCCGTCCCTTTTAAGCACCAGTCTTCAGAGCAGACATGACGCAACCGCAATGAGCGATCTCCCTTATTTAACCGGTTACCCCGCCGACCTGGTCGACCGCGTTCGTCACCTGATGGCGCAGGGCCGGATCGGCCCCTGGCTGGAGAGCCGATATCCCGACCGTCATGCTATCCAAACGGATAAAGCGCTGTATCAGTATGTAAGCGAACTAAAACAGCGCTATCTGAAAAACACCTCCGCCCTCGCCAAGGTCTATTTTGATAACCGGCAAAATCCCATCAAAGGGACGTTGGGCACCAACACGTTCGTCTCTCGCCCTCAAGGCGGCAAGCTTAAAAGCAAAAACGAAATCCGTATCGCCGCCTTATTCCGCGCCGCGCCGGAAGCATTCCTCAAAATGATTGTGATACATGAGCTGGCCCATCTTAAAGAAAAGGAGCATAACAAGTCTTTCTATCAATTATGCTGCCATATGGACCCCCTCTATCATCAATGGGAATTTGATATGCGCGTCTGGCTGACCTGGCGCGAACAAACATCCCTGCATCATACCGACGGGCAATAGCGTAGGGTGGCCATGAGACATCAGCCGCACCAGACAGGAACAGCATTCTTCCGCTACGGCCAAGCTGGCGCTCGTCTGGCGGTGAACGAGCGCTGGCCCTGCAAAACCCCTGCACGCCGACACCGTTAATGACGCCTTTTTATACTGAACGCTGAGGCAGCGTTTGGTTCCCCCCGAGAGAAATAACAGGCCCGGTTTCCCCTAACGCGGCTTTGTGCCCAGCGCTGAGAATATTTTCCTTTCTCCGACGAACATTGCGCGAAACAACGACGCGTCCGGCGTATCTGAAATTGAACGCCACCTGCATAATGTTCGTTTGGCGCTACTGCGCTGCACCCTTTCTGTAGGGCTCCCCACTTTCGCCAGGGAAGCCGTTCGTTATGGCTTGCTCCAGCACGTCGATGAAAAATACCTCTCGGTGTTAAAAACGGCAGGATGCTGCGCTTCGCTAACGCCTTTATTGATCCAGGGCGGCGGGCTGGTGCTTGATTTCGCCCTTCGCCGAACAACGCCCACAAGCGCGATAACCCGAATAACGGGTATGTTGCTGGTGACCTGGTAAAGCTATCAATTACTGGCGGGCGACCGCATATCCTCCGTGGCGCCGGCGCTGATTCCCGCTGAGTTTGTTTATGTCCTGTCCAGAGATATCATTCAGTTTTTTTACCCTTGACCGATAATGCTTCATCGCAGGCCAGCATCACATAAACCGGCGCAAGCTTCACCTGCTGCCCCACTTCTTGCACCAGACGGGCGGTATCTTTGGCATCGTCGTGTTCATTCAAATAAGCAATCAACACATCCGTCCCTTCACGGGCGTAGGCAATAGCGACCACACGGCCCATGCCGGAGTCGCCGCCGGTAATGAGGGCTTTTTTTACCCGCCAGGCGTCCAGAGCCGCGATAGTGATTTTCACCATGATCCGGGCGGGGATCCATCGTCAAAAGGACCAGGAAGGGATGGTTTTGCTCCGGCAGCGGAGGGAAAGGATAATCAGATGACATAGGGCGCCTCCTTCAATGACTAAATAGTTAATTAACCAATCAATTAATGATTGGCACGTCTGTAAGCGTAATTGAAAAAATAGCGTGGCAAGCCCCTAAAAGAGGCGAGAAGAGGAAAGGGTGGTTTACTACCAGTTGCGTTGCCTGTGAATCTACCGGTTGACGGCCGCACCTGCGCAGCCATACGGCTGCATCGCCGGCTACAGACAACCTGGTGGTCAGTCCGGTTTATTCTTCGCGGCTGGCGCCAGGGCGTCAAGTTGCTGTTCCGTCAGTTGCTTGCTCGCTTCATGCAGCTTTGCCAATCCCTCATCGATCGTCGTTTCTTCCGGCTTTTTATCCGTCATGGTATGGCCTCGAATGGAAAAGGAAAGAAGGTTGCCACGGGCCAGATCACCCTGATGTCGGGCGGCGTGTGCTGTGCGGCCGCTCAAGCGCTGCCGCTGACGTCGGTGCCATGCAGGCGGCCAGCGACATGACTGCCGTGCGCTGCGGTCTGCTCCCGCGTCGGCGGCGCTTTATGATCAAGCTCATGCAAAATGCCGCAATGATGCGTCGCGCGCGCGGCATCGCAGCGGCCGCGCAAATCGTTAAGCTCCGCCTCCAGCGCCTGTAGCTCCGCCATGCGGGTGCGGACGTGCTCCAAATGCGCCTCAATCAAACCATCGATTGCGCTACAGCTGGCATCAGGCTCCTGGCGTGCCGCCAACAGTTCGCGGATTTCGTCATGGGTCATCTCCAGCGAATGGCAGCGACGGATAAAGACCAACTGCTCCAGGTGGCGCTTGTCATAGTGGCGGTAGTTGTTGTTCTGGTCGCGTAGTGCCGCCGGCAGCAGTTGCTCCCGCTCGTAATAACGCACCGTCTCTATCGGGCAGCCGCCCTGACGGGCCAATTCGCCGATTTTCATTCCGATCTCCTCAATACTCTCTTGACCCTATAGTAGCTTCAGGGTGTTAAATTGACAACTAACGACAAGCCATCGGGAGACTGCCACCATGAACGGCAACGAGAAATTACCCCGTCGCGCCGCGAAAATTACCACGGCACGCCCCCTTGCCGCTGGTGCTACGATTGCGGATGGCGTCCAGACCCGCGGCAACACCTGCTGCGGCGCCCGCCCGCAGGGTGCCGGCGCCACGCGAAGCGAGCCGCGACAAGAACCCCTCGCGGCGGCGCGGGAAGTGGACGGCGACGTGCGCACGCCTATTCGTATCATGCAGATGGACTGCCCCACCGAAGAAGGGATGATCCGCAAGAAACTCGCGTCTCTGCCTGCGGTAACGGCGATGGAATTCAATCTTATGCAGCGGGTGCTGATGGTGGTCCATCGCCCGGACAGCCTTGACAGCATCCTTGCAGCAATACGGTCCCTGGGTTTTACCCCGCAGATCGCGGCGGCCGACGCGCCGCTCGCCGACGACGATCTGCCGCGTCAACGCCGCTGGCCGCTGGTGCTGGCCGCTATCGCCGCCTTTGCCTCGGAAATCAGCCACTGGTTGTCGTGGCCGGACGGAATCAGCGCCGTGCTAGCATTGCTGGCGGTCGTCGCCTGTGGCCTGACGACCTATAAAAAAGGCTGGCTGGCCCTGCGGCAGGGGACAATGAATATCAATGCGCTGATGAGCATCACCGTCACCGGCGCGCTGTTAATCGGGCAATGGCCTGAGGCGGCGATGGTTATGGTCTTGTTTACCCTCGCCGAACTGATAGAAGCCCGTTCCCTCGATCGCGCCCGCAACGCCATCAGCGGTTTACTGCAAAGCGTGCCGGCGACCGCCAGCCAGCAGCAGGCCGACGGCAGTTGGCAAGAGGTTGAGGTCGATACGGTACCGGTCGGCAGCCTGCTGCGGGTCAAACCCGGCGAACGCGTCGCCCTTGACGGCACGGTTGAGCAAGGAAATTCAACGGTGGATCAGGCGTCTATCACCGGTGAGAGCCTGCCGGTGGAAAAACGGCCGGGGGATACGGTCTTTGCCGGCACGCTCAATCAGGCCGGTTCATTTAGCTACCGGGTCACCGCCACCATCGGCGATACAACCCTGGCCCGTATCATCCACGCCGTCAGCGAAGCGCAGGGGAACCGCGCGCCGACCCAGCGTTTTGTCGACCGTTTCGCGCGTATCTATACCCCTCTGATCCTAGTTCTCGAGGTCTTGGTAGCGCTTTTGCCGCCGTTATTGCTGGGCGGCGGTTGGTATGAGTGGATCTACAAAGCTCTGGTGATGCTGGTGATCGCCTGTCCGTGCGCTCTGGTCATTTCAACGCCGGTGACTATCGTCAGCGGTCTAGCCGCCGCGGCGCGGCAGGGTATTTTGATTAAAGGCGGCGTTTATCTGGAAAAAGGGCGGAGCCTGCGCTGGCTGGCGCTCGATAAAACCGGCACGTTGACGCACGGGAAACCCATCCTGACCGATCGCCACACCTTCGGCGTACGGGACGCAGAGGCGCTCTATCAACTGGCGGCCGGGCTGGCTTCCCGCTCCGATCATCCGGTCTCGCAGGCCATTATCCAGGCGGCCGAACGGGAAGGCAACGCTCCCGTCAGGGTAACCGATTTCACAGCCCTGCCCGGCCGCGGTATCACGGGAGTGACGGCGGACAGCCAGTGGTATCTCGGCAACCGGCGGCTAGCGGATGAACTGGGGCTGTCAACCGACGTCCTCGATCCGCGGGCAGCCGCGCTGGAACAGCAAGGCAAAACCCTGGTAATGCTGATGGGCGAGGGAAAAGTACAGGCGCTGTTTGCGGTGGCGGATACGCTGAAATCACATAGCCGCGCAGCCATCGCACAATTGCACCAGGCCGGCGTCAAAATATTGATGCTCAGCGGCGACAACACGCACACCGCCAGGGCAATTGCGGCGCAGGCGGGAATCGATGAAGCCTATGGCGATCAATTGCCGGAAGACAAACTGCAAAAGATAAACCAGCTGGCGGACCGGGGCACGGTAGGAATGGTAGGCGATGGCATCAATGATGCGCCGGCGCTGGCCCGGGCGGATATCGGTTTCGCTATGGGCGCGTTGGGCAGCGACACAGCCATTGAAACCGCGGATGTCGCCCTGATGGATGACGATTTGCGCAAGGCTGCGCAGTTTATCCGGCTGTCGCGTGCCACCCACCGCATTCTGATACAAAATATTGCGCTGGCGTTGGGCATCAAGGCAGTGTTTTTACTATTGACGTTGGCAGGCGCGGGCACCATGTGGATGGCGGTCTTCGCCGATGTGGGCACCAGCCTGCTGGTGGTGGCCAACGGCCTGCGGCTGCTGCGCCAGGCGCCGCGCAGTCGGCCAACACCCGCACACGGTAACGCGGCAGAGCAGCCGCTACTATAAAGTCTTCCCCGCGGAGGCGCCCTGCGTCGCCGCGCGGTCGGTAACATTCACCAACAGTTCCCTGGCCCGCCAAGGCGGCAAGGCCGGGCAAGCCGGTCTAGACTTGGGGTAGACGTTCCACATAGCCAGCCTTTGGAGGTACAGCTCAGATGGACACCCCTGCTACGCGGCCCGCGACCGCCGTTTCGCCCGAAGAACTTCAGCTAATGCATCGCTACTGGTCGGCGGCCAACTATCTCTCGGTCGGGCAAATTTATCTGCTGGACACCCCGCTTTTGCGTCAGACGCTGATACCCGAACATATCAAACCCCGCCTGCTGGGCCACTGGGGCACGACCCCGGGATTGAATTTTATCTATGTCCACCTGAACCGCATTATTCGCGCGCGCGATGCCAATGTGATTTACATTTACGGCCCCGGTCACGGCGGGCCGGGCATGGTGGTCAATACCTGGCTGGAAGGCTCTTACTCACCGGCCGGCATGGCTTGTTTACCTGTTATGAAGCGTTCATCCATATCGTCGATTCCATGTTCAATCAACACGCCAAATGGCTGAAGGTGTCACGCGCCCTGCCCTGGCGCAAGCCGGTATCGTCCCTTAACTACCTGCTTTCCTCCCACGTCTGGCGCCAGGATCATAACGGTTACAGCCATCAGGATCCGGAATTCGTCGATCTGGTCGCCAATACTCTGCTGTGGGTCGGCGATCACTGCCTGAATACCTTTGACCGGATCAATGTCATCGTCGCCGGCAACGAAAGCGGCGGTAAGTGCGGTAAGGGTCCTGATGTGGTCATGGCCTGCGCCGGCGATGTGCCGACCATGGAGACCCTGACGGCGGTTGATTTACTGCGCCAACATCTGCCCGAGATGATCATCCACGTCGTCAACGTGGTCGATTTACTCGGTCTACAGGCAAAACAGCAGCATCCCCACGGCCACACCGACGCCTTTTTCGATGAGATTTTCACGCCGGATCGTCCGGTGGTCTTCGCCTATCACGGCTACCCCTATTTGATCCATCGCCTGACCTATAAACGTCAAAATCATGCCAATTTCCACGTGCGCGGGTTTATGGAGGAAGGGACCACCACCACTCCGTTCGATATGACAGTGCTCAACGAGGTGGACCGTTTCCATTTAGCGATAGAGGCCATTGAGCGGGTACCGGGACTGCAACACACGCCGGCGGCGACAGCGGCTCTCGGGCTGTTCCGCCGCAAGCTTGATGAGCACTATCACTATGTGCGCACCCACGGCGACGATTTGCCTGAAGTCAGGGACTGGCGCTGGCAGGCAAGGCCATGATGCGTTTCGCAGCATAGCGGCCAGACGGTCCAGAATTCGGACCGCAACCGGCTGTCGGCAGGGGGGCGTTGCGGCAGCGCCGCTTATCGGGAGGAAAAATCACCCCGTCTGCCAAGGTGCCGTTGGCGGGTATTGCTTGTGCCCACCATCGGCTGACGGGGAGAGTCATTGTTTGCGCCCGCCACCGGCCGGCGGTGAGAAGACGCTCATTCCAATAGCCTAACCCGGCCGGAAAACTTCTATTTCAGCCAGTTTCTGCTCGGCTTCGGCGGCGCCTTCTTTCTGGCGCCGGCCTTGCTGGCGGGGATAGGCGGCGTGGTGGCCGAGCCGCGCAATCTGGTCAGTTTTTCGGTGCTCTTCGGTATGAGTCAGAATATCGGCGGCCTGCTGGGCACTTTTCAGGTGTTGCGCGAAAAATTTCACTCCAGCCAACTGACCGAGCGGTTGACGCTGGCGAATCCGCTGGTAGCGGAGCGTGTGAACAGTTATACCGCCGCCTACGGTGGCGTGTTGAACGACAGCTATCTACAAGGGGTACAGGGGTTGTCGCAGTTGCAAAGCATTGCAAGCCGCGAAGCCAATACGCTGGCCTATAACGATGTCTACCTGCTGACCACAGCGATTGCGCTGGTGACGCTGGTATGGATTCTATGGCGTTTACTGCGGCTGCGCATTCAGGCGCGACGTGCACAGGGCCACGACGATAAGACAAGCGGCAACGGCGGCGGCGCCGGAAAAAGAAAAAAGCAGTAACGCGCGCATTTTAACCATCATGATTTCGGCGGCGATCGCGCTTATGGGCGTATTGATGATTCTCTACGCCTGTCAATTGCCCCCTTTCACCCGCCAGGTTCAGTCAACCGACAACGCTTATGTCCGGGGGGGGGAGGGGGGCAAGTCACCGTCATCAGCCCCCAGCTCAGCGGCTATATCACCGAAGTGCGGGTGCAGGATTTTGCCTGGGTCCGGCGGGATGATATGCTGATGGTTATCGATCAGCGCATTTATCGTCAGCAGGTACATCAAGCTCAAGCGCAATTATTGATGAAGCGCGCGGCGTTGGATAATAACGTACAGCAGCGCCGAGGTGAAAAACGCCGAAGCGCAGGCACGCAAAGCGCAGTTGGATTTGCAACGCGTGGAGAATCTGGTCGCCGACAGTTCGTTATCGCTGCGTGAGCGTGATGCCTCACGCGCCAGCGCCAGTCAGGCGGTCGCCAATATCGCCCAGGCCAAAGCCTCGCTGGAAAAGGCGCAAATCGATCTGGCCAATACGCACATTGTTGCACCTCGCGACGGCCAGTTGGGCCAGATTTCGGTGCGTCAGGGCGCCTATGTCAGTGCCGGCACCCATTTGACCTAGCTGGTACCGGAACACATGTGGATCATAGCCAACATGAAAGAAACGCAAATGGCCCGGATCCGGCTGGGACAGCGGGCCAGCTTCAGCGTCGACGCCCTTGATCATGCTACCTTCAACGGCGTGGTGGAGAGTATCTCGCCGGCTACCGGATCCGAGTTCAGCGCCATTTCATCCGACAATGCCACCGGTAATTTCGTCAAAATCGCCCAGCGTATTCTCGTGCGCGTGCACATCGACCACGATAATGCCCTGTACCGACTGCTGCGTCCCGGGATGTCGGTGGAGGTGGATATCGACACCGACAGTTCGCCGGCCGTGCAGGAGAGAGCTCAGGTTGACCCTGACACGACACCGGCGTCTCCGGACGGCGCCTCAACAGCCCCTGATAGCACGCCGGCTGTGTCTGGTGCGGCAGAGGGAGTGAAACACTGACGGCCCGTCAATGCCTGCGCCGCCCTTTAACCAGTTGCGTCTGGGGCCAGACGGCTCCAGCCCACCAATCGACCCAACACAGGCCCCCTCCGCACTGGTGGAACAAGCGCTACGCAATAACACCGATATCCTCACCACCGGGCGCGGGTCGAGGAATACCGCGCCCTCCTGCGGGCAATTCAGGGCGACAGGCTGTCGACGCTTTAGGCACAAATCAACGGTAGCCGTGCCCGCACGCTTTCCTCGGTGACCGGTCTGCCTATCCACAGCACCTTTTATCAGGGGGGGATTACAAGCCAGCGACAATGTCGATCTCTGGGGGCGCAGCGCGACAGCGCCGCCGTGGCACGGGCAATTCTGGAAGCACAGCAGGCGGCCGCGGCTATGCTGACCGTCGCCTCGGGTTATTTCACGCTGCGTTCGTTGGATGAAAAACTGACGCCGACCCGGGAAACGCTGCAAACGCGGCAGAACTCGCTCAACCTGGCGCGCCGGCAATTTGAAACCGGTTACTCCTCACGGCTGGAGCTGGAGCAATCGCAAGCGGAATATCAGGCCGCGCGGGCGCAAATACCGCAGTTGACGCATCAAATCACCGAGCAGGAAAACGCGTTGCGCATCCTGGTGGGAGCAATCCCGGCAGCGTGGTTCGCGGCGCCGACATGAATCATATTGTCGCGTTGCCGCTGCCCGCGGTGCTGCCGTCGGAGCTGATGCGCCGTCATCCCGATATCGTGCAGGCAGAACGCCAGCTGATTGACGCTGACACCTCTGGCCGCCGCCTGCACCAATTTTCTGCCGTCGATCAATTTGACCGCCACCGGCACACTGCAGGATGACGCGTTGGCGAAATTGCTTGATAACCCTTTCCGTCTGTGGAGCGTCTGCGGCAGTATTCTGGCCCCGCTACTTAACCGTGAAGCGCTGAATACGCAGGTGGACATCGCCACCTCGCGTAACCAAACGCTATATAATTACGAGAAAACGGTACGCAACGCCTTTGGCGAAGTCAATAACAGCCTGGACAATATATTGCAGCTGCGCGATCAGCTTGCGCAAACCCGCTCGCAGCAGGAGGTGGTGCAGGAGCAATTACGTATCGCGCATAACCGTTATATTAACGGCTACGCGTCCTATCTGGAGGAGTTGGACGCACAGCGCACGCTTTATGCCACCCAGATAAGCGTAATCACACTACAAAACGATCTGCTGCAGGCGCAAACCGATCTTTACCACGCTTTGGGCGGCGGTTGGCAGGTGGACCCCGCAGCGGCATCCCGATAAGCGTCGGCTGACGACAGCACTACTCGACGTTTCGCGGTAGAAGAACTGTCCTTGATGTCGCCAAGCCCCTTAAAGGCGGGCGCCCTGCAACGCAGGGCGATCACCAACGTGATAACCCAGTAACGGAACGGCAATGCTTCAGTGCCAAACAGCGTCTGCATGAAGGGAGCATAAATAATCAGCAGCTGGAGCAGCAGCACGGCGCTGACCACCCAAATCCCCCCGGTTAGCCAGCAGGCCTTTATTGAGTGAGAAGCCGTCCACAACGCGGCAGTTAATCATGTAGAACCACTGTGCTGACACCAGCGTTTGCAGCAGCACGGTGCGTATAAATTCCGGAGAATGCCCGCGCGGTTGCAGCCAGGCCTCCAACACAAAGGCGCTAAAGGCGATCATGCCACCGACAAACGCTACGCGCCAGAGGGCAAACTTGTCCATCACATGCAGGCGGGGATCGCGCGGCGGCCGTCGCATAATATTCGCCTCGCCCGCCTCAAACGCCTGGCCGAAGGAAAGCGTGGCGGAGGTTGCCATATTCATCCACAAAATCAGCAAGGGCGTAAGCGGAATCAGATTCCTTGCGATCAACGCAATAATGATCAGCAGCCCCTGCGCCAGATTGGTCGGCATGATGAACAAAATGGTTTTCTTCAGGTTATCATAAACGCGCCGTCCTTCTTGTACCGCGCTGGCGATGGTGGAGAAGTTGTCATCCGTCAGCACCATATCGGCAGCCTCTTTGGTCACCTCGGTGCCTTTGATGCCCATCGCGATACCGACATCGGCCCGTTTCAAGGCCGGCGCGTCATTCACGCCATCACCGCATGCCGACGATCTCCTGTTGACTTTGCAGCGCCCGCACCAAACGGAATTTATCCTCCGGGCTGGTGCGCGCGAAAATATCATACGCCTGCGCCGCTTCGCTGAGCTGGTTATCGTCCATCGCCTCCAGTTCTTGACCGGTGATGGCCTGGTGCGCGTTGCCGATACCCAGCATCTGACCGATACTCATCGCCGTCTGCGGATGGTCGCCGGTGATCATCTTCACCCGGATGCCGGCCTGCAGGCAGTCGCGAATCTCAACGATCGCTTCGGGACGAGGCGGATCCATCATGCCGCTGATACCGAGAAAAATTACGCCCTGCTCAAGATCCTGATGCGTCAGTTCCCCCTGCCCGGCTGTAACCGGTTTCCAGGCGGCGGCAACCATGCGTAGCCCCTCGCGAGCATACTCAGCAATTTTACTTTCCCAATAAAGTTGATCAAACGGCTGCAGACCGTTTTCCGTTTGCTCTTCACGGCACAGCCGGAACAGAACATCCGGCGTGCCGGTCAGCAAAATACACTCCTCATCACCGACAAGATGATGCGTCGCCATGTACTTAATACTGTGAATCGAAGGGAATTTTACTGCGCAACGCGGTGGTGACGGGGGGCAGCGTCATTTTGGCCGCCAGCACTTTCAGCACGCCTTCCTCGGTCCGCCGGTAACCTGCCAGTGGCCATTTTCATCCTGCATCAATTGACTGTCGTTGCAGAGATCGATTGTGCGCAAATACCGCTCCAGCAACGAACCGACGGCGACGGCGACGGGCGTTTGGCTGTCCACGGGGTGCATGGCGCCCACCGGCGCATAGCTGTCCCCCTCAACGCGATACACCCGATCGGCGATAATCACCGCTTTCACCGTCATTTCATTCAGGTCAGCATGCCGGTTTTATCGGAACAGATGACCGTCATCGCGCCCAGCGTCTACACGGTCGGCAGCTTGCGAATGATGGAGTGCTGACGCGCCATGGTCTGTACGCCAAGGGACAAAATAATGGAGATAATGGCGGGCAGCCCTTCCGGCACCGAGGCCACGGCCAGGCTGATAAGAGACAGCATCAATTCCGTCAGCGGCATCTCGCGAAACAGCAGGCTGAAGGCAAACAACGCGGCCATCATGACCAAGATGCTGATGAAAATGCTTTTGCCCAGTTTGTCCATTTGCACCAGCAGCGGCGTATGGTGCTGCTCGATATCGGACATCATCTGGTTAATATGACCCAATTCGGTCGCGCCGCCGGGCGCCACCACCACGCCCCTGCCGGCGCCAGAGCTCACGGTTGTCCCGGAGAACACCAGATTGGTGCGATCGCCAAGCGATAGCTCGCCCGCCAGCGCGACGGTGGTTTTTTCCACGACCGTGGATTCGCCGGTGAGGATGGCCTCTTCAACGCGCAGACCGTGCGCCTCGATAATTTTCAGATCCACCGGAATGCGATCGCCGGCGCGGATAACCACGACATCCCCCGGCACCAGCGCTGCGGTGGGCACCGTTTCGTGGGCTCCTTGCCGAATAATGACCGCTTCGCTGGAAAGAATGTTGCGGATATTTTGCAGAGATTTTTCCGCATTGCTTTCCTGTATATGTCCGATAAGCGCATTCACCACCGCCACGCCCAGAATCACCAGAGTATCTACCCAATGCCCCATCACGGCAGTCAATACCGCGGCGGCCAAAAGCACATAAATCAATACGTCATTGAAAATGTGCAAGAAAGCGTAACCATGCCGGCCGGCCTTTTTTCTGCGGCAGCACGTTCTCACCGTGCGTTCGCAGACGCATAGCGGCCTATTCACAGCTTAATCCTTCCGCCGTGCTGTTTAATTTCTCCAGCGTTTCCGTCACCGACAGCTGGTAATAATGCGGCATCGACTCCACCGCGTGTAATTGGTTTTCTGTCTTCATAAAACGTATCTTCTTCCGGCTTAGGCAATCAGCGAATAACAAAAACCGGCACACGGGCATAACGCACAATGTCCGCTGCATCGGATCCAAGCAGGTGGGTCTGAATATTGGTATTACGTGAACCAATAATGATGACATCGGCCGCCAGTTCATCCGCCGCCCGCGTCACCTTGTCGCGAACATTGCCGGCGCGGATATGACAATGGACATTGTCCTGCGGTATAGCGATTTTCTTGGCGAAATCACTCAGCTTTTCTCTCGCCGATTGCGTAAGAAATTCTTCCATCTTGCGCGCATCGGAAACAAACCCACACATCAGCAACGGTGAGAATTTCTGGATAATATTCACTAAATGAATCTGCCCTGCCGAGCTTTTTGCCAAAAACTCAGCATGGCGGAGGGCTTTGTTGAATAAATCAGAACTTGTGACTACGCCCCCCTAGCAGATCGATTGTTATGCGATCCGGATGCTGTTCGGCATTCCTAACAGCGTCATTTTGTTAAGCGTTTTGAACCGGAATATAGCTATTTCAGCCACTAAGCGTCGATGATAGCCCACTTGCTTTTTCCATACATCGTTACTGCCGCTTGGACGCTGATTCGCAACGGTGTAGTTACGCTCATGGTATCGGTCTGGCCAATATTGCGCCCCACCTCGTGGAGGAATAAGAGGCCTTATTTTCTTCCTCAGCAGAGCATCATGACAGTAGCGGGTATCGTGAGCGCCATCAGCCGACGCTTCCCTGATTTTCCGCTGGGTCTGGTTTATCAGAGCGGGTAGGGCCTGAGCATCCGTCATACCGCTGAGCGATAAGTCAGCACCGATAATCTTATGCATTACACTGTCTGCGGCCATATGCAGCTTACGCCACACCCTCCGTCTGTCGGCACCATGCTGTCGGACTTTCCATTCGCCTTCGCCAAAGACCTTCAGGCCGGTTCCGTCAATGACTAGAGGTGAGATTTCACCACGGGTCGGCGTTTTTATGCTGATCTTAACTGTCTTTGCTCGCTTGCTGATCAGCGAGTAGTCTGGGCATCTTAGCGGCAACACCATCAGTTTAAATAGCCATATCTGCGTAGTGAAGCGGCCGGCCACGCCGTTCAGGCGTCGTTTTTTCCGTCCATGCAACAATTGCCGACTCATACCAGCCATATCGTCAGAGCCCCGCGCTGCTTGAGAGCTTTGTTGTAAGTGGACCAGTTGGTTATTTTAAACTTTTGCTTTGCCATGGAGTGCAGATGTTGAAATGACGGTAGTGATCTGAGCAGACGATCACCTAAAAGTTATATTTATTCAACAAAGCCGTGATGGAGTATTAATTAAAAAAAGCAATCGCGCTTTTCGTATTCATTGTTGCTTCAACCGTTCTCACCCGTGTCTATATGCTACCCTCCAGGCTGGACGCCAAAGTATGTTTTGTTTTACCTTGCCTGCACGCCAATACATTAGAGCAGCAATTCATGCTGTGGCACTGGGATTGATTAAACCGTGCTGCTATATAGCGCGTTTATTGCCCTTATCCGCACACATTCCCAACCCGCTGTGCAGAAAATCTCAAGCAGCGATAATGAACTAGATTCTATCAAAAAAGCCGTGTCGGGTGCATGAGACTACCGGGATTTTATTGATCTAACACAACGGGAATATCTGCATGCGTTATGGGGCAGTGTTATCGCTAAGAAATACAGATGTTGATTCACTCTGCCGGAACATTAAAAGCTCTTATGACCCAACAAGCTTAACGGCACCCGACAGCATTGGACACAATGAAATAAGTGTTTTTTGCAATTAGATTGCAATAGTTTCTTGTATTTTTTGCTAACGATATTAAAAAGCATTGTCACCCTGTCGCCACGAAGGGATGCAAATTCAGTAACGAGGTAGGAAAGAATTAACAACCCTAATTTTGTAAACAGATAATTACATGCAAAATAACCCATTAATATAGAGCGACGCCGAAAGACATTTTCGTCTTGGAGCGCCGTGAGGTTTTTCTTGTGCGTTATTCTTTGATCATAACATTATCGCCAGAAAGACAGCTTAAAATAGCCCTATTTTAAACCACCGGGAGGCAGAATGAAGTTATATTAAACTCGTCGTTTAGTTTCAGCCCATACAAACTAATTTTAGACCGTGTGAGAAATTGCGGACAGGGCGGCTTTACTTGTTCTACTTAGCCCCCACGTCAATCAAACCGGTTAACATCAATCATTTTATAAAAGTCAAATTCTATGCGCAAAGTTATAGGATATATCTCTGCCTTAATTTTAGTCACCTCATTAGTTAGCTGCAATAAGTGGTCAAGGAATAAAGAGATCGAAGCTGCCCCGAGTCCTCATCAATCTAATCACACCGCATCGACTGAATCAGGGCGTCGCAAACACATGTTGACCTCCTCACTGGGCCCGCCGATTCCCTCTTCGAGGATGTCGACGCCATCTGAGGAAAATAGCGCCAGCGCTAATAAAGCAGCAGGTGAGGCGCGGGTAAACTTACCCTTATCAGAAAGTCAAATCTCGAGCGGCTCATTAGATGTACTTTATCCTCTGTATGAAGATGATAAACGCTTATTGTTTAATCAGCTGGGCTTACGTCGCAGCGAAAACCGCAATATCCTTAATCTTGGTCTCGGACAGCGGCATTATGGTGCAGGCTGGCTTGCGGGTTACAACGCTTTTTACGACGCGCAAATATCGGGTAGTCCGCATCAACGCCTCGGATTGGGTGTCGAGTATCGTCGTGACTACCTCCATCTCGCCGTTAATGGTTATTACGGCCTTACCGGCTGGCGTGCTGTACACGCCATATCGGGACATGATGAGCGCGTAGCCCATGGCTACGACATTCGCGCGCAAGGCTGGCTCCCCTCACTGCCGCAATTTAGCGGAAAACTCAAATTTGAAAACTATTTTGGCGAAGGCGTCGCTTTTGGCAAGCATGCTTCTCGCGGCCGCAATCCTTATGCTCTTACACTAGGTATAGGCTATACGCCGGTGCCATTAATCACCTTCGGTCTGGATAACATCTTTTATCGCCATGGCGGGAGTAACACCACTTTCGGGCTGTCGCTAAATTACCAACTCGGCGTCCCATTAGCCCAACAATTGGACCCTGGCAATTTAGCAATAAAAGGAAAAGTGGCCGATAGCCGTTATCGTTTGGTGGAACGCAATAATCATATTGTTTTGGATTACCAACAGACAAGCCAGCAGCCTGAGTTTTCACTTCCACCGACGATTGAGGGGTATCCTGGAGAAACGAAACTGCTCAAATACACTTTCCGAAGTGCTTTCAGACTGAAATCTATTCAATGGGATGACCACGCGCTACGCGCAAGGGGGGGGAATATAAGACAATTAGGCGCACAGGCATTCGCCATCCATTTTCCTTATCATCAACCTGCGGGCAGTAATCAGATGATTATCTCGGCAGTGGCAAATGATGAGCACGGCAATACCTCGAACCGCAGTGAGATAACCGTGTCTGTCTTGCCATTACAGCAGTATGCCCAGCTTATAGGAAATGACGAGGTCTCTCAAGGGCAGCAAAACGATAGTGGCCCCTCTTCTCATCACCAACCTCTGTCCAGCGTTAGCGATTCCTCATATCAGGAACCGCAAGCTGACGAAAGCCGCTCAACCGCGCCGACTCATCAAGCCAGCGACAGTACCACCGCAGATCAATCCTCTCAAAACAATAGCGGCGACAAGCCTATGCTAGCTCCTGCAAACCATATCAGCGCGCAAACCAATAGGGAAAACCAAGGGGAAAGTGAAAACGTACCTACTCAAGCACAGGAGTACAATAATGACTCGCCCGGAAACCCTCCCACTTCTTCAGATATTAGCCAACCGCTAAATACTGGATCTCAAGAAGAGTGCATTTCATCATCAGGTCAGACTCAACACACGCCCGTTATTCCACCACCAACTAGGCCTTTTATGTCCAGTGCTGAGAAGCCTCAACATCTATTTGGAGAGCAAAAAAAAACAAACGTACAGAGAGATCAAAACCAGCCTTTAAAAACGCCGATAGAGAGCTCATCTCCTGGTGTAGAAGGTGAACTCTTTGAAAAGAATGCAACACGACGTGCCACCTTAGAAAAGGGTGAAGTGCATAAGGAGTTTGAATTGCGAAAGTCTGATGATCACACGACCTTAGCCCCCCAGGCCTCAAAAAACAGCCAATCATCGGCCGCTGAATCTCATGAAGGTAGCAAGCCATCATCAGGCCAACCGCACATTCCGCTTAAGCAGCAGCTACCACTACCGCAAGTACTGGCACCAATGGTGCCCCCTCCATTTGAGCTTGAGACAACGCAGGACTCAGACCACCAGGGTGCAGATCTTGATATGATTCACGATCAATCTAAAAACCAACAAAAACCAGAAGTCCGAAGAGATCTGGAACAGCCTTCAGAATCGCCAACAGGCAATCTCTCTACAGAAAGCAGCACTTCAACAACCCCAGTGCCTCATGCGCAGATTAACTCATCATCAAACCAGAGTCACAAAGCACCTGACTTTATGCAAAAGGATCAATTGCCACCGCCACCGCCACCGCCACCGCAAAAAATGGGTACAAATTCCCCCTTCCAAGACGTTAGCTCGCTAATAAATGCGAAAGGAAAATTAAGAAAAACAATAAGGGTAAAAAGTAACGAAGGGGATATTCCGTTGCACAGGATATCAATGGCGGAACGTAGGGTGCCTGTAAATATGACTGAAGCAGAGAAAGAAGAAATTTTAAGAATAATAGAAAAAGTAAAAGTTGAGAAAAAAAATAATCGTCCGTCGGACATTGGTACAATATTGCAGCGCAGGGTGATGGTAGAGGAATCATCGTCTTCTTCCGACGAAGAGGATGATTGCAGCGAATGGTGGTAGTAGAGGAATCAGAGTCTTCTTCCGACGAAGACGATGCTAACGTAGATTCCGAATGGACAGACGACACATCACCAAAGTAAACGTCAGGGCGGAGCCCTGACTCGAAAATAAAACGGCCTCTTGCCAGCCGCCAGCATCTGGGCGGCGTGGACAGAAAATGGTTAACTAAATTTAACATAACTAGTATTATGCGCATCAAGGCGTCGCTACGTGAAAAATGCAATCCGTTTCGCGCCAAGTCCCAGTCCGTGGCGCGATTTTTACCCCGTAAGCATCCCAAGATATACCGCAACGCCTTTTTACGGTTTTGCACTCCATTCAGTGAATAAATACCATCGCTGTGCTGTGCGTATCGTAATGGCGCGTTGCGAAGCAAACTGCCATGGTGCATACACCGCCGTAAACTGACCGGCTTAGCCGCATGGCGGTGTTACGGGGTATCCAGTTAAGCCGCACCGCTTGCGCGGGTCCCAGCGGCCATCCGGCTGCGCTCTTTGTTCTGTCAGTGCGCCGCCTGCTATGCGCGTGCCTCGCAAAAAAAACCGGCCATTGGAGACCGGTTAAATGCTGCGTTTATTTCCGTTCTTGTTTACGAGTACAACATTACGTCAAGACGAAGGAGATGACCGTTTCTCGTACTGCTGCACATAATCAGGCGACTGAGCGCTATTAAGTTTCTAGTCAACGACGGTCTCTTCGATTACATTAACATTACTTCACTTAGGTACACCGCCACCATAAACTGATGGTGGCAACCTGGAAGCGTTTAACTATGTGCGTCGCGGGCTTTAGGAATTTCTACTGCAAGAGCATTTTCATTACGTCGAGAAGGAATAATTATGCGCCTAGAGGATCTATTTATCTTAAAACACATAAGTGATTATGATGTAAATGTCATGCCACGTAATTTATCAAGCAAGAATCGACTAGGTGGAATAATTGATAAAATCAATTCAGTGTCAAACGGACAAAACCCCCAGAATAGACCAAAAAAAATTAATGTCCCTTTATCAACTGTATTTTCAAATACAAAAGCCTGCCATAACAGCAGGGATGACGTTAGGGGTAAACAAGGAGGTGCGGCATCTCATCCTAAAAATGCTTTTCACACCCCTTTTCAAAATGATATTGTTATTGGAACCTATAAAGAAAAAAACCTAACGAGATTTTCTCGAGAAGTTAGACCTCAGCAGAGTACTGGATGCACCACAACATGGTGATATTGTGCAAAATCGTGACAAGCCAAAGCCGGAACCTTTATATGAAACAACCTTTAAAGTGGGTGGCCATGAGGTTAAAATAGTATCTGACAAGAGTCTTTCGGGAAAGATAGAAATGAAAAAAATCTTGGTGAAATGTATTCCAGATTTTATCAAAAGTTTAATCTTAACACGGCTTTGTTGAATAAATCAGAACTTGTGTGACTACTCCCCCCTAGCAGATCGATTGTTATGCGATCCGGATGCTGTTCGGCATTCCTAATAGCGTCATTTTGTTAAGCGCTTTGACCATCGCCATTGCCTCACCTACCTGCGCATCATAGTCACGCAGACTTAGATGATCGCCCATAAGCGTTTTGAACCGGAATATCGCTGTTTCAGCCACTGAGCGTCGATGATAGCCCACTTGCTTTTTCCATACATCGTTATTGCCACTTAGACGCTGAGCTGGTAGGGCCTGAGCATCCGTCGTACCGCTGAGCGATAAGTCAGCACAGATAATCTCATGCTTTACACTGTCTGCGGCCATATGCAGCTCACGCCACACCCTCCGTCTGTCGGCACCATGCTGTCGGACTTTCCATTCGCCTTCGCCAAAGACCTTCAGGCCGGTTCCGTCAATGACTAGAGGTGAGATTTCACCACGGGTCGGCGTTTTTATGCTGATCTTAACTGTCTTTGCTCGCTTGCTGATCAGCGAGTAGTCTGGGCATCTTAGCGGCAGCACCATCAGTTTAAAAATGGCGTCAACGAAGCCCTGTAAAGCCCTTAACGAAAGGCCAAACACGCGTTTCATCATCAGAACAGTGGTGATAGCCATATCTACGTAGTGAAGCGGCCAGCCACGCCGTTCAGGCGTTGTTTTTTCCGTCCATGCAACAATTGCCGACTCATCCAGCCATATCGTCAGAGCCCCGCGCTGCTTGAGAGCTTTGTTTAAGTGGACCAGTTGGTTATTTTAAACTTTTGCTTTGCCATGGAGTACAGATGTTGAAATGACAGTAGTGATCTGAGCAGACGATCACCTAAAAGTTATATTTATTCAACAAAGCCCCACCGAGTGATAACCCGTAGACTTGTCGGTATCATCTGTGGCGATACCCACGATATCCACCGCCTGCGGATCTTTGATATAAATCGATGCAAAGGAGGACAGCGACATACTTAATACCATATCGACCTTGCCGCCCAGCAGTCCCTGAATAACGCCTGAATAGTCAGACGAATTACGTAGCTGCGTATCGGTGCCCAACTCTTTATCGAAGAATGTTTTTACGCATTGGTTATCACCAATCTGCTGTGTCGCGTTTTGACCGCCCAAAATACCCAGATTCAATTGTTTCGGCGTTTCGGCCCGAGCGGCGGTGAACATCAGTATTCCGCCCATAAGCGCGGTGAGCGTTACGAGTGTTTTCATTGCTGCGTCCGTTTCCCGTGAAAGTTAGTTAAGTTGGCTGAGGTCTTCGCTATACAGGGTATGAAGAAGGTTTTCGTTAAGCTCGGAAGGGTGGCCGTCAAACACGATGCGTCCTTTCACTATGCCAATGGCGCGTGCAGTACGCTTTCACCAATTCGACGGAGTGCAGGTTAACCATCACGCTGATGCCGTTTTCGCTTACCTGGCGCAGTACTTCCATAATGCGATGGGTATTCTTCGGATCCAGCGAGGCGACCTGCTCGTCCGCCAGTAAGATCTTCGGGTTTTGCATCAACGCGCGGCAGATAGCGACACGCTGCATCTGGCCGCCCGAGAGGGTTTCCGCGCGTTGCAGCGCCTGTGGCAGCATATTCAGCCATTCCAGCAGGCCAATGGTGCGGGCGCAGTCTTCATCGATAAAAACCTTGAAAAAGGATTTTAGCGTCGAGGTTTGACTCAAGCGACCGAGCAGTACATTGGTGAGCACATCGAGACGGGGCACCAGGCAGAAATCTTGAAATATCATGCTGCATTCGCTGCGCCACTGGCGCAGTTACCGGGCGTTGAATTCGACGATATTGTGTTCGCTGCCGTCATCATGCAGATGAATAATTTGCCCCGCCGGCGCCGGAACGGCCAATAACCGCCACCATCTCACCGGCGTGCAGATCAAAATGAATCTCGTCCAATACCCGCGCATGGGCGCTATAGGCTTTGGCCAAACCTTTTACCGCGAGCACTTTTTTTCACTGACCACGCCGGCATGGTCTGCTCGGCAGGGACGGGTCGTGATATTGCCTGTGCCATAAGTTTTACCGTCGCTTGAGAAACTGTGTAGAGATCTTTATTAAGGGCGACGCAGATGAAGCGCTGATGACAAAAAGATGATGAAAAAAAGGCGCCGTCGACGTTATGCCAGGTTTAGCGTCAGTCCGTCGGAGGCGACGTGGACACCCGCAGGTAAAGCATGCTGCATCAGCCAGTTATCCACCTCATGACCGATATGCGTCAGCCAGGCGTCTTGCGGCTGTAGCCTATCGTGGATCTCCAGCGCGCGGGTGATATCGTTATGATTGCGCGGTATCGCTTTGCTCGGGAGATGGCTGCAGTCCAGCACGGCCGCTGTCAACGACTGCCGCTGCAGAAAATGGGTGGTATCATCCGGCAAGCCCACCGTGTCGGTGAGATAGGCCAACTATTGGTCGCGATACCCGATGAGATAACCGAAAGTGACCTTGGAATGGGTTAACGGGACGGGGGTCAGGGTCAGCGCTCCCCACACCTGTGGCACAAACGGCGCCAAAAACGGCTCGAAGTGCAAGAGTCCCGGATGGCGATAGAGGTCGTCACACCCTTGTTCATCCAGCGGTCCATAAACCGGGATACGCTGGCCTTTCCCCACCTCAGTAAAAACAGCTCCTGCACATGGTCCATATGATAGTGCGTCAGCAGAATGCTCTTAATCTCCCCCGGGGCGAAACGCTGCTCAAGATGCGTCTGGCCAGCATCCAGCAAAATCACCTCATCTTCGCAGCGAATCAATGCGCTGGTTGGGGTACGGCGCAGCACGGACCGCTGTCGCGCCCGCAAACAGGCCGCGCAGTCACAGCAGAATACCGGCACCTGCTGTACGTCGCCGGTCCCCAGAAAGGTCAGCTGCATCGCGTGCGCTCCAATACTTGGTGTAACGCCGCCAGGGTCGTGTTGAGCGGCACATCATTCATTGCTGATGTGGTAACACCCAGGCGGCACCGGCGCATCTGCCCTCGCCAATCGTGCGTCGATCGCCATTTCGTCTTCCCTACCGCGCCGGCGCAGACGCTCTGCCAGCACCGAGCGATACCTTCAGGCAGACCGGCAACAGCCTGCCGGCGTAGCGGGCCGTCAGCGCGGGCAAATGCAGACGCGAACCATTGGCCAACACGTCCAGCCCGCGGGCGAGCAAAAGGTCGATTTCAATACCCAGCGCATAATGCTGATGGTGCGCCTGCCAGTGAACGGCAAACAACCCTGCCTCCCAGCGGCGCTGAAATTCCACTTCTCTCAAGGCGATGTGGTTTTCACCGCCGGCATCCACCGCAAGGGTAATGTAGCGATGCGCCACCAGCAGGCCCGTCGGCATGCTTTCCCGCAACGCTTGCAACAGCGTATCTTTCCCGGCGCCTGAAGCGCCCATCAACCAGATAAGCCTCGCCATCAATAGACCGTCCGCCCCTGCGCCCAGACGCGCTGAACATGCACCTGTTGCCGATGGGCTTTTACGTAACAGGTCTGCACTTTTCCCTTCTGCCACCACACCGCGATCCTGTAGTCCAATCGACTGTGCCGGATTGCGCGTCACCAGCGCAACGGCGGCCGGGAGGTCATAGGGATTATCTTCGGCGAAGGCAATACTGAACGTGGCATCCAACTGGCTGGCCGGATAGTAGTCGGAGGACAGAATGTCCAGTAGCCCGTGCGCCGCGAGTTCAGCGGCGGCAACGTTACCGGAATGCGATCCGCCGCGGACAATATTGGGCGCACCCATTAATATCTTCATGGCGCGCTGGCGAGACGCCTTCGCGGCATCAAGCGTAGTAGGAAATTCGGCTATCACGCTGCCGACCGCATGAGATTCATCCACATGGGCTTCGGTGGCGTCGTCATGGCTTGCGACCGGAATGCCCTGCTCTTTGCACAATGCGGCAATGGCAAGGCGGTTCGGCTGGGACCAGCGTTCGGCGAGCGCCAATTGATCACGTTCAAAAGCGCCCATTTCCAAATCATTAAGACCGTATTTGCCCTGAAAATAGTCACGATACTTCTCCAGCGAAACATATTATCGCTGTCCCGGTGAGTGATCCATCAGCGAAACCAGCGCAAGCTCTTCCAGCGTTTTCAACTGCTCAAACAGGCCAAGCGTCGAGTCATGGGGGAATTCACAGCGCAGATGTACCAAATGATCGGCGCGGTTCAGGCCGTGCCGGTTGCTATAGCGAATCGCCTGGAGCATTTTGCTCAGGTTTTCCATATGATGGCACCCGTCGCGCACGTCGCCGACGCCAATGGCATCGAGCACGGTAGTTATTCCGCTTGAGATCATCAACGCATCGTGGCTGCTCATCGCCGAATGGGCCGGCCAGTCCACTTTCGGCCGCGGGGTAAAGAATTTGTCCAGATTATCGATATGCAGTTCAACCATGCCCGGCATCAGCCAGCCGCTTTCTCCGTCAATCACCTGCGGCAGCTGACTTGCGGTATCCGAAAAGGCCTGTATCACGCCCTGTTCAACCGATAGCGATCCTCTGACCACTTCATCTTCCAGCTCCAGCTTGACATTATTGATGATCATACCGCGGCCTCCTAAGTCACTGGATGTAGAACGTATAAACGGTTGGCGATGCGCTCACGGACCGCGTTATCGTGAAAAATGCCGACAATGGCGGCGCCGCGCGCCCGCGCCTCTTCAATCAGCTTCACCACCGCAGCGCTGTTGACGCTGTAAAGGGACGCGGTCGGCTCATCC
Source organism: Sodalis glossinidius str. 'morsitans' (assembly GCF_000010085.1). NCBI lineage: Bacteria > Pseudomonadati > Pseudomonadota > Gammaproteobacteria > Enterobacterales > Bruguierivoracaceae > Sodalis > Sodalis glossinidius. Next base: position 3,164,624 of record NC_007712.1, read on the forward strand.
AGCAGCAGAATCGGGTATTCGGCAATAAACCCGCGGGCAATATTGACGCGCTGCTGTTCCCCGCCGGAAAACGTAGACGGCGCCAGATGCCACAGCCGTTCGGGCACATTCAATCGGGTCAGCAACGTTTTGGCCGGCGCGGCGCTCTCGTCACGCCCCACTCCGCGCTCCAGCAGCGGTTGCATGACAATGTCGAGCGCAGAAACTGGCTCACTTAACCGAGAGTATCGCGGCGCAAGAGTAAGATTTGACGCACCGGTGCGGCGACCAAATCGGTCCAGTCCCCTCCGTGGTTCACCCAAATATGGCCGCTATCGGGCAGATAATTAGCGTATAACGAGGGCAGCAGGGTCGAGGTACGGATTTCGCCGGCGAACGGATGGTTACGGCCGTAGCCCCGCTGGGTGGAATAGCCCAGCGCCAGCAGAAAACCTTCGTCGCCACGCACCAATTGCTGCAATCGCGCCGCACGCGGCGCGGGATAGCTGGGGGGTTGACGGGTAATGTCCGGGCGGTTCGCTACCATCATCTTTTTCATGAGCCGCCAGACCTTCCGCCGTCATCAGGTCGAACATATGTGAACAGGCGGCCCGCGGCTCCACGGGCGCCTCTCCCTCGGCCAACAGGGTGAAATCGAGTAGGCGGTGGCTATAGTCATAAGTCGGACCCAGCACTTGTCCGCCGGGGAGATCTTTGTAGACGGCGGAAATACGGCGTTCAAGGCGCATTTGGCCGGTTTCAAGAGGCAGACTATCGGCCACCCACGGCAACGTAGTGCGATAGGCGCGCAGCAAAAAATCGCTTCCACCAAATCGTCGCTGGCCTGTTTGATCGCGAGCGCGGCCAGTTCAGGATAGTAGACGCCGCCTTCCGTCATCACGCGATCGACCGCCAACCCCAGTTGCTGTTCGATCTGGCCGGTGCCCAGTTCCCGCTGGTCAGACTCGCCGCGCCGCAGGGCGGCTTGCAATGAATGAGCGGCTTCAATGGCCTTTTCGACCCCTTTTACCGCAACGTACATCAGTACACCTCCACATGGGTTGTCCGCGGCAGCGCCAGCAATTGGCTGCCGGACGTGAAAATCAGATCGAGGCCCTGCGGGAAGCGGTGCGGCCGATCGGTAAGGTATTGCAATACGTTACTCGGCAGCCGTGGTGCGACCTCGTGCGCACCCTGGATCCCAGGACCGCTCAGGCGCAGCGTTTCGCCGCCGTGCAAGGAGGGCAGGTCCATTATTACCGTGGTGTTGTTTTCCGGTGATAGCGCGCTGCCGGCGCAAAATGCACTGAGAGGCTGCAGGCTATCGACGTGCAGAATGTCGAAGGGCGCAGTGCACTCCTCCGTCACCGGCGCACCGGTGTGAAACCGCAGACTGATACGCGGGATCCAACCACAGGGGCGTTTCCCGATCGACCAGCGTCATCAACACCGCCGTCGCGGCGGACGAAAGACGGCCCAAGGCGGCGATAACCGGCAGAGTGACGAGAGTACCCGGTTCGCTCATCGCTTTTAGGGTACGGCGAAACGTGTGCTGTGCGTCCGCCACCGGACGGGTAAAACCGGCGAGTAAGATCACAGATTGTCCCCCCTGACCAGCGTAAAGAAGTCAACGCGGCTGCTGGCTACCTCCCGGGCGCGCAGGCTGCTCTGCTCGGCCGCCAGCGGCGCAATAACGCGGCGATAAAGCTCTCGCCCAGAGCCCGCCCTGTTGCAGTAGTGCGTCAAGGAGGGAGCAAAGCTCGGCATGATCTTTGTCTCAACCCAGGATGTAGCTGTAACCGCAGGTGCCGTCATCAAGACGTATTACGGCCCGGGTTACCGTGGCATCACCGAGAATAAAACGCCGGCCGGTTCCGCCCATGCGTGCCAATACAGACATCCAGCATTGGCGGGCTTCGGGTGCATCCATTTAATGCTCCAGGGTGAGTTCAATCATGTCGGCTCGCGTCAGGCTGACGGAATACTCCGCCATTATGTTGCTACCGGATAAAGTATTCAGAGTGCGTATGCACAACAGCGGCGACTGCAGCGATAGGGTTAGCAATTTACTTACCTGCGCATCCGCCCGACGTGCGCTGACACGCGTTTGATGACGACTGAGGGGATAGCCAATCTCCTGGCGAATGAAGTCGTGCAGCGACCCTTGGTTGAAGCGTTGCAGCGCTTCAACCAGCTGAGATCGGACAAATAATGGTTTATGACGCACACCGAGATGCCGTTAACGCAACACAGCGTACGCAAATGGATAACGTTGTCCCCCTCCTCGCAGGCCAGCGCGGCGGCCACATCGGCGTGACAGGGGCGCAGCACGGCCAAAAGACGCTCACTGGTCGGATGACTACCCTGCTCCAACAGGTTTTGGCTGAAATGCGCCTGTGAGTGCAAAGGGTAATTAAACGGCCGCATCAACACCAAAATGCCGACGCCCTGACGAGGCTGGACTAGGCCTTTATTGACCAGTTCCTCGATAGCCCGGCGCAGCGTGTACCGGTTAACGGCAAAACACTCGGCAAGCTGCTTTTCCGAAGGCAGGTATTCGCCGCAGCGGTAATGGCGGTGTAATTCATTTTCAAGCTGAATGGCGATAGCCTGATAGCGTGTGGTCGGAGGTCTAGATAAGTGCATCATAAAAAAATTCCCGCTGCCGTAGACAAGGGACGCCGGTGACTTCCCCGGCGCGCTAAACTGAGCCCAGCATGGGGTGGGGGTGGGATTATGACGACGCAATGACGTTTGAATGATGAAGGGATGAAATGACGTGGCGCGTTTCGACAAGAGGGATCGACGTGAAGCCAAGCGGTACATGCTTTGGGCATCTGATGATAAAATATCGCATCGGGTGGACGTGCATCTTGGGCATTCGCGTCATGGGCGTCAGTTATAGCGACTATTTTTTCCCGCACTGTGCACAGGTAAAATATCCAGCCAAAAGACAAAAGTCCTGAGCAGCAGGCGTTGTTACGTTTGGCTAGAGACCCACAAGGTTTTATTAACCCTTCCGCCCAGCGTTATAAAATAATAAAAAATTAAATAGAGTAATTTATAATTTTTAAGCATTATAGAACCAATACAAATAAATTCATATGATAATCAGTATTTGAACTAAACTAACACATTGCCGCATAAATCTTCAAAATCCTAGCTTATTTAACCTTGGTTGAATAAATAACAGTATAATGTGAGCTGGTGATATAAATAATATTTGCTTCGCTCATTCAAATAAAATCCATATTATCAACGGATTTTTGTCGTATTCGGACATAACAGTTAACAGGACTGAGCTAATGCGCATGCATAGCGTATTTCCCGTCAAGCTCTTTCCTGACGCGAGGGTGAGTGCATGCGCAGTTATTTTTGGAAACAGAGGCTTATCTAATTACACACACAAAGGAGTATATGATATGTATGTTAATTTTTTTAATTCTGTAAAGGATTATATTCGGCCCTCAAAACCTAGAAAGACAAACACAGCAATAAAGAACGAGTGGAAGACATGGCAACAAGGCAATAAGAAAGCGGGAGAGTTACGGGATATCGCGGTCGAGAGATTGAATGATTGCCTCGCAAGAGATGCGAGTTGTCTGGATTTAAGCAAGCTAGGGCTAAGAAGTTTACCGGAAAAACTACCTCCCAATCTCAAGGAACTCGATGTTAGCGATAACAAATTGACTCGGTTGCCTGAGCTGCTGCCAGCCGAGCTGGAATCGATTCAAGTCAGCGATAATTCGTTGACCTCTCTACCTAAAGCTTTACCGTCCACACTGACCACGATACAGGCCAGCAACAACCAAATAAGGCATCTGCCCGAACTGCTACCGAGTCGATTATCTAAGCTTGATATCCGCGGCAACCCGTTAACCAAGCTGCCGAATTCTATACCACACAGTCTATGCGATTTGAACGTCAGTAGCGCCAAGCTAGACCAACTGCCGGAAAAAATGCCGCCACGATTACGTACGCTGGATGTCAGCAATAACCAATTGACTCGACTACCGAAATATTTGCCTTTATTTCTAGAATCGCTGAATGCCAGCGTGAATCCGTTGGGCCAACTGCCAGAATACTGGCCGCCGAATTTAACTTTTTTCCGGGCTAGCGAGGCCAACTTAACGTCGCTGCCCGAAAACCTACCACCTGAGCTGAGAAATCTGGTGGTTCCCTACAATGAGTTAACATATTTACCGGAAAACTTACCGATGGCTCTGGAAGAACTCGCTGTCGGCAATAACCAGATTACCAGGCTGCCGGAAAACCTGCCGCCATTGCTCCGTACGCTTAAAGCCGGGAATAACAACATCGAATACCTGCCGGTTCGTTTTCCGACCGGATTGTATGATCTTGATCTAAAAAAAACCAATTAACCCGCTTGACAGCGGGGCTGGAATCGCTGCCACAGAATGCCTTGGTAAATGTTACCCTCAATCCTTTGCCAATTAGAGAAGTCGAGCGGCTTGAGCGTAGAGTCAACGGGGTACGCTACAGAGGGCCTCGTATCATTTTTTCCATGCCGTCCAGCCATTCTACCCTTCCCCCTCCCGCCCTAAGCATATGCGTTGCCAAATGGGGTCAGCAATCCATTGAGCGCTGGCAAGAAATTGAGGCAGAGCCGGGCGCCAGTGCATTTTCCCTTTTTCTAGACCGTTTATCCTACAGCGTCAACTACGGAAACACGAACTTTAAAAATGCCGTATCGGCCTGGCTGACTAAACTGGCAGATGAGGAAAATACAGTATTACGCACCATGACGTTTCAAATTTCTGAAGAGGCGAGCCAGAGCTGCGAAGATCGAGTATCTTTGGCCTACAATGAAATGAAAATGCTGATCTTGACTGATGAAATCGAGAAGGGGCATTATGATGAACGCATAAATGAATTGATTGCACTTGCGCGGGGGTTGTTTCGCTTGGAAATTTTGAGTGATATTGCCCGCGAGAAAACAAATTCATTAAATTTTGTTGATGAAATTGAAGTCTATCTGGCTTATCAAATTAAGCTGCGCGCCGCGTTATCGCTTCCACTGGATACAGTGGATATGCGCTTCTTTAATGTGTCATGGGTCACGGAAGAGGATTTGGCAAACGCGAAGGAAAGGGTCGAACGTACTGAAAAAAAAGAATTCTTTTATTATCTCTCCACCGAATGGCAACCGTGGCAAGCGGTACTAAAAAGAATTGCCCCCACCGATTATCACCAGCAGCACGCTAAACTACAGGAGGCGATGAACGCTGACTTTAACCGGATGTTGACCCTCCGGTTAAAGGCTGTAGGTTTGATAGACGATGATGATGCCTCGCGTCAACTCGGCATAGAGGTTAAACGCGACATTGAGCGTGACATCATGGGCCAGATGACAACAGCGTTTCTTAAGCGACGGGGACTGGAGTTCAAGTAAGGGCTAAGTATTGTGCCCCGCTGTGATGCCGAACCCTAAACATTTTATTTTTTTGGCGCAAGCACCAACGGGGACAAGTCAGTAGCTACAAATTGACGGCGTAAACGTTTTCCGGCATATCCAACTTTGCCTTACTGCCCTCCGTCATGCCGCTACGAGTACACTTCCCCACCAGCACTTCAGCGTTACTAAGCATCCCTTTGGCCGCTCAAATTATCGGGCGGTTTTAGGGCGGCCTGACTGTGGAACTCAAGCTTTTACCTTATTTGTGCACAATTTCGATTGTGCGCACACACATATTACATTATTCATGTATCTTGCTACACATAGCAAAGAAAATAGGAGGCATTTCCTTCAGTTCACCTAATAGAAAGCTGGCATTTTTAAGCTGGGAAACACAACAATTATATGATTATCAATAAGTAAATTAAACTGGCAATAGAAGCCGAAAAATGCCCAAGCCGAACCATATGCCTAAAATCCTGCAGCTCACACTGTGGAGTTATAATTAGAAATATATAAATTCAGACAGAAATAGACACCTTAAATCAATTCTTATGAAGGAATAAAATTATGGCAATGACGATTAAAAGTAACACCTTACCGTTCATATCAGAAACAATTAGCGATGCAAGAATTGCATACGTTAAAAATTTGGCAATGACGAAAGAAGACGCCACGGTAATGAGGATTTGGGATAAGATTAAAGATTGGTTCTGTGGCACAAGAAAAAAAGAAGCGCTAGGTCACATTTATGATTTGACACATCAAGGCAACTTGTCCAAACCTCAGTTCGCATTGCAATGCATAAAAGCATTTCACTCCCTCAGTACAATGGTGGGCGCCGCTTACCAAGATAAATTTAAAGCACTGATCACAGAAAATCCCCAGGGCGGCTGGGACTTGGAATTTATCATCGAGGGTGCATTGCGAGTAGAATGCAGCTTAGATCAAGAGCAGAATAAGGATAGTGCATTATCTTTAGTAATAAACAATGATTTAATGAAACCAAACGCCAGCCACAAGACGCTAGAAAATAATGATACATTTTTAAACACAGAAAAAGAGGAGCGCCAAACTTCAGAAACAAGCAACCGCGAAAAGCATTACGATAATGCGTTATTTTTTTCTCATGTTCATGATTTTTTAAACGAGATAAATATTCCCCACTTGGATGCTGCATTGCATCAACCCGCCATGGCAAGATTGGCAGCGTTAAAAAACTTCGATGTAATGCCAATAAAGTCACGCGCCTCATGGGTTAATATAGCAAATCTGATCTCGGATAAAATCCCAGATGACAATATACTTGTCTTGAAGAAAGAATTCCCCAGCAATCTTCATTTTTCATTTGATGATGAAAATAAGGTCAAACAATCAGCCAGATTGACTAAATACGCTGCTGACGCTGCATCTTATCTGCGTAATCTTCCTGATTTTATGCATTACTTTATAGAAGACTCTTCGGAATATTTACCTAGTAATCATTTTACAGCAGGCGATCTGAAACGCCTCAAAGAAAGTAGTCTTGAGGAGTTAAAAAGAATATATAAGGAAGAGCCACTTTCGATATTCAAACATGATGAAGTATATAAAACACCCTCCGAAGTAGTGTTTCTGTGGATGTATATACTCCGTGATGCCGCTATCGACTTAAAAAACGAATCCGCAGATCTGATGATTAATCTGTTTAAAGCATGGCAATCCAGATATCTTAATCACCAAACGCTTACGCTTTCCTCGACACGTAAATTTTTAAAGGAAGATGCAAACCTTCTACGCCGTGCGGGATTAGAAACTTTGGCCAATGTGGTTGATTCTAAGGTACAAAGTGTGGTCCCATGTTTATTAAGACAACTACCGACAGCAGATAGCGACCTGTCGCCAACGCGTCTTCATGATAACGTGTATGGTCGCGTATTTGAATCAAACTGGATAGCATCGCTGGTTGCCAATCCCCCTGATGAAGTAAAATCTGCCATGTCTACCATAGCCCATTACTACTCTACTTATCTGTCTACACTATCCTGTAACAAGCAAGACAGAATGCTGAGAAAAGTGCTGAAAGGGCTTCATCGACAGATTGTTGGGGATAAAAGATTCTGGTTTAAAGCATTCCCTGAAATAAAAGCATTGTCCACATCGACATTTGAATTGCCCTCTTTTCTTACAAAACTGCAAAAAATTCTGTGCGCTGATATCAAAACCGGTGAGCAATGCATCGCAGTTCCTTATTTAGCAGTTAAACTTTTCAATGCGATCAATGGCTTGCCTGTAATAAAGCACGAATTGTGGCAAATATGGACCAACGTTAATTATAAACGGTATATACAGCCACGCACTGGCCGTACTATGGAAAAAAAGGAGATCGCAGAATCCAACGTTATCCCAATACCTACCGCTGGAATAACGCTACGTTACCAACCACCTGCGGTTAGCAATGCTGATCGCATGACATCAGAAGTCAGACCATGTAACCGATATCACATCCCCTCAGCAGAAAATATAAACAATTTTCCAGCCGTTAAAAATGCATTACAGCATGGTTTACCTTACTCTGGTGGGGTATCGGGCTCGACTGGTATCATGCTATCTATTATAAATCATTTAAAAAATCAAGGCACCGATATCGATCTACGAATGGGTTTGCTAGGTTCAATTATGTTTATGAATTACGATGGCGGTCACTCTATTCACGAGTCTCTTTGGGTGGCCAACCAAAAAGGAATCAATCTAAGCAAAACCAAATCCTGTAATAAAGATCTAGATGGATTTATCTCAGATTATGAATCTTTTGTGGCTATTTATAAAAATACGCAATGTGAAAAAGCCCTTAGTGATGCTTTATCAATAGCATGGGAGCGGTCATTTAATTATCTCACCCAGTATAGTGAGGATTACAAGGCATTAAAACTGTCTAACAATGTGCAGAAGGAACCAATGGAGTCTAATTACTGACTTGGCTGTTAGATGATCTTGTCATAACGAGCACAGTGATCATTTATATGCTCATGTATAAGCACACGGCAATGGGTTCCCGCTTGGCAGCAATGATATGCTTATCGATAGCGGGAAAACCCAGGTGTGCGGAACCCCGGCGTGTTCCCCCTTAGGTATTTTGAGGCAAGTTAGCCGCCCTGCACCGATCTGCACTCTCGGGTTCCCCAGGAAATAAGCCCTCTGCAACTCCCTCTGCCATCAGCATTAGGGGCAATAGCGCCTGCTTATACTCTGCAGCACCAAGTTCGCACCATCAAATGGGTTGAATAGTGATTAACAATAGCCGGACGCCCTCAACCATTATCATTTGCAAACGTTTCCCGAATACGTCAGGCGATGTGTGCCGCATGCGTCTCCAGAGCAAAATGTCCTGTGTCCAACAACTCCACCCGTGCATTGGGGTTATCACATTTATACGCCATGGCGCCGGGCGGAATAAAGAAGCAACTGTCTTGAACGATAAAATTATAGAGAAACGTGATGGTACGATTCATCCCACTCTTCGTTCTTTCTGAGCATCGCGTTCAGGATAGTCAGAAGTTTACGCATACAGGCAACCAGAGCGACTTTTTTGGCTTTTCCCGCTGCAAGCAGCCGCGTATAAAATGCTTTTATCACCGGATTAAAGCGGGTTGCGACAAGTGCGGCGATATAAAGCGCTGTTCGGACTCCGCCCCTTCCGCCAAAGATGGTTCGCCGGCCCCGCATGGTACCCGAGTCCCGGTTTATGAGAGCAACGCCTACAAGCGCGCTGATGGCTCGTCTCGAGAGGCTACCCAGGTCGGGAACCTCCGCCAACAACGCTGCAACCGTCATCGTACCAACCCCTTTAATACTGCTCAGTCTGGCAGCCAGCTTTTTGAAGTGGTTCCTGATGTAATAGCATCAAAACCGTCAGAGTCATTACTGACCGTAAACTGAGCAATATCACTGCTGGCAGCAATGTCCAGTGTCGATTTAGAAACATTAACTCCCACAAAAAGTGGATTTGGCAGACTCATTATTACCCATCCTTGCAAATACGTTATGGAGTACGAACAACTGTTCGGGTTTCAGATGAGTGGCTCAGTATAGACGTCATTAGCTTCTCTACGGGCTATAAACCCTGGGATGAATCAGACTACATACACCTTGACAAATCTATTCGTCACCATGCTAACTAAATTTCAAGATACAAAGATGATCGCTCAGGATGCCGCCGCTATCTCTTGCGCATTTGAGGGCATCGCCTGAGTTATTCGCCACCCTTTGCCTACAGGGAGGATTTTATTGTCCAGCGGCTTTGTTGAATAAACCGATTTTATGCTGCCCCTCCAGTACAACTGCTGATCCTGGCAACGTAAAATCATGCAGTTAGGCCGCGTAAAAAAACAGCACACCTAGGGTGACAAGCATTTTCCACCAAAACGAGTATGGCAAAACAGCATGATTCCCTATTATTCAACAAAGCCTTGTCCAGGGTAAAACCGAATAACAAGAAAATCTCTCTAACGGGCAAAACATTTTACCCTTAGCGCCATAATATAATATTGCATGAATTTTTAATGTATATGGACAACCCCCAGTGGGTTAATTTATTACTGACTTTTACTCTCACCTGGAAATATTGAGGTCGTTATGCAACAAGAAGCATTAGGTATGGTTGAAACAAAAGGTCTGGTATCCACAATCGAAGCCGCAGATACTATGGTTAAATCTGCGAACGTTACGCTGGTAGGTTACGAGAAAATTAGTTCCGGATTGGGCTTTGTTGAATAAATCAGAACTCATGACTACGCCCCCTAGCAGATCGATTGTTATGCGATCCGGATGCTGTTCGGCATTCCTAACAACGTCATTTTGTTAAGCGCTTTGACCATCTCCATTGCCTCACCTACCTGCGCATCATAGTCACGCAGACTTAGATGATAGCCCACTTGCTTTTTCCATACATCGTTACTGCCGCTTAGACGCTGATTCGCAACGGCGTAGTTACGCTCATGGTATCGGTCTGGCCAATATTGCGCCCCACCTCGTGGAGAAATAAAAGGCCTTATTTTCTTCCTCAGCAGAGCATCATGACAGTAGCGGGTATCGTAAGCGCCATCAGCCGACGCTTCCCTGATTTTCCGCTGGGTCTGGTTTATCAGAGCTGGTAGGGCCTGAGTATCCGTCGTACCGCTGAGCGATAAGTCAGCACAGATAATCTCATGCGTTACACTGTCTGCGGCCATATACAGCTTACGCCACACCCTCCGTCTGTCGGCAACATGCTGTCGGACTTTCCATTCGCCTTCGCCAAAGACCTTCAGGCCGGCTCCATCAATGACTAGAGTCACCACGGGTCGGCGTTTTTATGCTGATCTTAACTGTCTTTGCTCGCTTGCTGATCAGCGAGTAGTCTGGGCATCTTAGCGGCAGCACCATCAGTTTAAAAATGGCGTCAACGAAGCCCTGTAAAGCCCTTAACGAAAGGCCAAACACGCGTTTCATCATCAGAACAGTGGTGATAGCCATATCTGCGTAGTGAAGCGGCCGGCCACGCCGTTCAGGCGTTGTTTTTTCCGTCCATGCAACAATTGCCGACTCATCCAGCCATATCGTCAGAGCCCCGCGCTGCTTGAGAGCTTTGTTGTAAGTGGGCCAGTTGGTTATTTTAAACTTTTGCTTTGCCATGGAGTGCAGATGTTGAAATGACGGTAGTGATCTGAGCAGACGATCACCTAAAAGTTATATTTATTCAACAAAGCCTCTGGATTGGTTACCGTCATGGTCCGTGGTGATGTTGGCGCAGAAAAGCAGCAACTGATGCAGGGTCGGCAGCAGCAGGTCAAGTGGGTGAACTGGTTTCTGTTCATATTATTCCACGCCCGCATATCGAAGTGGAAAAAATTCTGCCGAAAGCTGTTAGTTAATAAAGCCAGAGTATACTGACAATGAGAGATAATCTTGTTGAACAGATTATCTCTGAAGTAATGAATAAACAGACCGACGTGCGCACTAACAACAAAACAGCAGCGAGCTTTGCCGGCTGTGGTTTAACGGAGTTTGTCGGTACGGAACTGGGACATACTATCGGGCTGGTTATTGCCAATGTTGATCATCATATCGACAAGAAATATCGCTCAATCTGTATTCTTGGCACACGCACGGGTGCCGGCCCGTATATTTTCGCCGCAGATGAAGCCATTAAAGCCACCAACAGTGAGATTATTTCTATCGAACTGGCCCGCGATACCGAAGGTGGCGGCGGGCACGGTTGCTTGATCATTTTCGGGGTGTCCGATATGCGCCGTGCGGTGGAAGTCCCCCTGTCTGAAATTGAGCGAACAATGGGTGATGTCTATGGGACACCGGCTGGTCATCTGGAATTCCAATACACCGCACGTGCCAGCTATGCCCTGAATAAAGCTCTCGGCGCACCGCTGGGTAAATCCTTCGGCATAACGTTCGCCTCGCCTGCGGCGATTGGCGTAGTGGTTACCGATGCCGCGGCGAAAGCGGCAGTGATTGAACCGGTGGCTACTCCAGCCCGGCGAAAGGCACCAGTTTTAGTAACGAAGTGATCTTCACTTTCGCAGGTGACTCGGGCGCGGTGCGTCAGGCAGTGATTGCGGCAAGAGATGTCGGGAAGCAACTGCTGGCCACCCTGGATCCAACGCCGATCAAATCGACAACTACACCGTACATTTGATGACAAGCGGCAACCTGTGTGACGTGGAGTAAGGAAAGTAGAACATGAACGATCTTGAAATTACCCAGGCCATCTCCCGCGTCCTGAGTAAATACACCAAAACAGCGCCGCAAGCGCAGGAACACAACGCCCCTGCTTTGTCGACTGCGCCTGACCGCAACAGCATTGAAGCAATCGTCGCCAGCGTGCTGGCGAGCCGTGTGAGCGCTGAGCCTACCGCCGCCCTTTCCAACTGCGATGGCGCTTTTGCGACAATGGATGAAGCCATCACCGCAGTACAGCATGCGCAAATTCAGTATCGCCACGGCTCAATGCAGGATCGTGCCCGTTTTGTTGCTGGTATTCGCCAGCTTTTTCTACAGGAAGAGGTGTTGCAGGCCATTTCCAGAATGGCCGTGGAAGAGACGGGAATAGGTAATTATGCCGACAAATTGATAAAAAACCGCGTTGCCGCGCAAAAAATGCCCGGTAGGCAGTTGCCCACGACACTGGTCATATTCGGCGAGGTTGCCGCCGTGAATGAAGCCATGCGCAATATTGAGGATGATGCCAGTACATTCTGAGAGTTCGCTTATGAAAAGAATTCTGATACTCGCAGGCGATTTCTCTGAAGACTATGAAGTCATAGTGCCATAGCAGGCATTAAGCATGTTAGGTTTAAGAGTAGATTTAGTATGCCCAGGGAAACGCGCCAGGGACTATATTAAGACCTCCATCCATGATTTTGAAGGCGATCAAACCTATACCGAAAAACCCGGTCATTTATTTCGATTAACCGCATCCTTTGATGAAATCAGGCTGCAAGAGTACGCTGGCGTATATATTACTGGGGGTCGGTCCCCCCAAGTATCTTCGCCTTAGTGAATCGGTACTGAACATTATTCATTATGCGAATAACATTTTACTATCCATCGCTGCAATCTGCCATGGGCCACAAATTCTGGTTGCAGCTGGCGTGATAAAGGGAAAGAAACTGACGGGATATTTTACCTTAAAGCCAGAGGTTGAAATGGCGGGTGGTCAGCGGGTTATTGTAGCAGAGGATGAAGCCGTTCAGGACGGCAACCTTGTTACCACAGCCAGCTGGATGGGGAACCCAGCGATATTACGTCAGTTTATTAGCTTAATAGACACCAGCATTATTCATTAGTGTACCCGGCACTGCCGTCAGGTTAAACAATTCAGGTGTGGTTGCTCGATCACGCCAATATCATTTCGGTGGTAATTATATGTTAGAGAAAATATTTACCAATCCGACCGATCGTGTTGTAAGACTCAAGAATACGATTCTGCATGCAAAACCTTACGTAGAATCAGAGCGCGCAGTGTTGGCAACCGAGGCTTATAGAGAGAACGAGCATCTTCCTGCCATTATACACCGGGCAAAAGTCATTGAGAAAATATTCAATGAATTACCCATCACGATTCGCCCGGATGAATTAATTGTTGGTGCAGTAACAATTAATCCTCGATCGACCGAGATCTGCCCAGAATTCTCATACGATTGGGTTGAGAAAGAGTTTGACACCATGGCACACCGTGTTGCTGATCCCTTTATTATCGAGAAAAAACGGTGGAGGAACTGCACCAGGCGTTTCAATACTAAAACCACTAGTTCGCTGTCTGCCTCTTATATGTCGGAGGGGACCAAAGAGAGTATGGGCAAATGGTGTGTTCACCGTCGGCAACTACTTTTTCGGTGGTGTAGGCCATGTGAGCGTTGACTACAGTAAAGTGCTGAAAATCGGTTTTCGCGTCATCATCAATGAAGTTACCCGCGCGCTGGAGAATCTTGATCGCAGCTCGTCGGATTGCATTAAAAAAGAACAGTTCTATAACTCTGTAATCATAAGTTACCAGGCGGCTATCAACTTCGCCCATCACTATGCTCAGGAAGCGTCTCGCCTGGCGCGAGAAGAACGCGACCCAACTCGCCAGCGCGAACTGGAACACATCTCCCAGAACTGTACCCGTGTGCCGGAATCTGGCGCCACCACGTTCTGGAAAGCATGTCAGACGTTCTGGTTTATCCAGAGCATGCTGCAAATTGAATCCAGTGGTCACTCGATCTCTCTGGGGCGCTTCGATCAGTATATGTACCCCTACCTTGCTGCAGACAACTCGATAAGCCATGACTTTGCCCAGGAGCTGGTAGATTACTGCTGGATCAAGCTTAACGACATCAACAAAACCCGCGACGAAGTGTCCGCGCAAGCATTTGCAGATTATGCCGTGTTTCAGAACCTGTGCGTCGGTGGACAAACGGAAGATGGCCGCGACGCCACCAACCCATGACCTACATGTGTTTGGACGCGACCACACATGTGCGCCTACCGCAGCCATCCTTCTCGATTCGCGTCTGGCAGGGCACGCCAGATGAATTCCTCTATCGTGCCTGCGAACTGGTGCGTCTGGGGCTGGGTGTGCCGGCCATGTATAACGATGAGGTTATCATACCGGCGTTGCAAAACCGTGGCGTCTCCCTGCATGACGCACGGGACTATTGCATCATCGGTTGCGTAGAACCTCAGGCACCACATCGCACTGAAGGCTGGCATGATGCCGCGTTCTTTAACGTGGCAAAAGTGCTGGAAATTACCCTTAACAACGGCCGCTCAGGCAGCAAACAGCTCGGCAAGGTCACGGGGTAATGACCCAGTAAACCTGCATAGATGACTTCTACACGGCCTCCAAAAAACAGATGGCGCATTTCGTGCACCAGTTGGTTGAAGCCTGTAACAGTATGGATATTGCGCATGGCGAACGCTGCCCACTGCCGTTCCTTTCTGCACTGGTGGATGATTGCATCGGACGGGGTAAATCCCTGCAGGAAGGTGGCGCAATCTATAACTTTACCGGCCCACAGGCATCCGGCGTGGCAGATACCGGCGGCTCGGTATATGCCATCCAGAAACAGGTGTTTGAAGACAAGCACCTGACACTCCAGGAACTGAAAGGTGCCCTGGATGCCAACTTCAGTTACCCGGTGGGCGCGGCGAATCCACAGGGCTCCTCAGCAAAAACGTCTCTGGGCGAGCAAGACATCTATGAGGTGGTAAAACGCATTATCGACCAGCACGGTTCCCTCAATCCGGCGGCGATCAAAAATGAAGTGTACCGCCAACTCTCCAGTACCACGGTTACGCCCGCAGCAGGCAACGCTCGTTATGAAGAGATCCATCACATTCTGGAAAACACACCCTGCTTCGGCAACGACATTGACGAAGTGGACCTTGTCGCCCGCAACTGCGCCTTGCTCTACTGCCAGGAAGTGGAAAAATACACCAACCCGCGCGGCGGGCAGTTCCAGGCGGACATCTACCCGGTATCGGCTAACGTTCTGTTTGGCAAAGACGTGAGCGCACTGCCGGATGGCCGCCTGGCGAAAGAACCTCTGGCGGACGACGTATCGCCGCGTCAGGGAAAAGATACTCAGGGCCCAACCGCAGCAGCGAACTCTGTGGCGAAGCTGGATCACTTCATCGCATCGAACGGCACGCTCTATAACCAGAAATTCCTGCCCTCTTCTCTGGCAGGAGAGAAAGGCCTGCGTAACTTTGGCGGGCTGGTGCGTAACTACTTCGATAAGAAAGGGATGCACGTACAGTTCAACGTCATTGACCGCAACACGTTAGTGGAAGCGCAGAAAAACCCGCAGCAGCATCAGGATCTTGTGGTTCGTGTTGCGGGCTATAGCGCTCAGTTCGTGGCGCTGGCCAAAGAAGTACAGGATGACATCATCAGCCGTACCGAGCAGCACTTCTGATTTTGCCCCCCCTGTCAGGGCCATGCGTACCAGCATGGCCCTCTATCAGACCCGATGTTAGCGGCTGACTGGCTGTTACCTGTGATCGCTTTTTTGACGAGTAATGTTATGAAGTGAGTCGAATACGATACCGAGGGCGTTTTATTCAACATTCAACGCTATTCCCTACACGACGGCCCCGGCATCCGCACAATACCGTTTTTTAAAGGCTGCCCTCTGTCTTGCAAGTGGTGTAGCAATCCGGAATCACAACGCCCGCAGCCTGAACTAATTTATAAAAAAAGCGATTGTATCCTCTGGGAAAATGCATTGATGCCTGCAAGAAAAAGGCACTATCTCCCGACAACCCTTTTTTTGTTGATCGTGAGCTCTGCATCCAGTGAGGTGACTGCACGCGTGTTTGCCCGACCCAGGCTCTGGAGATGAAGGGCAAACGGATGACGGTAAGTGACGTGATACGGGAATTGCAATAAAGAGGAAAATCTGTTTCGGCGCTCTGGCGGCGGCGTTACGCTATCGGGCGGGGAACCGCTAGCACAACCCGAATTCGCGCGCGAATTATTAAAAACGTGCAAAGAAAAAGGGTGGCATACCGCCATAGAGACCACCGGGTTGACGACGAAAGAAGTCATTGAAGATGTTTTCCCCTGGATTGACCTGGCATTAACCGACATTAAAGCCATTAATCCTACCGTTCATGAAGAGAACACGGGGGTAAATAACAGCAAAATTCTGGATAACCTGATCCGAATTTCCTTTATCACAAAAGTCATTGTCCGCATTCCGGTTATTCCCGGCGTCAACGACAACCCGGATGAAATCTGTGGTATTGCAGAGTTCGCCCGATTGATGTCCGGCATCGATACGATCCACCTGTTTCCTTACCACCCCTTCGGGGAAAATAAATATAACCTGCTCGGTAGAATTTATCCGATGCGTAACGCTAAATCGCACCCCGAAGACAAAATAGAAAGTCTGAAAAAAATGGTCGAATTAATGGGATTTCATTGCCATATTGGCGTTTAATCAGCAATAGAAATAATGCAGTGATTTTTCACGTCCTTTGCACTCTTACACCGTTAAGCGATAAATACCGTGCTTAATACAGGAAACCATCATGAGTAAATATTACGAATCGATAACCGGACTTTGCATTGCAGAATTTATGGGTACCGGCTTATTTATTTTTTTCGGCACCAGCGTTCTGAGTGCGGCAAAAGTGGCGAGGGCCAGCTTTGGTCTTTGGGAAATTTGCGTGGTGTGGGGGCTCGGCATTGCGCTTGCGGTCTACCTGACAGCAGGTATCTCCGGCGCTCATCTTAATCCGGCGGTGACGATATCCTTATGGATGTTTTCCAGTTTTGACCCCCAAAAAGTGGTGCCCTACATTGCGGTGCAAATGGCCGGCGCGTTTTGCGGCGCGGCATTGACCTATCTGATTTACCACAATATGTTTGCCGAGTACGAGCATGCTCATCAGATGATACGAGGCCGCCAGGATAGCCTGTTTCTGGCCAGTATATTTTCAACTTATCCGGCCGCCTCCATCAGCGTATGGCTGGCGGGATTAGTGGAAATCATCATCAGCTCAATTTTGCTAGGACTCATCATGGCGCTAACCGATGATGGTAACGGCGTTCCTAAAGGGCCGCTTGCGCCCCTTCTGATCGGTATGCTGGTGGCCGTTATCAGCGCAGCAAACGGCGCCCTTGACCGGTTTTGCCATGAACTCAGCACGCGACTTTGGTCCCAAATTCTTCACCTTCCTCAATGGCTGGGGATCGGTTGCGATGACGGGTGGCAGAGAGATTCCCTACTTCCTGGTACCGCTGATTGCGCCTGTTATCGGCGGGATCCTTGGGGCAGCGATTTATCGTTATGGTATCGGGCGTCATTTACCCGCAGCCAAAACAGAAAACGTGGTAAACCGTACCACCACCTGACAGACAACACCTTGATGAACGCCATCGTACTGGCTGATGCGCCGGTGTTTTGGTTTCTCTGCCCTTCCCACTGATATGCCGTTCCCCCCCAAAACCTGCGCACGACGTGCACAAAAAAGCCACCTTCGGGTGCATTAAATTAAAGGTCAATGCATTGAAAATAAAAGGATTTAATTTCGCAGTGTCCATATAACGTCCATCTTTGACCAAAAGGCCCCGATTTCCGGGGCTTTTTTTTGAAAATATCGCAGACGCTTATGATTTTTAGGGCGGGCTATCCAAACTGTAGCATTCCCTGGCCGCTCTGGCTTGGGTGTGGTGGGGCGGGTTCTATCTGCCGGGGAACACAGATAGAACGGGTAAAGGTTTCATGCGTGATGAAGGTGTGACCACAATTAATGTTAGTGCATTGATTGTAGCGCTCTCTGGTGGTGGTAATGTAATGGCGGGTACGGGTATGGGCGGCCTGGCCGCAAAGGGGGCAATGCATCATGGCGTGAGTGCTCTCCATACGCGCCCGACTAAGGTCGGTCGTAGCGCCAGTATAGCATTCTGGCTTTTCTCATTCCATTTCAAGCGCATCGATTTTCACCTCCAACTCCAGGGCGGTGGTAAATCCACTGCTATTCAGCGTGTGGGTCACGGTAACCAGCGTCCAGGCGGCCTGGTCGATTTCACGTTTAAAGCCGCTGACCTTGACCGGCATTTCAGGAGAGAGTTCCGCGCGGCCACGTGACAACGTGATGGAGAAGGTGGCGACGCCGCGTTGCAGCCGTTCCCAGTTCGCTCTGGCCGCCCGTTCGGCATTGTGCTTTGAGACGTAGGTGTGGCACAGAACCAGCACGTTTTCCTCACTGCCTATCAGATAGTCGCCCTGTTTTTCTGTGTTGGTGGACCGCTTTTTCCGCTTGCGTTTGACGCGGACCGCCTCGGATTTGACCTTACGGGTATTAAGCCAGTGCGCCACCACGCCGGTATAGGCGTCGCGGTCGGCGAGTGTAAACTGATGACTGTCGCCCTGCTGGCGGGTGAGGGTCAGCGCCGGAAGCGGTTTACCGCTCAGGGTCTGGTTCTGCCCCTGTTTAAAAAACAGCATTTTCCCTTGTTTAACCGCCATCACTGCGCCATGTTCCCTTGCCAGTCTCGTTAAGAAGCTACCGTCTGATTCCTGGCTCTGGTCGCTGTGGGCCAGTTTGGTGCGGGCCATCGCCTGACTCATCACCGGCGTCAGCTTATGCCGGGCGGCGAGCGTTTTCACCACATCGCCGAGGGTGGTGTTATGGTAGGACGCTTCGCGCTGGACGTTGAGCGAGGCGCGAAAATCAGCGCTGCGGGCGTGTATCGTCAGCCGGTCTGGGGCGCCGCTGTGCTCGATTTCATCGACGGAAGGTGCCTTTATTTATCAGCCCGGTTTCCTTCCAGCCGAGAGACAGGGCAACGTTAGCCTCCAGGCGGGGCAAGAGCAGACTACGGTCGCTGTCATCCAGTTCAATATCCAGCTGGTCCGCCTCAAAGCCCCGGTTATCCGTCAGGGTTAATGACATCAGGCGGTGTGCTATGTTGCCGGTAATATCGACGCTGTCGACGCTCAGCCGCCAGTCCGGGGTATGGCCGCCGGTGGCGCTATCAAGCAAGGCCGACAGGCTCATGATAGCAGCCCGCCCAGGGTGTCGGAGAGTGCGCCACTCAGGTCGTTCAGCTGCTGCGACAGGTCACCGAACATCTCTTTGAGGTTTTCATCGGTGCGTTTAAGCGTCAGGGTAAATTCTATGCGCCGCGCGGTGCCGTCGGAAAAAAACACGCTTTTGATGCGGCTCAGGTTTTCAATCACAAACATCCCATGGATAGCCCCGTTACCTTCAATCAGCGACCAGGCTTTACCGGTTTCCGCCATCTTTTGCAGCGCCATTAACGAGACGCGGCCGCCGGTGATTTCCGGCAACAGGACGCCGCTCAGGGTGACGGTTTCTTCATCCGGGCCGGGGAACTGGCTTTGCGGGCGGCGGCCTATCCGGCTGTTGGACGGGTGACGCCAGGCCATCTGGTGTTGAAATTCCTGATAGGGCACGGTGTGCGGCATAAAAACGAACATGCCTAATGCCATCATCATCGTTGTTTACTCGCTGTCTTCAAAACGGCTGTGAGCGCGGGTCTGGCGTTCACGGGCGTCAAGCTGGCGGGCCACCTCCCGCGCGATATCCTGCGGGCTATGGTGCGGCTGCGCCACAATCTGAATGGGCGCCTCAATACTGATATGGGTCACGCCGCCGGCGGGAGCCTGGTTGCCCTGCTGGGTGCGATAATGGCTGGCCGGCAGGCTGTAAGGATGCAGCGGTGCCTGGGCAAGGGCGGACGACATACCGCCCATCATCAGGGCGGCAGCGGCCAGGCTGGCGGTGGCGCGGCGGCTGGTGACATTGACCGGCCCGCTGATGATTTCCGGTTCGGCTTCGCCCACCAGACCAAAGCGCCCGGCCGGGATACGCCCGCCCCTGTCGTGCTCGCCGGCGTAGTTTGCCAGCGGATGCAGCGCGGCAGTCGCCTGCACGGTGGTATTGCCCTTCATCCAGTCCGGCAGGTAGTCGGTCAGCGAGGTCAGTTTATTTTTCAGCGCCTGCCATTTTTCATTGATGCCGTCCATCAGGCTATCGATGATACGGGTACCAAAATCCTTAAATCGGCCAGGCAGCGCCTGTAAATAATCCTGGATAGCCTGCCATTTTTCCCGCGTCGTCTGGCTGACGGACTCCCATAGCGCGGTGAATTTGGGTCCCAGCGTATCCCAGTTTTGCCATATCAGCACCGCCGTACCGGCGATGACGCCAATTATCGCCAGGATCGGGTTGGCGAACATCAGGCGCCCCAGCCAGACAATGGCAGTACCAATATGCCGAAGGGTACCCACCAGAAGCAAACGTCCCGCCGTGGCAGTACGCCGTATCGCCTTGGACAGCAGAGAAAAGGCACCACCTCTTCCATTAAATATTTAAACGGCGTTTTGATGAATTTTTCCTGGTTAACCAGGTTAAAATCCTTGACATGGCCGGTTTTGGAGTAGATGGTATTTTTAATCAGCCCGATGCGATCCATCTCAATCCTTGCTGCGCTCGGTAATGCTCTTGCCAATCCAGTTACGCCGGGCAGAGTTCAGGGTGTTCCCGGTGTACTCGCCGCCCATTTCCTGGATTAAGTGCCCGAAGGCATAAAAATATTCGCTTCTGTCGATATCCTTGGTTGCTGAGCCGCCGCGCTTCATAAAATCATTGGTATCCTTCGGCGTCACCATGGTTTGTGTGACAGCAAACGCCTTCACCGATTCATTGATAAAGCTGGCGAGCCGTTTCGGATCTCGTTGCGCAGCTCGGCGTTCTTCAGCATGGCGTAAGACAGCTGATTGAAACTTTCGGTCTGCTCAGGGGTAAGCAAACCTTGATTGCCCAGCATCTTGATAGCGGTTTCTGCGCGGGCAAGCTGCACGGTGGCATCCTGAGTGTGGTGCGGGTCGCGGGTGATGGCCCATGATTCCGTGTATAACTTCATTAATTCCGTTTGACTGTTGCCCAGCACAGGATGGCTGGCGACAAAGTCCTTTGCATTTCGTACTTGCAGCTCACTGACTCCCTGCGCCCTGAAACACTGCACATGCTGGCTATAGGCCGCCGCTTCGCTTAACGCCGGTTTCATGCCCAGCAGTGTGGCGCCGCCGGTGACCGCCATGGCCGCGCCGGTGCTGGCGAGCTGGTTGCATACCCCCAGTGCCTGATGGTAACGGCTGCGGGTATCGGTTAACCCACTTTTATTGGGCGGCCTGCTGTTCAAGGCGTTGCTGCTGGGTAGCCAGATGGATATTGGCCTCGGCGGTGCGGAATTTTAAGGCACGCTGGGCGTCAGCTGTTGACGGGTGGCGATGCCGCTTTGTTGCAGGGCGGTGCACTGACTGTCTGCAACGTGCTGTACCTGGCCTGCAGTTGCGCGACGGCCGCGCGGGCCTGTTGAAATTGCCTGACCTGGCGAGTGGCGTGGGCGTCGGTGCTTTTCATGGCGAGCGCCAGACGGCTGGCCTGGTCGCGGGCGGCGCGTAACGCGCTAGCGGCCTGGGCGGCCTGCTGTTTGGTTTTGACGAACCCTTGCAGCTGGCCTGACTGCTTCTCCAGCTGTTTCAGTTAGTCCTTGGCGGATTTTACCGCTGACGCCAGCGTCCTGTTGCTGGCCTGCATGGCCTTAAACGGGCGTGTAAGCTTGTCTACCGCGCTTAATATTACCTGGAGGTGAAGGTCTTTATCACTCATCAACCGCTCCACTGCGGATCAGGGCCTGATGCCGCCATTAAATCGTCGACCGTCAGTCTGTCGGGGAAGCGGACAGGGCCGAGTTCGGCACAAAAAAAGCTTCAGGATAGCCGCCAGCTGATACAGGTTTTGCCGCGCGTGATAGGCACTTCAAGGGTGACGGGCTTCTGTTTTAGTGCCTGGATCTCCGCTGTTTCCGGGACGGTGATGTCTTTCATGGTACGGTCTCCTCTGTATTACAGGCCAATGGCGCGACGGTGTTCGGCCTGGCGATCGTCACCGCCGGCCACTTCCACCATATTGAGGGTGTCGATTTCAATCAACACCTCGCCGCCTAGGTTCAGTTTGTAATAAACGTTTTTGACGCTGAGCTTGGTCTGGGTGTTGTCGCCGTATTTATGGTTGCCAAAATCAAATTCAGCGAAACAGCCGCGCATCACCACCTCAGCGGCGATGATTTCGCCGGTGTCGTCACGCTGGTAGCTGCCCATAAAGCGCAGCGGGATACCGTCGGCCTTCGTAATAGCCCACTGGCGGAAAATCTGCGGATCGATACCACCCAGGGTGATTTCTGCATCTAGCTCGCCGTCTTCGAGCCCCATATCAACATTCACCGCGCCGCCCATGCCGGCACCGCGATACGCTTCAAACTTGCGTGGTAAGGCCATGGCCTCCTCCATTTAACCTTTGACACCCTGGGGTGAGGTTCATCAGATGACGATCGGTAATACGCTGGCGTAACGCCAGGTTTTCCAGCGGCGGTACCGGCGTATAGTCGTAATCAATCGTCAGCTTGCCCGCCCTGAGCGTTTCCTTGTCGTTGGCGGACGCATCCCGCCATAGCGAGGGATGTTGCGGTTGGTCAACGGCCCACATCTTGCGCCTCGGCCAGGATATCGGCCAGCACCTGGGCGGTACGGGTGGCACTTTCAAACTGGAACAGTAGATCATCCTAGCAGGTGCGCGAGCCCCAAAAACGGTAGCCGTCCTTGCGGATGAGCGTGGTGACGGCGTTCTGGTTCAGCAGGTCAGTGCCTGTGTCCTGCAGATCCCAGAACACATCCGCGCTGATGCCGGTGACGCCATTAACGCCGACATTGGACAGGGTTTTATGCCAGCGCCGGTCTGCTCATCGATTTTGGCGCGCAGGCGCTGTGCGGCGGCCAGCAACTCGGCAGCGACCGCCTGGGTATCATGCCCCAGCACACCGAGAATACGCGGCTTGACGCCGAGCTGGCCCTGTGCGGCCAAGAGCGCCTTGATACCGGTTTTTTTGCCCTCGGCGGTGACGCCGCCGATGATATGGGTGGTGGTTTCCGCTTCGGTCTTGCCCTGGGGAACACACACTACCACAGTGACCGGTTTAGCCTGGGCGGCGATAGCATCCAGCGCGCGGGCCAGTGTCCCTTTATTGCCAGCCTTGCCGCTGGCGTCCAGCACGTCGGTCAGCAATACCGGCGTATTGAGCGGAAAGGTTTTGGCCGTCGGTGCAATCGGTGTGCCGGTGAAAACCGGGCTGGCCTTGGGCGCATACTGTGGATGCGGATCGGCATGATTGAGATGGGCTTTCATCAGCGTATCGGCATAGGCTTTCACCTCGATAACGCCATCATCCACATAGTGCCACGTCGCCAGCACGATGGACGGGTCAATCTTCAGCGCCAGTTCCTCGGTGCTGTTGACGATCAGGATCATGCGAATGGTCTGGGTGCGCCCGCTGCCTTCCTGCATCTGGGGTTTGTAGCTTTCCGGGCAGTTGGCTACCGCTATCAGGGTGCCGTCTTTGTCAAACAGGCCCATTTCCCTTATCCACCATCCGCCCTCATTTTCCGGGATAACCTGCTCGGTAATGATCTGGTTGCCGTTAAGCGGGTCAACGCTCAGTTGATTGAGGGCCGCGCGGCGGCGTTCGCCAGCCGCGCCGCACCCTAGTGGGTCAGGATGCCAAAAAATTTGATGCTCATGATGTGATGCTCACGGTCAGGATATCGCCATCATAGCTGCCGACGGCGACCGGAAGTTGGCCGTTAACGTCGAGATTGACCGACAGCCCGGTCATGTGGCGGCTGACGGGTTTTGCGTCCGCAATCAGGCGAAACGTGCCGGGCGTTTCGTTCAGCTGCCACCATTCGCGCACCTCTATCAGGTAGCCCAGCGGCTCTACCACGCTTCACAAGGCGCTGATAGTGCCCTTGTGGCGATGAATGAAATGGCTGCTGGCAATCACCTGACTCTTGGCCGCCTCCGGCCAGCTTTCATCCCAACGGTCAACGGAAAAGGCCCACACCAGATACGGCAGCAAATTCACCGGGTAGGTCTGTGGGTTGAGCAACTGACGCAGCGGGACAGGTAGTTGTGCCAGCTGGGCGCACGCCGCAGCAGCCGCCACTTCGAGCGGCGTCGAGCCTGACGGCAGTAAACGACCGTTATGCATCGCTGCCTCCCAGGGTCAGTGTATGGCGTTGGCAGTATGACGCCTGGGTGGCATCCAGCACGATATCCGCCTCGGGGCGTGTTAATACCACGCGCTGCACGCCCTCCACATGCAGGGCGGCATAGAGTGCGGACAACCGGATATCCCGCCCCAACCGATGCTGGTCGCGGGCGTAGGCGTCAAGCCGTTGCTCTGCCACCTGGCGGATGGGGCCAGCTTCCGGTCCCGGTAACAGATGGAGGCCTCCTCCACCTCATAGGGTACGATGCGCGCGGATTGCACGGTCACCCTGTCGGCAACCGGGCGCACGGTGTCGGCATTCAGGGCGGCGGCAACTTTCGCTATCAACTCGGCGCTGGCGGTGCCGTCGCCCTCGCGGGAAAGTACCGAAACGGTCACGCAGGCGGGCTGCGGACTGATAACAGAGATATCCGCGACGCGGCCATCGGCACTGCGACCGTGGAACTGGTAAGCGACGCTCAGTCCCTCAAACGCCTGCTGGATACGCAGGCGAAAATCCCGATCGCTTTCTTTCACCGCCGGCGTTGGCGGAAGTTGGGTGTCATCCGCCGGTGTGATGACCAGGCGTTGGACGTTATAGTTGGCGCCCAACTGATCGAGGTCGGTGCCGGTGGCGTAGCCCAGCATGTTCGCCTGTGCAGCCTCATTGATGCGTTGACGCAGCAACAGCTCGTGGTAGGTGTTTTCCTGCAACAGCTTAACCAGCTGCTCGGATTCATAGCGCAGCGTACGCTGCAGCGTCTCGCGCTGCTCTGGTGGATAAAGGGCTATCAGGCTGTCCTTGCGTTGGGCAAACAGCGTCTCAAAGTCGAGGGACTCAATGACGTTGGGCGCGGGAAGCTGGCTTAAATCGATGGTCGCCACGGTTATCCTCCTAAGGGCAGCGTCAGGGTGAGCGGTGCGGCAGTATCGGTACGCTGTCCCACCAGGTCAACCGTCATTTTTCCGCTGGCCGCGCTGGATAGCCGGAGCTGGGTGAGCGTCAGGCGATCTTCCCAGCGCAGCAGCGCGCCGTAGAGAGCGGCCATGATTTGCAGCCTTAATGCCGGCGTCTGCGGCTGGTCAATCAGCGCAAAGAGTGTCGAGCCGTAGTCCCGGTGCATAACGCGGCTACCGGTGGGCGTTTGCAGGATATCAGCCACTGACTGGCGCAGATGGGCCATATCGGACAGCCCCTCGCCGCTTTGCCGGTGGCTGTCCAGCGTCACGCCGTTGGAGGTCAGGCTACCGCCGCTGTGGGTGAGGGTGCCCTGCATCGTGCCGCCCTCGGTGATACTGAGAGTGCGGGCGCGCAGATGCTGGGTGCAAACGACCTCCGGCGTATCGAGCGTGATACGCTCACTGGCGGTCACCAGGACTATGGGGGTCGTCACCGCGGCCGATTCGCTGGCTTGAATCTGGGCGGTTTTGATGCCGCGCGCCGTCAGTGCGCCGGTGTCCGGATCGTATTCCATCACCGCGCCATCCGGGAACGTCAGGTGTACCACATCCGGCGCGGCGGAGGGCGCCGAGTGGATGTCGGAAAAGACGGCCGGCAGCGGCCGGTGGTGGTGTCCACGCGGGAGACGACACCTAAGCGGATCAGGTTGGCCAGCAGGCGTTTAATGTCAGCGAGTGCAGTTTTCATCTGTCAGTGTGCCGCGTCGGGGGGGGGGGGGCGCGGCACGAGGTAGGGCTTGTGTCAGGGGCGTTACAAGGCGGCTATCGGGCGAGGTGGGCCAGCGCCAGATCGGCTATCCAGTCACGGTCGGCGTCGGTAAAGCCCAGCAGCTGACGACGGGCATAGCGTACCGTCGGGCCGTGTCGGCTGATGCGATCGCGCAAGCCATAATGATGCACCCTCGTCAGGTGCGCACCGCCAGATCATAACGCTTGACCAGTGGCCCACCCTGTGCATTGACATACCCGGCCCAGTCGGGGCGTTGGCCGCATCGTGGCAGGCGGCAAATTCCACGCTCAGGCCGTGCGCGGTTTCGCTGTCATTCAGGCAGCGCAGCTCCCGCCAGACGGTGACGGGAATGCACCCGATAAACTGAAACTGACGAATGCCCCAGCGTGAAACCCAGGCGGTGGCGCTGCCTTTTTCCGGGTCAATGGCTTTGGCATCAAATCGGGCGTTTGCCGCGACGGCGCTGCGTAATTCTTCGCAGTCTGCCGCCGTGGCATAGTCGCGCAGGATTTCCAGGATGCGGGGCATGTCTTCCAGGCGGGCAAATATCAGTAAATAACCCCTTATACGCACCATCAGTTCAGTCCGTCGGATGGCGGGATTGGCCTGGCTGGCGGCATAGCCATCCATCAGGCTGATACGGTTACCCTCTCCATCTTCCAGCGCCATGCATTTGCGCCACTCGTTGGCGGTACGGCGCAGGCTGTTCAGCCACCACCGCGCATCACACATTCGTCTGATGGCCGGTTGGGCATCAAAGGGAACAAAACATTTTTCTAGCTTGCGCCAGAGCGGCGGCTGTAGGCCCAGCAGATGAACAATGTGGGCCAGGTGGTCATAGACGATGCGCCATTCGCTTTTATCGCACTGCGCGTGGGTCAGGCGGGCCACTTCCGTGGCGGCAACATGGGCGGCGTCGTTCGCCAGGGACTTGAGCGCATGACTGTCCAGGTCGGGCAGACGCTGACGCTGGGTGCGCAGGCGTAAAAAGGCCACCACGCCATTATGCTGGGGGGATTGGGTTGCGCGGTCGCCAAACAGCGCCCGGAAATCGTCGTCTGCTATTTCATTCAGGCGGTAGCCGGCGTTTGCACACGCAATGCGCGGCAACATCACCTTAACCACGGACTCGGTTAGCCAGCGGCGGGCGCTGTCAAAGCCCTTTTGCTTTTCGCGCTGGTCAAAGCGCCAGTAAATACTGGAACTCACCGTTTCCAGCTGGTCGTCAACCTGCTTTTTCGCCAGGAGAGTGTCCTCGCGGCGAAGCTCGGTAAGGCGCATTTCCTCATGGGTCGGGATGCACCGCTCAATAGGCAGCAGGGGCTTATTGTTCCAGGGATAGACGACGCTGGACTGCGGCATATCAGGCAACTTCCCCAGCCCTTCATAAAACCCCGGCAACAGCGCGTCAGCTGCATCAAAACCGGCGCGGAAGCAGGTAAAAACCAGAGTGGTCTCAGGGTGCTGATAGTGATTAATATCATCGCCCAGGTTATCGATAATATGTGGCGACAACTCTGTGAGATCAAAATGGCGTTTGCCGGCCCACACCTCAAAGGCGGCTTTAAGTAAAGCGTCGTAATCGGTCATTCCTCGCCCTCCGTCAGCTCAATCATTTTCTGCAACCGGATGACGGCGCTGGACTGTGACATATCAGGCTTCCCTTCCGTCACGCCGGCGCGGAAAGCGTGGACAAACAGCGTGGCCGCCACTTTCCATCCCGGCACAAGAGCCAGTCAGCCTCTCGCCAGAAGCCGTTATTCGCATGGGCTCGGTCAGTAGTACCGCTATTCCCAGTTCGGACGATTTGCGGGGTCGCTCCGAAAAACGGACTGCCGCCTCTCGGCTGTGCCTCGCCATTTGTTCGTCCAACGCTTTCGGCGTCGGCCAGCCCGCTAACCACACTACGCGGCCCAGCAACGCATTCAGGGGAACGTTCAGGCATTCGTAACCGTCCTTCCAGTCCCGCGTGGTCGGCGTAGGCCACCCAGTAGGCGCGGTCGCGGATGTGCGGGGCACCGACGCCCGCAGACGGAAACGGCACACACCTGAAGGCGCAGTCCATGGCCTCCAGATCAGCCTGTACAAGGTCGAACCAGATATTTGCATGGCTGCCTGCAACCTGTTCGCCAAACACGCACTCAGGGCGGCACTGGCTGATGAGCCAATGGAACGTAGGCCACAGGTGCCGCTAGTCATCAAACCCGCCTCCTTTGCCTGCCGCGCTGAAAGGCTGGCAGGGGCAGGAACCTGTCCATACGGGACTGTCGTCCGGCCAGCCGGCGTTACTCAGGGCATACGACCAGACGCCGATACCGGCGAAGAAATGGCACTGCGTGTAGTCTCGCAAGTCATCGGGGTTCACATCCTCAATTGAGCGTTCATCAACATCACCGGGCGCAATATGACCGGCGACAATCAGGTTTCGGAGCCACTGCGCAACAAAGGGGTCAATCTCGTTGTACCAGGCACCGCGACTCATGCCGCCTCCTGCGTACAGGTGCCGGGAGCGGACAGCGTGGCAATCACTTTCCCAGCCTTACCAAGACTGGCCCCCCTGGCGGCGATGCTGTAATGGGCATGCGTATAGTGAAACGTAAAACCCTGGGGGTATTGCTGCCCGAAAGCACCACAATGGTAAGTTCTCCTTTATTAAGGCCGTATGAAGCCCTAGCGCCATGCGCCTTTTTTATTTCACTTTAATGGCGGGTAATAAATTATTGTGGCACTAAGCCATCAGTGTGATTCTCCATTAACCACTTTATGCGCCGCCTCAAATCCTTTTCTATTCCGGCAATAAATGCCTGTGCGTAAGACTGTTGTGGGTCAACATAAAAATAGGTGTAATCATCCTGTGCCCGTGTCGTAATGCTTCATTCATATAGTCGGCATAAAAATGATTCATGACCGACTCCTTTTTATCCCCGATAAACTTTTTTGACATGCCTTGCCGCATGTTTTCGGTGGGCTTTGGCGCGTATCTGGTCATCTTTGCGCTGCCTGCTTTCCCTGATATCGATAATGACCGCACAGAGGGAGAGCGGCAGCGCAATAAATAACAGGAGTACCGGCACTAAATAATTCATCCACCATAAACATTGTAATATCATCATTTCTTACCTTAAAAAAGAGTAGCAATATAAGTCATTCAGTGGTAATTATTCTTTTAGTCCGTGTCTTTCCTTGTATGCATGTCCTGTGACACTGTATAAGTCCGTTAAAACATCAGCCAGTACAAAGATATCCATTTCTGGAAGTCGCTTTCTTCAGTATTCTCTGGCTCGCATTGAATCCCAGATGCAGTGAAACTGGTATTTAATTGCACGGTGCATTTCCTCGAAATAGCCGCGATGCCGCTAATGACGCTTTTGATGTTTTGTTGGCAAGGTTT
Organism: Sodalis glossinidius str. 'morsitans'; assembly: GCF_000010085.1. Classification (NCBI taxonomy): domain Bacteria; kingdom Pseudomonadati; phylum Pseudomonadota; class Gammaproteobacteria; order Enterobacterales; family Bruguierivoracaceae; genus Sodalis; species Sodalis glossinidius. The sequence goes on from NC_007712.1 coordinate 3,194,202, forward strand.
TCAGCGAAGTATCCTGCAGCGATGAAGAAGCTGGAGAAAGATCGAAAAGAACTGCTGGCATTCTACGACTTCCCGTCAGAGCACTGGGCATCAATAAGAACGACAAAGCCGATTGAATCGGCTTTTGCGACTGTGAGGCTACGAAGTAGACGCGCAAAGAAGTGTGGTTCGAGAAAAACCACCCTGTCAATGGTATTTAAGCTGCTCCAGTCTGCTCAGAAAAGCTGGAACTGGCTAATCCGGCAGCGTATTGGCGCACACTCTGGCAAATTGTTTCATCGCCCGTTGGGCGATGGCGTCCGCCGTGTTTGCCGCTCCCTGACGATCGCTCCAATTTTTCAGGGCGATAAAACCCACCCCGGCGTTCTGACCGCCGCCAGCAAAGCTAAAACCGTTCACCAACATGCCGACGTTGATGTTGTCTTTTTCTTTGGCAGGAAGTACTGCTGGATCTCGCGGCTCACCTGTTGCGTTCGACTATCCGTAGCGCCTGACGGCAGTTAGTATTGCACCATGATGTACCCTTGATCCTCCGTCGGCAGAAAGCCGGTGGGCAAACGCAGATACATCACGGCGCAGGCCAAAAGCAAAACCGCATACAGCAGCAGATAACGGACCGGGCCGTGGATGACATGCCCGACGCGATTTTCGTAGCGCGCTTGCAGCGCGTTATAGTAACGGTTAAAGCCGCCGAAAAACCCCTTTTCGCTATGCTCGTCATCATGCAGCTTGAGAAAGCTGGCGCATAGCGCGGGCGTCAGGGTCAGCGCCACCACCACTGACAGAATCATGGAAAACACAATGGTGATGGAAAACTGTCGGTAAATGACCCCGGTCGACCCGCTGAAAAACGACATAGGCAGGAATACCGCCGACAGGACCAAGGCGATGCCGATAAGAGCGCCGGTAATTTCCTCCATGGATTTCGCCGTCGCGTCCCGTTGCCACCAGTTGTTGTTCTTTACCGGTGGGCTGCGCCCCTATTTGCTCCGAGGAGACCTGGGTATTTTGGCTTTCCAGGGCGGTTTCCACATCGGATGGCATGAGGGAATACGCCGCCAGTTTCGCCGGGTCGAGCCAGATGCGCATCGCATATTCAGAGCCGAACACCTGCACATCCCCGACACCATGTACGCGCGCCAGAGTGTCTTGCATGTTGCTTATCAGGTAATCCGCCACGTCCGAGGAGGTGCTTTTATTGGCGTTATCATAAAGCGTCATGATAAGCAGAAAGTCGGACTACGCTTTCGCCACCGTGACCCCCTGCGCCGTGACCGAATCCGGCAGCCGGCTTTCCGCCTGCTGGATTTTATTTTGCACCTGGACCTGCGCAATTCCGGATCGGTGCCCTGTTCAAAGATGACGGTAATTTTAGACTGGCCGGTGAAGGCCGTGCTGGTGGACGAAAAATACAACAGCCCGTCAAAGGCCGGTAAGCTGCTGCTCGATAACCTGCGTCACGCTGCTCTCCAGCGTCTCTGCCGAGGCGCCGGTATAGGTAGCTTCAATGGTAATTTGCGGTGGCGCCACGTCCGGATATTGAGCCACCGGCAGGGTGTTGATGCTTAACAGACCAAACAGCACAATAATAATGGCAATCACCCAGGCAAAAACCGGGCGGCGGATGAAAAAACCAGCCAACATGTCACTCTCCTCCGCGATCGTCGGTCGCTTGCGCGGCGCTGGACGACGTGTCCGTTTCAACCGCCTTCACCGTCATCCCGACCTGGACTTTGCTGGTGCCTTCCACGATCACCTGATCGCCCGCCTGCAATCCTGCGCTGACCAGCCAACGACTGCCGATAACCCGATCGACGGTCACTTGACGGCTGGCCACTTTGTTATAGTTGCCGACCACCAGAGCGGTCGCATTACCTTTGGCATCGCGGGTTATGCCCTGCTGGGGATTGGGTACAATAGAGCGCAGCGTGACGGTGCCCGTTGCCTCATCCACCGCCACCCTCGATCAGTTCCAGTTTACCGGTATGCGGGTAGCGCGAGCCGTCTTCCAGCGTGACCTTCACCGGTACCGTGTCGCCTTCCTGCTTCAGCGACGCCTGCTGGCGGCGCAGTTGCAACAGCTGACTGCTGGACTGGGTAAGATCGACATAGATAGGATTCAGCGCGCGGATCGTGGCCAGCGCGTCGGACTGATTGGCTTCTACCAGAGCGCCGGGGGTAACCGACGATATCCCGATGCGGCCGGAAATAGGCGCTTTGATAAGCGTTCGTTGCAGATCGATACGCGCGCTTTGTACCGCGGCACGATATTGATCCACCGCGGCGACATTTTGTTGCCATGTGGCCGCCACTTCATCGGCGTCCTGGTGGGAGACGACGTTTTCCTTAACCAGCGCCGCATAGCGCTGCGCCTTAAGTTTGCTACTGTTCACCACCGCGACGGCATTTTTCAATTGCCCCAGCGCCTCATCATAGCTGGCCTGGTAGCTGACGAGGTCGATTTGATACAGCGCCTGCCCTTCCTTGACCTCATCGCCTTCGGTAAATAGCCGCTTTTGAATGATACCGTCCACTTGGGGGCGAACCTCAGAAACCAGCCTACCTTTTACCCGACCGGTCAAGTCGCTGATCAACGTAACCGGCTGAGCCTGCAACGTTTTCACACCCACCTCGGTTACCACATCGTCGGGACTGGCTTCCGGTTGCCGATCGCAGGCCACGACGAAAAATATCAGACCTACCGCCAAAAATCTTAAGAGAGACATCGCGCCTAATACCATAATGAATGTTCACTCTCATTATACCTGCGGGCACTAACGTGCCGAGGGGACCGATAGGTAAAAAAAAACGAAAATACCTGTTACGAAGACATGTTTCTTAACATCCCGGCCGATGCCGAGTGGTGGAACGTCATGCGCGTCTGTCCGCGGGGGACGACCTGGCGAGACGAGGGACAAGGGAGGGCGTTGATAACGACCCGCTTAGCGTGAAGCGATGGCGCTTGTCGGTGACGACCAAGAATCAGCGTGGAAGTAACGTCTACCGCCAAGGACCGTTAACCGTCGTTTAGGTGCGAAAGTGGTTGACCGTCGCTAGGGAGTGGTTAACCGTCGAAGGCGTTGACGCGATAGCGCCTCCCGCCGCTGAGCGACGAGGCGTACCCTGATCGCGACGGGGCAGCAACGCGTTTGGATTTTGCCCGGGATAATGCGCTAAAGCGTGCAGTGCGTGTGCCGCGTGACCCCCACCGGGGGGCACGGGCTAAATCCCCTGTTGCAGGACGTCGACCCGATCCAGCAGCCAACGTTATACGTCAGTACGACAGCGTTAAAGCCTCAGTTAACTTGACCCGTTGCTGTTACGCCGCCTTGGGGCAAAGCGGAAGATAGCGCTGCGCACTCAAGTCCGTCATGGGCAGATTTATTGGCCCTGCTGAGGATTGGTGTCGTATTCCTGGCAGCTCTGGAACCCTTTATTCAGGACCTTACCGGTTTCATCATAGCTGACGAAATAATTGATGGGTTTGCCGTTACGGTTGCCCAGTACGTAAGAATCACAGGTCCCACGCGCGTTAATCATGGTCGAGGACGTCGCCGGCACACCACCGATGGCCCGCGCCTGCTCTTTGGTCATGCCTTTTTTCACATCGCTGACGACAGGCTTATTCACATAGCTGTCGGCGCGATCGTAAGCGGTACAGCCGGAAAGGAAAGAAATCGCCGCAGCGGCGGAAAGAGCCAGAACCATTTTATTACTCATCGAGGTTACCTCATTCATTGTGTGTATCAGTAAGCCTAGATGCCAAAACGCATTTTTTCAAATAGGTCGTTCATTTTGGTGCTTATTTTTGATAAACGCCAAGGGTGGGAACGGATAATGTCATCGTAGACGGGTAACGCTTTCTCTTCTAAGCGTTAGGCTTTACACTTTTGGCATCACCCTCACCATGACGTTTGCAATATCCGTAGCTTTACGTTTCAGGAGACAAAGCGAATGGCAATACAGCAAGAAATAATAGCGGCGCTGGGCGTGAAACCCACGATTGACCCGGCGGCCGAATTTCGGGTCAGCGTGGAGTTTCTCAAAGCCTACCTGAAAAAGCATATTTTTGTGCGCACCCTGGTGCTGGGCATCAGCGGCGGCCAGGATTCGACGCTGACGGGCAAGATCTGCCAACAGGCCATTAGCGAACTGCGGCAGGAAACCGGCATTGCCGATTACCAATTCATCGCCGTTCGCCTGCCCCACGGCGAGCAGAAAGACGAAGCGGACTGCAAGGACGCGATTGCGTTTATCGAGCCTGACCGGGTGATCACAATCAATATCAAAAGCGCCATCCAGGCCAGCGAAGCGACCCTGAGCGAGGCGGGTATCGTATTAAGCGATTACGTCAAAGGGAATGAAAAAGCCCGCGAACGCATGAAAGCGCAATACAGCATTGCCGGCATGACCGCTGGTCTGGTGGTGGGTACCGATCATGCCGCGGAGGCGGTGACCGGGTTTTTCACCAAGTACGGTGATGGCGGTACCGATATCAATCCCCTCTTTCGGCTGAATAAACGGCAGGGTCGCGCCCTATTGCAGCACCTCGGCTGCCCTGAGCATCTTTATCTGAAAGCACCGACTGCCGATCTGGAGGAGGAGAGCCCCGCATTGCCGGATGAAACAGCGCTGGGCGTCACTTACGAGATGCTCGATGATTATCTGGAAGGCAAAACCATCGATGCTGCCGCAGCGCGCGTGATTGAAAATTGGTATCTGCGCACCGAGCACAAGCGCCACCCACCGGTGACGGTCTTTGACGATTTCTGGAAATAGCACACAGCCGAGGCGTGGACAGCCGTGCGCCGGCACGTTGCCGCGATATCTTGCCTGTGCGTCATGCCGGGGCTTACATCCCACGGGAAGGCTGCCACCAGCCTGCCCTCACGTCCCGTGTCCGAGCACAATGCAACGCATCACGCCACGGTTCCCGTTGCCGGCTAATGATGCTGCGCATCAGCAACACCGCTGGTTCGGCGGCCTGAGACGCGGTTGTCAGCCACTGCACCTCAAACGGCAGCGCCTCCTGGATTGCGACCACCTGCAACTGCGCGGCGTAGCGGCTGGCGGTAAACGTATCGACAATCCCCACACCGCCGCCGGCTAGCACCATATCGGCACGATAAGGCACTTCTGCCGTCAGGCCCGGCGCCACCGATTGACCAAACGCCAGCACCAGATCCAGCCGTTCAGCCAGCAGATCCTGGCATAGGGTATCCTGATGACCGGTCACCAATTCTACCTCCGCCGACAGCGGCGGCGCCAGACGACGGTAGTCCATCAGTACCTGCGCCATAAAAACTTGACCCATCGCATGCGCAGCGCCGATGCGCAACTGCTGCGGCTGCGGTTCGCGCAAACGCTGGGCAAGCTGGTCGATACGCTGCAAATGCAGATAAAGCTGTTCGATTTCCGGCATTAGCCGCTGTGCCCGCGGCGTGGGCTGCAGGCTGGAAGGCAGCCTGTCGAACAAGGCGAAACCGAGTTGCTGTTCGGCATGGGCCAGCACGCGGCTGATGTTGGGCTGCGAGACATTAAGCCGGCGCGCCGCTGATACTGCCGGACGCCATGATGGCGTGAATGATTTCGATATGACGTAACCGCATGGTTGGCGCTCCAGGCCGACGGTCTGAGACGAATGCCGGTATCGACCTTCTCTCCCGCATAATAAGAGAATTTATGGCCCTTGAACAGTGCACCCGCAGGACTACCGCCAGAAACATATCCGTTGGGCCAGCGCCCAGGATTTTCAGGTAAAAAAAATCGCAGCCTCAGGCTGCGATGGAATAATGACATCTTGGTGGAATTAATTATTTCCGTGTTCCATTATTTTCGTTTGATGCTCTTCAAATTTCTTATTGAATTCCTGTTTCTGCGTCGGCGTCAGGACATTATACATTTTATTCTGCATTTCCAGATGGGCCAGCATTCTCTCATTTTGCGCCTGCGTCATGCTGGTGACGAGTGCCTGCGCTTTGCTACTGTCAAAATTATCGGCAGCGATGACATCATGGAGCTGTTTATGTTCATCAGCCGATGGCTTCTTCATATTTTTCATCGCATCGCGTGCGATATCACGCATCTGTTCCCGCTGTGCGGTCGTCAAATCTAAGCCTTTGAACATTTGTTCCATCATCGGTCCGTGCTTCGGATGATGATACATTTTTGCGCTCTCCGATGCGGCCGGCGCCGTGGCCGTATCGGCGGCGGAAGCAAGCTGGACGATACCTAACATCATTGTAATGGCCAGAGCGAAAGCAGTTAATTTACGCATGATATTTCCTCATTATTTTTACCTGTATGCCTCGGCAAGAATCAAACACCGTGGCGTGCATTACAAGAATAACTTTACGCGAGTTAACTTCAAGTAGTACGAGCCTGAGTAAATATGTTAAAGCCTATCACTCAATTTATGCGCAATAATGAAGAAAAAATGGAGAATAGGCTATAAAACCGTTGTGATATTTAATGAAGCGCTTCGCATTGAGCCTTAAGATAAAGTAGCGCGATTTTCAGGCATTGCCAACAATATTCATCCCCCCTGCTGTTTCGTCTGTGCTATTTCACCACCGCGAGGAAAGGAATACATTCCATCGCTTTTTACCCCAACCCCTATTTCCCGCGCCAGTAGCAACGCTCACCTTCGTGCTATGGCGACGCGCCGAAAGTCACATTAACTCATGTCGCGTCGCCGGCAGGAAACATTAACACTTCGTCGGGATGGGCGACCGCCTGCAGCGGCGCGCTAAGTTTTAACACTATCCAGTTGGAGGTTACCCGTTGTTGCTTCTCATCTTCCACCGTCACCGATAGGCGGTACTCGTTACGTGCGTCAGGCTTAGCACCTGGGTATCGCCCTGCCAGCTCACCGTGGTCAGAGGGTAACGCGCCGAAACCTGGACTTCGAGCGCCAATGAGCTTCCCGGCTGTAGCGACCAGGGCGGCGTCGCCAGAAATACCGACAGGGTTTTGCGCTGTTTAAATTCCGGCACCGGCACCGCAGTGCGCTGCGCCAGGTCATAACGGCTGCCCCGCAACGAGTGCACCTCTGCGACGTAATCCGCCGACAGTTGCCTATGCAGCGGGACCCCAAGGCGGTAATTGAGGGTGAGTTGATACTGTTCCGCGCTTTCGCCGCCGTCCCCCAACTTATGTTTAGCGGACAACGTCATGAGCAGCACGGGAGTATAGCTTACGCCGAGCTCCACCGCTGCCGAATTTGAGCGATAATTACCGCTATCGAAAAGATCTACCCGCTGGCCGAAATAGTGCTCGTATTTTACCGACGCGCCCAGCTGGCGATAAAACGGCAGATATCCTTGGGTGGTGATATCGTAGCCGGGCCATGCGTAAGAGCTCATCTTCGTCATCATTGGCGGCATGCATACCGGACAGAGGGTAATAATAGTTGGAGGACAGCGTGAGATAATCGCTGCGCGCTTCCGCACCGATGCTGCCGCGACGCGACGCATCCTGGTTCAGGTATTGATCATAAAATACGTTGTAGCCCAGTAGCCAGCGCCCGGCGTTCCAGCGTTGGCGGAGGCCCATATTGCCGACAACGCCGTCATCGACGCCCTGCAACCCTAGTTGACTGTAGGTCAGACCGCGCGTTTTCTGATCGACCAGCGGCAGCAATAACTGACCAGAACTGCCGTTAAAGCGACCGCGTTCATCCACGTCAAGGGTGACGGTCGTGTAGCCAAGGGGAGACAGCAACGCTTCGCTCTTTTGCTGCAATCGGTCCAACACGCGATCCTTCGCCTCCCCCAGCAGATAACTGCGCCAGGTCTGATCGGTATTTTCATCCTGGTTGACTTCCGCCATTTGTCGCGCTAACGTCGCCAACTTCTTTTCCGTACCGCTTTCGTTTACACTTGCGCTCCCAAGATTAGGCAGCGCTTGCTGCTGGCTTAGCAACGCAGCGTCATTTTCCGGCTGGGTTACCCACGCGGCGGCGGGGAGCGAACAGAAGAAGGCGTTACCCGCCAGGGTGCCTAAGAAAACTCTCATAATGACAGGTGACGTGACGGCGCGAAGCCGCCGGTTTGGTATAAAGACGTTCATGGGTCTCTCTGTTCGCCGCTGTGCCGCTGTGGCCGTTGCTTTGATGACCGGCAAGTTGCCGGACTGCTCATAAAGTAACCCGATAACGCTTACTCTAACACATTCAGAATGGGCATAGACAGTGAGATGACTTACCATTCTAAACCACAAGAAATATACTGCTAAATATCTATATGTTTGACCTGTCCGTTACCGTATTTGATGCTTACAGCCCGGAGAAGGAAAAATGACGCAACTGGAAAAGGAACGGTTTATCGGCCTGGAGTGGCTACGCTTCCTGCTTGGCTGTTACGTTATGATTTATCATACCGCCCATCACTATCCGCAATTCAAAGCGGTGTTCGGGCTGAGCGAGCTGACCAGTATGGGCTTTTTCGCCACCAGCGCCTTCTTCGCCCTGTCCGGATTTTTATTGGCCCACGTATATGTACGCGGCCGTAGACTGCGCGAACCGGCCAGCAATTTCTGGCGTAAACGGCTGTTCAATCTATATCCCATTCACATTGTGGCGCTGCTGTCGTCCATGCTGGTCGTCACCCTCATGCAATGGCTGGCAATACCGCCCGAAGGCCCCGGCGCGACAATCCGGTTTGTGGTTTATGACACCAATGAAGTGCTGGGCCAGACCCACCCGGAACTGTTCCGCCATTACATGGATAATGTTCAGTTGGCGTTCAACAGCGTGCTGCAGCTCTTGATGCTGCAGGCGTGGAATCCCTATTTTCTGACGTTTAATGCGCCGCTTTGGTCGCTGTCGGCGCTGTTTTTCTTTTACCTATTGTTCCCCTGGGCAGCGCCGCGGCTGATGAATGTGCGCAATCCCTGGCTCTGGCTCGGGATCTGCATGCTGGCCTATCTGCTGCCGCCGGTATGGGTTATCTGGCAGCAACAGTTTGGCATGCCATATACCGGACTGCTGCAGCGTCTGCCGCTGTTTCGCGTGCCGGAGTTTTTCGGCGGCATCCTGGCTTACGCCCTCTTCAAACGGATACATCAAGCAGGGCATGTGCTGTCGGCTAGCGCACGCCGAGCCATGGTCCTGTTTATCGTGGCGTGTTTCCTGACGGCCACCGTGCTGTTTACCCACGGCCCCAAATATTGGTACTTCCTGTTGCATAACGGTCTGTTGTTGCCGTCGCAGTTGATGCTTCTCTATCTGTGCGCGCTGGCGCGCAATCCGGACAGTGCCTGGCTGCGCCACTGGTCACCCCGCCTCGGCGCGGCCTCGTTGTCCATGTTCGCCCTGCATGTGCCGCTGTACAATTTGTTCATGACAGTGGAACAGTTGGTGCGGGGCGCTCCCGGACAGTGCCTTAACCAGTGGAGCGACTGCGTGGCGGCAGCCGCCAACGTGCAGCTGTCGTTGACCGGCTATGCCTTGTTTCTGATACTGACCGTGACGGTGTGTGTGCTGTTTCAGGAGCAATTTGTGGTGCGGGTCAGAAAACGGTTGGTGGCCCGCTTTATCACCCCCGCTACGGCGCGAACCGGCAAAACAGCGATAAAAACCAGCGGATCCTGATTGCGCACGCAGAGGCACCAGATGGCAGCCAGAGAACCCTAACGGAAGCTGGGAGCGCGAGGGCGTCAGCTAAGACACGGCAGTGTCGCATGGAGATGTCTGCGTTTGCGGCATGGCCTCCTGGGGCCGCCGCCCTTTGCGGCGGCATCTCTTATGTAGCGCGGAGCTATACCGCAAGCGGCGGTTCATCCCGCGGCGTTTGGTTCACCGCCGCCCGCCCCTGAATCAGCCGGCGCACCTGCTTGACCAATTCCACCATACACTCATTCTGCATGCCGTAATTGTTCAGCTCTTGCTCCAGGGCGAAGAGATACTGGCGTTGGTGGCAAGGATCCATGACGAAGACCAGTGTGGTGACACTGTCACGACTATCGAGCGTTAATTCACTCCAGGTGGGAATATAGCAGCCGGTCAGCATCTCCAGCTCTTCATGTAACCGCGCTTCGGGCAGCCGAAACGCCAGCCCCGTGGTCTGACCGCCCTCTTTTAACGCTAACATGCGTCCCGGCTGCGCCGTAGTGCCGCGACCGGAGATAAGACGCAAACAGAATGCGTGATGCCAGCCCGCGAGCGTGGCCGGACGCACTTCCTCCGCTTCAAAGATGGGGTTCCACATCAGCGCCCCGTAGCCGAAAACCCACACCGGGCTATTATCCGGCCGGCGCCTCAGCATACACGCCAGCGATGCCCGCCGTTGTTCCGGCGTCAACAGCAGCGATTCATCGATAATGCCGAAGGCCGTTTTACAATCCGCTTTCTGTAAAAAGTCTCGCTTTAACAATAGCTTACTTTCTCCTGGCAATCACACTCAAACGCGGCGGCAAAGCTTTGCCACCAATGCGCAACAATATTCTTAAGTTCTATTGCTCATAATTAAATTATCAACAATATGACCATATGTGTTTCCAGCGCCGCAATCAAGTTTGAAGCGAGTCACATTTAGAATAAAAATCGATAATGGCGCCCTTGTTGCCGCTGAGGACAGCCTAACAACGCCAACAGGAGCGAATAGCACTGCCGCAGCAGGGGATGATCGCGTCTGGCGGCTCACCTTGATGGCTCTCAGCGGTCATCGTGGCCGCGCGGTTAAGCCATTTTCTTGCGGCTCGCTCATACAGCCGAGGCCTAAGACCGAGACAAAACCACGGTCAACCGCGGGATGTCGCAAGCGACAATTTGCGGGGGCTGGCCCAGCCCCCTCCGCAGAGTCTATGCGTTATTGTTTAGCCCCTGAAACGGCCTTTTTGGGATGCCAGCGATCGTCATCCCCTTTCTGGTATTTATGTTTCACGGCCGCTCAGGCAACTTTGTGCGCTGCTTCCTCGCGCGATTCGTGGCCGCGGCGCTCGGCTGCATCCTTATACTGATCCCAGGCGCTGTTGAAGGCTTCGCGATAAATATCTTGCGCGTGCTTGGGCAAGCACCCGGTAACGCTGTCCGGCAAAGACGAATTGGATTGATAGAGCATACAGCCTCATTGATATACATTGGCATTATTCAGTATAGGTGGCGGGTCCCCGTCTGTCGGCGGGTACGGCGCCATAGATGGCCCAGTCAGTGCTCCCTCATTGACGCCCGGTGCTGTCGCTGGGAAGTTCATTGCTCGTTTTGCCACGCAAGCAGATTTTTCTTAACTGACCCACATTTACTTCATTCATCATAGGCCAAAAAGCGCCTTATTTGGCAAGATATTGACAATATTTATCACTGTAATGTCAAAAATAAATGGAAAAAGTCTATATAATCAAATATATGTTAATGAACATTATTTTACAATAAAAGTTATAGCCCTCTTACGCCATTTCTTGGCCTAAACGTCAATTTATGCAAATATCACCCTGGCCCGATTGGCTTTATGTTAAACTTATCGCTGCCGGTAATGGTCACCGGTACGCGCTCGTGGCGGCATCGCGGGCAAGAGATCCCGCGTTTTATTCAGGAGAGAGCGCCAACCATGACGTCTACCACCCCCGCGGTTAAGACCCGCCATAAAGAATATAGCCTGCTTTTCCCTCTGGCCGCGCTTAGCGTGCTCAGCCTCTGGGGCACCGCTACAGGATTAGGTGCACTGGTGGTGATCAATCTGCTGGCGTTGCTCGGTATTCTGGTCAGCGCCTTCAACGTGGTGCGCCACGCCGACGTGCTGGCGCATCGCCTGGGTGAGCCCCTCGGTTCGTTGATACTCACCCTGTCCGTGGTCATTCTTGAAGTCAGCCTCATCTCGGCGCTGATGGCCACCGGCGCTGATGCGCGACACGCTGTACTCGGTCATCATGATCGTAACGACCGGCCTGGTCGGTTTCTCGTTGCTGCTGGGCGGCAGTAAATTCGCTACCCAGTCACTCAATCTGGCGGGCATCAAACAATATTTGATGGCGATCATGCCGCTGGCGGTTATCGTGCTAGTCTTTCCCGCCGCGCTGCCGGGGGGGGGGGGGGAATTTCACCGTCGCGCAAATGTTGATTGCCGGCGCCGTCTCCGCCGCCATGTATGGTGTTTTTTTACTGATCCAGACACGCACGCACCAGAAATGGTTTATCTATGAGCATGAGGACGAAGACGGTGAGGATCCGCACGGCAAACCCTCTGCCCATGGGTCGTTGTGGCACGGCGCGTAGCTCATCATTCACCTTATCGCGGTGGTCGCAGTAACCAAAGTCAATGCCGATCCGCTCGATCATTTGCTGACCGCTATCAATGCGCCGAAACAGGTGACCGGCTTCCTGGTGGCGCTGCTGATCCTTTCTCCCGAAGGCCTGGGCGCCATCCGCGCCATGTTGGCCAATCAGGTTCAGCGGGCGATGAATCTGTTTTTCGGTTCGATTCTGGCGACCATCTCTCTGACGGTGCCGACGGTGACGCTTATCGCCATCTTCACCGGCAATCAGCTGACGTTCGGTTTGTCGCTGCCGCAAATCGTAGTCATGTTAACCGCGCTGATAGTGTGCCAGGTCTCTCTCTCCACCGGACGCACCAATGTGCTGAACGGTGCCGCCCATCTGGCGCTGTTTGTCGCTTATCTGATGACAATTATGCTGTAACCTGCGCTCACCGCCCTCGCCTGCGGCGCCTTCCGCATCGCCCCAATGCGGCTGTGGTTCACTTTTTTCCTTCTGCCTTGATTTGGTGCTGGTTTTTTTGCTGCCGCTCGGCGTATGGTAGGAGTTCATCTCAACGGCCGGCCGACGTTTTTCCTGCTTTGATTTACTGAGTTAATGAAGACGCATTTTTTCTCCGGCATACGCCCTTTCAGCGCGCTTATTGGTGCGTGCTAGAAGGAGCGATACACCTCGCAACGCCTGCTCAAAGATATCATCGCCGGCATCACCGTCGGCATTATCGCCATCCCGCTGGCGATGGCTCTGGCGATTGCCAGCGGGGTGGCGCCGCAATACGGGCTGTATACCTCCGCCGTTGCGGGGATCGCGATCGCCCTTTGCGGCAGCTCGCGGTTCAGCATGTCGGGTCCGACCGCAGCTTTCGTGGTAATCCTCTACCCGGTATAGCAGCAATTCGGGCTGGCGTGGCTGCTGATTGCCACACTGATGTCCGGATTACTGCTGATTATCAGGGGCTGGCGCGTCTTGGCCGCTTGATCGAATTTATTCCGCTGCCGGTCACGCTGGGCTTTACCTCAGGTATCGCCATTACTATCAGCACCATGCAGATCAAAGATTTCTTTGGTCTGCATACCGCCTCGCTGCCGGAACATTATCTTGGCAAAGTGGCAGGCCTGCTCTCGGCGCTGCCCATGTTTACTGTTGCCGATACGCTGGTGGGTATTGTGACTCTTGGGGTACTGATTTACTGGCCGCTGCTGGGGGCGATTGAATCGCTGCTGTGCACCGTGGTGCTGGACAGTATGACCGGTAAAAAGCATCAATCTGATAATGAGCTCATCGGCCAGGGCATCGGCAACGTGCTGGCTCCGTTTTTCGGCGGCATTACCGCGACGGCCGCCATCGCGCGATCCGCCGCCAATGTGCGCGCCGGCTCCACTTCCCCCGTCTCGGCGCTGGTGCATGCCCTGCTGGTGTTGCTGGCGCTGCTGGTGCTGGCCCCCGCGCTTTCCTGGTTGCCGTTATCCACCATGGCAGCCTTACTGCTGCTGGTCGCCTGGAACATGAGCGAAGCGCATAAGGTCATTTATCTGCTGCGACGGGCGCCGAAAGACGACATCATTGTTATGCTGCTGTGCATGTCGCTGACCGTGTTGTTCGATATGGTTATCGCTATTACCGTTGGGATCGTGCTGGCGTCACTGTTGTTTATGCGCCGCATGACCCGTTTGACCGAGCTGCCGTGTGACCTGCCGGCGACGCGGATGGTAAGCGTCAACGACCCGCTGTTCTTTGCTGCCGCCGAGCGTATCTTTGCCGAGCTCAGTGCGCTAACGCCCGAGGATAAATACCTCATCTTGCAATGGGATACGGTGCCGGTACTGGATGCCGGCGGACTGCAGGCCTTCATGCAGTTCTGCGACAGACTGCCCGCGGGCCAGCATGTGCTGGTGACCGATATTCCGTTTCAGCCGTTAAAAACGCTGGCGCGCGCCAATGTCCTGCCAATCCCCGGCCGGCTGTCATTTTGCAGCACCCTGCCGCAGGCGTTAACACACCTGCCGGCGCCGGTGGTACTGCATTATTAACGGACATGGTGCGCGGCCTGCTTGAACGCTGGTTGCCCTGCTCGGCAAGGGTTAATGCCGCCCTAAGACCGACATCGGGGTAAAGGAAGGGATCACGCGGTGCTCTCACGCCATAATGGACGCGGGATAAAGAAGGGCACCATGCGGGACTCACACACCCTGACGGACGCGGGGAAAAGAAGGTAACCCCGCGGGCTCGCACGCCGAGTGCAAAGCGGGTTAACGCGGAGCAAAGCCGCTCATTGCGACGTGGACAACGTTGGGGGCTGGCGCCCCCGTCCAACCTCTCGCGCCGAGTTGCCCGCTCAGCGTGCGGGGTTTTCAGACGGTATGCTCGCCAGGCGACAGCTATGGCAGGGTCACCACCTGGGTGCCCGGCGCGCGCGAAGGTGTTACGACAGCGGTATCGGGCGCGGGAACTACATTGCCGGGTGGCCGGGCGCGGAGGTTTTACTGGCGCGATGACTGGCAGGGGAACTCTCCCTGCCAATGCGTTCTGCCGGCGTTAGTGGCCGGTATCGAGTTCGGGGAAGGATTTGACCAATTCATCAATCGCTTTCATCTGGCGCAAGAACGGCTCCAGCTTGGCAATCGGCAAGGCCGAAGGGCCATCGCATTTGGCATTCGCCGGGTCCGGATGCGCTTCGATGAACAGGCCGGCGATACCGACCGCCATACCGGCGCGGGCCAATTCGCTCACCTGTGCGCGGCGCCCGCCGGAGGCGGCGCCAAACGGGTCACGGGTCTGCAGGGCATGAGTCACATCGAAAATCACCGGACAGCCGCCGGAAACCTGTTTCATCACATTAAAGCCGAGCATGTCAACGACCAGATTGTCATAGCCGAAATTGCTGCCGCGATCGCATAAGATCACCTGGTGGTTGCCGGCTTCCCGGAACTTATCGACGATATTACCGACCTGCCCCGGGCTGATGAACTGCGGTTTTTTTACGTTTATCACCGCGCCGGTGCGGGCCATGGCCTCCACCAGATCGGTCTGGCGGGCAAGGAATGCGGGTAATTGAATCACATCTACTACGTCCGCCACGCTTTGCGCCTGGCCGGCTTCGTGCACATCGGTTATCACCTTCACGCCAAACTGCGCTTTCAGCTCGGAGAAGATCTTCATCCCCTCATCCAGACCCGGTCCACGATAGGAATGGATGGAGGAGCGGTTGGCTTTATCAAACGAGGCCTTGAACACATAGGGAATGCCCAGTTTCTCCGTCACGGTGACATAGTGTTCGCAGATGCGCATCGCCAGATCGCGCGACTCCAGCACGTTCATGCCGCCAAACAGCACGAAGGGCAGATCGTTCGCTGCCTGGATGTCGCCAATATTGACCACCAAATGTTTCATGCTTCACCTTTTTGATTAAAATTGTCCGGCAACCGGTGGCAAACACCGCCGCCGATCAATGTAGGGTAACCGATTTTTGCTCGATGGAGTGAATCTGAACCTTAATCATCTCGCTGCCCGGATCTTCCGGACATTGCTCGACAAAGTAATTTAAGTCGTTGAGCGCCACGTGGTCGCACTCCAGCTCGACATAAATCAGGCCGCGATCGCGGATTTCGTAGGGATCCGCCGGGTCAAATTCCAGCATAGCCTCGCTGGCGCGCAACGCCAGCTCCATTTGCTTTTCGTCCATCAGCGCCCCTTTCAGGGTATCGAGCAATTTGCGCACCACGGTATTATTATCCGCCTCTTCCAAATCTTCTTCAGCAAGCTGCACCCCCTCGCCGAGATTACCCCGCAGCCAGATATCCAGCGTATGCGCATCCAGCGGGTCGCCATTGATGGGATTCATCAGCCACATCTCGCCGTCCAGCCAGTCGGCGCGCAGGATCATCTGCGTCGGGAAAATTACCGGCATCAAGGGGATCCCCAGTGCCTGGGCGATATGCAGCAAAATAATCCCCAGTGACGCGGGCAGCCCCTGACGGCGGTCCAATACCGTATCCAGCCACAGTGCATCGGACAGACGGTAAACGCCGCCGACGCCGCCAAAGCCCCAGGTGCGGTAAAAGAGCTCGATCAGCAGGTCGAGCTGATCATCCTGCGCCAGGTCGGCGGGAATACGGCGCCGTGCTTCTTCCGTCAGGCTTTGTAACCGGGCGCGGACGCTTTCGATGGCAAAATCGGGCCGGATGGCCTGGGTTACGCGCAGCATCCCCTCGCTTAAAGGATGCTGGTTATATTCAAAATCGGCAATCGTACTCATAATGGTCCTGTTAACAGGGTGAGTCTGATAAGCGCCGGCGATGCAGCCGGCGTGACAAACAAATGGCACCCGGGAACAAGCGGCGGTAAACATGGTCCGGACGGGCATACCGCGGTGAAACTGCTGGCAGGTGCGACCATTCCTGGTCCTCGATCATCCCGTTGTCGCTCGTCGCGCACGCATTTCCTCCCCCTTGACGTCGGTCACGCTTGCGCGGGCGACCATTGTCCCTGGCTGACGCGCTCATTGTCGCCATAATCGCGCAGCGTGGCTATCTGACCAAAACCGGTATCCGCGAGCAGGCCGCGCACTGCTGCCCCCTGGCACCAGCCGTGCTCTAACACCAGCCAGCCGCCAGGTTCCAAATGGGCCCCCGCCCCGCGGCAGATTGCCGCCAGATCCTGGAGCCCATCCTCCCCCGCCACCAGTGCGCTACGTGGCTCGAAGCGTACGTCGCCCTGCATGAGATGGGGATCGTCCGCCTTAATATAAGGCGGATTACTCACAATAAGACGATAGCGTTGCGCCTGCAATGGTTTAAACCAGTCACCTTCGTGGAACTGCACATTTCTCAGCCCCAAGCGCGCGGCGTTAGCGCGGGCGAGCGCCACGGCGCCGGGCAGGCGATCGATGCCGGTTATCCGCCATTCGGGCCGCTCCGAAGCCAGCGCCAGCGCGATGGCGCCGCTGCCGGTACCCAAATCCAGCACCTCGGCGCGGCCGGGCGACAGCAAGTCCAGAGCGCGCTGAACCAGACATTCGGTGTCGGGGCGCGGAATCAGCGTGTCGGCCGACACGCGTAGCGGCAAAGACCAGAACTCACGCTCGCCGGTCAAATAGGCTACGGGTTCGCCCCGTTCCCGCCGCGCTAATAACGCCTCAAGCGTAGCATGCTGGGCATCCGTCAGCGGGGTCTCGCCGAAAGCCAGCAGACGGGTGCGCGCCACGCCGGTCTGCTGCGCCAGCAGAATTTCGGCATCGCTCCTGGCGCTGGGACTTTGGGACGCGCGCAGCCGGGACACGGCCTGGGACAGCCATTGCTGCCAGGTCATCAGGGCGTCTCGGACAACGCGGCGAGCTGATCAGCCTGATACTCCTGCATGATAGGTTGGATCAGCATGTCGAGCTTGCCTTCGATAACTTCATCCAGCCTGTAAAGCGTCAGGCCGATACGGTGATCGGTCACCCGCCCCTGGGGAAAATTGTAGGTGCGGATGCGATCGGACCGATCGCCGCTGCCCAGGAGATTACGGCGCGTGGAGGACTCTTCCTGCTGCCGGCGCTGGACTTCGGCGGCGCGCAGACGCGCGCCCAATACCGCCAGGGCCTTGGCTTTATTCTTGTGCTGGGAGCGTTCATCCTGGCATTCCACCACCAGCCCGGTGGGCAGATGGGTAATGCGGATAGCCGAGTCAGTGGTATTGACATGCTGACCGCCCGCGCCGGAGGAGCGGAAGGTGTCGATGCGTAGATCGCCGGCGTTGATTTCCGGCAGCTCCGCCTCCGGGATTTCCGGCATCACCGCCACGGTGCAGGCAGAGGTATGGATACGGCCCTGGGATTCGGTTTCCGGTACGCGCTGCACGCGATGACCGCCGGATTCAAATTTCAGTAGTCCGTAGGCGCCCTCATGGGACACCTTGGCGATGACCTCTTTGAAGCCGCCGTGCTCGCCGTAGCTGGCGCTGACGATTTCCACCTTCCAGCGCCGGGTCTCGGCGTAACGGCTGTACATGCGAAACAGGTCGCCTGCGAACAGCGCCGCCTCATCTCCGCCGGTGCCGGCACGCACTTCCAGAAAACAGCCGCGTTCGTCATCGGGATCCCGCGGCAACAGCAGCACCTGCAATTGCTGCTCAAGCTGCTCCAGACTGGCGCCGGACGCCAGCAGCTCCTCCTGCGCCATGTCGCGCATTTCCGGATCCTGCAGCAGGTGCTCCGCGGTGTGGATATCTTCTTGTACCTGCCACCAATGCTGAAAACAGCGGGTAACATCAGACAGCTGCGCGTACTCCTTCGACAGGGCGCGAAAACGGATCTGATCGGATATGACGCCGGGATCGCCGAGCAGAACTTCCACTTCTTCGCGGCGCTCTTGCAACGCCTCCAATTTGGCGACTATCGAGGACTTCATACGTGGTGGTTTACCTTATGTATATCAGTGCGTGTCCAGTCCGAGACCGTCGCGCAAAATTTGTAGACGCTCGGCGTCGCCTTCGCGGGCGGCCTGCTGCAGCGATTTGGTCGGCGTATGGATAAGACGGTTGGTCAGCTTGTACGCCATGTCTTTCACCACCTGTTCCGGGTCGGCGCCAAGGCGCAGTGCGGCCAGCGCGCGGGCTTCAAACTCCTCCCGCAGGCTATCGGCCTGCGTGCGGTAATCGCGAATCGCCTCCACCGCCGACTGGCTGCGCAGCCAACCCATAAAATCCATACTTTCCTGCGCAACGATGGTTTCCGCCAATACCGCGGCATGTTTACGCTGCGCCAGATTTTTTTCTATGATGGCCTGGAGATCGTCCACCGTATACAGATAGGCATCTGCCAACTTTGCCACCTCCGGTTCGATATCGCGCGGTACGGCGATATCCACCAATAACATGGGCTGATAACGGCGCTGTTTCAACGCTCGCTCCACCATTCCTTTACCGATAATCGGCAGCGTGCTGGCGGTAGAGGTGATAATAATGTCTGCCTCACCCAATTGGCTATCAATTTCCGCCAGATTGATGACATCAGCGCCAACGTCTTCCGCCAGCCGCTGCGCCCGCTCGGGGGTGCGGTTAGCGATAAGCAGGCGCTTGACTTTATGCTCGCGCAGGTGGCGCGCCACCAGCTCAATCGTTTCGCCGGCGCCCACCAGCAGCACCGTCACGTCGGCCAGGGATTCAAATATCTGCCGCGCCAGCGTGCAGGCGGCGAACGCCACCGACACCGCGTGGGAGCCGATCTCGGTTTCGGTGCGGACCCGTTTGGCAACCGAAAAGGATTTCTGAAACCATCGCTCCAGGTCCACCGACAGGCCGTGCCCCCGGCGGGATTCAGCGAAGGCTTTCTTTACCTGTCCCAAAATTTGCGGCTCGCCGAGCACCAAAGAGTCCAGGCCGCTGGCAACGCGCATCAAATGGCTGACGGCTTCGTCGCCCAGATGCCAGTAAAGACTCTGGCGCACCTCGTCCGGCTCCAGCTGGTGATAATCGCACAGCCAGCGTACCAGCGCCTCTTGCAAATCAGCCTGTTGCTCAACACTCAAATACAGCTCAGTGCGGTTACAGGTAGACAGCACGACGCCGCCCTGCACCAGCGGGTGCGCAAGCAAGCTGCCCAGCGCCTGGTCGAGGGTCTCGGGTGAGAACGCCACCCTTTCGCGCAAAGCGACCGGCGCTGTTTTGTGATTGATACCGAGTGCGAGCAATGTCATGGATTAAGGTTACAGAGTAGTACAAGCGTTAATATGGTTATCGTCTGCGCGCATTCTACTTGATGCACAGGTGCAAGAAAAGCCGCACCGCACTTTCCTCCCCTTAAGGTGTACAACTTGTAAGGGTATAAAATCAAACTATTAAAGCCATTGACGCTAACGATGCCCTCCGCTAGCGTGAAAGAAAGCCAATCATCCCGCGATATTGAAGGAAGTTGAAGTCATGCATGAGCGTAATTACGCCGTTTTCCGTTTGCTGCCGCTGGCCAGTCTGCTGCTGGCAGCCTGTAGTGTCCATACGCCTTCCGGCCCGGCCAAAAGCCAGACGTCGCCGGAATGGCGCGCCCACCAGCAGTCGCTCTCCGCACTCGGCCGTTACCAGACCCGCGGCGCCTTCGCCTATCTTTCCAGCCAGCAGAAAGTTTACGCCCTCTTCAATTGGCAGCAGACCAGCGCCGATCGCTACCGGCTGATTTTGACCAACCCGCTCGGCAGCACCGAGATGGATCTGAATGTTCAGCCTGGCGTGGCCCAGCTTGTCAACAATCAGGGCAAACGCTATGTCAGCGATGATCCCGAGGTGATGATCCAGAAGCTGGCCGGCATGTCTATCCCGCTCAACGACCTGCGCCAATGGATGCTCGGCCTGCCAGGCGATGCCACCGATTTTACCCTGGATTCCCGCGGCTATCTGCATACCCTGAATTATAGCCACAACGGGCAGCTCTGGACCGTGACCTATCAAGGCTATCACGACGATACCGTCCCGGCGCTGCCGTCGAATCTGAAGTTGCGCCAGGGCGACAATCGCATCAAATTGAAAATGGATAGCTGGAGCCTGTAATGACACGCCAGTGGCCGGCCCCGGCCAAACTTAATCTGTTTTTATATATCACCGGCCGACGCGCCGATGGCTATCATTTGCTGCAAACGCTATTCCAGTTTCTGGATTATGGCGACACGCTGACCATCACGCCCACCGCCGACGGCCGCATTCGCCTGATGAACCCGATCGCGGGCGTAGCGGAACAAGACAACCTTATCGTGCGCGCCGCAAGGCTTTTGCAGCGCCACTGTTTTGCAGCGGGTGACCCCGCGGCGCCGGGAGCAGATATTCAGTTGGAGAAAGTCCTGCCGATGGGTGGGGGTCTCGGGGGAGGATCTTCCGACGCCGCCACCGTGCTGGTAGCGCTTAATGCCCAGTGGCTCTGCGGGCTGGATGTGGCCACTCTGGCGCAGTTAGGACTGTCGCTCGGCGCCGATGTACCGGTATTTGTGCGCGGCGAGGCGGCGTTTGCCGAAGGCATCGGCGAGCGCCTCACGCCGGCTGCCCCGGCGGAAAAATGGTATCTGGTCGCCGTGCCGCCGGTCAGTATTGCCACGCCACGCATTTTCGGCGATCCTGAGCTTAATAGAGACGCACCGCAGCGCTCACTAGCCCAGCTCATGACCGCGCCTTTTCATAATGATTGTGAGCCGATCGCAAGAAAACATTTTTCCGCGGTTGAACAGCATCTTTCATGGCTGTTAGAATACGCGCCGTCACGACTGACTGGCACAGGCGCTTGTGTATTTGCCGAATTCGATACCGAGGCCGCCGCCCGTCAGGTTTTATCGCAGGCCCCGGCATGGATGCGCGGTTTTGTGGCCCGAGGCGTTAACGTTTCCCCGCTGCACCGCGCGTTGTCAGGGGCGCAATGAGCCGCCTGACGGTGGCCTGATGCATTACCCGTATGGCATTGCCCCGAATGGCGCCGCCGCCTTCCCCGGCGTCAGGCTGGCGCAATACCTTCTCTGGACGCAAGCCTGAGGTTCTTCTCGTGCCCGATATGAAGCTTTTTGCTGGAAACGCTACCCCGGAACTGGCGCAACGTATTGCCAACCGTTTATATACTAGTCTCGGCAATGCCGCCGTCGGCCGTTTCAGCGACGGTGAAGTCAGTGTGCAAATCAATGAAAACGTTCGCGGTGGCGATATTTTCATCATTCAGTCCACCTGCGCGCCCACCAATGACAACCTGATGGAACTGGTGGTCATGGTTGATGCGCTGCGCCGGGCTTCCGCCGGTCGTATCACCGCCGTTATCCCATACTTTGGCTATGCGCGTCAGGATCGCCGCGTCCGTTCCGCCCGCGTTCCGATTACCGCCAAAGTCGTGGCCGATTTTCTGTCAAGCGTCGGCGTTGACCGCGTGCTGACAGTCGACCTGCATGCTGAACAGATTCAGGGCTTCTTCGACGTGCCGGTGGACAACGTGTTCGGCAGCCCGATCCTGCTGGAAGATATGCTGCAGCAGGATTTGGAAAATCCGATCGTCGTTTCCCCCGATATCGGCGGCGTCGTGCGCGCACGTGCAATAGCCAAGCTACTTAACGATACCGACATGGCGATTATCGACAAGCGCCGCCCGCGCGCCAACGTGTCTCAGGTTATGCATATTATCGGCGACGTGGCGGGTCGCGACTGCGTGCTGGTGGATGATATGATCGATACCGGCGGTACCTTGTGCAAAGCCGCCGAAGCGCTGAAGGAACGCGGCGCCAAGCGGGTATTTGCCTACGCCACGCACCCGATTTTTTCGGGCAATGCCTATGAGAACATCAAGAATTCGGTCATAGATGAAGTGATCGTCTGCGATACTATCCCGCTGGATCCGGCCATCAAGGCGCTGCCCAACGTGCGTACGCTGACGCTGTCCGGGATGCTAGCGGAGGCGATTCGCCGCATTAGCAATGAAGAATCCATCTCGGCCATGTTTGAGCACTGATCATACAGGGGCGCCCGCGCTGGTCAGACGGCGCCCGGAAATATCACCGCGGTTTGCCCAAAAAGCACAGTCTGTTTATCTCCCACCAGGGGATTCGCATAAGCTTGTAGCCACTGTGCGATTTAGTCTTAAAGCCATTGCCGGTAAGGCTAACGGTATAACCGCAGCAGCCGGGGATCCCTCCCTGCTCTAGGCACGGCGGTGCGTACGATTTTGACCATACCCTGTCCCAGCCGCACGTCTTATGTCAGCCTTGCATTGCCCGTCTGGGCGGGATCGGGCTACGCGTTAATGGTAGCGGGCATTCTGGTTTTTTCGGCAACGCGCGTCAAAACGGCGATGCCACCAGTAGCGATCCGAAATTTCCTCGTGACCGCTCATACGCGCGCCACAACAGTGCGCCGACAAAAATGCCCATAATGCCGCCGTTGGCCATCAGTGCAAGCATAGTGATCTGGGGCAACTGGTTCAGTACCGATACGGCGATACTGGCAACCATCAGTACCATGCCTGCGCCCATGAGGTCATTGCCGACCAGCATTGCTGATTTACGTCTTATGCTACACCTCCTGAATGTTCGTTCTGACGCCCTGCCCGGCGTCAATCCTTGTACTGCTTAAAGTATAGCCAGAGTAAATTTCTCACCTTGTGGTGACGATCACAGACCTTTCAATAAATCACACAAATCGACGCAAACCGCACCGACACGGCCCTGCCGTGGATTTGAATTGTTTTGCCCGGGCAGAGTAAACTAACACGCAAACCGCCCGATGAGAGTAAGACAAGACGTGAAGATCAAATTAATTGTAGGCCTGGCCAATCCCGGCGCTGAGTACGCCGCCACCCGCCACAACGCCGGCGCCTGGTATGTTGAGTTACTGGCGGAGCGCTACCGGCAGACGCTGAAAGAAGAAAGTAAATTCTACGGCTATACCGGCCGGCTGACCCTCGGCGGCCAGGATGTCCGCCTGTTGGTGCCCACGACCTTTATGAATCTTAGCGGGAAAGCGGTGGCGGCGATGGCCACGTTTTACCGCATCGCGCCGGAGGACATTCTGGTCGCACACGATGAACTGGATCTGTTGCCCGGCAGCGCCCGGCTGAAGCTGGGGGGAGGCCATGGCGGCCATAACGGTCTGAAAGACATCATCAGCCGCCTGGGCAACAATCCCCAGTTTCACCGCCTGCGTATCGGCATCAGCCATCCGGGGGACAAAAATCAAGTCGTGGGCTTCGTGCTTGGCAAACCGCCCACAGCAGAACGCCAGCTAATAGATAGCGCCATTGACGAAGCGGTACGCTGCACGGAGATCCTCGTGACCCAGGATGCCGTGAAGGCCATGAATCGCCTGCATGCCTATCGCCCCGGTTAAACACCGGGCGTCAAGTAATGGCCGGATTCTGTGTATAATGAATGTTTAGAATGATCTCATGCCGGCAATGGCAGTTAACCGGCTGATAATATAGCTATTTAAGGTGAAATTACCATGGGTTTCAAATGCGGTATCGTCGGGTTGCCCAACGTGGGCAAATCCACTTTGTTTAATGCGCTGACCAAGGCGGGCATCGAAACAGCCAACTTCCCGTTTTGTACCATTGAGCCGAATACCGGTGTGGTGCCGATGCCCGACGCGCGCATGGATCAATTGGCGGAGATCGTCAAGCCGCAACGTACCGTGCCGACGACCATGGAGTTTGTCGATATCGCCGGACTGGTGAAAGGCGCGTCTAAAGGGGAAGGTCTGGGCAACCAGTTCCTGACCAACATCCGTGAGACCGAGGCCATCGGCCATGTCGTGCGCTGCTTTGAAAACGACAATATCATTCATGTGGCGGGGAAAGTCTGTCCGGCGGAAGATATTGATGTCATCAATACCGAGCTGGCCTTGTCCGACCTGGAGGCGTGCGAGCGCGCCATCCACCGGGTGCAAAAACGGGCTAAGGGTGGCGATAAAGATGCCAAACTGGAGCTGTCGGCGCTGGAAAAATGCATGCACCACCTGAGCAATGCCGGCATGCTACGCACGCTTGACTTGTCTGTCGAAGAGAAAAGCGCCATTCGCTATCTAAGCTTCTTGACGCTGAAACCCACGATGTACATTGCCAACGTCAACGAAGACGGTTTCGAGAATAATCCTTATCTAGATGAGGTGCGCGCCATTGCTGCGGCTGAAGGGTCGGTGGTGGTCGCGGTCTGTGCCGCGGTGGAATCCGATATCGCCGAGCTCGATGAAGAAGAGCGCGAAGAATTTATGGCGGAGCTGGGGCTTGAAGAGCCGGGCCTGAATCGCGTCATTCGCGCCGGCTATGAGCTTCTCAATTTGCAGACCTATTTTACCGCCGGGGTCAAAGAAGTGCGCGCCTGGACCATCCCGGTCGGCGCCACCGCGCCGCAGGCGGCCGGGAAAATCCACACCGACTTTGAAAAAGGATTTATCCGCGCCCAGACCATTTCCTTTGCCGATTTCATTACCTATAAAGGGGAGCAAGGCGCGAAAGAGGCCGGCAAAATGCGTTCCGAAGGAAAAGAATATGTGGTGAAAGACGGCGACGTGATGAATTTCCTGTTCAACGTCTAAATCAACTTTATTGTCTCATGAAGTTGGATGCCGTCTCATGAAAACCACTGAAATCCACGCACTGGCGTGGATTTTTTTGTCCCATTTGGCTAACGCATTAGAAACACTCACTCACCTATCCATTCACTTACTTGTTCAACCCTATGCCACACGCCCCGTCATCCCCCATGGCGAACTTACCCCCATGGGCCATTTTTGGCGGTCTGCTGCTAATGCTTACCCTATACGTTGTCGGCGCAAACAAGGCGCAACAGCATAAATCAAAGGCATGGATTTTCATGCATTTGGTTGGCCCACAGCGCGTTCATTACAACGTGTCGGTTATTCGACTCACGCCCCGAAAGTTATTACCCGCCTGGTCGCCAGCGAGGCTTTTTCTGCCCTCTTTTCCCTCACCCTGTATTTTTTTGTCAGTCACCTGACACAACAACAACATAATCCTGCCTGTGCACAACCTTTCCCCGACCATACGATAGTTCTTATTGCCATCCCCACCACCAGCGGGTCCTGCTCAGAGGTCACCTCCTATGCCATTATTTCCGATCCGCAAAATGGCCGAAAATATCCCCTGATTGCCGAGGAACTGGTTCCCGATTACGCCATCCTGGATCCGCATCTGGTGTTATCGGTTCCTCTTCAGGTCGCGGTCGATACCGGTATGGATGTACTGACACATGCGATTGAAGCTTTGGTCTCCTCCGGCGCAAATGATTTTAGCGACGCACTGGCGGAAAAAGCGATTGCGCTAACCTGGCAATACTTGCACGATATTTTCCAGGATGAGAAAGACATTCAGGCCCGCGCGCATATGCACAATGCATCCTGCATGGCCGGAATGGCGTTTAACTCTGCTGGACTGGGGCTGGTGCACGGCATGGCACACGCCATCGGCGGTATGTTGTATATACCCCATGGCAAAATTAACGCCATGTTGCTGTCCCTCGTTATTGACTGGAATGCTCGCCATGCCCCGCATGCGCTACCACGTTACCTGAAATGTGCCGCCATCATGGGTATTCAGACCGGCACACAAAAACACACCCTGAATGCACTGATAAACCGTATCAGAAAGATTAATCAACGTTTTGGCATTCCCGTTACGTGAGCTGGGTAAAGATCTCTCCGATTTCGAGTCCTTGCGCCAGTCGCTAATCAGCGCCATGTTAGCCGATGGCTGCACCGCGTCAAATCCTTGTCAGCCTACCGCCGCAGATGTGGATCTGCTACTGACACAAATTGCCGGGTAGATCTGGACAGGTTTGTCCTTTGCTCACCGGGCGGTCAAAAAAGTCCTATGTGACGGCAAAAAGCCCAACGCAGGGCAATATATTCTGGATATTGCTCCCTTCATCATTTTCAGGTCGTTGACGTTATGAATTACAACCAGTAGCAAGCCGAAAGGATTACCCAACAAATTATTTAGGAACTCGCGACCCACGACAGCCTGTTTAGTCGCCCGGAACCACCGAGACCGCAGACACTGGAAATTCCCGTCGGTATTTCCAATCGCCATGTGCATTTAAGTCGGGAAGACATGGACGCCCTATTCGGCTACGGTTCCACCCTCACCCGCATGAAAGCGGTAAAGCAGCCTGGCCAGTTTCCGCCGAAGAGACCGTGACCCTGCGCAGCCCCAAAGGTGAATTAACCAAAGTGCGCGTGCTCGGCCCGCTGCGCAGCGCCACCCAAATTGAAATTTCTGTTTCCGATGGCTTTGTTCTGGGCATGAAAGCTCCTGTCAGAATGTCAGGTGATCTGCAGGACTCACCAGGCATTGACATCATCGGTCCACGAGGACGCGTCACCAAAACGGGTGGCGCAATCATAGCCTGGCGACACATCCATATATTACCCGCCGAAGCGGAACACTACGGTCTGCGCGACGGAATGGAGATCGATGTTCGTATTGATGGCCATAGTGGCGGCATTTTGAGCCATGTTGTCGTGCGCGTAAGCGCCGATGCCGTTCTGGAAATGCATATCGACGTGGAAGAGGCCAATGGTTTTAGCCTACGCAATGGCGATTGCGTTAAGCGCGTTCTGACGGAATGCCATTATGGCTGACAGCCCTGGGACCCTGCGTTTACAGGACCTGGCAGAAAAGGTCAGAAGCGGTGACTGCCGGCCCTGCCAGGGCGCATTGAAAGTGGGTGTCGATCCGGGTACGGCAAATATCGCATTAGTCGTGCTGGATGAAGAGGACAACCCGGTAGCCGGTATCAGCCATCCTTCCCGCGCAGTAAAAGATGGCGTAGTGGTGGATTTTCTCACGGCCAGCCGGGTGATCAGCGGCCTGAAGGCGACGCTGGAGGAACGGCTAAACAGAACACTAACCCATGCGGCAACCGCTATTCCGCCTGGTATCCTCCCTGGCAATACCAAAGTGATTATCAACATGGTGGAGGCTGCCGGATTTGAGGTGACTGAGATCGTAGATGAACCAGTGGCAGCAGCCCGGGCGCTAAACATACGTGGCGGTGCGGTCGTTGATGTCGGGGGCGGCACCACCGGAATAAGCATTCTGCGTGAGGGTGACGTCATCTTCAGCGCTGACGAGCCTACCGGCGGCAACCATATGACGCTGGTACTAGCCGGGGCGCTGGGTATCTCTTTTGCCGAAGCGGAAGAGATGAAGAAAGCGCCCGAACATGAAGAACAGGTCTTCGCCATAGTTCGCCCGGTGGCGGAAAAAATGGTCCATCTGGTGGCCGGATGGCTGGCGCATTATCCGGCGGAAGTGATCTATTTGGTGGGCGGCGCAAGTAGTTTTTATCAGTTTGCAGATGTCTTTCGCCAAACCACTGGCAAGCAGGTGATTCAGGCGGCGCACCCGCTTTTGGTCACCCCCCTTTGCATTGCGATGCACAGCCACTGAGAAGGAAACGATGGACTAGCAACGACTCTCATACCTGCTCGACACCATGATTGAAGACCTTCTGAAACAACGCAGATTGCGCTTGCAGACGCCAAATAAAATGATGCACGTGATTTTAAGCGGGGAAGTCTTACGTCACTGCCGGCGACCCTGGCGTATCTAAGCACCCTGCACCATTGTAGCTATTTGCTGGACATGGTGTTTTCCCACAGCGCCAGCCAATCATCATTGCAATCCGCCTGCCTTGAAGCACTGACCCAACGTGGCATTAATGTGATGTGCGGGAATCAGGAGGAATCGCCGGTGGGTAAACCCTGTGGCGACGTCTATTTTCCGGCGCTGTCTACCAATAGCCTGAGCAAAATCACTCTGGGTATCCGCGATAACCTGGTATGTCGATGGGCATTTTATGCGCTCTGGATGAAAAAAATAGCCATCGTGACGCTCAATGCCGAATGCCAGCCCGACCAAAACAGTGCACTACCGCAGGCATTGCGGGCACGCCTTGCGCATTATGCCGGCACGCTTGTGAAATATGGCTTCACCGTGATAGGCCAGCACACATCTGTCCAGAGCAAACACCGTTAGCCAATGTCCATAAGCAGCTGGTCACCCTTTGCGACATACGCCAGTATCAGAAAGGGCAGACACTCTATATCGGCAATCGCACGCTAATAACCCCCGCAGACCGTGATAAAATCCGGGACCGCGGCCTCGTCATTGTTCAATGTCACCAGGAGGACACATGTATCTGGCAAAGGTAACCGGTGCATTAGTTTCAACCACTAAACACGCTTCGCTTAATGGCGCAAAATTGCTCATTGTCGCTCGCCTGGATGAACACTATCGCCCCACGGGCACCGCGCAGGTTGCCGTGGACTTTGTCGGTGCAGGTAATGGGGAAACGGTGATCGTGACGACAGGCAGTTCCGCACGCATGAGTACCAGTAAAGAACATTCCGTCATTGATGCTGCTGTTGTCGGCATTGTCGATTCACTCGATTTTAACGGTCAGTAGTGTCCACGCGAGGAAACCCCATGCTCCCTGAACACAATGCTGAACTGGAACACCGTATTACTCTGGCCATTGATGCCGCAGATGAAGCTAACGTACCCATCGTTTTCAGTCTGGTGAATGCCTGCGGTCAGCAGCGTTACTTCTTTAGCATGGATAACGCCCTACTCGTCAGCCACACGCTAGCGGGACAAAAAGCCTGGACGGCGGTGGCACTGAAAATGCCGACGCACAAACTGGCAACGCAAGTGCAGCCTGGTGCCAGACTTTATGGCCTACAAAACGAACCAGGGATTTGCTGCTTTGGCGGCGGATTGCCCTGTTGGTCAGGTGGCGTACTGCTCGGCGCTATCGGCATCAGCGGCGGTACGGCGGAAGAAGATATTGCTATTGCCAGTAAGGCGCCAACTCGTTTCATCTATGAGCAATTTCCTCTCATCCCTTTCAACGAATAGTTGTCAAAATAAAAAAGACAGACAGAGGTCATTATGTCGTTAGCGTCACTGGTTTTGGTCATTAACTGTGGTTCATCTTCTTTGAAATTTTCAGCGATCCCGCTCAATGACGACGCCCCTGTGCTCTCCGGTCTGGCGGAAAAACTGGGGCAGGCAGAGAGGCCTGTATTACCTTCAAAGATGCGGCGGGTAATAAAGCAACGGAGCGACTGACTGACGCCAGCCACAGCTGCGCGCTGAAAACGCTGTTCACAAAACTTGAACATCTGGCGTTACTTTCGCGCGTCTGCGCGATTGGCCACCGCGTGGGCCCATGGCGGCAGCGATTTCAAACACTCCGTGCTGCTCACCGATGACGTCATTACCCGCATTCGTGAACTCTCCGTTCTGGCCCCGTTGCATAACCCGGCGAACTTGACGGGTATCGACGCGGCAATGTCGTTATTACCGCATCTGCCGCAGGTTGCCGTGTTTGATACGGCCTTCCACCAGACCCTACCACCGGCAGCCTATACCTACGCCATTCCTCTTGCCTATCAACAGCTTCATCAGGTCAGGCGATACGGTTTCCATGGCACGTCACACAGGTTTATCGCCGCAGAAGCCGTTGCCCGATTGAACCTTGATCCCTCCGATCATGGCATTGTTATTGCCCATCTTGGCAATGGGTCGTCGGTATGCGCCGTAAAAAACGGCAAAAGCGTGGATACCTCAATGGGCATGACGCCGCTGGAAGGACTGGTGATGGGAACGCGCTGTGGCGATCTGGATTTTGGTGCCGCTGCCTATATTGCCCGCTGCACCGGTCAGACCATCGAGTCGCTGTACAAAATGGTGAACAACGACTCAGGCTTACTGGGCTTATCCGGGCTTTCTAGCGATTGCCGCACATTGCAGGAAGCACGCAGTAACGGCGATCCAGGCGCTACACTTTCCATTGACGTAATGGTGCACCGTCTTGCCCGTCATCTTGGTGCGCACCTCACATCGCTGCATCGCTTTGATGCCTTGATTTTTACCGGCGGTATTGGGGAAAACTCGGCACTGGTGCGTGAATTGACCACTCAGAGGTTGGCCGTATTCGGTGTACAACTCGATACGGTGAAGAATGTGCAACTGTTTGCAGGCCACGAGGGGATAATATCAGTACACGGCTCGCCCATCGTGGCGGTGATTCCGACGAATGAAGAGAAGCAACTGTCTTGAACGATAAAATTATAGAGAAACGTGATGGTACGATTCATCCCACTCTTCGTTCTTTCTGAGCATCGCGTTCAGGATAGTCAGAAGTTTACGCATACAGGCAACCAGAGCGACTTTTTTGGCTTTTCCCGCTGCAAGCAGCCGCGTATAAAATGCTTTTATCACCGGATTAAAGCGGGTTGCGACAAGTGCGGCGATATAAAGCGCTGTTCGGACTCCGCCCCTTCCGCCAAAGATGGTTCGCCGGCCCCGCATGGTACCCGAGTCCCGGTTTATGAGAGCAACGCCTACAAGCGCGCTGATGGCTCGTCTCGAGAGGCTACCCAGGTCGGAAACCTCCACCAGCAACGCTGCAACCGTCATCGTACCAACCCCTTTAATACTGCTCAGTCTGGCAGCCAGCTCTTTGATGATGATATTGATACTTTTCCTGCTCTGTGGATGAACGGGATAAAGACGGTTACGCTCAGCAATCAACATCGCTGTCAGCTGGCGTCGGCGCACTACCATCGCAGCAAGAACCTGAAGCTCCGCATCCAGCATGGCACGGATAAAGCGTTCCCGCCCTGGATGTCGATTAATGACCTCCGCCATTTGTGCAAGCACCCGTGCATCAATACGGTCCGTTTTTGCCAGATAGCCCATAGTGCGGGCAAAGTCACGAGCCTGTCTGGGATTGACCACCGCGACGTCAAAGCCTTCAGCCTGAAACAAGCAGGCCACGGCAGCTTCAAGTCCACCAGTGGCCTCTATCAGAACCAACACCACCGGATACTTTCTCAGTTCATCAGTAATAGCATCAAAACCGTCCGTCAGAGTCATTACTGACCGTAAACTGAGCAATATCACTGCTGGCAGCAATGTCCAGTGTCGCTTGGCTTTGTTGAATAAATCAGAACTTGTGTGACTACGCCCCCCTAGCAGATCGATTGTTATGCGATCCGGATGCTGTTCGGCATTCCTAACAGCGTCATTTTGTTAAGCGCTTTGACCATCGCCATTGCCTCACCTACCTGCGCATCATAGTCACGCAGACTTAGATGATCGCCCACTTGCTTTTTCCATACATCGTTACTGCCGCTTAGACGCTGATTCGCAACGGCGTAGTTACGCTCATGGTATCAGTCTGGCCAATATTGCGCCCCACCTCGTGGAGGAATATCAGTTTAAAAATGGCGTCAACAAAGCCCTGTAAAGCCCTTAACGAAAGGCCAAACACGCGTTTCATCATCAGAAACAGTGGTGATAGCCATATCTGTGTAGTGAAGCGGCCGGCCACGCCGTTCAGGCGTTGTTTTTTCCGTCCATAATTGCCGACTCATCCAGCCATATCGTCAGAGCCCCGCGCTGCTTGAGAGCTTTGTTGTAAGTGGACCAGTTGGTTATTTTAAACTTTTGCTTTGCCATGGAGTGCAGATGTTGAAATGACGGTAGTGATCTGAGCAGACGATCACCTAAAAGTTATATTTATTCAACAAAGCCATGGAGGAAGGCCTTATCGACCGGCACGAGTATATTGTTGTACATGACAGCTATCCTAATTATTACTTAAGCAGATGCGATAAATGGCTGCCCCCTAAGCAAAAACAGGATGAATAAACAAAACACTCCTGCTCGAGCAATAGAAAGTTAACTCGGGCCAGACAGCCATAAAACGTCGTACAATGCGATTAATCTTGTGAAGTGACACCTCAATATATTAAAAACCCTATTACAATATAACATTATCAATGAGCATTAAGCGCTATAGGTAAAAAAAGCCACCAGCAAGTAATAATTATAAACTCATTTAACTTTCATTGTATTTCATGCCGTATGATTACCTGTTTCAGCATAAAAAAAATCCCTAACGCACCGTGTTTTTAACGTCTCAACCCCCTGCCCTGATTAACCCTCTCCTGACGGTCGTGGCGTACGTGCTTTTACCTCGTCTTCGCCGAGGCCAAAGTGATAACTTTTAATTAATATTGAGCTATTATCGCTAGAATAGCGATTCCCTTGGTAATGTCATTGCAACACAATAACCGATAGATATTAAAAGAAAGAAAGTGAATCGTTATTTTTTCTTAAATGCACGTCTTTTTTTAACAACTGTCTGGAAATATCGTGCTCATCGAGCACCGTTTTTAATAATAACCGCAGCACATCACGCCATCCCCCACCAAAGTATCAGGCGGGCGGTAAACAGGCTACGCTTTTAGTCCGGCAGCGCTCAAAAGGGCCGTCGCGCAAGATAGATTGCCTTTACAGGACCCGATATCTCGCCTTTGCCCCCCGCTGGCCAGAAAGTTACAATGACCGTAAGCATTGCACCACATCCGGCTGATGGCTACAGGCGATATTATGGTTAATGCGTGCCAGCAAATACGGGAAAAACGGATTGGAGGTCGCCCGCATCAGTGCGTCAAGCCCAACGATTAGAGCCGATGATTCTCCCCGAATAGATACCGTCTTGCCAGTTATCTTGCAAGACATATTCCAGCATCGAACACCTGTCCTGATTTCAGCACTCCGTAAGCTTGTTGCAATAGTTTCTTCATTGCCGCACACACGACAACTTTCCCTGATTTATTACGTGCATTCATACGCTCTTTCAGCGCTATTATTGCTGGGTTATAGCGCATTGCCGTCAGAGCCGGCATATACAGGGCTTTACGTATCATGGCGTTGCCCACCTTTGATATCTGACTTTTACCTTTCCACAGCCCAGACTCCTGCAACATCGGATTCAGACCAGCCCAAGCCACGACAGCTTTGCTGCTATCATCGCCTTTATCTGTCTTGTTACGACTCAGTTCACTGCAGCCGAATGATTTTATGCATGCTGGATTTTCCACGCTTACAGCGTAACCTGCATCAGCCAGGAAAGTAGACAATGGCTCACTGTAAGCACCTGTTGCTTCCATGCATATATGGCAGTCACCGAACGGCTCAAGCCATTTTTTCAGCGCATCGAAACCCTTAGGCGTGTTAGAAAAGGCTTTGGATTTGTAGGCTGCTTTACCTTTCCAGACTGCAACGTCAAATTTCTGGGAAGCAACATCAATGCCGACAGGGGTGAGAATTTGCACGTGCTATCTCCTTCTGGGTGAATCAGGAAACCGCCATGACCTTCCTTATAGATACGTGCTCCAGGCACAGGATACCGTCCAGTCTTGAAGGCGGGAGATAAGTCGTGGGGGATGAATCTATTGGACAGGCTCTAAGCCCGAGGGAGGGTTCCATCTCACCCACGACTTCCCGATGATCAGTCGGGGAGCATAATACCCTGAGTACAATGATCGAGATATAAGAGAGGGTACCGAAGCTGATGCCGTATTCCTTCTCGCCGGCCGGTTGGCTGCCGTATAAGGAGTCGGAAACCGGGAACAGAACGGCCACATGTAGAGAGAATACATCTCCTCGGGATAACGAATATTCAGCGGCTGGATTTGTTCATTTACCTGCCCGGCGGGGGTAATTCTTGCCACGGTGTCCAGCGACGTCTCCGAAGCATTGGTGATGACCGACGTGGTATATCGCCGTGGCTGCACCGGTAACAGCGTCGTCACCGCGGTCCAGGAGGAGCGCCGGAATAAGGGGCGGAAACTGGCGGCCTGGTTAATATCGAAAATGACCAGTTCACTGCCGTTATCCTTAAGATGGTTATATAACGATTGCACGACCGCGCGCGTGCTCACCATAGAGTCCATAACCGATTGTAATGTCAACACGGACGGCAGTTCGTCGAGCTTATGGCTGCGCGCATCATGAATAATCTGCCGCTGCAGCGCCTGAGTGAGTAAATAGGACTGCCGCGCCGCCTTGACCGGAAATGAATTATACTTGAAGGGATTAAATTCCGGCACCACACCGAGCCACGCTGATTTGGCAAATGCCGGAAAAATCGACGGCAGACCTGCAAACCGGGCAAAGGAGGTGACGCCAATCATCGGCGAAAGCAAAATAATTTGTTGAGGTTTGCTCAGCGTCGTATCCTGCAAGCTGTCCAGCGAATATTTCATCGCCAGCGCACCGCCGTTGGAAAAACCGACCAGATGCAGCGGCATTGACGGCCCGGCCAACCGCGTCGCCGCCAGCCAATCCTCCCAATCGACATTGGTGAGCGCCGCCGGCACCGTGCCGTGCCCGGGCAAACGCGGCGCCACGGCGACAAAGCCCTGCTGCTGATAGTCTTCCGCTATGCTTTTCAGACTATAGGGCGTATCGGTCAGCCCATGCAGCAGCACCGCGCCACGAGGCTGGCCTGCCGGCATCAGTACGTACTAGCGATTCCAGTCACGGGCCAATTTTCCCAGATAAATCAAGCTGCCGGCGTAATAACGGTTGAGCGGCGTTGCTTCCTCAGGCGTGATTTTATCCGTCACGTTCGCCTTCATGTCGCGAAACAGGTTTTCTTCCCGGGCCAGATATTCCGCGAAACTGGCGTTATCAATATCGGCGGCTGTCATTTCATCTGGTACCCAGGTATGCCAGCGATGCAGCACCGGACCTTGCTACGACTCATAAATACGGCCAATTAAAAAAACCGCCAGCAGGATCACCACGCCAATTATTATCTTTTTTGCCAGCGCAAAGTTATGATCGGAAAATGTGTCGGCGAGCTGATTAAGCCGCTTCAATATAGCCATTGTCATCGCCTGTTGGCATCGTAAAACGCATTGAACAAAAGCGCAGCCTACCGGGAAATATTGGTCCTAGACTTAATTACCTTTCCTAATTTATTATCACACACAGCATTAGTTGCACCAATTTAAATATGTCTCATTACAATAACGGATCAACACATTTTCCTAGCGTGAACGGCAATAACCGCTGCGAGGGATGGGATTTAGCCAGCAGCGCCACAGGGATTACTTTGGTTATCATCGCTGGGAGGAAGGTTTAAACGACTGTGCCAGACGCCAGATGCAGAATGCAGAATGCTGGACGCCGGACGCAAAATGAGGCAGAGGGAGATAACCATCACCTGGGCAACCCATTTACCGGGAACCAAACGGTTGCCGGCCAGCGCCAACTCCTTAGCTCGGAGGTGAGGCAAAGACCGCCCCGACAGCGTGGGAATACACGACACTCTAGCGGGGACACGTTAGGGGAACTACCGCCGCGATAGCAGGCAGTATTTTCGCACCGACGAGGTAATCCCCCGCCGCGACGGACAGGCGTAGAGCGCGATATCGCCGCCCCAAGCGTCAAGATGTCACCAGGGCACGCTGGCTGGTATCTGCTTCTGCCAATAGCGCCTCGACATTTTCCACATTGTCTTGCGATTTACCGCAATACATCACCATCAACTTCAGGGTCACACCGTTGGTCCAGCCGAAGCCATCCTGCAACGGATATTCACCGCCGCCGCCCCCAAGCCCACTCCCTTCCACCACATATTTTTCCACCAGTTTATGCTGGTTATTGTAAAGTCGCTGCACATTGCCGAGAAAACGGGTGGCTATCTGCTCTGCCAAGGCCTCTTCGCCGTAGTGACGCAAGCCTTCAACCGCTACCCATTGCAGCGGTGCCCAGCCATTGGGTGCATCCCATTGCTGGCCGGAAACATTGGTCGTGGTGATCATACCGCCCTGCTTAAGCAACTGCTGTCGTATCACCACCGCGGTACAGCGGGCGTAGTCCGGCGGCGCAATTTTGTTGTAAAGCGGAAAAACCGTTGCGGCGGTCAATTGGTCGCGCAGCCTCCCCAGCAACCAATCATAGTCGGCATAGTAGCCTTCGGCTTCATTCCACAAATGCTGATTAATCGCCGCCTTACGGGATTGTGCGGCAAGGCTGTAGCGGCCGGCCGCCTCATTGTCGCCTGCCATATGGCTGGCATTGGCCAGCGTGTGCTCCAGGTGATACATCAACGCATTCAAATCCACCGGCAGGATGGAGGTCGTGCGAATTGAAGAGAGCTCCAAAGGATTATCGAACCAGCGCGAACTGAAATCCCAGCCAGAGGCTGCACCTGCACGCAAATCGCGATAGACTTCCGCCACAGGACGGTCCTTTGCCTCGCTGGCGGTAAGAATATCATCCAGATAAGATTCGGTACGCGGCGTATCCTCGTCGTCCCAATAGCGGTTCAAAAAGGCACCATCGTGCATACGGGCCAAACGTCCGGCCGCTACACCAGGATCGAGGGTCTCATAGCCCTCCATCCAATAGTCATACTCTTTCTTCAATTGCGGCAAATAGCGCTGATATACCTCAGCGCCATCCTGGCTGGCAACCAAATCCACCATCAGCGAGAAAAACGGCGGCTGGGAGCGGCTGATATAGTAACTGCGATTACCATTGGGAATTCGGCCAAATACGTTAATCTCATGGGCGAAATTTTCAGTCATGCCACGCACCAGGTCCCATTTTCCGCTTTCCGCCAGCCCCAACATGGTAAAATAGCTGTCCCAATAATAGATCTCGCGGAAACGGCCACCCGGCACCACATAGTCATGGGGCATCTGCAACAGCGAGTCATGCGGGCGGACCCTGGCGTCATTGCGCGTTAATACCGGCCATAGCGTGATGATATGTTCACGCAAACTTTGGCCGGTCGGCGTCACATATTTCACCCGGTCGGTAGGGAAAATGAAGTTTTTATCGACGAAATGGCGCAGATTAAAATTTTTGCGCAAACGTTTGTTTTGATAGTCCGCAATGATAGCCGACGGCGCGCGACGCGGAACCGCATCGGCAAAGGTTTTCTGATCGGGATACAGTTTGGCGGTTTGTACATCGATGTAAAGCTGTCCCAGCATGATATCGGGCGATTGCAGCGTTTCATCCTGCGGCGTGCGCTTTACTGGTGGCAGGGGTTTTACCAGCCCGGACGCTGTGCTTAATACAGCTCCTAGTGTGATAAAAGATTTCCAGGTCCACCGGAAAGAGCGTGTGATCATAGGTGAATTCTCCTTTTTTATACGCTACCCAAACTACGGTACCGGATTAATAACTATAGCTCTACTGGCCTGCTCCGGGTCGGGCAGGACGAAATGCGCGCGAAACATAGCGGTAAGATCAGGCGCCGTCATGGGATCTATTACGGCGCCGCGCCGGGTGTTAGAAAAATATTCTCACCGCCGCCGGGCATGCTTCGGGGTGATTTTTCCGCTGTTCATCGCGCCTCCGTCATTAAATTAAACCGTATTACAGGTACTTAGTCAGAATGCTTTCACTTATGATATTTTAATTGCGCGCTAAATATAGACTATCTTCATCGGCCGGTGGGTCACAAGACGATAAAAAAATCGCACACTGACCAAACCACATATCCTTAACCTACCACGACGAAGCGCACGTTTCGGATTTATCGGATAGAAGATGAAAACTTAAAGAGCGTTGATGCGGCCGGAAGAACCGTTCGCCATAATCAGTTTAATTATCACATAGGTTGCGGACAATAGCACTGCCCCGCGCGTGTCATAACCGCCGATCACTCCCTTATGCAGTATAATGTTATAGCCTGACATCATTTTACACACTGATTATTAATTTTCTTACATCGAGCCAATAAGATTATTCACACGCCGTGGGTACCGCCAGGCATAGGATTAACGAAACGACTTGCGCAATAAAATGATCCCTGCTTTCCAATATTATGTAAATAGAGGCGGCCACCCTGAGCTTCATAAAGACATATATCAATGATAGGCCTAAAATCACGTGCGATATTGGTAAGCAGCAACCGACGGTGGATTTTTACCCTTCTTTATGCCTACGCCGCGCGCCTGACGGCCTAGTGCCGCTGCCCGACGCAGCGGCATAGTCATACACCGCCGGGAAGTGAGGGTAAAAACGCCCATTGGGCGCCGTAGGGGCGCTACAGAGCGAACCAAGGTACCAACGCCCGCCTCTGGAGCCCTGCAGGCACCGGTGGACGAACGTCTTTTCTGCGTCAGGCGGACTGAGAAAAAGAGGAATGCGGGTGGTGCATCACGCCCGCTAGGCGCTAGCGGTCAACTCACTAACGCGCTGCCAAACGTCTGCGGGGATATAAACCGGGATATTTTCACAGCACATGGCGCTGAACATGGCATCCATTTCGGCGCCCTGCCAGGCGTAAACGTCATCGGCAGGCGGTTGTAAGGCAGCTTACAAGGCCTTTAAAGGGCATAAAAAGGCAGTTAGCTTCATAAGCGACCTGCCTTGCTCCTTGTACCGGCTTGTTCCGGCATCGCGGCGAACAATGTGCATCGTTGGAAGACCGGTAATTTTGGCGACGTTGGCAATCTGTCGTTCCTGCCAACACCGTCGTCACCAGAACCGGCGGTCCTAGCACGGCAGGACACTAGACAGCCGCTGTCACGTCAGCAGGGTTTCATATAGCTACCGATGGCCTTATCCTGGCAATTAGCGAAGAAGTGCTGCTTGAATTTCTCGCCGCTGATGGCGCCTTTGACCAGGTCATGGTCAAGATCTTGCAGGATGGAGAGCAAATCGCGGTAGGCTACGGCCTTAACCCCATCAAGGATTTTTTTATTGCGTTGCTCCAGCACCACCCGATCGCGGGGATATCCCTGACCGCCTTTGCTACCGAACAGTTTTTCAAAAATGTATTGCATATTCAGTTCCGCGCCCCAGCCAAATCCTTTGGCGAACGGCAGCGAGATAGCATTGCCATCATTGATTTGCGCAAACATATAACCGTCGGACGGATCCACCGCCAGGCCACAAATGACGCCGGGGAAAGAATTGCAGGCCAGCATGGTACCGGTACCGCAGCCGGTAACAACATAATCCACGGCCCCCGAATTCAGCAAAATGGCGGCCAAAATGCCGTTTTGCACATAGGTGAGCACGTGAGGATCGTCGGCGGAATACATACCGTAATTGAAAACCTCATGCCCGAGTGGGGCTACCGCACCCTGCAACGTATTAAAAATCAGTTCATTTTTCGCCGCCTGGCTATTTTCATTGATCAAAGCAATTTTCATATCGTCTACTCCATATCGAATTCGCTTATAAAGAGATTTAACGCGCCAGCCAACCGCCATCCACGGCGATGGTATAGCCGTTGATATAATCGGCGACGGCAGAGGCAAGAAAGACCACTGGCCCCATGACATCGGCCGGCTCGCCCCAGCTGCCGGCGGGAATACGCGCCAGAATCTCCTGGTTACGGAATTCTGAGGCGCGCAAAGCGTCGGTATTGTTGGTCGCCATATAGCCGGGGGCGATAGCGTTAACGTTAATACCGTTCTGTGCCCATTCATTGGCCAGCAGACGGGTGATACCCATCACTGCGCTTTTTGAGACGGTATAGGACGCCACGCGTACCCCTCCCTGAAACGACATAAGGGAGGATAAATCCTCTTTTTTAATTAACTTAATTTATTGATATTTTGCATTTATTAAAATACAAATCCACAAAATGACCCATACTCAACTCTAAGAGCCGATTTCATGGATTTTCATAGTCAATTCCTCGACTACACAATACCCCCTCTGGAGCGTTAAATTAAATGGCAATGCATTGAAAATAAAGGGATTTAATTTCGCAGTGTCCAGATAACGTCCATCTTTGACCAAAAGGCCCCGGTTTCCGGGGCTTTTCTTTTGTCGTCAACGACAGCACACAGCATCGCCTGGGCTGCCGTTTTTGCCTGATGCAGAGAGTTAAGAGAGGTTCAGGGTCAGCAGGTCATTGCCGTAATGTGTGCGGAGAAAAACGTTTTGGGCAGGGTAAAATCTTTCGGCAAGTCAACGGACTTCGGCGTGTTCAGCATTCTTTCCAGCGTGGTAAAGGTGCTACCGCATAACAGATTCTGGCACTGATGGTAGCTGCGCCGGGTTTCCGAACTCATTCCCTCGCTGGTGCGGGTTTTTGCCACCGCGCCGCAACGTGGACACTTGAACGCCATAAAACTTCCCACAATGACACTATTTGTTTACGGATAGTGTGTCATTATGTTGACACCTTGTCAGCCAGCGCCATCTCGGCATCCCGCAGGCTGACCTCAAGCTCCAGAGCAGTGACATACCCCCGCTCGCCCAGCGTATGGACCACACGGGCAATCACCCACCCGGCGTTGTCTATGGCCGGCTTGAAGCCGCTGACGCGCGCAGGCAGCTCAGGGTAAATATCGGGTCTGCCCCGGGCCAGGGTAATGCCGAACTCCGCTGCACCGCGTTGTAGGGTGGACCATTTCGCCGCTGCCGCCCGTCGCGCCGGCAAGATAATCCCCTTCACGGCGGGAGGAGGCGTGTTTTTTCTTGTCGGACGCCCGTTTGCGCGTCAGGGTCGTTTCCGCTTTTTTGCCCACATTCAAATCCAGCCAGTAGGCACGTACGCCGGTATAGGCGTCACAGTCCGCCACCCGAAAGCTGTGCCGGTCACCGCTTGCACGGGTCAGGCTGATGGCTGGCAACAGCTTACCGCTTTGCGTTGTTCCTTGCCCTGGCACCATAAACAACAACATGCCGTTCTTGATGGTGGCAATGGCACCCAGCAGTTCAGCCATGCGGGTTAAAAAGCTGATATCACTCTCCTGAGTCTGATCGGCGTGGTCAATTTCCACGTCCTTCAGACTGCGGCTCACGCCGGTTTGCAGGCGGTAGCGTCCGGCTATCGCGCTGACCACTGTGGCTCACTTCATCGACGGTAAATAGCCCCTTATGAACCAGCGCTTCGCCTTCCCAGCCCAGGGAGACGGAGATTTGTACGCCACGAGCAGGCAAATCTATCCCGTCGTCGGCATCGTCGAGCACCATCTCCAGCGTGTCGGCCTCAAATCCCCGGTTATCCGTCAGCGTCAGGGAGAGAAGACGGTCATTCACCGTCCCGACGCGCTTTCCGCCCATCAGCAAATCAAACGCCGGGCGGCGGGCATCCTCATTGCTGAGCAGGGTGTCGACAAATTCCATGGTACGGTCTCCGCTTTTTTGTCATACAGCATTGCCGCCAGGCCCTGCGCGGGCAATCCTGCCAGATTGTAAGAAGACCCTTGAAGGGGTGAAAACCTACCGCAAGACCTTTAGCCAGCGCGAGCTGATGATCATCTACCCGGATTTTATTGCCTACAACGCCCAGTCAGGTAAAAACGAGACCGTACCGGCCACTGCCTATGCCCTGGGGCTACGGGCAAAACTGGATGCGGAGCAGGGTTGGCACAAATCGTTATCGAATGTGGCGCTGGACGGCGTACTGGGGATTTCTGCGGACATCTGGTGGTCGTTGCAGGGCAAGGACACCGATGCCAGCGACCTCAACGCGCATCACGTCACCACGCTTATCAAGCGTGGTGGCTTCTATACCCGTACCGCGCAGATCCTGGCGGACATGATCGCCGAGGCGCATTTTTCCTATATGGATAAAACGCTTACCCCGTTGTTGGTGAAAGATGTGGTCGACGGCATCAACCGCAAGGGGATGCAGCTGGTGACGTCGGGACGGTTGCTGGGCTTTTCCTGTTGGTATGATCCGGCCGATAACCCGAAAGAAACCCTGCGCGAAGGGCAGGCACATATCCGTTACAAATACACGCCGGTACCGCCACTGGAGAGCATGGGACTGATCCAGACCTTCACGGACGAATACTTCGCCGTTTTCAATCAGCTGGGGTAAGGAAGACATCATGGGAATGCCGAAAAAGCTGTTTATGTTCGATACCTATATTAACGGCCAGACCTATCTGGGGCTGATTGAGGAAATTACGCCACCCAAGCTGTCGTTGAAAACCGAAGACTATCAGGGGGCCGGCATGCCAGGCTCGGTAGCGGTATTGATGGGGTTTGACAGCAGCGCCCTGGATATGGAGCTGACCATGTGCGGGCTGGAAGTGAGCCTGCTGAAAACCCTGGGCGGCCCCATTGACAGCCTGCAGCTGCGCTTCGCGGGCTCCTACACGGATGCTGCCAGCAGGCAGGCCGTCGCCTGTGAAATCTAGACGCGTGGCCGCTTTACCGAGCTGGACTGGGGGGCCGCCAAGGAGGGAGAAAACACCCAGCACAAGTACACGCTGAAAAATACCTATTGTCGCATCGCCATCGAACGCGAGGATGTGCTCGAAGTCGATATGATTAACATGATTTGGAAAGTCGGCGGCAAGGATCTGCTGGAGAGTCACCGTGCCAACATGGGTCATTGATACGCCAGGCACCATCCCTTTATGAAACCACAGGAAGACGCGACTTATGTCTAAAATTATCCCTTTGAGTGTTGCCATCAAACGTACCAGCGGCGAAGAAATCACGGAAGTGACGATAACCGATACCCTAAAACAGGTCGGTGCGCTGCGCGGCCTGAAACTGTATGACGTGATGACCAGTGATGTGAATGCCCTGATCACGCTTCTGCCCGCGTAACACACCCACGCCTGACGGAAAAATTATCACCATGAATGTTCAGTACTTTTCACAGTTTGCGGCGGGCGTGGCTGATTTTTTGGCACCGAACTCGGCAGCGACTGGGACGACATCGGACGATGCGTTATCCGCTGTCCCTGCGTAGAAACTGATGAGCTTATTGCCGAAGGAGAAGAAAAAACTCCAGGCGGTGGCCGCCCAGCTGTACCGTCACGGCATTTCCATCCGTCAGAGCGATAACGCTACCGCGCAGCTCACCCGCCGCACTGAAAGCTATAACCGCCAGCTGGTCGCGCAGCAGCGCCATTTAAGTGCCCTGACGCGCATGCAGGCCAGCTATGCCCGCGCCAAAGAGACGCGCGGCAAGCTCGCGGGCAGAGGGGCCGACGCCATGGCGGCGGGTGGGGGCGAGCTGTATGCCTCACAACGCCTGCTGGCCCCTGGACGGGATTTTGATGCCGGCATGTCCAGCGTGCAGGCGTTGACCCGCCTGGGCTACTTGGATGCGGGGCAGATGGATCGCGTGTCCGACGTCCTGACCGGTGCGTTTACCCGTACCAATACCGATTTACGCCAGCTGGGGGAAACCATGACCTATGCGGGCCCGATGGCGGCGGATCTGGGCGTCAGTCTGGAAAGCATGGCGGCCATGGCGGAGATCCTCAAGGAGGCCAGGCAGGCGCTGCGCACGTTTGACCAACCCAGCCAGGCGCGCCTGAAAAAAGATTTGTTTGGCGAAGAGGCCATGGTGGGCATGGGCGCGGTGATGGAGGCCGCCGTTAACGGCAAGTATGACGCCCTGTTTAACGCCCTGATGCACGCGGGCGGCGAAACTGGGCGCATTGCGCAACCGCGGGGCGCTGCTGGCAATGCCCTGCAGATGGGCCTGTCACGGGGTGCGGCCAGGGCCGGACGGGGGCAGCGCTGGCCGTGTTGGGCAATGGGCTCAGGACGCTGGCCACTTCGGGCTTTGGTATGTTGTGCAATGTTGCCAGAGCGGGGGTTACCCTGCTGGTTGCGGCACTGGTGGCCGCGGGCGTACTGATTTGGACGTATTGGGAACCCCTTAAGGCGTTTTTCTCCGGTTTTTTCACCGGCCTGAGCAGGACTGGCACCACTGAAAGAGGCGTTTATGGCGGTCTTTACGCCTCTGGCCCCGGTCTTTGACGGTATTGGTCACTCTATCAGCCAGGTGTGGGACTGGTCTACGCGTCTTCTGACGCCGGTGGCGTCCTCAAAAGCCTCCCTCGAAAAATGCACCAGTGCTCAAACGCGGCGGCACCGACGTTGTAGCTAAAGGAGACCAGCACCGCCCGCTGGTAATCGCTCATCGGTACGCTGACGGCACGGTCAACCACACGGGAAAACGTTGCCCAGTCGCGCTCCAGTAAGGCCCGGCACTCGGCGGCGCGTTTTCGTCCCG
This sequence comes from Sodalis glossinidius str. 'morsitans', assembly GCF_000010085.1. Lineage (NCBI taxonomy): Bacteria > Pseudomonadati > Pseudomonadota > Gammaproteobacteria > Enterobacterales > Bruguierivoracaceae > Sodalis > Sodalis glossinidius. Next base: position 3,238,701 of record NC_007712.1, read on the forward strand.
CCGGTGTGCGTTTCGTCGTCTTGCTGGCCGGTGTCGACTCAGCGGCTTTTTTCAACTGGCGATCAAGCACTTCGATATCCCGCTTGACCTCGATTACCGCTGTGCAGGCGCAAGGCCTGTTGCAGCAGTGACAATGCCTCGGCGCTGTCCCCGTCGGCGGCCCTGTTTCTCAGGGTGTACGCCAGCGTTTTAAGCAGGGAGGTAAGGGCGTCATACACCAAGGCGTCGAGGTGGGCATATTTGCCTTTGGCGACAATCTTGCCGTCTTCATCGCGTTGAGTCAGGGTGATCCCCTTCATGATGCGCTGTGGCGCGTCCTCACGCAGGTGCTGTAACCAGCCCTTCTTGGTGTCCTGCAGCAGCGGATGTTTGGCCCGGTCCGACTTCGCGGCGCGAGAAGTGCCGTTGAAGCCCACCATCAGCCGGTCATTCGCCTCCTGGCGGGCGATCTGGTCGCTTATCATCTGATGAAACTGCGGGTGGCCGCTCCAGGCATCAATCTGCGTATACGACAGGAAGGTATCGAAATTGGTTTGCTCACAGCGGTAGCGGTGCGCCGTCAGGGTATGCAGTGAGACTGGCTCACGGCGATCGCTGGGGGGGGGGGGGAGATAACCTCTGGCGACAACGTGTGACCCTGCGCGATGCCATCGACCAGGGGTATGATCGCGTTGATATCAATGCGTTGATGGCCGAGTACAGACCGGACGAATTTGCCAATCTGTTTATGTGTGAATTTGTGCGCAGGGGCGAATCCGCGTTCGACTATGATGCACTGCTGCGCTGCGCCGTCGATGGCTACAACAAAAACGTCTGGCCAGACTGGCAACCCTTCGCGCCGCGCCCGCTGGGCGATCGCCCGGTATGGCTGGGGTACGATCCGACCGGCAGCGGCGGCAAGGGGGATAGCGGAGGTCTGGTGGTGCTGGCTCCGCCACAGGTCGCCGGCGGCACCTTTCGTATCGTGGAGCGCCAGCAGTTACGCGGCCTGGAGTTTGAGCAGCAGGCAGAAGCCATCCGGCTGATAACCCGGCGCTATCAGGTCCAGTTTATCGGTATTGACGGTACCGGTGCCGGTGAAGCGGTCTGGTCACTGGTGCGTAAGTTCTTTCCGGCGGCCCAGTGCCTGCAGTATTCCCCGGCACTGAAGCGGGCACTGGTATGAGCCGCCCATCAGCTTTGACGGACTGGCGCGGGCATTTTCCTCGGCGGTCTATCACCAGTCGCCGCTGTTTTTTAAATGCAATGTGATCATAAGCTGCGTTGAGCCACACCTGCTGCTGACGCATGATGATATGAAAGCGCTTGTGCTGGATTTTCTGGTGTTTGGCAATGCCTATCTGGAAGCCAGGCGTAACCGGCTGGGACAGGTAATCCGGTTAATCCGCACGCCCGCCAAATATATGCGGCGCGGTGAGCAGGCAGGGCGCTACTGGTTTGTGAAAAGCTGGATGGAAGAGCATGAGTTTGCCCCCGACAGCGTATTTCATCTGATGAACCCGGATATTCATCAGGAAATTTACGGGCTACCGGAATATCTGGCAGGACTGGTGTCCGCCAGCCTGAGTCAGGTGGCCACGCTGTTTCGTACCCGCTTCTTTGAGAACGGCAGCCATGCCGGAGTGCTGGTCCATTTGACGGACGCGCTGGCAGATCCGGAAGGGGCCAAAAAACTGGAGCAGGCCCTGAGCAGTGCCCGTGGCAACGGGGCCTTCAGGAATGTGTTTTTACATACGGTAGCGGTTCAAAGGACGGCATCCAGATAAAACCTTTTAGCCAGATTGCAGCCAAAGATGAATTTATGAACATCAAGGACGCGACGCGCGACGATATGCTGGCCATGCATCGCGTCCCGCCGCAGCTGATGGGGATTATCCCCAACAGCAGCAGTAATTTCGGGACGTAGAGAAGGCAGCGAAGGTCTTTGCCATCAATGAACTGACACCGGTGATGGAAAGCCTGCTCTCCCTCAATGGCTGGCTGGGGCAGGAGGTTATCCGCTTTAAGTCTTATGCCCTGCTGGATGCGCTGGGAGCAAGTAAGACTTAATAATCAGACGCTCATAACTCATGCCAAATCACTTTGGTGGTTAGCGTCAAGGCATCCCCTCTATTGAGAACCACCTCTTTGTTATCGTAATAGACGTGTGTCTGATAGCCTGCGTTCGTGGCAATTTTTATTATTTTGTTTTCTTCTACAACTGAAGGAATAAAAATTTTAGATGCCCATCCGCCATCATACATCTTAATGATTATATGATTTTGTTCATTTAATGCGTTGCGCAACGCCTCTTCGGTTATATCTTTTCCATTAATTATGGGAAAAGTATGGAATGATTTTTCATCTAAATAATCAATGATTTCATGCCGTAATTCATCAATTTTAAGCCAGGTTTTTTGATCATATATTTTATCAATTTTGTAATAATTTTGTTCTTTAACGGTATTGTTGCCATCAGGCATATCGTTAAGATATTTTTTGTTCATTAATATTGACGCATTGGTCAACAGGTCATTTCGGTCATTTCTCTCTAATTCAGTTAGCTCTCTAGCCAAAACCGATAATTGAGGGAGATTGATAGTCTGGTCATATTGGTCTAATCTCTTGTTGTTAAAGAAATCCCATGCTTCAAAAACTAGTGATTCACGACTTGTTTTTATTAACCAACCAGGACCATCTGATTTAACTCCATTTTCTCCTTTCGTCAAACTTGGAATTTCAACCAGTGTACCAAAAGGGCGTTGAATAAATTCAATTACTCCAAAACCATTATGTATATGGCCGTTCAGCATGATGATTTGCGGATATTCGTTGAATAATTCCTTTAGGATTTCATCCTGATCGCCGAAACCACCAAAGAGGCCTGCTCTCCAATGAGAGGAGTTAAATGGTTGATGTGTGACAACAAAAATTGGTTTATGGATGTCGCTATTTTCAGCTAACTTTTCTTTTAGCCATCTTATTGAATTATCATTCAAATACATTTTATCTTTAAGACCGAGATCGGTATTCAAGCATAAAACATGATATTCATTAAACCAAGCATCAATACACATCATATTATCATAGTATTTAATGCCAAATTTATCTAAATGTTTGTGATATAAACCAACCAAATCCGGGTCTAAAGATTGATCTGGTTTAGCTCCTGTTCTCACATCGTGATTACCCAACATAAGCATCATGTGATTATGAAAATCACTTGGGAAACAATTTGTTATAATTGAAAGAGCCTTTTCTCTATCTCTATGATAATCACCAATATCACCGGCCATAATTAATGCTGTGGCTCCATTATTTACCATATTTTTCAATGACACCTCAAGTATATCATTCTCACGCTTACCATTCTGGTGTATATCACTAATTACGCCAATAATCATATCACATATCCTTTACTATAAATTACATTTAACTTTTATGAGTGTGTCTAACAACGATAATAATTATTATAACTATCAATATATATTATTTATGATTTTTATTAAATTAATTTAATGTTTATTGATAGAAGGTTGAAACAATAAGGGGAAATCTCAGAAAACGACAAATAAAGCATGTTAAGACGATTTCAGAGATCGAACCCTGATCTTGTCTAAAACGTCTGGCCCGCACCAAAAATTCACTCAAACAAAAATAGCCATTCTCGTTAACCCCTGAACAGCCCACCAAGCAAGGCACATGTAAAAACACGATAACCTCCCGCCAATGAAAATTTAACGCCGTGCAGTGCCGCGGCGGCGTATTTTTTCGCCTTTTTCGTCGGTAAGTGCACGCAGGGTTTCTTGCCGCCAAAACCCCTCAGCGCGCAAAAAGGGGGCTTTTTTGTGCACCTATGCAGAGGGGGAGACGCCGCGCCAGTACTGGCCCGAGACGGGTTTTCGGGGGTGGTAAAAATTGTGCACTTTTGTGCAGCCAGAAATCACGATGGCAGCGGACTGGAAACGACGAGTGATTTTAGTTATCCGCAAGCCTTTTCAGTACCTCAGCATGCTGCATCCTGCAGCGTTTGAAAGCCTCTTCAAAAGTCATTCCCTTCTAGCCGGAAACCTCGTTGACGCTTGTAAAATCGGCCCTAGGTATGGCAGCGTGTGCCGTCTGAGAGAGGCACGCCAATCCGAGCTTTTTAGCCAAGGCAACTTCAGCACAGGCACCCGCACTGTCCTGCCAGCCGTCCAGCAGGTAAATTCCGTCGGTGCATTGCAACATGGCCAGGCCGATGCGCATGCAGTCAGCCTCGGAAAGACCATCCGGTAGCATGGTGGGATTGAGTGGAATAGCGCCCTGAGCGGATAGCCGGCCAGGGAAAAAGTTGTCCGGTTGAAATCGGGTTTTCCGGTCATAGGACCGGCAATGTAAATTCGCATGATGACCTCTTAATAAGTATTGAATGGGCGTTCGGTTTAACAGGAAATGTTGGTTTAAAGGAACGCACGGCAAGGCGTCGTAAATGGCTCCCCAGGGCTCAATCACCGGCCTCTTCAAATTCGCCGTTTGCATTAAGCACATACCAGGTATCCGGTTTCACGCCGTTGTCGCCAATCTTGCTGGCGCGGATGTGGATAATGTCGCCCTCATCATTGCGGTAGCACAGTACGATTGCGCTGCCCTCAGCGGCTTTAGCCTTACCCTGCGCGCCGAGAGACGCGGCAACCGATCCGATGCCGCTAACGTCTGCCGTCGACCGGTGGCCGGTGTTGGTGGCGGCGGACCCGTCGCCTTCAACGATAGTCCGTTCTGCGGACTTATCAATTTTACTCGCTATGCACTCGACGGCGCGGCCAACCATTTGGTGGAGGGACAGCGCCTTCTTGATGGTAATTGTGCTACTGGCGAGTTTGCTGCCTCTCGCTCCATGGGCGATATCGCCGAATACTTCAACCTCGGCAAAACGATGATTTGCAGGCTCGTCGTAATTAAAGACATCAAGCGGATATTCGCAGGTGTGAAAACCTGAACTATAGATTTCTACCGCGCCGTCATGATGCGGCTCGGCGACACGCATACCGAAAAAGCGCCGCTTCTGGCGATGGCATTTGGCGCGGGCGCAAGTCCAGACGCCATTAAGGTAGCGCTGGGTGTCTGCCGGGCTGTCCCCGTTCCATTTACGGTTAACGCGCCCATTTTCCAGCGTGGCGTGATGGCTTGAGGGGGCTGTAACAGTTACAAATGCGCCAATATAGCCCTGTTCATTGGCGATATCTTCATACCCCTGTAGTCGTACCATCAGCTCAGTGTGTCGGATGGCGGGATTGGCCTGGCTGGCGGCATAGCCATCCATCAGGCTGATACGGTTACCCTCTCCATCTTCCAGCGCCATGCATTTGCGCCACTCGTTGGCGGTACGGCGCAGGCTGTTCAGCCACCACCGCGCATCACACATTCGTCTGATGGCCGGTTGGGCATCAAAGGGAACAAAACATTTTTCTAGCTTGCGCCAGAGCGGCGGCTGTAGGCCCAGCAGATGAACAATGTGGGCCAGGTGGTCATAGACGATGCGCCATTCGCTTTTATCGCACTGCGCGTGGGTCAGGCGGGCCACTTCCGTGGCGGCAACATGGGCGGCGTCGTTCGCCAGGGACTTGAGCGCATGACTGTCCAGGTCGGGCAGACGCTGACGCTGGGTGCGCAGGCGTAAAAAGGCCACCACGCCATTATGCTGGGGGGATTGGGTTGCGCGGTCGCCAAACAGCGCCCGGAAATCGTCGTCTGCTATTTCATTCAGGCGGTAGCCGGCGTTTGCACACGCAATGCGCGGCAACATCACCTTAACCACGGACTCGGTTAGCCAGCGGCGGGCGCTGTCAAAGCCCTTTTGCTTTTCGCGCTGGTCAAAGCGCCAGTAAATACTGGAACTCACCGTTTCCAGCTGGTCGTCAACCTGCTTTTTCGCCAGGAGAGTGTCCTCGCGGCGAAGCTCGGTAAGGCGCATTTCCTCAACGGCGTGATGTAATAACCGGTGAAGCCGTCCCTGTCTTCAGGCGGGAAATAAGACGGGTCGGTATACACTGCGTAGTGCTCATCTACATGGAGCGCCAGTGTTTCCTCAAAGGGCAGGCAGACAAACCGGATATGGGTATCGCGCGCCTTTTCGGCGAACAGGCGGATTTCTGCGGCGGGGAAATAGGGCTTTTTGTAATGTTCATACGGGATGTTAAATTCGCCACGCAGGTTGTAGCGGCACAGGCCGTTGTAGCCATGGCGATTGAGGTAAAGGAACACGGCGGCACGTTTAATGCCCCTGGTCGCTCGCCATTGGGCAAAATTGGTGCGGTAACGAAAATAGTCAACAGAAGTGTTAGCGTGCCTGAACAGCGGCAGCGCTGCCTGTATGACGCTTTCCGGGCTATCAACAACCGCCTGGTAGAAATTGATAAGGTCCGGGTTAATGTCTGCCAGCACATAGCGAGGGTAGTCAGTAGCGAGGAAAACCGAGGCACCGCCGACAAAAGGTTCGACCAGACAGTCAGCCGCCGGCAGGAAGGGGCGCAAGCGGGGCATCAGGCGAGACTTGCCGCCCGCCCATTTCAGGATAGGTTTCATCTGCATGTCCTCAGCAATGTTCGATAAAAGCGTCGGAATGACGCTGCCAGATTTCTGCCACCACCTGCGCCTGATAGCAGGCATCCTCAAGGGAGTGGTGCTTCAGGGTCTGGCGCGCGGGCGAGCAGCCGGTTGCCTGTGCCAGACATTGCAGAGTGCGCATATCCCGCACCCGCCAGTAATGCCAGGGGATGGGCAGGCCATGGCGCTCAAAGGCGGCGCTTATAATCACCACGTCAAAGTTGCCTCCCTTGCACCAGATATTCAGGTGCTTGCGGCCAGCGGGTATCTGGCTGGCGTTGATGTCATTCAGGGCATCTCGCGCAGAAGAGCGCGGTTCAATAATCAGTTCGGCGCGCGCTTGTGCATCCTGACGTAACCACCACAACGCCGTATCGACTTCCGCGAACGCCGAGGGTTTCAATGTCTATCATCAGGTGGTTCATGGCTTCGGCCCCTCATGCGTGTCAAGCTTCGATAAATGCCGGGGCATCCAGGCGAGCAGTTCATCCAGTATTTTTTCTGGCGCCAGCCCACGTTCGCGTTTCGATTTCAGCATGGTGCGTATCACCGCAAGCGTATGAGCAAGTTCGTTTTTTCTGGCTTCCGCACCAATATTCAGATACTCAGATTCGCCAAATTTTGGCGGATGGCGGATGGCGGATGGCGGTAGCGACCCGGCGCGCCGTCCTGACGGGAATGGATTATTTCAGTCATGGTAAGTTCTCCTTTATTCAGGCCGTATGAAGCCCTAGCGCCCTGCGCCTTTTTTATTTCACTTTAATGGCGGGTAATAAATTATTGTGGCACTAAGCCATCAGTGTGATTCTCCATTAACCACTTTATGCGCCGCCTCAAATCCTTTTCTATTCCGGCAATAAATGCCTGTGCGTAAGACTGTTGTGGATCAACATAAAAATAGGTGTAATCATCCTGTGCCCGAATAGAAAAATCATTTTGCATGGCGGGCAATACATGATAGAGAATACGGGCCATATCGTCGGTATTCATAATAAAAATCCTTAATGGTGACAGGTATTTTTAGCAGCTGCTTGAACAGGACAGCATAACATAACGCTGCACCTCCTTCGGCAATATCGGCCCGGGGACATCGCCTAATGCCAGGGATTTAAGTGCGGGCTTTAATGCCTCTACACTTCCACTATCCCCGATGAAAAAGGCGATCTGATAAATTTCGCGTATTTCATGTGCCATGAATACGAAAATAGACCAGCCTCTTTTCCGGTTTATTCGCGCAGTCAACATAATAATGTCGTAATGCTTCATTCATATAGTCGGCATAAAAATGATTCATGACCGACTCCTTTTTATCCCCGATAAACTTTTTTGACATGCCTTGCCGCATGTTTTCGGTGGGCTTTGGCGCGTATCTGGTCATCTTTGCGCTGCCTGCTTTCCCTGATATCGATAATGACTGCATAGAGGGAGAGTGGCAGCGCAATAAGTAACAGGAGTACCGGTACCAAATAATCCATCCACCATAAATCTTGCAATATCATGATTTATTCCTCACGTGTTTCTGGTGCAGAACCAAAACCACTGGTTTTAAGCGCTCCCACATAACGACCATCTTTGAAATATCTACGATGGAATTCAGTGACATGGATTCTGCCAGCCTCGTTGTTTCGACTTTTTTCGCTCATTTATGTTAACCCTCGCGTTAATAAAATATGGCCGGGTTTTAGCCATGCCCGGCGCATGGTTCTGTGGTAATCTCACCATGTCCGTCATGTTCTGAGCGGAACACGGGCATGATCACCACCCACAAAAAGGAGATAATAAACATGAGCATTGAAGATAAATTCAACTTTGCTAAGTCATTCGTTATCTTTGAGGCTGATTCCAGGTACATCGGTCAGGCTTATGCGCTACGCTTTTCTTATCAATCCAGTAAAAATCCGTTACCGCCTGCCGATGAAATATTGACAGCCCTGACTATTCCTCAGATAAAAAAGCTAATCGCTGATCTTCAAGGCGCTGTTTATGTCGCCGAGCATGAGCATGAATTTCTTGACAAAGAAGGTCGTCATTAACGCACCCCAGACTTTTAATGATCCCCGCAGCATAATGACTCGCGTCAATAGTGTTGCTGTCATTGTCTTCCGCTCGGTATTCACAGCTAATAACGCCGCCACCTCGCGTAAACTTTGTGCAGGTAACAACATGGCCCGGTCCTGAGTTCGCCTCGAAAGGATCTTGCGCAGTACTCAGGCTATCACGCTGCATAGACTACCCCTTGACCGGTGTAAAACCGCCGAATAACGCGGTCTATTTGCCTGGCGCTGTCGATGTCTCCGGCGGAATAGGCATCTTCTAAGGCATCCTCCAGACCAATACTCAGCCGGTAGGCGTAATCGTCGTCTAGCTGTTGCTGCAACTCGGGCGGCGTGGCTGTCGCCGCGCGGAGGTTTGCCCGCTTGGTGTGGTATTCCTGCACAAGTTCATTTATCAATGTGGCGTAGGCCGGTTGCATTGGCTTTCTCCTACAAACGTTGGCGAGCTTGGCGTTCAACGCTGCCTTGCGGGCCTGATAGGCTTTGCGCATGTCGTCGGCACGTTTTTGCTGAATGATGTCTATTAGTCTGTTGAAGAACACATAGAGCATGAAACCAATGGCACCAAGAACGATCATGTAGTGCGCAATAAGCAAAATATCTTTCATACAAAACCTTGCAGGGCGCATTTACCTTTCACTTGCCCATCCTCTCGAAGTAACGTTTAGCATTCAAGTAAATAGCGTAAAGATTTACGCGCCGCTTTGCCCCAGGCCTGGTTTGAAGAATGGGAAGGTCACCAACATCGGCACGGGTACGAACCGTATGCTTATTTTTCCCGATGCGTCTCGCATAGTCGGAGATTGACTCTTCCAAAATGTCACCATAGGGATAGTCAGATGGGAGATCCTCCACTCTCACATGCATAAGCTTTTTTTGTCGGTTTTTGCCCATAATGGTACCCTTTAAGATCACGCAGTTTAACGTTACTAAATGTCACCCATAGGTGACCTAACGCAGAGGATAGGATCCTTATGGTGATCTTATCAATGCCGCATGCAAAAAAACTTAAAGTGATAAGACAAGCAGAGGGCATGACGCAAAGCGAATTTGCCGAAGCTCTGGGGATTGGCCTAGGAACAATCAAGAACTATGAATCAGGAGTAAAAGGTGTTGGTGCATTGATTTTAGATAAAGTGACAAATCATCCACGATTTACCAAGTACACGCTGTGGTTAATGACGGGAAGCATAGCTCCAGAATCCGGGCAAATTGACCCAGCTCTCTCACCTGATGGGCACGCAAGCACATCCAGATCCCAAAAACTTCAAGAGGCTGGTTAACTGCTTACTGGCTCAAAAAATCTTGGGGCAAAGGTGGAATGGTGACGGTAGGAGATCTTGTGCAATGAGCATTAAACCTCTCAACGGCGAAGGGTACATGGTAGATGTTCGCCCGCAAAGTCGGCAGGGTAGGCGCGTTCGCAAAAAATTCAAAACCAAGGTAGAGGCACAGCAATTTGAACGCTGGATAATTGCGACACAAAACAATAAAGATTGGGTGGAAAAACCTGCTGACCAACGAGCACTAACAGAATTGATAGAACTCTGGTTTCAACATCACGGCCAAAACCTTAAAGATGGCCTAAAGACGGTGCATAAGTTGCGAGTAATGGCGGCTAAAATGGGAAACCCCAAAGCCAGACAAATTACAAAAGCTTCATTCTCTGACTATCGAGTGCTACGCCTTGCTGAAGGAAAAAAGGCAAAAACCATTAATCTCGATCAAGAAAAATTAGGAGCAGTATTCTCCGTTCTGATTGAGTTAGGACATTACCATGGCGAGCACCCACTCAAAGAAATGAAAAAAATCAAGCTACCAGTTCAAGAAATGGGGTTCTTAACTCGTGAGGAAATTAACACATTACTCGCTAGATTAGAGGGAGATAACCTTAAAGCCGCAAAGCTTTGCTTGGCAACTGGAGCTCGTTGGGGAGAGGTTTTCAAACTTCGGCGTGAAGAGGTAATAGGAAACAAGGTTACCTATCTCAATACAAAAAACAACAAAAACAGGGCAGTTTTCATTTCCACTGAACTTTGTGCTCAAATCAGAGACAGTATTCAGAACGGCCGGCTATTTGCAAATCTCAACTATCGATATGTAAGAGACTGCATTAAAGAAATCGCCCCCAACCTTCCAGCAGGTCAAGCAGTGCACGTTTTGCGCCATACCTTTGCCAGTCACTTTATGATGAATGGAGGGAACATACTGGCCCTGCAAAGAATTTTGGGACATTCAAGTATTTTACAAACGATGGTTTATGCGCATTTTGCACCTGATTATTTAGAAGTGCCGTCAGATTTAATCCTTTGGAGAATCAACAATAATCAAAGCTAAGAAACCAACCGAAGAGGAACTCCACAATTTTCTTATGCGTAAGTTTCTTGAAGAGCAACTGAATAAAGAAGCTAAAGAACGCAAAAATAAAAAATTAGCTAATTATAAACAAACTCTTATGCAAGTCACCTCAGTACTTTTCCGTAAGTTTCTTGCTGAGAAAGGTGTTTCTTTTTGTTGCCCTTCATGTGGTTCTGACGAGTTGACGGTTCCTGAAAGAAGACTCTTGCAGAGTAAAAAATTCGTAGCTAATTTTAACAGTTTACCGGTAGCTGAGAAGAAAGACGCTTTAATAAATTCTTATGTTTCATATCTAACTTGGGGTGATGAAAGCTGCCTATCCGGTCTGATAAAAAGCTACTATCAAGTACATTGTTTGAACTGTGGTCACCTTAGCCTTTATCGTTCTATCGCTGTTTTACAATGGCTTGAAAATCTTGAAAAAGTGTGCGAGGTAAAATAATGGAAATGGATTTTTCATTATATCTAGTGGGTGATAGTGATATACGGCGAAGCAATGAGACTATAATCAGACATGGTAATGGGGTAGGAGGAGGAGGAGGAGGAGGAGGAGGAGGAGGAAGCATGCAGGACAGACTAGAAAAACGAGTTGAGCGCTTAGAGGCTGATGTAGTCGAGATCAAAATGGATTTGACAAAGCTTACTACCCGCTCTGAGGAATTTTCAACCAAAAGTGATTTGCTCTCTCTTAAAGCTGAAATCAATAAAGAATTTGGCTTGATCAACAAGGAGTTTGGCGCTTTTCACAAAGAATTCTCCACTATTCATCAACAGATTGGCAGGGATTGTATTTACCGCTCTCGGTTTAGGTATCGCAGCAGTCAAGTACCTTTTTGATGATCCACAAATTGACCCAAACGTACACGCTATGTTCGTTTTAAGCACGCAATTACAGTTATATAAATTACTGATTTTTATGAAAATGTTTGTTTTTATTAGTGCCAAAATGGGGGTGATATTGATGATTTTGCCGCCGTCACCCTGACGAATAAACTGCCGCGCCACCGCCTGCGACAAAAAGAAGAGGGATTTGATATTGAGATCCATAACCGCATCCCACTGTTGCTCGGTAAACTCAATGGCATCCTGGCGCAGAATGATGCCCGCGTTGTTGACCAATATATCGATTCTCCCCGCCTGGGCCAGCGCTTAGCTGAGAATATCGGGGATCGCGGCGGTATCGCTTGAATCGGCGTTAATCCCATAAAACCGCCTGCCGAGGCTTTTCATTCGCGCCGCCGTCTCGTCAGGTTCACTGCGATTCACACCGATGATATCGCAGCCATCCTCCGCCAGGGCGATATCCATCACCTGCCCAAGTCTCGTATTACAGACCGTGATCAGCGCGATTTTGCCCGTTAACTGGAATGCGTTAAGTATCATCTTGACGTCCTCTATGTGCTGGCTGTAGGGCGGAGTGCATGTTGGCATCATAGTAAAATGGCCCACAACCACAATAATAATGAAATATTATTGTGGTTGACGTTATCAAATGTGGTCAAAGTATACACGCTTGCACATTCGTTGAGCGCCCCTGTCACCTACAGCCTTCTCATACTGAGCCATCCCGTCGGTGGCATGCTGTCTAGTTTACCCGTGACCTGCGCCAACGCTTTCACCCCACTCAATGGCAATACGCACAACGTCCCTTGCCAACGTCTTCACTACGCCCTCGTTGAGTACCTGAGGCTGTGCCAAGTCTTGTCCAAGCGCCGTTTCCACACCACGGCATTTTGCTACAAACGTTAAACGGACCTCTATTGCCAACACCGGCAGAGTTCTTTATAAGTCATCAGTCCACGGGATCGGCTTTTACAAGGAATGTTTATGCATCATTACACTGATTGTGGTTTGGAAACCGTTTGGCTGACCAACGGCTACCGCTGTGAGAAGCACGCAGTGCGCATACAGATAGAAATAGAGGACAAACCTGCCCTGCATCAGGTGCTGGCAAAATTACTCATCAATAGACGTAACCTTTTATCCTGTCATGAAATTCATTTTCTACGCCGTGAAATGAGCATGAGCGTCCATGAACTGGCGTCGGTGATGGGGGTGCAAAGCGAGGTGATTGAGCGCTGGGAGCGCGGTGAAACCGGTCTCCCGCGGGTGGCAGATGTCTCGCTGCGCGCCCTCTTTGTCGGATCGCGGCTGGAGGAAAGTGAGCCGGAACTTTATCTGCACATCTTGTCGGAAACTGAGTGCCGGCAATCCAGTGAAACACTGTTTTTAACGTACGCCGACAATGGATGGTGTCAAAGCTTTCTCCGCGATAGCTGCTGACGGCCCGGCGTTCGGGCATCACCTCCCCGCTGTGATCTAGGTCACCTTTCTTTCCGCGCCGTGCCTTCTCGATCACACATTTTTTAACTTAGCATGTGATATAAATCACAGGTTTTTAGCGTGAATTGCAATGCCTATCACGCTTCCACGGATTTATCTCCCCTCGTCCCCTATTGATTTCAAAATATCGCTTCAAATTCTTCGTCGCGCTTTTAGCATTACTGCATTACAAAATTGCGTCAGCCGGTTGCCGACAGCTTTCGGCCAGCAGGCCAAGGCGAGAGGGATCCAGCAACAGGGGAAGGTTATGCGCGACATTCACGTCTTCTTCTGCCAGCCAGAGGCTGGTCTTTTCCGCATAATGCTGTGCTGCATCAATGGCAGTGATTAGATGCCCCAGACGGGCAGGATCCTCGCCGTATTGATTCAGATACCACCGCAAACTGATGACCTGGCGGGCATGACCGAACAGACGGGTATAGCGGACGGCCGCAGCCCAAGCGTGACACAAAACCTCGGCGAACGCCGCCGGTATATCACCAGCGCGCCCCAGGGCTTGCGCCTGGGTGTACAGATATTCGGCCAAAAAAAGATTCTGCTGTTGTTCGAGCTGCATCAATTCCAGCTGCGCGCGGCCCGTCGGCTCATCTTCACGCGGCAACAGCGCCTGAAACGACTGACGCCAGTTGGCGCTGCAGCTGTCGGAATGCAGCAGGCGCAGGGCGGTATCGATATCCGCCGGCAGTTGGCTATGCTGGTGCATCACCCAGCCCAGAAGATAAGGCGTCCGGCACATCCCCGCCTGCAATGCGCGCCAGGCCGTAAAGATTGCCTTCATTGATAGATCCCAGCAGGGGACCGTTGTGGATCCATTCCCAATCGATGCGGGTGGTGATGGTCTCCAGCCGATCGCCGGCGACCGACTGCGCCCAGCTGAGTCTGCCCTGCAGCTCATCAATCAACAGGCAGGGCAGCAATGTCCAGCCGTAATCGATACCCCACAAATCGATGTCAATCCAGATTTTGCGCGCGCACATCCGCCGGCATCTGCGCCAAGGTGCTTTGCAACTGGCGCCGCGACCAATCGTAATCGGTGTAGTCGCGCAACACCAGCTTTTTATTCTGCCGCAGCAGCTGACTATAAAGCGCATCCAGAGAAGCGTGCCACTGCTGCGGATGAAATTCCGGCGTTTGCAGGCTAAGAATAACGCCGCTGACGTCCGGCAACATCGCCAGGGTGGCGCTAACAATCGCCTGATAAAAATGCTGCAAAAACCGTTGTCCCTGGGCGGCGGCGTCCATCAGGCGCAGCTCGGGATATTGATGGGCCAGCTTACCGTCATTGGGGAACGCCTCCCCCTACAGCCACAGTGTGAGCCGCCGCTGCCGACAGAGTCGCCCGATACGCTGGAGATAGTACAGCGCGCTTTCGCGCTCGTGATACAGATTGCTGCGATCCGCGCCCTGGTAATAGGGCAAAGGGGGCGCCAACATATTTTACTGATGAATGATAAGCCCGGTAAAGCGGTAACGCTCAAGTGTTTCCAGCAGCGACAGCGCATGCGGCCAGTGCCAGATGAGAGGCGTGTTCACCTCCAGCAAACGTTGCGGCACGCTGTCCTCCCGTTGATAAGTGCGGCGTCAAGAACGGCCAACATAGAACTATCCCGCTAAGGCTGTCAATGACATGACGGCTCATCATAAACATCAAGAGGTAGGAAATGAAAAAGTATGCGTTAGTCGGCACCGGCGGGCGCGCCGGCCTGTATATCAACGCCATCGCGACCTATTTCCGCGATCGGGCGCGCTGGGTGGCGTTCTGTGACACCAACCGCGTCAGAATGGACTACGCCAACCGCCTCATCGGCAAACACGGACATGCGCCGGTGCCGCTCTATCAGGCGCAGGAGTTTGATCGCATGATCGCCGAAACACGGCCGGAGGTGGTTATCGTCACTTCTGTCGATCGCACCCACCATCATTGTATCGTGCGGGCAATGGAGCTGGGCTGCGATGTGGTCAGCGAAAAGCCAATGACATAGATGAAGAAAAATGCCAGGCTATAGTGGATGCCATCCGGCGCACCGGCAGGCAATTACGCGTCACCTTCAACTATCGCTACGCGCCGCACCACAGCAAAATCCGTGAATTGCTGGCGGCCGGTACCATCGGCGATGTGTTTTAGGTGCATTTTGAGTGGCTGTTCAATACCCAGCACGGCGCCGATTATTTCCGCCGCTGGCACCGCGACAAACACAACAGCGGTGAATTACTGGTGCATAAATCTACCCACCATTTTGATTTGGTCAATTTCTGGCTGGGCAGCGAACCGCAGACGGTTTATGCCCAAGGTGATCTCCGCTTCTACGGGCGGGCCAATGCCGAGCAGCGCGGCGTTACGGAGTTCTACGCCCGCTGCCACCAAAGTCCGATCCTGCGCGCCCTCTATCTGGAAGCGGAGCATGATGATGGTTATTACCGCGATAAAAGCGTATTCGACGATGGCATCAGCATCGAGGACGTATTGGGTGTCATGGTGCGCTACAAAAACCGTGCTATCATGACCTATCCACTTAACGCCTACCTTCCCTGGGAAGGACTTAACGTCGTGTTCAACGGCAGCCGGGGAAGACTGGAGATGAAACTGGTGGAAAAATCCTACGTGAACGGCGGCGGCGACCAGGTGATACTTAACGACTTGTTTGGCGCGCCAGCGGACGATCCGCTTCAGCGCGCCGCGGGCTTTCTCGATGGCGCGCTGTCGATTATGACCGGTATCGCCGCTAATCGCTCTCTGCGTACTGAGGCGCCGGTTAATATCAGCACGTTGGCGATCACCCTGCCCGATTAACGGCCTTCCGCGGCGTCCGACCACAGATCCCGTACCGATGCTTCCCGTCCTGCCCCGGCGGGGAGCAACGCCGGGTCGCGCCACGACCGATGCAGCCCTTGGCTGCCAGCCATATCACTGCACCACCTGCCATATCAATTATAATTGCAACTTATTCACCGCCGCCAACCTGCCCTGTAGCGACTCTGGCAGCACCCGCGGCTTAACCTGCTCATCCATAAAAAAGCCTTTGCCCTATGTCCAAATTTTTTATGAACACCCGAAACGCCCTGGTCAATGATGCTATCGAAGGGACCATTGTCGCTTCCCGCTGGCAAAATCTCGTCCAGCTCGATGTGGACCCGTTTATCCGGGTGGTGGTGCGCAAAGCATGGCGCAAGGATCGGGTGGCGCTAATTTCCGGTGGCGGCTCCGGGCACGAACCGGCCCACGTGGGTTTTGTGGGTAAAGGTATGCTGACCGTGGCGGTTTGCGGCGACATCTTCGCCTCGCCCAGCGTCGATGCCGTCCTAAGCGCTATTCTGGCCGTTACCGGCGAGGCGGGCTGTCTGCTGATTGTGAAAAACTATACCGGCTCAATTTCGGCCTAGCGGCGGAAAAAGCCAAACGCCTGGGCTATCGGGTAGAGCTGGTCATAGTGGATGACGATATCTCTCTGCCCGATAATAAACAGCCGCGTGGCATCGCCGGTACCGCCCTCATCCATAAGATTGCCGGTTACGCGGCCGAGCAGGGGCTAACGCTTGCGGAGGTGACTGCATTGGCACGCAAGGCTATCGGCGCCACCGCCAGCATCGGCGTCGCGATGACCGACTGTAATCTACCGGAGGAGGAAGGCGGCGCATAGCGTATCAAAGACGGCCACGTCGAATTGGGTCTGGGTATTCACGGCGAGCCGGGGGCCCAAACGCTGCCCACCGTCAATAGCCGCGAGCTCATTCAGGTCATGGTGGATAAACTCAGCGCCCATCTCCCCGCATCGGGGCCGGTGGCGGCGCTTATCAATAACCTGGGCGGCGTCTCTCCCCTGGAGATAAGCGTGCTGACCAAGGAGTTGGTCCATTCGCCGCTGGGTGAACGCCTAAGCTATCTTATCGGGCCGCGCCGCTGGTCAGCGCGTTGGACATGAAAGGTTTTTCGCTCTCGCTTATGGCGCTGGACGCGACGCTTACCACCGCGCTGCTCTCCGAGGTAGAAACCGCCGGTTGGCAACCGGCGGTGCGCTGGCAGCCGCTGACACGGCAACAGGCCGACAATCCCCGCGCGGCGACATCCATCAAGCCCTCCGTCAACGCCCGCACGGGTAACATGATTGATGTCGTCACCGACACCCTGCAAGCGCTGGAAAATGAACTTAATCGGCTGGACAGTTTGGTCGGCTATAGGGACACCGGCACTACCTTCGCCGCCGGCGCGCGCGAAATCGCCGCGCTCAACCGTGACGGGAAATTACCGCAGGATGACCCCGCAGCGCTGCTGACGGTCATTGGCGACAAACTGGCCACCATCATGGGCGGCTCCAATGGCGTTTTGATGTCGATATTCTTTACCGCCGCCGGTCAGCAAGTGGCGGAGGGCCAACCGTTCGCGCAAGCGCTGCTGGCCGGGCTGGAGCGGATGAAACACTATGGCGGCGCCGAGCGCGGCGATCGAACCTTGATAGATGCGTTGCAGCCGGCTCTGGAAGCGTTGGCCGACGGCGATAGCCTGCAGCAGGCGGCGGATGCCGAAGCCACCGCCACGATGGATAAGGCGAACGCCGGCCGTTCGGCCTATCTCAACAGCAACAATCTTTCCGGGCATAAAGATCCGGGGGAGTATGCGATAGAGAAAACGTTCGCCAATCTGGCGTCGCACGCGGGGTAAACACGCCACGCAGCCGCGGTCCGGTTTATTAAAGCCAGTCGCAAAGTCTGTGCGCAGGCAGCATGCGCGTCAGACATTAACTCCCCGTTTCATTCAAACCAAACCGCTCTTCCATTTCCCGCTTCAGATTGTCGGAACGCTTGCCGAAGACGGCCTGCACCTGATAGCCAAAAATCACGACGCCCAGCGCACCCAGGCTTTGCAAGGTGTCGCTGTTCACTTTTGCTAAATCTTTAACGGTCACCCGCAACCGGGTGATACAGACATCCACCTCACGAATATTCCACCGTCCGCCAAGGGCGTCCACCGCGCGACAAGATCCGGATCGCCCGGCTCCGGATGCTGGGCGTGATGCATTTTTCCACGAAAAAAACGTACAAAATCGAAAATATTCAGCATAGCGGGTTTCCTCATTATGCAGCCACGGCGTTGCGCCATGGCTAGCGCCGTTTCAGGCCGTCTGGCATTACGCCACCGGTTGTTCTGTCATTGAACACAACCGTGATTCCCTCTATCCAGCTAACATATTCGCTTTCATCCTAGCACCCCCGACCTTAACGCGCCACTGTGGTCGCAGGGGATTAGCGATTTGCTCTATATCATTTTTTTACATCTATTATACTTGCCAAAGCGTATCGAGGAAAACATGCTAGTGCAGACCTGTTTGAGGTAATAAGCATGGAGAATCGATCATCATCCGATGATTAGCGCAGTAGACAATATCCGGTCAAAGAACATATGGCATTCCAGCGCCTCGCCTGGAGGTTACAGCGCTGGGGCACCTTCTTGCTGTTTTTATTCGTGGTGCTGGCGGCATTAGGACTGTTTTCACAAGGCCTGATGAGCGATGCATCCACACAAAGCCCCTCGGGCAATCTTAAGCTGGAATACGATCGTTTTGCGCACAATACCACTGACACCCATTATGTTATTCATGTCAGAGTCAATAAAGAAAACGCCATGCAAATCAAGCTGGCAGGCAATATCATCAACAATTTTGACATCAAATATATCCAGCCACAGCCGCAATCCTCTAGTCTTAATAATAAAATTCTGACGCTAAACTAGGACATTCCTGATAAAGATCAGTGGCATAGTGGCTTTGTTGAATAAATATAACTTTTAGGTGATTGTCTGCTCAGATCACTACCGTCATTTCAACATCTGCACTCCATGGCAAAGCAAAAGTTTAAAATAACCAACTGGTCCACTTACAACAAAGCTCTCAAGCAGCGCGGGGCTCTGACGATATGGCTGGATGAGTCGGCAATTGTTGCATGGACGGAAAAAACAACGCCTGAACGGCGTGGCCGGCCGCTTCACTACGCAGATATGGCTATTTAAACTGATGGTGCTGCCGCTAAGATGCCCAGACTACTCGCTGATCAGCAAGCGAGCAAAGACAGTTAAGATCAGCATAAAAACGCCGACCCGTGGTGAAATTTCACCTCTAGAGCGGTTTTCATCTATTTCAGCGCATCTGTGGATTAGGAATTCTATCTACTGAGGCAGTGCTATATGCGAAAAAACCGGAATAGATGAAAAGTGCTCTAGTCATTGACGGAACCGGCAAAGGGGTAATGCCGCGCGATCCCAGAGCTGTAGTTTATCGTCCCCGCTGACCAGCCATAGCGGCGTCTTCAGTTCCGCGCCTAGGGCGGCGTAAAGATCGCTTTCGGCCATGACTTCGTCGTTGAGCGTTACGCGGTAAAATGCCCAGCCATTGATGGTATGGGCCAGCACGCCGAATTCTCCGGCAGCGCTGTGGTAGCCGATAAACATCATGCAGTCGAAAATCTGCTGTTGTAATCCTTCCACCATGGAGAACGGCCGCGGCTTACCCTGCAGCAGTCGCGCGCGCGGGTCTATTCTGTTGGCGCGCAGATTTTCCATCGCGCCGTGGCTGTCGGCCACTACCACCTCGCTGGCGCCGCCGGCGAAGGCCCCATCGATCGCGGCATTGACTTCCTGCTCCATCAACGCACGCGCCAGCGGATAATCAGCGCTGCCGGCCCGGCACTGTTCGCGACCGGCTACGCCCTCGATATCCGCCGAAATAAATACCCGCATGTGCGGCTCCTTAAACGAGATATTGCTGCGCCAGGCGATTTAACACCTGCCGCAGTGCGGGACGATGATGCCCGCGAAAACCGGTGACGGGGCTGGTGCTCAGTAACGCATCAACAACCGCATGTTCAGTGGCATCCGCCGCCGCGGCCAAGAGGGGCTCCAGCGCCTCGTCCGCCGGCGGCTTGGGCACCGGGCGGATGGAGAACGCCACAGCGATATCCCCTGAACCGTGCCCCCAATAACTGCCGATGCGGCCCAGTCCCGCGCCGGCGCGGCGGGCAATGCCGGCAATAACGGCGCGATAGCCGCCCCCAACTGCACCCCATCCAGCGTCAAAGAGGAGAGACAGCCGAAATTAGCCAGCACCAGCACCCCCAGCGTGGCGTTCAGCGTCGGGCACAACCGCGAAGCGCTGCCAATCCCTCCCTTAAGGCCGAAGCAGCTCATGCCACGCCCGGCACTGACGCTACCACGGGCTACCTATGCCGAAGCGCTGGCCAGCGCCTAGATGTCATTCAGCCAGCCGTCATTGCATTCCAGCGCCAGCGGGTTCACCGTCAGCAACGTACGTCCCAGTTCAGGGTTGCGCGCGATAGCGTCACGCACAAGCGTCGTGAACAGGGTGCCGACCGCCAGGGTATTACTCAAAAGAATCGGCGTTTGCAAGAGCCCCAGTTCAGCTACCTGCACCAGACCAACAGGTTTGGCAAAGCCATTTAGCACCACCGCGCCGCACAGCAACGGTGAGGCATAAAGATTGTCCCCCGGCGGCACGATAGCGGTCACGCCGGTTTGAATATCGCCTGCGGCCAGCATCGCATGCCCGACGGTTACCCTCGCCATATCGCTCAAATCGTTACGTGCGCCGCAGGCCATGCGCGGGCAACGCCACCAGCCCGCGATCGCGCCAGCGCCCCAACAGCAGCCGCAGTTGCTGGTGCAGATAGTTATTCATGATAACGCTCCGCTGGTTGCGGCGCCCGCCAACGGCAGCCAGCTTACCTGGCCCTGGCCGTAATGCAGATGCAGCGGGCTTGTTTAGGAAAAGAACCTTTCCTATACTCTCACCATGGGCAAAAATTCCGTAAACAACGCCGCGGCTGGCCACGCCAATTTGATACCGAGCAAGCGCTGGATCGGGCGATGCAGATGTTCCGCAACAAAGGCTATCATGCCGCCTCTGTGGCCGATTTGGCCGCTGACATGGGGTTGACGGTTGGTAGCATTTACAAAGCCTTTCGCGATAAACAAACCCTTTTTCTACAGGTGTTTGAACTCTATCTTTGTAAGCGACGCCAGGAGACGCGCCAGGCGCTGGCGCAGGCCGTCACCTGCCGCGACAAGGTAGCGGTGCTGCTACAAGACTACGCCGCGCTCTCGCAGGGCGTCGAGGGGATCCGCGGCTGTCTGGTGGCAGACAGCGCGACACAGCTTTGTGCGCTGGAAGAGGCGCTGGCGCGGCTGGTACGTCAGGCGCTGGACGCCAATCAAACCCGGATAACCGCGTTTATCCGCACGGGTCAGGAAGACGGCTCGGTCGATCCAGGGTTAAATGCGGAGCACACCGCCCTGCTCATGTTGGCACTGCTGCAAGGAATGCGCGTGGTCGGCAAGGCCGGACGGCAACGTGAGGAGATGATGGCAGTCGCCGCGCTGGTGCTGCGTTTGCTGGACCGCCACGCCGCTGCCGCAGCAACTACAGCGTTTTGCTCAGAATAAGCAGCAGCGTATACCGGCTGCCGCTCTCGTAAGCGGTTTCGCCGCTGACCGCCATTTGCTGACTTTCGTAGAAGGTTTTAGCCTGCTGGTTTTGCGGCAGTACCTCTAGCCAGAGCTGCGATTGCCGGGCTTCCCTGGCGAACATCTCCACCGTGCTGAACAGGGGTTTGCCATAGCCCCAACCGGAATTCGCGCAGAAAATAGATCTTTTTCAACTGGCCGCCCAAGGCACCGGTATCCGGTCTGGACATTTCGCAAAGAAGCTTCGCCAGCCCGATATCCTGGCCGTCAACTCTGGCAATCAACCAGTGGCAATGCGGCTGGGCAAAGCTTCAAAGAAAGGCGCAGCATAGTTTCGTCCAGTGATTAATAGGGAGGTCTCGGCCGGTTATCATAAAGGCAGAGACGATGGGATCCAATGCCGGCAGCCACAAAAGGTTATGCCGCAGCGGCAGACGACAAGATTTCGCGGCGCTGTCACGTCGATGAACACGGGTTAACAGAGCACGTTTGCCCGTGGCCGGCGGCTCTCAAGCTTAATCATGCGAGCAAGACGCGGCGCGGTATTTTGCGGCAATCGTCGACCATCGCGTTGCACTATCCCGCAAGGCTAAGCATGGCGCGGCGGCGTGTCAGCACCATCAG
This sequence comes from Sodalis glossinidius str. 'morsitans', assembly GCF_000010085.1. Taxonomy (NCBI): domain Bacteria; kingdom Pseudomonadati; phylum Pseudomonadota; class Gammaproteobacteria; order Enterobacterales; family Bruguierivoracaceae; genus Sodalis; species Sodalis glossinidius. The sequence continues at coordinate 3,261,111 of NC_007712.1, forward strand.
CAGACTGGAGAAGATACAGCCGCCGCCGATCCATCCCGATGTCGTAAGATGTTCATTGAGTAGCAGAGCCGCCAGCAGTGAGCCAAAAAACGGCTCGGTGCCCAGCAACAGCGAAAGCCGCGAAGGCGAAGTTCGGCCGGCGGCATAATTTTGCGCGAAAAAAGCGAATAGCGTGGCAAACAATGCCAGATACAAGGTAATGCCCCAGAATGACCATGATGCGGGCAAAGGCGGCGGCGAGCGAAACGTGACGAGCAGCAATAGCCAACCACCGACCGCGACCATCCCGGTCTGTACCGCGTTCAGCGCCAACGCCGGCACCGGTCGGTGCGCAGTCAAGCGCCGGGTGTAACACACTAGACAGGCGCGAAGTAGTGCTACTGCCGTCACCAACCCGTCCCCACGGCCCAGATGCAGCGCACGCCCGCCGCATAACCAGTAGACACCCAGCAACGACAGCAGCGCCGACAGCAACAGTCTTCGGTCGAGCCGCCCCCGGCAAACCAACCATTCCACCAGCGGCGTAAAAATGACGAACATGCTGATCAAGAAGGCCGCATTACCGGCACTGATAATAGCCACGCCCCGCGTCTCGCAGATAAATACGCCCAGCAGAATCAGCTCCAGCGGCAGACCGGGGCGAACAGTCGGCCCCGCGCAGCTGCGGCAGGAGCACCAGGAAGGTCAACGTAAAACGCAGTGCGATAAAACCCAGTACCGGATAATACACGAGCGCCTGTTTCGTAGCGGCATAGCTGCTCCCCAAATTACCGCGACCAGCAATAGCATGGCATCGGCTAACTGCGGCACCGGCCGGCTTTGGAGTAATGACGCGATATTCTGCATGTCTAATCCGTAATCGATGATCTTTGGCAAGGGTTACAGTATATTCCTTTGTTGTCTGAGCAATAATTATCTAAAATTGAACAACACTTATTCCTTATGAGAACAAATCAACTGCTACCGCTGTTGCCTAATATGGTGATATTGTCAAGGTGGTGGAGAAAGGCGGCTTTTGGAACGCAGCACGCGCTGCCTGCGCCTGAACGAAGCGGGTAATGAGGTGTATCAATGCTGTCAACGGATCCTGACCAGCACCGGCGATGTTCTGGCAATTTCCGACCGGGTGATGTCCGCCCCGCAGGGTCAGGTCCGGCTGAGCGTGCCGAAAGCGCTGGGCAAATTCGTTATCGCCCCGTTGATGGGCCCTTTCTTGCAGCGTTATCCACAGGTGGACGTTGCGCTGCAATTAACCGATACCCTGCTGGATTTGCTGGCGAGCGATCTCGATATGCTTATTGCCATCGGCGATAGGCCCCCCGGAGAATCTGGCCGGCCGCTGACGTTTGTACGCCAGTTGCTGTGCGCCACGCCGCAATACCTCAACCGGCACGGCACGCCAGAGCAGCCGGAAGATTTAGCGCAGCATGATTGTATCTGGCTGGGCGAAACCCCGGAGGATAACCGCTGGCGGTTTCGCCAAGGAGAGCAACGGCGCCAGGTTGAAGTCCAGGGCCGTTTTGTAAGTAACCACAGCGAAGCGCGCATGGCGGTTGTCCTGGATCATCTGGGCATTACCTGCCTGCCGCACTTTACCGCCGCTGCCGCCTTGGCGGAGGGAATGCTGGTGCCGGTGTTGCCCCAGTGGCGCTATGATGGCCCCTATCAAGGGACAGCCTGGGTGCTGTATCGCCCCAATCCGCAGTTGCCGCCCAAAATGCGGGTATTAATAGATTATCTGGCGGCGGCGCTGGCCGATAATGCCAGCAGTCTTTCACCCGCGCCGTCGATTTCGTAATGGCGCCGCGATGGCGGCCGGCGCGGGAAACCGCTCAACAGCCGCAACCCTCTGGCGATAACTGCCGGCTTGAGGCGACGGCCGGTAAGTAACCACTTTTGGTAGAAGACGCTGTCCGGGTAGTGACTTTCGACGCCACCCGGTTACACGGTGAATAAGGTGCTTTATTACCTTAAACACATTGGGCAATGTTACTGTCAATCGCGGCCCGCCCTGCTCACAATGCGTGTCAGACTAGACTATTTTGTCCGTTGGCGAAAAGTGTTAGTCTTGACGTCTAATTATCCTGTTCAGAGTCATCTATGGCTTATCTCTATTTGTTTATTGCTATTATCGCGGAAGTCATTGCCACCTCGTCCATCAAGGCTTCGGCGGGCTTTAGCAAATTGACGCCTTCACTTTTGGTGATAGTCGGCTATGCTATCTCATTTACCCTGTTGTCGCTGGTCCTTAAAACCATACCCGTGGGTATCGCTTATGCAAGCTGGTCCGGGTTAGGTATTGTTTTTGTCGCCATCGTGAGCTATTTCTTGTATGGGCAACGGTTGGATGCCGTGGCAATGTTTGGTATTGCCCTGATTATCGCCGGCGTTATGATCATTAATCTTTTCTCCAAAACCGCCGATAACTGATCAACATCATTATGTTTTAACTAAAATATTAGAGAATGCAAAAATGAAACTATCAAGCAAAAATCCAGAGGATCATCATATTAAACTCCGTCCCTTGGAACGTGAGGATCTGCATTTTATTCATCAACTCAATAATAATGAGATGATGATGCGTTACTGGTTTGAAGAGCCGCATGAAGCTTATGTGGAGTTGAAAGATCTTTATCAAAAGAATATTCACAATATTAGCGAGCGCCGGTTTATCATTGACAAGCTGGGCGTAAGCGTCGGGCTGGTCGAACTGGTGGATATCGATCATATCCACCGGCGCGCCGAGTTTTCCATTTTAGTGGCACCCGAGCATCAGGGCAAAGGCTACGCCAGCGTTGCGACGCATCTGGCGCTGAATTTCGGCTTTATGGTGCTTAATCTGCATAAACTGTATTTAATAGTTGATGAAGAAAATACCAAAGCCATCCATATCTATACCAAGATGGGTTTCAAGCAGGAAGGGGTTTTGCTGCAAGAGTTTTTTATCAACGGCCAATATCGCAATACGTTGCGCATGTGCCTGTTCCAACACGAATATCAACACGCCCGCGCCGCGGCGCGTGAGCTCAAGCGCTGAATGTTGCGTGGGTAGCCACACACCCAGGGTAGCCGGGATAAAGCGCTGAACAAGACATAGGCGCCGACCACATGACGGCCGAGCAGAAACGATAAACGTCTCTTGGGCGGCCGCATCTAACGGGAATCGGATGAAAATGATGAATGGCGCATGGGCAGCCGAGCGGCAACGAGAAACGCCGCTCGTAAAAGGTGGCACTCATGCGGGGCGGCATGCATCATTAAAATGATATCCCACTACAAAATACTATCCCCAGCCGGTGGAGGGACGCTAAACGGCCCGTTGCCGAAGTTCAGCTAGCGGCCATCGCGCCACTGCCCACCGTAGTGGACGTAGCGAGCGACCCGCGAGCAATGCACATGATTATAGGCCAGGGCCAGGATATGTCTGGAAGCGATAGCGTTTTGCTGCGCTCGCCGCCGGACTTTTCGGCCAAATCGGAGCCCAAATCGAAATGGGTGAAACCGATATAGCTCAGGCCGTCGCCCCACAGGGTGTGTGATAGGTTAAAGATAGTTTACTTTGACCCCATAGCCATCCCAACTATTTTCATTGTTGGCACCATAATATTGCCACTGATATTTTGCGTAAATATATAACAAAAGTGTCAAGTCACTGTGGGTATCAATATCGGCACCCAACCCCATATACCACGTGCTTTGCAGGGATGCGGCATTACGGCTTATATCGTAGATAAAATTATCGGCGAAACACCAGTCTTTAAGGCGGCCCAGACTGAGATCGGTTCCCGTCAGCTTATCAATGGAAAATCGCCGCGCGATTTCCATGAACAATGATGAGCCTTTATCCCAAATACCGCGAGTGGGGCGTTTGCCGACGCTCAAAAACATGGGTACATTCCAATAACCATAAAAATCGAATCCTTCCTTGCAGGTCATGGCCTCATCTACAAATAGACATCATCATTTAGCTGCGGCCCGAAGTGGGTGCGGTAGTTACCTACCACATTTACGCTCTAATGCCACCCGTCAGAAAAGTATTCATCACGGTTGACGCCGTTATTCCCCGTCGAAGAGATACTTCATGCCAAGAAAAAAATGCCCCCGCAGCCATAGTGCTTTTCTTAAATCATCGCCAGAAAGAATAAATATCCCCGTACAATCACGGCAAAGGAATAAATCATAGACTGGCGGACGCCTTCTGTGGAATAATAGTAATACTAGCGTATTATGTAAGCTAAATTCCTTGCGGCATATCGTCGCCGGTTTTGCCCTCACTAAATATTTTTTTGCTAAAAGCGTGTGAATATAATTTGATTAACACGTGCTATTTATCATTACAGAAAAAGGCGTGTGGCTGCAAAAGAAAAGGCGACAACCTCTGTTGTGCCGCTAAAATCGACAATAGGAGGCTTTATTTTCCTTTTTACCTTTAACGCATGCTCTTATTCCTATATTAATCAGGGAAGTCCGCAAACCGATCTCACTTTCTTCACCTACCGACCTGTGATATCGACGTCATCACGGGGCGGCATCAATCTATTTTAGGCCTCTGGGCAGTAGGGCTCGTCAGCGTTTTCACCCAGTAAACGCTTAATGGATCGTCACAATAAGCACCAAACGCGGCGGTGGGAAAATACCCCCATTTGTCATACAGAGCGATGGCGTCCGGTTGGTAAATTCCGGTTTCCAGCCACAGTGTGTCCAGACCTAATTCGCTGGCCTCCGCCTCCAGGGCAGATAACAATCCTGAGGCAATGCCATAACCACGAAAACCAGGCGCGACATAGACCCGTTTCACCTCGGCGATGCCGTCTGGATGAATCACTAAACACGCGCAGCCGGCCGCCTCGCCCCGGACCCGTGCCAACCATGCAAAGGTTTTCAGCCGCGCCATTTGCGCCGGCGAAAGCAAATGCTGGCTCTGTGGCGGATAGAGCCCGGTTTGATAGTCATCAAGCTGTTGGATAAGCGCGTTTAGCTGTGGATGTGAAAGTTCGACCGGGAGAATATCCGTCATGGCGTCCGATAATGTTCTGGGAAATGTGATCTTTATTTTACAGCATAATCATTAGCTTTCATGCTAATAACAGAATATACGCCATGCGGGGTTTCACCTATGATTCCTGTTCACCTAATATCGAGCCACGCTCACTCGGCCCATGCAGAGCGCCGTTAAAGGAGTTTTAGTATGTCAGAAGTTTCAGCCAGTTCGCTCATTCTCACCACCCATGTCGGCAGTCTGCCGCGCCCGATTGCCCTGCTGGATCTGATGAAAGCCAATATCGATGAACAGGATAACCAGGCTGAGCTGGATAGCGCCATTCGTCAGGCTGTCAGCCAGTCCGCCGAAGAACAGGTGACGGACGGCATTGATACCGTGACCGACGGCGAACAGTCCAAAACCGGATTCTTTTCCTACGTGCGCGAGCGCATCGAGGGATTTGAACCCCGTCCGGGCGCGGGATATGCGGCGTTTGATGCCGTTTGTGCCGGTGGCCTGCACCGGCCCGGTGCTCTATGTGGGCCTGCCGCAATTGCAGCGTGATATCGACAATTTAAAGCTAGCCCTGCAAACGACCACTTGCCAGGGAGCATTTTTACCCTCGGTTGCGCCGACCGGCGTGGGCAGCAATGAATTTTATGGCAGCGAAGAAGACTATCTCAGCGCCGTAGCCGAAGTGCTGCGCGTGGAGTACCAAACCATTATCGACGCCGGCTTCAGCGTTCAGATTGATGACCCCTTCCTGCCGGATTTATTTGCCGACCGCCACTTGGATAATGCGGCAATACACCGCCGTGCCAATGCCTATATCGAGATCCTGAATCATGCGCTGCGCGGTCTGCCGCAGGAGAAGATCCGTTACCATACCTGCTACATTATCAATGAAGGGCCACGTATCCACGATGTCCCGTTCATCGAGTTCGTCCGCTTCATGTTGCGTATCAACGCCAGCGATTACTCATTCGAGGCAGGTAACGTCCGTCACGAACATGAATATCACTTTTGGGAGCAGGTTAAACTGCCGGAAGGGAAACGGCTTATCCCTGGGGTTATTTGCCATGCCAGTAACACCGTTGAACACCCGGAATTGATCGCCGAACGCGTGGGTCGTGAAAACGTAATAGCCGGCGTCGACTGCGGTTTCTCTTCGCAGGCCACCTACCGTACGGAAGTACACCCGACCGTGATTCGCGAGAAGTTCCGCGCGCTGCGCGCCGGGCCGGCCAAGGACGACTGACCCGCCGATTTGACCTATCGGACACCCGCGGTATGCCTTCTGCCTCCGGACCGGCCGTTAGATATCGCCCTATGATTCGACCAGCGCCGATAGATGCCGCCTTGCGATTCGACCTGCCTGCCGGGTGCCGCACGTCAGGCTACCACCATCGACGATTTACTATTCACCAGTTCAAATAACACCACGGTGCGCGATGGACAGGTATAATGGTGGTCGAAATCGAAGGTGTGTTCGCTGATATCATCCGGTTGGAAGGTATCAAAGATATGGCGCCAGCCTCGGCCGTGCGCGACTTCCGGCAATGTGAACACCACATATTCATGCGAGGCGCTAAACAGCAGCAGCACAGTGCTTTGTGATCCCACCCGCAGCAGCCCCGTCGGTTGGGAGCGCCCGTCCAGCAACATCCCGATACTCTTCAGGTGCGCATCCCCCATGCTTCTTCGCTCATCTCCTCGCCGCCGGGATGAAACCAGGTAACATCTTTGATGTTCAGTTTCTCGTTCAGTTTACCGGTAAGGAAACGGCCCCGGTGCAGTATGGAAAAACGCTTACTCAGGGCAATAAGACGGTAGGTAAACAGGATAAGCGATTGACCTTTGTCGGTAATATTCCAATCTACCCAGCTTATCTCGCTGTCCTGACAATAACCGTTGTTGTTGCCCTGTAGGGTCCCGGGCAAATTCATCACCCGCCAGCAGCATCGGCGTCCCTTGGGAGAACATGGGCGTCGCCAGCATGTTGCGCATTTGCAGCAATCGCAACGCATTGATCGCCGCGTTGTCGGTCGGGCCTTCCACACATAATTGGCGGAAATATTTTCGCTGTGGCCGTCGCGGTTATCCTCGCCGTTGGCTTCATTATGCTTATGTTCATAAGAGACGACATCGTTCAGAGTGAATCCATCATGAGCGGTAATGAAATTGACCGAGGCGTGCGGTTTGCTGCCACGATGATTGAAAATGTCGGCCGAGCCCGCCAGACGCGTGGTGATTTCCGCCAGTTGCCCCTCATAGCCACGCCAGAACTTCCGCACCGAATCACGATACCGCTCGTTCCATTAGGCTCATCCCAGCGGAAAGCCGCCGCCTTCGTCAAAGCCGTAACTCTCCCGGCCGAGGATCGTCACCAAATCGAAGCGGAAACCATCGATTTGCATCTCCGTTTCCGTTGCCCAATAGCGCAGGGAATCGGTCACCATTTGCAACACGCGGGGATGGCTTAAATTGAGCGTATTGCCGGTGCCGGTATCATTGATGTAATAGCGTTTTTCTTCGAGGAACAGGCGGTAGTAACTCGCGTTATCAATGCCCTTCAGCGACAATGTCGGCCCCAGTTCATTCCCTTCAGCGGTGTGGTTATACACCACATCAAGGATGACCTCGATGCCCGCGGCGTGCAGAGTGGCGATCATCTGCTTGAATTCGTTGACTGTTGAGGTAGCCATATATTTGGGATGCGGCGCGAAGAAGCCGAGGGTGTTGTATCCCCAAAATTATGTAACCCCTTCTCCTGTAAATGGCGATCGTCAACAAAGGCGTGGATAGGCATCAGCTCAATGGCGGAGACGCCGAGCGTTTTGATGTAGTCAACGATTTGCGGCACGCTGAGCGCGGAAAAGGTGCCGCGCAAATGCTCCGGTACCGCCGGATGACGTATGGTATAACCACGCACGTGCGTTTCATAGATAAGCGACTTCTCCCACGAGATGAAGCTTTTGCCGTTGGCAGGCCAGGAGAACGCCGGATCGATAACCCGGCATTTCGCATAAACGGCGCGCTGTCGCGTTCATCCAGGGTTAATTCTTTGTCTTCGTAGCCAATGTCGTAAGCAAATAGCGCATCATCCCACTTCAGCTCGCCCCAGATCTGTTTCGCGTAAGGATTGAGCAGCAGCTTGGCGGGATTAAAGCGATGTCCCTGCGCCGGCTCAAACGGTCCATGCACCCGGTAACCATATAGCAGACCCGGGCGCGCATCTGGCAGATAGCCATGCCATACCTCATCGGTGTATTCCGGCAATTCGATGCGGTCATACTCTTCGCCGTTCTCATTGAACAGGCAGAGCTCTACGCGGGTAGCATGGGCGGAAAAAATGGCAAAATTCACCCCCAACCCATCCCAGGTCGCCCCGAGTGGTACCGGTTTCCCCTCTCTGACGCGCGTGATACGGCCGGCATCCAAATGTTTGATGTCATTATCGGTATTGGGTGGGCGATGTGGACGCCTTGACCGTCCAGCAGCACTTCCACCTGATTATCCACTTTGCTCGCCATTGTCGTGGTGGAGGTGGGCATGATTTCCTCACGTTTTTTCGACGATCCCTTGGCCATCTTTAGTCACCCCTGAGCACGAATATAAGTTATGTCCGTTCGCTTCTGCCAAGACCGCCTGTGCAGTCTGACAGTTGAGAAGCCGCCTTCCCCTGTCGGTGCGTCCTTTCGCAATGACAAAATGAACTCCCCTCTCACTGGCTCAGACCTGCGCAGGATCGGTCGTTACCCGTAGCAAACCGGCTTAAGCAAAACCCCGCTTATACAAACGGGCCTGGTCAGCGTACCAACATACGGCAACGTCTTGGCGCATTGGCCTAGACTACATCCCGGCGCTATCGTTACACACGCTCTGAGTGTAGTCGCCTTTGAAGGTTATGCCAGAGCTGCCACACCGGCCGGACGGTAACGCGCAATCGCCGGTCGCGGCATACGAGCGTCCGGCGTTGCGCCCGCGATGCCAGACACGCTTACCCATCCCCGCGGACACCTCCCATGAGGGCAAAAGTAAGCGCACACCCTGTCAAGGGAAGCGGTTTCATTTTCAGCAGAATTGGTTAAGCTTTAATGATTAGTGTGCGGCACGTTTTGCCGCGACTGCGGATTATCCTCAACCAGGGAGCCACGATGGACATTAACAAAGACACCCAGCTATGCATGTCATTGGCCGGGCGGCCGGGTAATTTTGACACCCGTTTTCATAATTATCTCTATCAGCAGCTGGGGTTGAACTATCTCTACAAGGCGTTCACCACCCAAGATATCGCCGCCACCATTGGCGGGGTGCGTGCGCTGGGTATTCGCGGCTGCGCGGTTTCCATGCCGTTCAAGAGAGCTGTATCCCTCGGTGCAGGCCATCGAATCGGTCAATACGATCGTCAACACCGACGGCCATTTGACAGCCTATAACACGGATTATATTGCCGTGGAGCGTTTGATTGCCCAGCATAAGGTGGACCCGGGGCTGTCCTTTGCCCTGCGCGGCAGCGGCGGGATGGCCAAGGCCGTCGCCGGCGCCTTGCATCACGCGGGCTTTCGCGACGGCGTGATTGTGGTGCGCAACGAACACGCCGGTCGCCATTTGGCCACGCTTTACGGCTATCGCTGGCAACAGGATGAACAAGGCCTACAGGCGGGCATGCTGGTCAATGTGACGCCGCTGGGCATGGCGGGCGGCGCACAGAGCTAGACGCTCCCTTTCAGCTACCCGCTCATCGCCGCCGCCAGAGTGGTGTTTGACGTCGTGGCCATGCCCGCCGAAACGCCGCTAATCCAGGCAGTACGCGCCCTGCAAAAACCGGTGATTACCGGCGCCGAGGTGGTGGCGATCCAGGCGCTGGAGCAGTTCGTGCTTTATACCGGCGAACGTCCGGATCCCACTCTGGTCGCCCGCGCCACCGCACACGCCGCCGGTTAGGCCGCCTGCGCCCGCCAACCAGAACGCAGCGGTGAATATCTCCGCCGCTGCCCTGCCTAGCTCGGCCTGATCCAGCCGAGTTAGGTTAAGCTCAGCCTGGCAGGGTGCACTCACATAAAGGGTGCTTCCGTTGCACTCTTTCTGCACAACACGCCATTCATCCTAGCGCGCATGCACGGTTATTTTATTACAACCGACTGAAAAAAACATCTTTCCTAATGACAATGAATTGGCACAATCCTTGCCTTTAATTAGTTAATTAACAGCTTTTTACTATGCCCCTACGGGCGAGCATCACGCCCGTGCTCGGGTCACGCAGACGCCCCAGGCACGGTCCCCCTACTCTACTTGGAGAATATGATGACCATTGATGAGGTGATAGCGCGTTTTGAGCAAGAGCGCGAGAAAATCTGGTTCGACCAGCCAGACTAAGTAAAAGCGCTGGGGCCTTATCCGGGTGTGGAAGATACCGATGCCGACCTGAAGACGCTGCAATCGCTGATAAAAGAGATCATCGGATACAAAGCGGATTTTTTCGATTTCATCAGTCTGCCACACGCCGCGAGTCTGATTCACCTTTATGTCGATGCCGCCTGCCGCTGCACCACACTTGAGGAATTGTGCCTCCTCTCTCATGCCGCCCTGTCTTATGCAAACCGTTTGCATATGTGGATCGACTTTATCCTGCCCTGGGGGTTGGGCGACGGTTTCCGCCGGGTCAAACCGGCCTGACTTTCCTTTTCACGCTATCACCAACACGGGTACCACCATGAAATTGCGAATAAACGTTGCCGGTGAACCGGTTTGCCTTATTAAAGTCTGGGAAGATAAAGTGCCCAATCTAGCCAAAGAACTGCGTGCTAAACTGCCGATGAAAAGCGTTCTCCAGCACGGCAAGCTTATTGGCGATATGGTGTTTTTTACCATGCCCATCGTCGCCCCCTGGGAAAATAAATACAAAACTGAAGAAGTCGGCAAATTGCGCCGGGAGAAATACGGCAAGGCGACCGGCTCGGTCCGCTTCTACAGCCCGCGGCAGCAATTTTGCGTCGTCTACGGCGACGACACCGCCGAAGAGCCGCTGCCGATTTCCTATATCGGCGAGGTGATTGACGGGGCGCTGGAGCTGCGCGTCACCGGTCTGGAAACCTACTTTGATCAAGGGCGGGTGGTCGAGCTGGAAATCGTCGAATAACGGCCGGTCGGACCGGGGCGGTGCGCCGCCCTCGTCCAGCGGTGGCAAGTGTGTAACCTTACGCCAACAGCAGGTCGGCCATAGCCCGACAGATAAACGCGCTTTCCGCCGGCAGCCGGCCCAACGCGCCGGCACAGTGGCCGAACAATGACGTCAGCGGCCGCCATTCCCCCCGCGCTAACCTGCCGCATTCTATCTCTGCCTCTTCCAGTGTGAAATAGCTGTCGGTGCTACAGGGCATCACGACGGTTCTGGCGGTAATCGCCGCCATCGCTGCGTTGAAGTCGCCATTGAACCGGGTATTATCGGCAATATTGGCCGTCTGCCAGCTGTGCAACATACACAACAGATCGTTGGCGTCGCGCCCTTGGTAATCCTGCTCCCAAAATTGCAGCAGCGCCTCGCGGGTCGGAAGATTTAATTGCCGGTAGAGATGCTGGCGATAAAACGTAGCGGAATAGGCCCAACCCACATAGCAGCGGCCGAAGGCGGCCAATCCCTTCAGCGGCGGCTGCGAATAGTCGCCGTGGCAAAACAGCGGATCCGCCTGTAAGGCGGCGGTAATGCCGGAAAGGAAAACCTAATTCAGTGGCCAGCATTTAGCGCTGCTGCACACCGCCAGCAGTACGCTTACCACCTCGGGGTACAGCGCGGCCCACTGATAACCCTGAATCGCGCCCATCGACCAGCCGGCGATAAGCGCGCCAGCCGCTCGATATGCCAGTGTTCGCAAATCAGCCAGTGCGGCGCCCGGACGTTATCCAAAAGCATCACAGCCGGAAAGCGCCGGCCCTGCTGCGGTCAGGCATGGCTGGGTGAGCTGGAGAAGCCGTTACCAAACATGTCGGTACAAATAATAAAGTACCGGGCCGGATCGAGCACCTGCCCTGCACCAATCAGCGCCGCCCATCCGCGATGGTTGGCGGCATACCAGGAGGGCAGCAAAATGGCGTTATCGCGCTAGTGATTAAGACGTCCATAGGTGACATAACTCAGCCGGGCGTTTTGCAGACGCTCGCCGCTTTGCAACTTAAAATCCCCCAGCTCACAATAGTGCTTATCCTGCATCAAAGCCCCCTACTTGTACCGCACGCGCGGTGATTAATTAACCAGATAGTTAACTTGTTACTAATTTCCGGTCTATGGTACTATTTACCCGCTGGTGCACACCGCCGCGGAGTGTTATTTAGCCCAAGCCCTGTACGATTTGGGAACCCTGTTTTCCTGCCAACGTTTGCTCGTTGAAAAACAGGCTCTCTGAGCCGGATAGGATTATGAAAACTCGCGCTACCAAGACTGTCATAGGGTCCACCGCCACCGTTAAGGGAAAGAAAAATCAGCCGGGTGATATGGCACATACCCTGCTTAATTGCGCGCTGGAATTACTTTCCCAGCAGAATTACTCTTCAGTCCGCATCAAAGATATAGCCGATGCTACGGACCACAACTCTGCGCTGATATATTATTGTTTTGGCTCCAAAGAAAATCTCTTCCTTAAAGTCATTGAATCCACAGTAGAAAAAGCATTCGAGCAGTTTGAGGCAATCAAAGATGACGCCCAGGATTCCCAGCAAGTGCTGTTTCTATGGATCCAAATTCATATTATGCAGTTCTATTTGCTGCAAAAGTTGGCAAAAATCAGCCTGGACTATGCCGGTACCCACGGCCGCACGCCGCAAATCGATAAAGCCATAAAAAAGTTTTATGAAAAAGAGTCGGTAGTGCTGAAAAACATGCTGACCGACGGCATCCAGGCCGGCGTATTTCGCGACGTCAATCCCGACGATATGGCGATGTTTATTTCCACCTATCTCGACAGGGTGTTATTCCGCACGGTTATGTTCCCGAAGTTTAAATGCAATCACGCTATTAATTTCATGCGCGACTTTGTGTTTGAACACCTGGCGGTCAAACCGGCATAAACGGCAGGTCAGTCCTGCAATTCGATGACGATTCCGGCGTACGGGCACGCGAACAACACAGCATTATCCGGTGATTTTGCGCTTTTTCCGCCGCGGTCAAATAGCTGTCGCGATGCTCAGGAATACCACTCACTACCCGCGCCTGACAGGTGCCACAGACGCCGATGCCGCAGGCAGTTTCCGTGTCTATGCCGGCCAGGCTAAGCGCCTCGACGATAGTCTGCTCGCCCGTCACCGGCACCCGCTGCCCTGACGGGTGCAACTACACTATAACCCCCCCCCTCCTGTGCCAGAGCCGGCGGCGAGAACAGCTCGTAATGCAGGTCGTCATCGGCAACGCCATGCTGGGCGCAAAAATCGCGCACCTGCGCGGTAAAATCCTGCGAGCCGCATACATAGATAGCGCTGCTCCCGACGTGCCGCAACCAACGCCCAAGCAGCTCGCCTGGCTACGTCGGCGAGTGAGCGTGCACCCTAAGCGCCGGTGCAACTCCCGCCACGTTCGCTGCGGCGTGAACGCGCTTAGCGTGTCCTGCCGGCCGAAATAATGCAGGCGGTAGGCGTGCCCCTGTCGCGCCAGGGTCAACTCCATAGGCAACAGCGGTGTAATGCCGATGCCGCCCGCCAGCAGTAGCGCCGGATAGGGCTTATCTTGTAGCGCGAACAACGTCACCGGCACGCCGATAGACAGGACCTGTCGCGGCTGCACCTGTTGTCGCAGATAATGCCCCGCGCCGCGGGAATGCCGGGTGACCAGCACCGCCAACTGATAACAGTGTAATTGAGCGGGATCGCCGCACAAGGAGTAGTGTTGCAGGAGCGTGGGACTTAGCCGGACCGCGATATGCGCGCCGGCGCGCCAGGGTTAACAGGATCACCCCGGTTCCCTCATCCCGCTTCTCGGTGACCACTACCTCCATGAACTGCTGCTCGTTCATCGCTATACTCCCTAACCCGGCGACTCGCTGTGCACCTGCGCCTAAAAAGATCGTGCTGTAGCGCTCGATCTCCCATTGGCTGACATGCAGGTGATACTGATTCCACTCCTGCAATTTGTATTTGACGAATTCATCCTTCAGCGCTTTACCGAGCGTCTGCTCGACAAAGGGATCGCTGTCGAACGCCTCTACCACCTCCAGCAGGTTCTGCGGCAAAAAATCAATGCCGCGCGCCTGCCGTTCCTGCTCGCTAATGGCGTATAAATTGTCTTCGTTCAGTTCGCGGGGATCGATCTTGTCGCGGATCCCCTCCAGCCCGGCCGCCAGCGCCGCCACCAGATAGGGGTTTCCGCGCCGTCGGCGTTGCGCGATTCGCAGCGGCCACCGCCGGCGGGTACCCGGACCGAATTGGTGCGGTTAATAAACCCATAGGAATTGAATACCGGCACCCAGGAGAAATAATTCATCGCCCCCTGGCGTACCAGCCGTTTATAGCTGTTCACCGTGGGTGCGAAGGCGGCGCACAGCGCGCGCCCGTGGCGCAGCAGACCGCCAATGAAGTAATACCCCATCTGGGACAGGCCCAATCCGCGCGGGTCCTGCTAGGATTGGAAGATATTTTCACCGCTGGTCTTATCAAACAACGACATATTGAAATGCGCGCCGGTCCCGGTTTTGTGGGCAAAAGGTTTCGGCATCATGGTCGCCATCAGCCCTAACTCCCAGGCATAATGCTTGGCCATGAAACGGAAAAATATGAAACGGTCGCAGCTGGTCAGGGCATCGGCATATTTGAAATCAAATTGCGAGTTGCCGTCTTCGTGATCCAGCGAATAGAGATCCCACACCAATTGATTAATGGTGGACGACACTTTGTCGAGCCAGGCGAACTGGCCGACGAACCCCTGCAGATCGTAACAGGGCTTGTTCAGTTTGTTATCCGAGTCCGGCACCGCCAGCCCGCCGTCCGGTTCGTGTTTAAGCAAATAGATTTCGCACTCGATACCCAGATTAAAGCCAAAGCCCATGGCGTCGGCCTGCGCCAGCACATTCTTCAACGCCACCCGGGTACTGAGGGGATAGGGTTCGCCCTGAAAGGCGTTGTCCGCCGGCATCCAGGCGATTTTCGGCTCCCACGGCAGTTGAATGATCCCGTCCAGGTCCGGAATCGAGGTAAGTCCATCTTCGTTCGGCAATTGACCGAGACAATCCAGGGCATAACCGGTGTAACACTCGGATCCCGCCGCCATTTGGCGAAAATGGCCAATTGGCACCACTTTGCCTTTCGGCACGCCGTGAATATCCACATAAGCGCCCATGCAATATTGCACGCCCTGCTGCTGCAACTGCTGTTCAAGATCGGCTAATTGTTGTTGGTCTTTTTCATAATCTGCTCTGCTATAGGCGATCAAACCGCCGCATCATGAATGTTCAACGATCGGGTGCGGGATATAGGGGGCTTCCAGCATCGCGATTTCCTCGCGGCTCAGCGTCAGTTCCACGGCGCTGAGCGCATCTTCCCCAAATGTCGCAGCGCCGTGACGCCCACCACCGGTGCAACCACGGCGGGCTTGCTGTAAAGCCAGGCCAGCGCCGCCTGATGGCTGTCGGTGACGTGGATATACTGCTGTACCGCGACCGGCATCTGCGCATCCAGTCCGGCTTCGACCCAGCTCACCCGCGCATCGCGTACCATGGCGCTTAGCCGCGCCAGCCCGCGGTCATAAAGAGTGTCACCCCCAAGTGCGCGAAGCGTTTTAGCACCTGCGGCTGCGTGGTGGTGAGATATAGCGGCGGTAGCGGCGATTGTAACGGGGTCAGCAAAAAATCGGTTTCTACCTGCTCCCCCTGCCAGGAGGCCGCAGCGGCGTGACCATCGGTCAGCGTGCGCTCGATAAAGTCCCAGTGCGACAGCAGCAGCGCGATTTCCTGCGCCAGGCGCATCGGCTCATAGAGCGGCAAAACGACAACCGCGGTCCCCAGCCGGATACGCCTGCTATAACCCGCCATGTGGGCGGCCATCAGAAACGGCGAAACGCTAATGGAATAGTTGGTAAAATGGTGCTCGGCGAACCAAGCGGTGGAAAATCCGATCTCCTCCGCCAATGACACCATACTGCGTGTATCCTGATAACGCCCTGTATTCCGTGCGCATTATCTTTATAAGACATCAAATTAAATAATCCTAATTCCATGCCAGCTCCAGGTCAACAAAAGGGCTATTGTGCCGGCCGGTTTTATCTCCAGCGGCGTTTATTTCCGACGGCGAAGAATGTCAACCGCGGGACCTTATTCGGCGCGGAAGGTCCGCGCCGGCGTTATTTTATTCGCCGTCCCAGCCGGCGAATATCACGGTTCCCACCGGACATTGCCCGGCGCACATTAATTTTCCGACAACCACTCCCGACGCGGCCATTGATACCCGACCGGCTTTGTTGAATAAATATAACTTTTAGGTGATCGTCTGCTCAGATCACTACCGTCATTTCAACATCTGCACTCCATGGTAAAGCAAAAGTTTAAAATCACCAACTGGTCCACTTACAACAAAGCTTTCAAGCAACGCGGGGCTCTGACGATATGGCTGGATGAGTCGGCAATTGTTGCATGGACGGAAAAAACAACGCCTGAACGGCGTGGCCGGCCGCTTCACTACGCAGATATGGCTATCACCACTGTTCTGATGATGAAACGCGTGTTTGGCCTTTCGTTAAGCGCTTTACAGGGCTTCGTTGACGCCATTTTTAAACTGATGGTGCTGCCGCTAAGATACCCAGACTACTCGCTGATCAGCAAGCGAGCAAAGACAGTTAAGATCAGCATAAAAACGCCGACCCGTGGTGAAATCTCACCTCTAGTCATTGACGGAGCCGGCCTGAAGGTCTTTGGCGAAGGCGAATGGAAAGTCCGACAGCATGGTGCCGACAGACGGAGGGTGTGTCGTAAGCTGCATATGGCCGCAGACAGTGTAACGCATGAGATTATCTGTGTTGACTTATCGCTGAGCGGTACGACGGATGCTCAGGCCCTACCAGCTCTGATAAACCAGACCCAGCGGAAAATCAGGGAAGCGTCGGCTGATGGCGCTTACGATACCCGCTCTGTCATGATGCTCTGCTGAGGAAGAAAATAAGGCCTCTTATTCCTCCACGAGGTGGGGCGCAATATTGGCCAGACCGATACCATGAGCGTAACTACACCGTTGCGAATCAGCGTCTAAGCAGCAGTAACGATGTATGGAAAAAGCAAGTGGGCTATCATCGACGCTTAGTGGCTGAAATAGCTATATTCCGGTTCAAAACGCTTAACAAAATGACGCTGTTAGGAATGCCGAACAGCATCCGGATCGCATAACAATCGATCTGCTAGGGGGGCGTAGTCACAAGTTCTGATTTATTCAACAAAGCCTACCCGACCGCTAATAAGCGCCTGAATAACTTTATTCTGGCGACCTTACCCGTAGGGGTAATCCCTCCCCCCTCCCTTGCCTACAGGGTTTATTTCCCGGTCATGGTCAGGCCGATGCGTCGCGTTGGCTGCGGCGGAAATATTTTTCTATTCGCGACTGAATAGCGCTTAAAAGCGTCGTTGCCGCCAGATACAAAATACAGAAAACGATAAGCAAAGGAATATTCTCAAACGTTCGCGAATAAATAGACTGTGCGGAATAAAGCAGATCCGAGAGTGAAATCACACTCACCAGCGAGGTGGTTTTCAGCATACCGATCACCTGATTACCGGTGGGCGGGATAATGAACGACACCGCCTGCGGCAGAATGATCCGGCGCAGCCAGGTTGTACCAAAAAATCAGTTGCACCAGCACCGGCGTGCCGCGAAAAAACCAGATGTAGCCGCCGCTGCACCAGGCGAGCAGCGGGTTACTCACCAGCCGCATGGCGGCGATGACCACCCCAAGCACGATGGCCAGCAGCATAATGACCACCGTCAGCCATAGGGTGACCCATAACCCACTCAAAATAATGGGTGAAAACATGTAGCGCCCCACTTACCGGCCAGGCAAAATTGTCATTCATCACCACCGAACGCACCAGAAGTATCAGCAGCAGCGCCAGAACGCCGGTGGTTATCCAGCGCCCCGGGTAACGCTTCTCCACAACCGTCATCCCATCGTGCGGAAACGGCGCGGCGGGGGAACGGTCGTCCCGCCCGGGGCGGCTGATGCGATAGGACTGATTATCTGTCATGGGATCTCTCTTCAACATCAGTAGCATAACGAGCCAAGATTATTAATTAATAACATGCTCTTACCAAACGTGCCTGTCAAGACTGCAAAAAGGGAAATTTAATTGATTAGTTAACTTAAAATTAATATTTTTCATTACGATAGGTTACATAATAAAGACAAATACTTTGCCAGAAATGCCCGGATACGCGGATGCTGCGGCGTATGAAACAGCTCGTCGGGGGAGCGTTGCTCGATAATCGAACCGTTGTCCATAAAGGCGACGCGATCGCCCACTTCCCGGGAGAAATCCATTTCGTGGGTCACCACGACCATCGTCATCCCTTGCTTCGCCAGATCTTTCATCACGTCCAGCACCTCCCCCACCAGCTCGGGATCGAGCGCGCTGGTCGGTTCATCAAACAGCATCAGGCTTGGCTTCATCGCCAGGGCGCGCGCAATAGCCACCCGCTGCTGCTGGCCGCCGGACAGCCGTGAGGGATAGGCATCCAGCCGGTGCGACAACCCGACGCGGTGCAGTAGCGCCTTGCACTGCTCCACCGCTGCGGTAAGGGCGGCGCTGAGCGGCGCGGCGCTATCAACGCGTTCGTTCATCATACGTGCGCACTTATTTCATCGGCCGGGTGCTGAACAGGTTGATTCCGGGCTGTTCCAGCATTACCGGTTGCAGATCCCATTTACGCATAATGCGTTCGTATTCACCATTACGCCACAGGACGTTCAATGCGCCGAGCAGCGCCTGCACCAGCGCCGTGTTTTCTTTCTGCACGACGATGCCGAGATAGTATTTGGGCAGGAGCGACATCACGACGGTACGAATTGGCCGCGACGCCACTTTTTTGATCTCGGCGGCCACCGCAGCATCGTTTAGAACAAAATCGATGCGGCCAGCGTAAAGCGCCAGCAGTACCGCATCGGCGGACTGAAGGCGGGTAATCGCGATTACTGCTTTGCCGTTCTTGCTGGAATTCGGATTCAGGATATCGGTAACGGCGTGCTCGAAATCGGTACCGGCCTGGACGCCGACCTTCAGGCCGCACAGCGTCAGCGGATCGGTGGTAATGCTTTTATTCTCGGCCAGGGTATAGACTTCGTTGGTGGCATAGGCATAGTTGACGAATGACACCTGCTGTTCGCGTTCCGCGCTATCGGAGATGCATTCCATCGCCATGTCATAGCGCCCGCTTTTCACCCCGGGGATTAGGCCGGCAAAATCAATGGATACCGGTTTAATCTCGACGCCCAGCATCTTACCCATGGCGTTCCATAAATCCGGTTCAAAGCCGATCATCGTTTTATTATCTTCCGCAAACACTTCACAGGGCAGATAGTGTGCATCGGTCACCAGGTTGATGACGCCGCTGCTTTTCGCCGGCAACTGATCATGCAGACCGGCATCGACACTGAGCGCGTGGCCGCCGGCGCGCCGTGCGCCTGGCTAACCAGCCATAAACTGTTGCAGAGCAGCGCTGTCTGAAAGAGTGCGACGATTTTTTTCATGCTTGCTACTCCCGAAACTGTATCATTTATTGCATTCCCCTGAGGGAATGAACCTGCCGCCGGCAAACTCCCCCCAGCAAATCCGCGCGCGGCTAGGCAGATTTGCAATCTCCCGTGTCAGAATTAACTAATCAATTAATTAATAACCAGCATTGCTCCGAGCCGTTTTCAGGCGGTTTTGTTAGCCGTTTTTTAGCGATTTTGCTTAACGCCAGGCGGCGAGAGAAAGGGGGCAGACTGGTGTTAATATGTGCAGCGACGGTGCAAGGCCGCCGATTTTTTCATCAATTCAGTGCAAACGCGCGCAGGGATCTGCGTGAGAATGGCGGCGCTTACCGACCGTGATATTACGGCCGGAAGGGGCGACCCGCCGTCAAGGTGAGCGGGAGCTCAGGCGATCACAAGATCAATTGAACATTTTTTGCAGATAACGGGCGAGGGAAGCGCGCGAGCTAAAGCCGTGGGGAATACCATAGTGGCTATCCTGGCCTTCAGGATCCGGCGGAAAAGCATGATAGCTCACACTGGCGCGGTCCTGCCCAGTATGGCCTCGCAATTAACATAGACATAGTTGTGACCTTTACGGTAACCGTAGCTTTGTCGGGTAATAGTGTCCCGCTCAAAGCCGGAATTTTCCAGTTCGCGCGCTACTTCATCGGGTCCTAAGTACATTATTTGTCCTCTCTTCAGTCACGGTGAAGTGATCACAGCTAATGTAATCGGTAAGGTGGAGTGAGAGAAGCCGCACTCCCGCCTTTCAGAATCATCCAAAAAGCTGAGACTTTCCCGTTGCGTCCGGTGCGATGTCGCCGCTTGAAATCTAAAATAGGTCTATAATTAAACAACCTACTTTTGAACAGGAGAAACACATGTTTACCAAAACCGAAAAACAGGACATCCAATTGGATTTTAAAGACGATGTTTCTCTGCTGGCTGATACCCTGGATTCGCTGCTGAAAGCGACCGATAAGACGACCCAGGACGAACTCAGCGACCTGCAGGCGAAAACCAGGCGCGCGTTGCGCGATACCCGTGCCAAACTGAATGGCAACAGCCGGATAGGTCAATACGCCCGCGATGGCGCGCAATATGACCGTGACGCCGCGGTGCAAACCAAAAACTTCGTGGTGGGAAAAACTTGGCATAGCCTGGGCATCACCACCGCGGTAGGCATTGTGGTAGGCGTATTGTTAGCGCGCCGTTAGTTTGAAATAGCCGGTTCCAATAGCAACCGAGACCGATAACGCGCAGAGGGTGTGACAGGCCTGGGAAAATTTTTTTTCACCGCCTTTCCTCCCGCTTACTACTCCGATGAACCCGCTCCAAGCCTGGAGCGGGTTTTTTATTTGCTTTTTTTACTCAGCCGCTGGCATCCTTCGCCAGGTATTACTATATATTGTACGTTTGATCTGATTTATATCTAGATATAGTATGCATTACATGTTCAGCACCACAACGTGGCGGCAGCGCTCTCGCAAGTCCGCAACCCCTTTACTGTGAGAGGTAAATACGAATCATGGCTATTACTATTTATACTAAACCGGATTGTGTCCATTGTCACGCCACCTGCCGCGCGCTTGACCATAAAGGCATCGATTACCGGCTGGTTAATCTGCTGGACGACGAACAGGCGCTGCATCATGTGCGGGCGCTCGGTTATCAGCAAGTCCCGGTCGTACAAACCCCGCAAGAGTACTGGAGCGGTTTCCGCCCGGACAAAATCAGTCTGCTGTCCGCCAGCGCCATTCCGGCTTAAGGCGCGGTATGACCGCGCTGGTGTATTTTTCCATCAGTTCAGAGAGTACACACTGCTTCGTCAGCAAATTGGGGCTGCCGGCGCTGCGTATCCCTCGTTGAGATGCGCTAGAGCGTGAAAGCGGATGCCCCCTATATTCTCATCTTGCCGAGCTATGGCGGCGGCTCGACGCGCAGGGCCGTACCCCGCCAGGTCATCCGTTTTCTCAACGATCCGTTAAACCGTTTCTTATTGCGTAGTGTCATTGGTGCCGGCAACCGGAACTTTGGTGCAGCCTTCTGTCTGGCGGGCGATATCATCGCCAAGAAATGTCAGGTTCCCCTGCTCTACCGTTTTGAGCTATTGGGAACGGCGGAAGATGTTACACAGGTACGAAAGGGAGTGACCGAATTTTGGCAGCGACAGAACTTAGCATAATCGAACCCGCGTTACAGGCGCTGGATTACCATGCCCTCAATGCCATGCTTAACCTGTATGATGAGGCGGGCCACATCCAGTTCGATAAGGATCATCTGGCGGTGGAAGTCTACCGGCAGCAGCATGTGATCCCGAACAGTCGCACCTTCGCCTCGCTTGAGCAAAAGTTGCAGTGCCTGGTCGACGAGGGGTATTACGAAGCTAAGGTGCTGGCGCCCTACAGTCAGGCGTTTATCGCGTCGCTGTTCGCCGAAGCCCGCGCCCAACGGTTTACATTTCAGACTTTTATGGGCGCGCTGAAGTTTTACACCAGTTATGCGCTGAAAAGCTTCGACGGCAAGCAATATCTGGAGGATTTTGAGGACAGGGTGTGCATGGTCCGCGTTAACGCTGGCCGCCGGCGACGAAACCCTCGCCAGCGCCATGATGGCTAAAATGCTTTCCGGCCGATTCCAGCCCGCGACGCCCACCTTCCTCAACTGCGGCAAACAGCAGCACGGAGAGTATGTCTCCTGCTTCTTGCTGCGTATCGAAGATAATATGGAGTCGATAGGCCGGGCGGTGAATGCCGCGCTCCAGCTGTCGAAGCGCGGCGGCGGCGTGGCGTTTATGTTGACCAACCTGCGCGAAGCGGGCGCCCCTATCAAGCGTATCGAGAATCAATCGTCCGGGGTGATCCCGGTAATGAAAATGCTTGAGGACGCCTTTTCCTACGCCAATCAGCTCGGCGGGCGCCGTCTATTTGCACGCCCATCATCCTGATATTCTGCGCTTTCTGGACACCAAACGCGAAAACGCCGACGAGAAAATCCGCATTAAAACCCTGTCGCTGGGCGTGGTGATCCCGGATATCACTTTTCAGCTGGAGCGGGACAACCAGCCGATGTATCTCTTTTCACCTTATGACGTGGAGCGTATCTACGGTCAGCCGTTCTCCCAGTTGGCGATTGGCGAACACTATCACGAAATGGTGGCGGATAAGCGGATTCGCAAGACCGCCATCAACGCGCGCACCTTTTTCCAAACGCTGGCCGAAATCCAGTTTGAGTCCGGCTATCCCTACATGATGTTCGAGGATACGGTAAACCGCGCCAACCCCATCGCCGGGCGCATTAATATGAGTAATCTGTGCTAGGAAATTTTACAGGTCAACAGCGCCACCGAATACAACGAAGATTTGAGCTACCGTCAGGTGGGTCGTGATATTTCCTGTAATCTGGGCTCGTTGAATATCGCGCACACAATGGACTCGCCCGATTTTGGCCACACGGTGTATACCGCTGTGCGTGCACTGACGGCGGTGTCAGACATGAGCCAAATCGGTTCCGTGCCCTCAATAGCCGAAGGAAATCAGCACTCCCACGCCATTGGTCTGGGTCAAATGAACCTACACGGTTATCTGGCGCGCGAGCACATTTACTATGGCAGCCCGGAGGCCATCGAATTTACCGATCTCTATTTTTATACCGTGACTTATTATGCGGTGCGCGCCTCCAATAGGCTCGCGATAGAGCGCGGGCGCGCTTTCGGCGGTTTTGCGCAATCACGCTACGCCAGCGGCGAGTATTTCACGCCCTATGTCAGCCAGCGCTGGGAGGCGAAAAGCGAGTGCGTGCGGCGTTTGTTCGCCAAAAGCCATATCCAGCTACCGACCCAGGAGGACTGGCGGGCGCTGGCGGAGAGCGTTAAACGACACGGGCTTTATAATCAAAACCTGCAGGCGGTGCCGCCCACCGGCTCCATCTCCTATATCAATCATTCGACCTCCAGCATTCATCCTATTGTCTCGCGTATCGAGATCCGCAAAGAGGGCAAAACCGGCCGGGTTTATTATCCCGCGCCGTATATGACCAACGAGAATCTGGACTACTACCAGGATGCTTATGAGATAGGGCCGGCGAAAATTATTGATACTTACGCCGCGGCCACCCGGCATGTCGATCAGGAGCCGTCGCTAACGCTCTTTTTCCGCGATACCGCCACCACGCGCGATATTAACCGGGCGCAAATTTACGCCTGGAAAAAAGGCATTAAAACGCTCTATTACATCCGCATTCGCCAGTTGGCGCTGGAAGATACTGAAGTCGCCGGCTGCGTGTCGTTCGCCCTATAAGGTCAAGGAGAAAGCGATGCCCCTCGAATCTACGCGTACGCACGTCCAGGCGGTTAATTGGAACCGTATTCAGGACGATAAAGATCTGGAAGTCTGGAACCGTTTGACCGCCAATTTCTGGCTGCCTGAAAAATTACCGCTGTCCAATAGACGTCCCCGTCTTGGAACGCTCTATCCGCCCAGGAACAACAGCTGACGATCCGGGTATTTACCGGCCTGACGCTGCTGGACACGGTGCAAAATACCCTCGGTGTACCGGCGCTAATGGTCGACGCCCTGACGCCCCATGAAGAGTCGGTATTTTCCAATATCTGCTTTATGGAAGCGGTTCATGCCCGCTCCTACAGCTCGATATTCTCCACCCTCTGCTACATGGCGGATGTGGACGCCGCTTATCGCTGGAGTGAGGAAAATGCGGCCCTGAAAAATAAAGCGGCAATTATTCTCCGCCATTATCATGACAATGATTCGCTGAAAAAGAAAGTGGCCAGCGTTTTTCTGGAATTATTCTTATTTTATTCTGGCTTCTATCTGCCGATGTATTATTCTAGCCTCGGCAAGATAACCAATACCGCCGATTTAATTCGTTTGATTATTCGCGATGAAGCGGTCCACGGCTATTATATCGGCTACAAATTTCAGCGCGGTCTGGCAGCGGCGACGCCCGAGCACCGTGAGACATTGAAGCTTTTCGCCTATGATTTATTGCAGGATCTCTACGAAAATGAGCTGGCCTATAGCACCGCGCTTTATGACGACGTTGGCTGGACGGAGGACGTCACCGCATTCCTGCATTATAACGCCAATAAAGCGTTAATAAATCTTGGCTACGAGGCGCTGTTCACGGCCTCGATGACGGCGGTCAATCCCGCCATTCTCTCGGCCTTGTCGCCAAACGCGGATGAAAACCACGACTTTTTCTCCGGCTCTGGTTCATCCTATGTCATGGGTCGGGCGGTCAACACCAAAGATGAGGACCTGGCCTTATAAGGACTACCGGGCGGGAGGCCTCTCGCATTAGTGGCAAAAGTTACCTGACGAGCCCTTCTGCAGCAGTGGCAAATTTTAACCGGCGGCCCGTTAGGATTGGGGCCACCTATGCCCGGTTGGGGCGGCCGCGCGGGCCGCTCCGGGCTCCTTCCGCCACGGCGCTCTCATTCCTATTCTTGCGTTAAATTCGGTCTATCAATCTTATTTCCAGACAGTCAACAAACGCCGTTGGCTATTATCCTGCCGCCATGGCTGGCGAGATAAATCTCCGTAATATATCGCGCAGGCACGGATTCATGCTTGCGCCGAATATGCGCAAAAAAGAGTCAGTGATGGGGATAGAATATATTTATTAACGTCCCTTCCGCGCCGCTTTATGACGTGGATACCGCCATCCCTTCAGAGCCAATATAGCGTTTTTTTTCACAAGGCGATATTCGCCGCAAACCCTTGCAATCCGTAGTGGATTCGGCCGTATTAGGCCGATTCCGCGTCAGGAATATTCTATTTTTAGGGCACTCAGGGGTTGTCTCAGAATCTAAGTATGTTAGGGTATAGGGCGTTTTAATTTTGGTCAGGATTATTTAATAAAATAGATACACACGGGAAAATTATAATTTCATGGCAGTAAAACTTGAAGTAAAGAACCTTTATAAAATATTTGGCTAACACCCTGAGAGGGCGTTCAAATTGATTAACGCAGGGCAAGACAAAAATACTATATTTGCTAAAACCGGTCTGACGGTTGGCGTTAAAGATGCCAGTCTGGCCATTGAAGAAGGCGAGATATTCGTCATCATGGGATTATCCGGCTCGGGTAAATCCACTATGGTACGCCTTCTCAATCGTCTGATAGAGCCGACACGGGGCGAGGTGCTGATTGACGGCGAGAATATTGCTAAGATCGCCGATACCGCCCTGCGCGAGGTGCGACGTAAGAAAATCAGTATGGTGTTCCAGTCTTTTGCTCTGATGCCCCATTTAAATGTGCTGGATAATACCGCCTTCGGCATGATGCTTGACGGCGTGCCTCAGCAGCAACGCCACGCCAAAGCGCTGGAAGCCCTGTAGCAGGTGGGTCTGGAGCAGCATGCACATTCCTGGCCCGACGAGCTTTCCGGCGGAATGCGTCAACGTGTCGGCCTGGCGCGTGCGCTAGCCATCAATCCCGATATTTTGCTGATGGATGAAGCGTTTTCCGCCCTCGATCCGTTAATTCGCACCGAAATGCAAGACGAGCTTATCAAGCTGCAGTCCCGCCACCAGCGCACCATCATTTTTATCTCCCATGATCTTGACGAGGCGATGCGTATCAGCGATCGCATCGCCATCATGCAGGGGGGCAAGGTAGTGCAGATGGGCACGCCGGACGAGATCCTCAATAACCCGGCCAATGACTATGTCCGCACCTTCTTCCGCGGTGTGGATATTTCGCAGGTCTTCAGCGCCAAGGATATTGCCCGTCGCCGGCCGGTAACCCTGATTCGTAAAACCCCGGGCGTCGGCCCGCGCTCCGCGCTGAGACTGCTGCAAGATGAGGATCGTGATTTCGGCTATGTGCTGGAACGCGGTCAGAAATTCATCGGCGTGGTCTCCATTGATTCCCTGAAAGCCACCCTTTCCGCCAATGGCACGCTGGAAGACGCCTTGCTGGCAACGCCTGCCACCGTCCCCGCCGAAACGCCGTTAAGTGAGTTGATTTCAACCGTCGCCCAGGCGCCCTGCGCCGTACCGGTCGTCGGTGAGGATAATCAATACATCGGGATTATTTCTAAAGGCATGTTGCTGCAGGCGCTGGATAAAGAGGGCATGAATAATGACTAACACCACGACCGATCCGTGGGCCGCGACCAACGCCGCGCTGGCAGGGGATGCCACCGCGCCACATGCGGCACAGCAAAGCGCTGACTGGCTCAACAGCGGCCCGGCCGACGCGCCGGCGCATTTCAGCCTGCTCGATCCTTTCCATCAGACGCTGATTCCCCTCGATTGCTGGGTAACCGAAGGTATCGATTGGGTCGTGTTGCATTTCCGTCCGGTGTTTCAGGGCATCCGCGTCCCGGTGGATTTCATTTTAAGCGGCTTTCAGCATCTGCTGCTGGGCCTGCCAGCTCCGGTGGCGATGGTTATTTTCGCCTTACTGGCCTGGCAGATGTCGACGCTCAGTATGGGGGCCGCGACGCTGGTGTCGCTGATTATCATCGGCTCCATTGGGGCCTGGTCACAGGCGATGGTGACGCTGGCGCTGGTACTCACGTCGCTGCTGTTCTGCGTCATCATCGGGCTGCCGCTCGGTATTTGGCTGGCGCGTAGCGTCAGGGCGGCGAAAATCATCCGTCCATTGCTGGATGCGATGCAGACGACGCCGGCATTCGTCTATCTGGTGCCGATCGTAATGTTATTCGGTATTGGTAACGTGCCCGGCGTCGTGGTCACCATTATCTTCGCCCTGCCGCCCATCGTGCGACTGACCATTCTCGGCATCAAGCAGGTGCCGGCGGATCTGGTCGAAGCCGCCGAATCGTTCGGCACCAGCCCGAGCCAGATGCTGTTCAAAGTGCAATTGCCGTTGGCCTTGCCGACCATCATGGCCGGCATCAATCAGACGCTGATGCTGGCGCTGTCGATGGTGGTTATCGCTTCGATGATCGCGGTCGGCGGTCTGGGACAGATGGTGCTGCGCGGTATCGGCCGCCTTGACATGGGGTTGGCCACAGTCGGAGGCGTCGGCATTGTGATCCTGGCGATTATCCTTGATCGGCTGACGCAGTCTTTAGGCCGCGACAGCCGCAGCCGCGGCAACCGTCTCTGGTATACCAGCGGTCCGCTGGGCCTGATAACCCGACCGTTTCGCCGTCAGACCTAACCCTTTCCACAAGGGCAGACCGCGGCATCGTACTCGCCGCGGACCCCCTTAAAAGAAGAGGAATCCCCCATGCGTCATTCCTTTATCTGGGCGCCAGCGCTCACTTCATTATTCGCCCGCTCGGTCTGTGCTGCAGCCCTGCCCGGTAACGGCGTGGTTGTCAAACCGGTACAAAGTTACTGGCGGAAGAAGCATTCCAGACCGAGCTGGTAAACCAGGCACTGGAAAAACTGGACTACGATGTTCAGCCCATCAACGAAGTGGATTACAACGTCTCCTACACCGCTATCGCCAACAGCGACGCCACCTATCTGGCGGTAAACTGGAAGCCCCAGATAGAAGAGATGTACGACAACGCCGGCGGCGATGGCAAATTCTACCGTCAGGGAACCTATATCGCCGGCGCCGCCCAAGGGTATTTGATCGATAAAAAGACCGCCGAAAAATACCATATCCGTACGTTGGATCAATTACGCGATCCCAAGCTTGCCAAACTGTTCGACACCGATGGCGACGGCAAAGCGTATATCACCGGCTGTAACCCCGGCTGGGTCTACGGCAATGTCATCGATGGGCAGATCAAGGGGTTCAACCTGCAAGCCACGGTGACGCAAAATCAGGGCAACTATTCGTCGATCATCGCCGATACCCTCGCCCGCTACCACCAGGGCAAGCCCGTGCTGTACTACACCTGGACGCCATATTGGCTCAGCGCCGAACTGGTGCGCCGGGACGGGATGTCGTCTGGCTGCAGGTACCGCATTCCGTCTATCCGGGCAATCAGGATACCCGGCTTCCGCCAAGCTGTTTGCCGTCATGACCTTGCCGGTCGCCGATGCGAATGCGCAGAACCGGCGGATGCATCAGGGAGAAAATACCCCGAAGGCAATCTCCCGCCACGTGGATAGCTGGATTGCCGCGCACCGGCAACAGTTCGACAGCTGGATAAGCGCGGCCGAAGCGGCTGCAGACTAACCTGGCGCCTCGGTCTGGACCGCGGCGTATTCTTACAACGACCAATACAAGGTAAACCCATGCGCAAGATAGGATTAGGAGCGTTCGCTCTCACCGCGGTTTTCGCCGCACAGACCACTTTTGCCGCCGAATTGCCGGGCAAAAGCATTCAGATACAACCGGTGCAAAGCACCATTACCGAAGAAACCTTTCAAACCCTGCTGGTGGATAAAGCCCTGGAAAAATTGGGCTACTCGGTCCAGTCGCCGCGCGAAGTGGATTACAACGTGGCCTATACCTCAATTGCCTCTGGCGATGCCACTTTCATGGCGGTGAACTGGGATCCATTGCATGCGGATCAGTATCAGGCCGCCGCCGGCGAAGCAAAGTTTTACCGCCAGGGTAATTATGTTGAAGGGGCTGCCCAGGGCTACCTGATCGATAAAAAGACCGCCGAGAAGTATCACATCACCTCGATTGACCAGCTCAAAGATCTCAAAATCGCCAAGCTGTTCGACGCCAACGGTGACGGCAAGGCGGATTTGTCGGGCTGTACACCGGGCTGGGGCTGTGAAGTGGTCATCAACCATCACATCAAGGCTTACGGCCTGAGCGCGACGGTCGAACACAATCAAGGCAACTATGCGGCGATCATGGCCGATACCATCAGCCGCTTCAAAGAAGGTAAACCTATTCTGTATTACACCTGGATGCCTTACTGGGTGAGCAACGTGTTGGTACCGGGACGCGATGTGGTCTGGCTGCAGGTGCCGTTCTCCTCGCTGCCGCGCGAGCAGAAAACGATCAGTACCAAGCTGCCTAATGGCACCGATTACGGCTTCCCGGTCAACAGCATGCGCATCGTCGCCAATAAAAAGTGGGCTGAGGCCAATCCGGCAGCGGCCAAGCTGTTCGCCATCATGAAGCTGCCGATTGCCGATATCAACGCGCAAAACGCGCGGATGCATCAGGGTGAAGCGCAAGAAGCGGATATCAAACGCCAGACCGATGGCTGGATCAAGGCGCATCAGGCGTTGTTTGACGGTTGGGTACACACCGCCGCGGCGGCCGCCGCCAAGTAAGCACGTCAGGAACCGGCCAGAAAGCCGGTAGGGACGTTCACCCGCGCCGGCAACGTAATGATGCCGGCGAAAAACAGGAGAGGGGTATTCACCCCTCGTCTTTTTGTTGTTAATCGGTAATAATACCCGCCTATTGGTTAAACGAATCCTGAATGAAAAAGTCCACAGATCACCCCAGCCTTAACCCTCATCATAGCAATCGCTACCGGCCTCGCCGTTGCCAGTAATTATTATGCCCAGCCGCTGCTGGATGCCATCGCCCGGACCTATCATTTGTCGGTACGCGAGGCGGGGTTTATTGTAACGGCGGCGCAGTTTAGCTATGCCTGCGGTCTGATGTTCCTGGTGCCTCTCGGCGATAAATTTGAACGCCGCAGCATGATCGTGGTGATGTCGGTGTTGGCCGTGATCGGTATGGTGATTACCGCCTCAGCGCCGTCGTTACCTGCATGCTATTGGGCACTGCCCTGACCGGTCTGTTTTCCGTGGCGGCGCAGATCCTGGTGCCGCTGGCCGATCCTTCCCGACGCGGCAAAGTGGTGGGCACCATCATGAGCGGCCTGCTGCTCGGCATTTTGCTGGCCCGGACCGCCGCCGGCGCGCTGGCGGACCGTGGCAAAGCCAAAATCACCACCTTGAGCGGGCTGTTGTTGTTCTCTTGGGCTTTGGTGTGGTACGGTCAATACCACTGGCTGTCGCTGGTGCTCGGCATAATTGTGCTCGATTTAGCGGCACAGGGGCTGCACATCACCAACCAAAGCGTTATCTACCGCTGCATGCCGGAGGCGCTCAACCACCTGACCTCTGGTTATATGACCAGCTATTTTGCCGGCGGCGCCTTCTGCTCGCTGGTGTCGGCGACGGCCTACCAAAACGCCAGCTGGAATGGCGTCAGCCTCGCCGGCGGCCTGCTCTGCCTGGTGAATTTATTGCTGTGGCTGCGCGGCAGCCATCACGAAGACGCTGGTCTGCCCGGCGCTTGATCCCGCGCTCGCCGCGGCGCGCGGCGGGTTCTCATGCAATCGATACAGTTAACCCCCGAGCCCCAAGCGCAGGCCGCGCTTTTGCCCTCTATCAAAGGAAAGAAAGCCGTTCATTATGGAGCCTACAACCGCCGGCCTCGCGGCCAAAACCGCGCCCACGACATTTCGGCAGGGCGTCCTGGACAGCCTGCCGATTGTCATCGGCTATTTGCCCGTAGCGTTCGCCTTTGGTTTGAACTCCGCAAAGCTCGGTTTCACACCGCTGGAGGGGCTGTTCATTTCCTGCATCATTTACGCCGGCTCCAGCCAGTTTGTAATTACTACCCTGCTCAACGCCGGCGTTTCGCTGTGGCTGGCTGGCCGCGCTAACGGTAATGGCCATGGACGTCAGTCATTTACTCTACGGACCGGCGCTACGGCAACGTATTCCTGGCGCGCTGTCGCCACGTAAAACCGCCCTTTGGGCGTTCGGCCTGACCGATGAGGTGTTTGCCGCCGCAATTAGCCGGCTCAGCCAGGACAACCGCAGCTGGTCGGAGGCCTGGATGATAGGCGTTGCGCTGTGCGCCTGGCTGTCGTGGGTGCTCGGTACGCTGGCGGGCCTGTGGCTGGTATCCATCCCCATGGCGATTCTCGGCGGCATCAGCGGCGACTGTCTGGCGGCGCTGCTATCACCATTGCAGGAGGACTGCCGTGAGTAGTACGGTATTTATCATTGCTGTGTGGTAGGCATGGCAAATTTTCCGCTGGTTGCCGCTGCGCTTGGCGGGCAACACCGGCGGCCGGCTGCTGCGCAATGGCCTGCTGGGGCGGGTACTAGACAGTATCGGCATTGCCGCCATTTGTGCATTGCTGGTGGTATCCACCCTACCCGACATTATGCACGAGCATCAGCGCACGTGGCCCGCACTGGCGGGTTTCTTGACCTTGACGCTGCTATTTGGCCGCACCCGCAGCATTGTGCTGGCGACGCTGTCCAGCGCGCTGGTGTACGGCCTGGTATATAAGTGCCTGATGATGTTTTGACCGACCGAGTAAGGGAACAGCTAAATTAACATTACCTAAACACTTATATAGATGCCTAAACTTTCCATCATGACAATATTTACATTGTTTATTACATCTGTTATTATAAATAATGCAACTAATGAGGTGTAGGTTACGATGGAAAGCTCGTTCACCCCGATTGAACAGATGTTAACGCTGCGCGCGCAGCAAAAAAGCGATTTTCCTTTGCAGGAAGTGCTATTGACCCGTTTGTGCATGCATATGCAGGGGAAATTGCTGGAAAATCGCAACCGTATGCTGAAAGCCCAGGGAATCAATGAAACCCTGTTTATGGCGCTGGTAACGCTGGAATCTCAGGCCACCCACAGCATTCAGCCGTCAGAATTGAGCTCGGCGCTGGGTTCATCGCGCACCAATGCCACCCGTATCGCCGATGAGTTGGAGAAACGCGGTTGGATTGAGCGTAAAGAAAGCGAAAATGATCGCCGTTGCTTGCATCTGCATCTGACGGAAGTCGGCCAGGTGTTTCTGGATAACCTCTTGCCGTCGCAGTACAACTGCCTGCTTTCCCTATGGTCGACGCTTAATGAAGCGGAAAAGCAGCAACTGGAAAGCCTGACCCGCAAGCTGTTGAATAAGCTGGACACGCTTATCGTGGAAGAAGATGTACTGAAGTGAGTCAATCCGTTACCCACGCTTAACGCGTAAGAAGATGTGCTGAAGTGCGTTTAACCGCCTACCCTAGCAAACGCCGCGAGGACTCTCCCGCGGCGTTTTTTTTGCGCCGTTGCGCCGCCGTTAGCCGTGGTTTTGCCGCCACCATTCCGCCAGCAGAATACCGGCGCTGACGGACACATTTAAACTCGGTACCCGGCCGCTGCCGTTGATGGTCACAGCGATATCCGCCTGCGACAGTACCGCTTCCGACAACGCGCTACCTTCTTCTCCCAGCACCAGCACCGTCCGAGCAGGCATTTTGACCGTCGACAGCGACGTGCCGCTGTTACCGGCGAGCGTGACCACGGTGTAACCGGCACGTTGGAAACGCTGCAGGTCCTGCAACACATCATCGCATTTAATGGCTTTGACGTGCTCTGCCCCCCCTTCCGCGGTGCGCACCGCGGCGCCGGAATCCAGCAGGGCGCTGTCGCTTACCATCACGCTATTTACGCCGAAATGGGCACAGCTGCGCAACATCGCACCGAGATTGTGGGGATTGCTCACCTGCTCCAGCGCCAGCACGCAGTCCTGTTGTTGCGCAGCGGCGCTGGCCAGATAGCCGTCGGCATCAAGTCCGGCGCGCTTTTTAATCAGAAAACAGACGCCGCCATGGTGCTCGGTGCCCGAGGCTTTGGCCAGCTCATCATATTCCACCACATGATAAGCTTTACGATTGGCCGCCATCCAGCGCAGCGCATCGCGAAACCTCGGCGTCACCGATTGCTCGAACCAGGCCCGGACAATGGCGTCCGGCCGGTTGCGAAACAGCGCCTGACAGGCATTTTCACCGTAGACACGGGTTTCTTCGGCGCGCTGGCGGCGTAATTGTTCGGGATCAATCTGACTTTTGCCGCTGATACCGCCATGATCTGGCACGGTGGCATCATCATCGCCGGCGTAAAAGGTTTTCCACGGCGAATCCGGCGCATCGCCGCGCGGACGCCGGCCAGTGCTATCGTCGCGGAACGGGGAGTCCTGACGGGCGCGACGCGACACCTCACCCGAGGCGCGATCGCCGGAGGTGTTCCACGGGCTACGGCCCTCACTGCGCTGGTCGCCCCTGCGATCGTCAGCGGAGGCGCGCGAGGACGGGCGGCGCGCTTGCTCCTGCTCTTCCTCTTTGCGCACATACATCACGCGGACTTTGCCGTTTTTGCCCTTTAACGAATCGTTATCACTCATATTGCCCTCCCCCCTCTGATGGGCGCGAAGATTACCCCATCTCCATCCATATAGCTACCGGGTTAAGGTAAAAGCCGGCAACTATCGAAACCATTGAACAAATCATTTTGTCACCCGGTATTTCTTTTACCATACTTTGACGACTTACCCACTAAAAGCGCGCATGTAATCGGTCTAAAAGTCTCCCGCCCGGCAGACTCGCTTATCAGAGGCAACATTATGAATACGGTTTGTGCATCCTGCCTGGCAACCAATCGCCTGCCGGACCATAGGATCAATGATGCCGCCAATTGCGGCCGGTGTGGCGAACCGGTACTGGACGGAACGGTTGTCCACTCCACGGCCGCCACCCTGGACAAACTGCTGCAAGACGATCTTCCCGTCGTTATC
Organism: Sodalis glossinidius str. 'morsitans'; assembly: GCF_000010085.1. Taxonomy (NCBI): domain Bacteria; kingdom Pseudomonadati; phylum Pseudomonadota; class Gammaproteobacteria; order Enterobacterales; family Bruguierivoracaceae; genus Sodalis; species Sodalis glossinidius. The sequence continues at coordinate 3,295,260 of NC_007712.1, forward strand.
GATTTCTGGGCGCCGTGGTGCGGCCCCTGCGTCGGCTTCGCGCCGGTTTTTGATGCCGTCGCCGGCGAACATCGCGACAAAGTGCGCTTCATCAAGATCAACACCGAAGCCGAGCCGAGCCGACGCTCAGTAACCGTTTCAGCATTCGCAGTATTCCTACAATTATGCTGTTCAAGCAGGGACAAAAAGTGGACTCACTGAATGGCGCCATGCCCAAAGCCCCTTTCGAGGAGTGACGGATGAAGGACTCTCCCTGCAAGGCACCACCTCGTGAGACGCGCCCGGTGCGTCTGACCTGCTCCGCTGAGCGCCACGGGTGACTTATCCGCGCGGTGGTGCAGGCCGCTCGACAGCGAGCGTTGCCGCAAGCGTTTCACTGGCAATACCGTACAGGGCGGGCGGTCTCCACTACCCGTGTTTTGCTCAGGGTCCGCCATATGTGCGATGCCGCAGCGGGGCGCCACCACGGCGGCAAGCAGGAAAAAAGCGTTACACTTCCCCTCAGCGCTCCGGTACACTCGTCCTCTTTTGATACCGTCGATCTTCCCATGACCCAAAACGCCGTTCTGGCCTTGCGCCAATTCCGTTTGCAGCAATCGACGAGCCCGTTTCGCGCCCGCGGCTGCCGCGTGCTATGCTGCGAGCATTGCCTGCTACCGCGCCGGCGCTGTTTATGCGCCACCACTATGCTGCAGCAGACCAGCAGCCGGTTTTGTGGTAATGTTCGATGCCGACCCCTTGAAACCCAGCAATACCGGCCGATTGATCGCCGATATACTGCCCGCCACACAGGCGTTTCTCTGGTCACGGACCCAACCGGATCCGGCCATGCTGGCGGCGGTGGCCGATCCGGACCGTCAGCCTTATGTGGTGTTTCCCGCAAGCCATATGCCGGGCGGGCGGCGGGTCGTCAACCATATTCTGCCCGACGCGCGGCCGCCGCTGTTTATTCTGCTGGACGGTACCTGGCCCGAGGCGGGCAAAATGTTCCGCAAAAGCCCGTGGCTGACGCATTTTCCGGTATTGTCGCTGGAATTGCCCACCGTGTCGCAATACGGCCTGCGCGGCAGCCATGGCGAGGGTCACCATTGCACTGCGGAGGTGGCCGCCGCTTTGCTCTTCCAGACGGGTGATCATGCCACGGCTGATGCACTAATGGCCCATTTTGCGCTCTTTCGTCATCGTTATCTGGCGGGCAAATCCCATGCGCCGCGCGGATTGTCCCCGTCGTCACAGCAGAAAGGGAATAAAACGCGTACAATTATCCCGTCAACCAGCGGGGGAGGCAGTGATGAGTTTACGGGGACTGGAGGCGCTGCTGCGGCCTAAATCGATTGCAGTGGTTGGTGCGTCGGACACACCCGGCCGCGCCGGCAATCTGATGATGCGCAATCTGCTTGACGGCGGTTTCAGCGGGCCAGTGCTGCCGGTGACGCCGAAATACCCGGCGGTCTGCGGCGTGCTCAGTTATCCCTCGGTGGCGGCGCTGCCGCTGCCGCCGGATTTGGCGGTAGTGTGTACCCACGGCCGACGCAATGTGGATCTGCTCACCGCTCTGGGCGAACGAGGCTGCAAGACGGCCATCGTGCTGTCGGCGCCGGCGACGCAATTTGACGACCTGCGCGCCTGTGCTCAGCGTTTCGGCATGCGGTTGCTGGGACCCAACAGTTTGGGGCTGCTAGCGCCGTGGCAGGATCTGAACGCCAGCTTTTCGCCAGTCCCCATCCATCGCGGTAAATTGGCGTTTATCTCGCAGTCGGCGGCGGTGTCCAATACCGTGCTCGACTGGGCGCAGCAGCGCGCCACCGGGTTTTCCTACTTTATCGCTCTCGGCGACAGCATTGATATCTATGTCGACGATATGCTGGATTTTCTAGCGCGCGATGGTAAGACCAGCGCGATACTTCTGCATCTGGAGCATCTCTCCGACGCCCGACGTTTCCTTTCTGCCGCCCGTGGCGCGGCGCGCAATAAACCGATTCTGGTGATCAAAAGCGGCCGCACCATCCAGGCGCAGCGGCTGCTCAACTACCCTCCCGGCCGCGATGCCGCCTATGACGCCGCCATTCAACGGGCCGGGCTACTGCGGGTACGCGACACCCACGAACTGTTTTCGGCGGTAGAAACCTTAAGCCATATGAGCCCCCTGCGCGGCGAACGCTTAATGATCATCAGCAACGGTATTGCGCCCGCCGCGCTGGCGCTGGATGAGCTGTTGCGCCGCCACGGCCGGTTGGCGGAGCCGGATGACGCCACCCTGGCGGCGCTGGCGCACGCGTTACCGGCGACGTTAACACCCGGCAATCCGCTGGATCTCGCCGACGATGCAACACCGGCGCGTTACCGCGCCGCGCTGTCGGCGCTATTGGGCAGTAAGGATTTCGATGCGCTGCTGATAATCCATGCTCCGAGCGCCGCCGCGCCCAGCAGCGAAACCGCCCGCGAGGTGATTGCCACGCTGGCCGATGCCACCCGCTCCGGGCCGGTTAACCTGCTGACCAACTGGAGCGGCGAGTATTCTTCTCAGCAGGCGCGCCGCCTGTTCACCGAGGCGGGAGTGCCCACCTACCGTACCCCTGAAGGGGCCGTGACAGCCTTTATGCACATGGCGGAATACCGGCGCAATCAGCGGCAACTGATGGAAACGCCAGCGCTGCCGGCCGGGTTGACCGTCGATGCCGCCCACGTCCACCAGATGATCCGCGAAGCGCTGGATCAGGGCATTACCCGACTGGAAACCCACGAAGTCAGGCCCATCGTTAAAGCCTATGGTATCAAGACATTGCCCACCTGGATCGCCGCCGACAGCGACGACGCGGTACGGCTCAGCGAAGGACTCGGCTATCCGGTGGCGCTAAAACTGCGGTCCGCCGATATCGCGCATAAATCCGACGTGCAGGGGGTGATACTCGCGCTACGCAACGCGGCGGAAGTGGCGCAGGCGGCCAGCGCGATGCTTGAGCGCGCGGCGATCACCTATCCCATGGCGCGCATTGAAGGGCTGGCGGTACAAAGCATGGCCAGCCGCGCCGGCACGCAGGAACTACGCATCAGCGTAGAACAAGACTCGGTATTTGGCCCGCTTATCCTGTTAGGCGATGGCGAAAGCGACTGGCGCGCGGGGGCGCCGGTGGCGGTAGCATTACCGCCGCTCAATATGGCGCTGGCGCATCATTTGGTGCTACAAGGGTTAAAGATGGGCGCCCTGCGCAACAACCGCCCGCTGTATCCCTTGGATCTAGCGGCGCTCAGCCAATTGCTGGTGCAAGTCTCCGATCTGGTGGTAAATTGCCCGGAAATCACCGCGCTGAATATCCATCCGCTGCTGGCCTGCGGCAGCGATATGACGGCGCTGGATGTCAGCTTGCAATTAAGCGAGTACCACGGCGATCCCGGTGCACGGCTGGCCATCCGCCCCTATCCGCGTCAGCTGGAATCGGTCGTCACGCTAACCAACGGGCAGCGCTGTTTGTTCCGACCGATTTTGCCGGAAGATGAACCACTGCTGAAAGCCTTCATCGGCCTGGTGACCCGCGAGGATCTCTATTACCGCTATTTCAGCGAAATTAGCGAATTTACCCATGAAGATTTGGCATATATGACGCAAATCGACTATGATCGTGAAATGGCGTTTGTGGCTGTCATACAACAGCAGGATCGTGAAGTTATCATCGGTGTTACCCGCGTCATCGCCGATCCTGACAATACCGATGCGGAATTCACGGTACTGGTACGTTCCGATTTGAAAAAACTGGGGCTTGGGCGCATGCTGCTGGAAAAGATGATTGATTACGCCCGCGCCCACGGTCTGCAGCGGTTGACCGCTATCACCATGCCCAACAACCGCGGCATGATAACGCTAGCGCGCAAATTAGGGTTTACGGTGGATATTCAATTGCAGGACGGTATCGTCGCGCTGGCTCTGGCGCTGGAACCGGCTACAGCATGAATTCCGCCGATAGCGGGCAAGGATTAGCCGGGCAGTTGAAACATGCCCACAATCAACAGAAGTAGTGATATTATGATCGATTCAACGCAAATATTTGTTTGCATAGGGTCATTCCAACCTTCGATGATAAGAGAAGAAGCGCACTGTGATGTTGTCAACTTCTAAACGCAGTAAACACCAACAACACCTTGCACAACTGCCAAAAATCCCTCAGACGGTTGCAGATGTTAAAACGCTTTACAGCCCTGAAGATTTCTATCATGCGCTCATACAGGCCATCGCCGGCGCCCGGCGACGAATCTATCTGGTCGCATTGTATCTGGAGCAGGATCAGGGCGGTCAACGAGTGCTTGAAGCCGTTTATGACGCCAAACGTAACGATCCATCGCTGGATGTAGCGATTCTGGTTGACTGGCACCGGGCGCAACGCGGTCGTATCGGTGCCGCCGCCGCTGATACCAATGCCGACTGGTACTGCCGTATGGCGCAAGCGCATCCCGGCGTGGACGTGCCGGTCTTCGGCGTACCAGTCAATACCCGCGAAGCGCTGGGCGTCCTGCACTTGAAAGGCTTTATTATCGACGCCCAGGTGATTTACAGCGGCGCCAGCCTGAACGATGTTTATCTGCATCAGCAGGATAAATATCGCTACGATCGTTACCAGATTATCCGTAATCCCTCCCTGGCCGACACGCTACTTGCCTACATCAAACAACAATTGCTCACGGCGCCGGCGGTAAACCGGCTGGATAACGTCGCCCGGCCAAAAAGCCTCGAGATCAAAAATGATACCCGCCTGTTTCGCCAAACCCTGCGTGAAACCGGCTATCGCTATCAAGGTGAAGCAGGTCCGAATGAATTGGCCATTACCCCGTTAGTGGGATTGGGCAAGCAAAGCCCGCTGAACAAAACGATTCATCATTTACTGTGTTCCACCCGCGACACCTTGACGCTGTGTACGCCCTATTTCAACTTACCGGCTCTGCTGGTGCGGGATTTAATCGGTCTGCTGCGTCTGGGCAGGCAGGTGGAAATCATTGTCGGCGATAAGACCGCCAACGATTTTTATATCCCTGAAGATCAGCAGTTCAAGATTATCAGCGCCCTGCCGTATTTGTACGAAATCAATTTGCGCCGTTTTCTTAGCCGCCTGCAGCGGTATGTGGACAACGGTCAATTGGTGGTACGTCTGTGGAAGGACGACGACAACAGTTACCATTTGAAAGGCGTATGGGTAGACGAGGAGTGGCAATTGCTGACCGGCAATAACCTCAACCCGCGTGCCTGGCGGCTTGATTTGGAAAATGCGCTGCTTATTCACGATCCCGCACAGGCGTTGCACCCGCAGCGTGAGAAAGAGCTCAACCGGATCCGCACCCACACCCAGGTAGTGCGGCATTTTACCGAACTTGAGAGCATCGCCGATTATCCGGTTAAAGTCCGCAAGCTTATCCGCCGATTGCGTCGGATCCGCATTGACCGTTTAATTAGCCGGATCCTCTAAACCGAGATGCCCTCTCCCGGCGGCGACGCTTTCTGGAGCGTTATGTCGCCAGTGCCAGCAGGAACCCATTGATGCATAGAGGCCGCCGTTTATCGTTACCCGTGTTGTGGCTGTTACCACTGCTGTGGTGCACAGGCTGCAGCCACCTGGCACAGGACAATTGGACCGGTCGCGACAAGACCCAGCACTTTGTTGGCTCTGCCCTGCTGGCGGTGGCCGGCAGCGCGATCGCCGAGCATCAATCGGCCTCGCCCGCACACAGTCGTAATATTGGTTTTGAGCTGTCTATCACCTTCGGCGCGCTAAAAGAGGCCTGAGACAGCCGGCCCGGAGGCACCGGCTGGAGCTGGAAGGACTTTACCTGGGACGTTGCCGGCGCCGCCGCCGGCTACAGCCTGTATGCCCTGAGCAACTAGCCTATCACCGCTATGTACCGCACGGCGGATGATGACCCTCCCTCTTTCCCGTTGCATCATCAGGTTGGCGCGTTAATTCTTTCCCCCGGCGCTCGCGGCGTTAATTCCGGCGGGCCAGCCTGAGACACCGGTGGGTCGCGTTCCCGGCGGATGCCTTTGGTTAATTCCCCTCTGGCACGATGTTAGCGGCGACGATTGCAGAGACAAAACGCGCCGTTATCTGCTGCGGACGGGTAATAGCCCCGCCCACCACACCGCATGACAGCCCAATGCCAGGCAACGTGCCGCCATTTCCGGCGTCAATACATTACCTTCGGCGATAACCGGTCGGCTGACCGCCGCCAGCACCTCGCGCAGGAAAGCAAAATCCTGCTCGGCCAGCATCCGCCCCCGGCTCTCTTCGGTATAACAATAAAGCGTCATGCCAATGACATCAAAACCCAGTTGTTCGGCCTGACGCGCTTGGGCCACGCTTGCAATGTCGGCCATCAACAGCAAATCAGGATACTGTCGCCGACAATAGGCCACTTGCCGGGCCAGCGAGCCGCCGGCGGAACGCGGCTTGTCGGTGGCGTCCATTGCAATCATTGGCGGCCGGGCCGCCATCAGCTCATCAACCTCCCGCTCCGTGGCGGTGATGAACACCTCGCTATCGGGATAATCCCGCTTGATGATAGCGATAACAGGCAGCGCGACCTGCTGTTGGATAGCCACCACATCCGCCAGACCGTTGGCGCGGACTGCCGCCGCTCCCCCCTGTTGTGCCGCCAGCGCCATACGCGCCATTATCGATGCACCGTGCAGCGGCTCCTGCTCCAGCGCCTGGCACGACACCACCAGTTTCCCTTTAATCGTCGTCAGCATAGACTCAGTCATGACGCAATCGCTTCCTCTATTTCATTTTTAATCACCGTGACATGAGGGCCGAATATCACCTGCACCCTATTACCACATTTAATCACACCACGGGCGCCGCTTTGCGTCAGCATCGCTTCATCCACCTCTTGCGGGGACCGCACCGTGACCCGCAAACGGGTCGCACAACAATCCAGCTCTTCAATATTCTCCCGCCCGCCCAGCGCTTTAATAATCGTTTCCGCCCGCTGACTGCTGACCACCGATTCGCTTACGGCAGCCATGTCTTCCCTGCCGGGCGTTTTAAAATCAAAATGGCGAATCAGATAACGGAAGGAGAAGTAGTAAATCAGAAACCAGGGAACGCCCACTACCGGCACCCATAACCAATGGGTTTTCGCCTCGACCTGCAAAACGCCGAACAAGATAAAGTCGATAAAGCCACCGGAGAAAGTTTGGCCAATGGTAATGTGCAGGATATGGGCCAGCATAAACGCCTCGAGCACGACATGCAGCACATACAGCGCCGGAGCGATAAACAGAAATGAAAACTCGATAGGTTCGGTAATGCCGGTCAAAAAGGAGGTGAGCGCCGCCAACAGCAATAACCCGCCCACCCGCTTGCGGTTTTCCGGCCGCGCCGCATGATACATCGCCAGACACGCGCCGAGCAGTCCAAACATCATGGTAATAAAACGCCCGGACATAAAACGCGCCGTACCAATATAATAATGCGGGGTGTTGGGATCCGCCAGCTGCGCGAAAAAGATGCGCTGGGTGCCTTCATAAAGCTGACCGTTTATCACCTCACTGCCGCCAAGCGCCGTAGTCCAGAAGGGCAAATAGAAAATATGATGTAATCCAAACAGCCCAAGCATATGCAGTACAAAGCCATAAATAAACGTACCCAAATATCCGGTGGCATCGACCAGGCCGCCGAGACTGAAAATAATTTTCTGACACCAGGGCCACACAACCATCATCACCGCGCCGACAATAATTGCGGCAAAAGAGCAAACAATCGGCACGAAACGCGAGCCGCCGAAGAAACCGAGGAACTGCGACACGGCATTGCTGCTAATGGAAATTTTCTCGGCGGCTTCGACAACCTGCTTATCCGCATTCAATCTAACAAAAGACCATTTTGGATGCACAGACTCAAAAGAAAGAACGCCCGCGTCAGCCTGTTGGCTGCGGAAATACTCGATAATACTTTGCAGATCATCCTTGATATAATGATCGGCAGACGAAATGATCAGTTCCGCCTCCAAATCCAGCTCATCAACACCCATGAGACAGCTACACACGGCGCCTTTAGTATCACCCTGTAAAGCGTACAATTATGCCCGTCGAATCACTAATAGTCTCTATCAGCGTTTTAAGACCCAGTTCTTTAAGTCTAACCTGTGGGATGATAAATATTTTTCTAGCTTCTTCCTTCAAGGTGTCAAAGATGTCCTGGGAATACTCCAATAGCGTTCTGTTTGCAACCTCAGTTAAAATTTTCGGATAGATGAAATCATCAGACGTTTCGTAAAGACTTTGACCACACATTGGTATGATGATATTGATCATTGTGTTAAGACCCTTCTACACTTAAGATAAATTTTTTAATATTATCAAAGTTGACGTCATAAACGGTGTCGACCTCAAGCACATGCGCACCACTGACGCGAGCTGCCTTTATGCCGTTTTCATTATCCTCAACAATCACACATTCTTGCGGCATTAGATTCAAAGTGGAGATCGCTTTATTATACATTTCAGGATCAGGCTTACCTTTAACCACATCTTGATTAGATATAGTGAATTCTAAGTACTGTGCCAAATGCGCTTTATCCATCATCACTTCAATTGAATTCTTGATGAAATTGTATACAACAGCAAGCCTATAGTCTTCACGTTGCAAACTCGATAAAGCATATTCATGGTGGAACATAGGTTTGCAAAAATTGTTGACTATTTCCATCGTATATTTTCGTTTCATCATCATTGATGAATTCGTGCAATGATTGGGAAAGACCTTTATCTCGACTCAGCATGATAAGTTTATCTTTCGTCGACAACCCATCGTAAACGATCTGATGTTCCTGTCTAGTGATTTCTAACCCAAAAAGATTGAGCGCTTTATTGAGTGCATCATAGTGCCAGTCCTTTGCTTCAATAAGCATACCATCCATATCAAAAATGACAGCTTTGATTTTAGTTACAATAGAAAAACCTCGTTGCATCTTCAGATAAGTCAATGCATAAAAGAAAGTTTTTTGATAACAAGATGCTATCAGGCAGCCGCTTAATTATCTCCCAGACGGGGAAATGCGCCCGGGCATGAAGCTCCGGAGACACCAAACAGAATTTTTTATTACAAATTAGCAATGAGATAATAAGCGCTTCATCTAATATCGTTTCCTTAAAACCATCAAGCCAAACCCTTGCTGCATCTTCCAGAAGAGCAAATTCAGGTTCATATTTGCTAAAGCGAATAAAAAACTTTAAGCCCTCATTCTTGTAAGTGAGAAGATCAGGAATAGACATATCAAAAAGAAAATAGTTTTGGATATGATAGTAATTTAATTTTTCTCTAACAAGCTTCTGTAATCCATCAGCCTTAAAATTTAGCGCTAACGTGGGGCGGTATTGAAATTTACTACTATTGTATAGACTGAATAATACATCTACTGCGATAGCGCTTGAGTCAGGCATATCATGACTGATGACAAGTTAGCCATTAACATAACTCAGGTCAGTTTCAGTGCCATAACCAAGTTCAAACGAACGACGGAACGCAGCCGTGCTGTTTTTCTTAGCAGGCCTTTCCAGTATCCACGATGAGACAATATTTCCATAACATCCTTTCAAATCAATATCCGTGTGATTGAATTTCAACGCGATGTGTAGAGTCTAATAGCATCATCAACGTTACCATCAAAAACAACACTACCATGTTCTATGATTATTGCTTTATTGTAAATAGCAGCCACCTGATTCAAATCATGGCTTACAAATACTACCGTCTTTTTATTTTTCTTAATTTTATTAATCTTACGCAAACATTTAGTTTGAAAATTTGAGTCACCTACTCACAAAGGTGGTTACCGGTAGGTGTGCTGGAAGCTCGACTATCTGCCTCTCATGTGAACACGCCGGGGCGATTTCCCTTCTTATAAGAGGCGATGGCTCGGGGTTGCGGGCTGTGTTTACGCGAACGCCCTGCCCGCGTTTTTTTTGTTTATTTTTTTGCCGATAGCGTTGGCACGCGGAGTGGAAATAGATCTCACGGAAGCTAGCCTGTCATCGCTTAACACTCTATGCACAGACTCCGAAGGACAAATGCCGCTGGGTTACGCTGCGCTATTTCTCTTGGGACAAAAAAAGCCCTCTACATACGCAGAGGGCTTTTCTCAACCGGAGCGCCAGAATGACCTGCTTTTCACGCCGGGCAGCAATTCTGCGTCTTTACAATAGCCTGTTTAGCTCCTTGGCACCTGCCAATCAAAGTCTGACCCGCTCTTTCTGGGTCGAAGGGTAGAGCAGAAATGTCCGCCGCTATGTTGCCGCTTATTAACAGAAAGGCTCTGTGTAACGCCCGCAATCGAGGGCACCTGTCGCGGCGGGCCGACCCGTTTGGCGCCCGTCATTGCGGTTCTGGTGCGCTGTTGTACTTACCTATCGCTTGCTTGTCGACCGGCGGGGCGTTGACTGTTGCGTCGCCGGCAGCAGGTCGCCATGGTCCTCAAAAACAAAAAGCCCTCTGCGGTTGCAGAGGGCTCGTTGATACTGCTCGTCACGGGCTACCCGTTAGGACGTAATGGATGCCTGGCAGTTCCCTACTCTCGCATGGGGAGACCCCACACTACCATCGGCGCTACGGCGTTTCACTTCTGAGTTCGGCATGGGGTCAGGTGGGACCACCGCGCTCGTGCCGCCAGGCAAATTCGTTTTCCGCACCGCTTTCACCATGCAGACTGCTCTTGCTGCCCAACCCTCACTTGCGTGACCATCGGGCGTTATCCGGAACATCGCTGATATCGTCTTTCTGGCGCTCGCGTTCATGTCGCTTGCGCTTTGCCGCTAACGTTCGTTACAGCTCTGGCTTTCGCCCTCTCTCAAACAGCTCAGGTGTTGTAAGGTTAAGTCTCACGGGTCATTAGTATCGGTTAGCTCAACACCTCGCAGCGCTTACACACCCGACCTATCAACGTCATCGTCTTTAACGTCCCTTTAGGAGGCTCAAGGCCTCAGGGAAGACTCATCTCGAGGCAAGTTTCCCGCTTAGATGCTTTCAGCGGTTATCTCTTCCGCACGTAGCTACCGGGCAATGCCATTGGCATGACAACCCGAACACCAGTGGTGCGTCCACTCCGGTCCTCTCGTACTAGGAGCAGCCCCTCTCAATCTTCCAGCGCCCACGGCAGATAGGGACCGAACTGTCTCACGACGTTCTAAACCCAGCTCGCGTACCACTTTAAATGGCGAACAGCCATACCCTTGGGACCTACTTCAGCCCCAGGATGTGATGAGCCGACATCGAGGTGCCAAACACCGCCGTCGATATGAACTCTTGGGCGGTATCAGCCTGTTATCCCCGGAGTACCTTTTATCCGTTGAGCGATGGCCCTTCCATGCAGAACCACCGGATCACTAAGACCTGCTTTCGCACCTGCTCGAGCCGTCACTCTCGCAGTCAAGCTAGCTTATGCCTTTGCACTAACCTCACGATGTCCGACCGTGATTAGCTAACCTTCGTGCTCCTCCGTTACGCTTTGGGAGGAGACCGCCCCAGTCAAACTACCCACCAGACACTGTCCTCGGCCCGGATGACGGGCCTGAGTGAGAACATCAAACATTAAAGGGTGGTATTTCAAGGTTGGCTCCATGCAGACTGGCGTCCACACTTCAAAGCCTCCCACCTATCCTACACATCAAGGCTCAATGTTCAGTGTCAAGCTATAGTAAAGGTTCACGGGGTCTTTCCGTCTTGCCGCGGGTACACCGCATCTTCACGGCGAGTTCAATTTCACTGAGTCTCGGGTGGAGACAGCCTGACCATCATTACGCCATTCGTGCAGGTCGGAACTTACCCGACAAGGAATTTCGCTACCTTAGGACCGTTATAGTTACGGCCGCCGTTTACCGGGGCTTCGATCAAGAGCTTCTCCTTACGGATAACCCCATCAATTAACCTTCCGGCACCGGGCAGGCGTCACACCGTATACGTCCACTTTCGTGTTTGCACAGTGCTGTGTTTTTAATAAACAGTTGCAGCCAGCTGGTATCTGCGACTGGCTTCAGCTCGGGGCGCAAGGCCCTCCACCTACATGCCAGCGTGCCTTCTCCCGAAGTTACGGCACCATTTTGCCTAGTTCCTTCACCCGAGTTCTCTCAAGCGCCTGGGTATCCTCTACCTGACCACCTGTGTCGGTTTGGGGTACGATTCGATGTGACCTGGAGCTTAGAGGCTTTTCCTGGAAGCGTAGCATCAATTCCTTCACTACCGTGGTAGCTCGTCATCACGCCTCAGTGTTATGAAAGAGCGGATTTGCCTGCTCTTTCCACCTGCACGCTTGAACCGGGACAACCGTCGCCCGGCAAACCTAGCTTTCTCCGTCCCCCCTTCGCAGTCACACCTAGTACAGGAATATTAACCTGTTTCCCATCGACTACGCCTTTCGGCCTCGCCTTAGGGGTCGACTCACCCTGCTCCGATTAACGTTGAACAGGAACCCTTGGTCTTCCGGCGAGCGGGCTTTTCACCCACTTTATCGTTACTTATGTCAGCATTCGCACTTCTGATACCTCCAGCAGCCCTCACAGGCCACCTTCACAGGCTTACAGAACGCTCCCCTACCCAACGGACGTATCCTTAAAACGCCTTGCCCTTGTCCGGCTGTTGCCGACTTAACGGGAATGTGGCTTGCACGCGCCCGCTCATCGTCGCGTGGAGCGTTTTAAGTGATACGTCCGCTGCCGCAGCTTCGGTGCATGGTTTAGCCCCGTTACATCTTCCGCGCAGGCCGACTCGACCAGTGAGCTATTACGCTTTCTTTAAATGATGGCTGCTTCTAAGCCAACATCCTGGCTGTCTGGGCCTTCCCACATCGTTTCCCACTTAACCATGACTTTGGGACCTTAGCTGGCGGTCTGGGTTGTTTCCCTCTTCACGACGGACGTTAGCACCCGCCGTGTGTCTCCCGTGATAACATTCTACGGTATTCGCAGTTTGCATCGGGTTGGTAATCCGGGATGGACCCCTAGCCGAAACAGTGCTCTACCCCCGTAGATGACTTCACGAGGCGCTACCTAAATAGCTTTCGGGGAGAACCAGCTATCTCCCGGTTTGATTGGCCTTTCACCCCCAGCCACAAGTCATCCGCTAATTTTTCAACATTAGTCGGTTCGGTCCTCCAGTTAGTGTTACCCAACCTTCAACCTGCCCATGGCTAGATCACCGGGTTTCGGGTCTATACCCTGCAACTAGACGCCCAGTTAAGACTCGGTTTCCCTACGGCTCCCCTATACGGTTAACCTTGCTACAGAATATAAGTCGCTGACCCATTATACAAAAGGTACGCAGTCACACCCCGAAGGATGCTTCCACTGCTTGTACGTACACGGTTTCAGGTTCTATTTCACTCCCCTCGCCGGGGTTCTTTTCGCCTTTCCCTCACGGTACTGGTTCACTATCGGTCAGTCAGGAGTATTTAGCCTTGGAGGATGGTCCCCCCATCTTCAGACAGGATATCACGTGTCCCGCCCTACTCATCGAGCTCACAACAAGCGCACCTTCGGATACGGGGCTATCACCCTCTGTCGCCGGACTTTCCAGACCGTTCTCCTGATGCGCAAGCTGATGATGGCTCTGGGCTGTTCCCCGTTCGCTCGCCGCTACTGGGGGAATCTCGGTTGATTTCTTTTCCTCAAGGTACTGAGATGTTTCAGTTCCCCTGGTTCGCTTCGTCAAGCTATGGATTCACCTGACAATGATGCAACGAGTTGCACCGGGTTTCCCCATTCGGACATCGCCGGCTGATAACGCTTCATATCAGCTCACCGGCGCTTTTCGCAGATTAGCACGTCCTTCATCGCCTCTGACTGCCTAGGCATCCACCGTGTACGCTTAGTCACTTAACCTCACAACCCTGAGCTGTCTGCGCGCTACAGTGATAACGCTTGCGCGTTACCTCAGGTTTGCTTACTTCGTTTGAGAGACTCGCATACTGAGTTTGCACTTCAGCATGTGTTTCAAATTTTCAGCTTGTTCCGGATTGTTAAAGAGCGGTATTTCGCAGCGCGCTTGATAAACGCGCTCTGAAATAACAAGCAAAGTGGCGTCCCCTAGGGGGTTCGAACCCCTGTTACCGCCGTGAAAGGGCAGTGTCCTAGGCCACTAGACGAAGGGGACTCGAAAAGCGCGGGCATCGCGATACTTTGGCGTGGAAGGCACCGCTTTCAGTAAGGCAAAGCGGGTAACCCTGACCGCAAAAGCGGTGGTAACTTCGCTCAGCCGCCAATGACTTTTACCTTGCTCGCCGGGTGAACAGGAAAAAGCCGCCGACGGGCTGCTTTGCTCGTGACAGTTATCAGACAATCTGTGTGGACACGTCACTCAACGTATCGCTTAGGTAAGGAGGTGATCCAACCGCAGGTTCCCCTACGGTTACCTTGTTACGACTTCACCCCAGTCATGAATCACAAAGTGGTAAGCGCCCTCCCGAAGGTTAAGCTACCTACTTCTTTTGCAACCCACTCCCATGGTGTGACGGGCGGTGTGTACAAGGCCCAGGAACGTATTCACCGTGGCATTCTGATCCACGATTACTAGCGATTCCGACTTCATGGAGTCGAGTTGCAGACTCCAATCCGGACTACGACGCACTTTGTGAGGTCCGCTGACTCTCGCGAGATCGCTTCTCTTTGTATGCGCCATTGTAGCACGTGTGTAGCCCTACTCGTAAGGGCCATGATGACTTGACGTCATCCCCACCTTCCTCCGGTTTATCACCGGCAGTCTCCTTTGAGTTCCCGACCAAATCGCTGGCAACAAAGGATAAGGGTTGCGCTCGTTGCGGGACTTAACCCAACATTTCACAACACGAGCTGACGACAGCCATGCAGCACCTGTCTCAGAGCTCCCGAAGGCACCAAGGCATCTCTGCCAAGTTCTCTGGATGTCAAGAGTAGGTAAGGTTCTTCGCGTTGCATCGAATTAAACCACATGCTCCACCGCTTGTGCGGGCCCCCGTCAATTCATTTGAGTTTTAACCTTGCGGCCGTACTCCCCAGGCGGTCGATTTAACGCGTTAGCTCCGAAAGCCACAGCTCAAGGCCACAACCTTCAAATCGACATCGTTTACAGCGTGGACTACCAGGGTATCTAATCCTGTTTGCTCCCCACGCTTTCGTACCTGAGCGTCAGTCTTCGTCCAGGGGGCCGCCTTCGCCACCGGTATTCCTCCAGATCTCTACGCATTTCACCGCTACACCTGGAATTCTACCCCCCTCTACGAGACTCTAGCCTGCCAGTTTCAAATGCAGTTCCCAGGTTAAGCCCGGGGATTTCACATCTGACTTAACAGACCGCCTGCGTACGCTTTACGCCCAGTAATTCCGATTAACGCTTGCACCCTCCGTATTACCGCGGCTGCTGGCACGGAGTTAGCCGGTGCTTCTTCTGCAGGTAACGTCAATCGATAGCGCTGTTAACGCTAACGCCTTCTTCCCCGCTGAAAGTGCTTTACAACCCGAAGGCCTTCTTCACACACGCGGCATGGCTGCATCAGGGTTTCCCCCATTGTGCAATATTCCCCACTGCTGCCTCCCGTAGGAGTCTGGACCGTGTCTCAGTTCCAGTGTGGCTGGTCATCCTCTCAGACCAGCTAGGGATCGTCGCCTAGGTGAGCCATTACCCCACCTACTAGCTAATCCCATCTGGGTTCATCCGATGGTGTGAGGCCCGAAGGTCCCCCACTTTGGTCTTGCGACGTTATGCGGTATTAGCTACCGTTTCCAGTAGTTATCCCCCTCCATCGGGCAGATCCCCAGACATTACTCACCCGTCCGCCGCTCGCCGGCAAAGAAGTCAAGCTTCTTTCCGCTGCCGCTCGACTTGCATGTGTTAGGCCTGCCGCCAGCGTTCAATCTGAGCCATGATCAAACTCTTCAATTAAAAGCTTGATGCTCAAAGAATCAAAACTGGTATTCATATGAATATTTGTTGTTCACTCTTCAAGACTTGATATTTCGGTATGTCGATATCGTCTTGTGAGTGCCCACACAGATTGTCTGATAAATTGTTAAAGAGCAGTGCCGGCTGTTTTCTCGACCCGCACGGGTGGCACATATTACGCCTTCCTCATTCAGTGTCAAGCAGTTTCGCCTGTTTCTGAACCCTTCCGTTCACCGTGATGATGTTCACATGACCGGTCGATGGAGGCACATTATAGGGAGCCGTTCTGAAATGACAAGGGAATATCCTTACTTTTTTTCAAACGTTCACTAAATATCCGTTACGCGCCCGCTTGACGCTGTTTAATCGCGGCCGGTAATGCAGCGAGGCTATCAATGACCCAATCCGCCGCCGCGCTGGCTTGCTCCGTTACCGCTTTACCGCTGCGCACCAAGACCCGCGTGCCAACCCCCGCCGCCTGGGCCGCTAGCATATCGTCCAGTTTGTCGCCCGCTATATAGGAAGAAGCCATGTCGATATGCAGGTGGCGCTGTGCGTCCAGCAGCATTCCGGGTTTTGGCTTGCGGCAATCGCATTCCTGACGTAATGCCTCAACCACCGCCTGCGGATGATGGGGGCAAAAGTAGATACCGTCCAAATCGACGTCGCGATCCGCCAATGACCAGTCCATCCATTCCGTCAGACGCATAAACTGATCTTCGCTGAAAAGGCCGCGGGCCAGTCCGGATTGATTGGTGACCATCACCAAGGCAAACCCCATCTTTTTCAATTCCTGCATGGCTTCGATCACGCCGTCGATGAACTGAAAATCGTCAATCTCATGGACATAACCGTTATCGGCATTAATCGTGCCGTCACGGTCTAAAAAAATTGCGGAAACAGACTGTGCCACTGCAAGGCTCCTGATTACGGGTAAGCCGTAAGTATCGCATGTTTTGACATGGGAAGAGAAACCCATAAAATGGAACGTAACGCAGTTGACTTAGACGTATAGACGCCTTAACATCCACGCACTTCGATGCCGGTTGGCATTGGTTTGCCCCTTTATACGTTCGCGACACGGCCTATATATAAAAATTAAGCATGATCACACTTTCTCACATCACTAAGCAATTCACGCTGGGCGCGCAGACGATTACCGCGCTGTCAGATGTCAGCCTTCATGTGTCCGCCGGGCAGATTTACGGCGTCATCGGGGCGTCCGGCGCAGGGAAAAGCACGCTGATACGCTGCGTTAATCTGCTGGAGCGGCCCACATCCGGGACGGTGGTGGTCAATAGTATCGATTTGACGAATCTGCCCGAGCGGAAATTGATCGACGCACGTCGTCAGATTGGCATGATCTTCCAGCATTTCAACTTACTCTCCTCGCGCACGGTGGCCGGTAATGTCGCGCTGCCGTTGGAATTAGATAACCTGCCCAAAAGCGCTATCGCCCGACGGGTCACTGAACTGCTGGCGCTGGCGGGGCTGGAGGATAAAGCAGATAGCTACCCGGCAAATCTTTCGGGTGGCCAGAAGCAACGGGTCGCCATCGCGCGTGCGTTGGCCAGTAATCCCAAAGTGCTGCTGTGCGATGAAGCCACCAGCGCGCTGGACCCCGCTACCACCCACTCTATTCTGGCGTTATTGAAAGACATCAACCAGCGCCTAGGCCTGACCATACTGCTAATCACCCATGAAATGGATGTCGTAAAACGCATTTGCGATCAGGTCGCGGTAATCAGTCAAGGAGAGCTCATCGAACAGGATACGGTAAGCGAAATGTTCTCCCATCCGAAGACGCCGCTGGCCCAGGCCTTCATCCGTTCCACGCTGCATTTGGATATTCCGCAGGACTATCAGCAGCGCATGCATCGCCAGCGTGCGCCTGGCCGCATTCCCATTTTGCAGTTGGAATTTACCGGTCTGTCGGTGGATGCGCCGCTTTTGTCGGAAACCGCGCGCCGTTTTAACGTCAACAACAACATCATCAGCGCCCAGATGGATTACGCGGGGGGCGTGAAATTCGGCATCATGTTAACGGAAATGGACGGGGATGAAGCGGACACCGCTTCGGCCATCGCCTATCTGCAGCAACATCAGGTAAAAGTAGAGGTGCTGGGTTATGTCTGATGGAATGATTGCCCTATTGTCTCGAGGAGTTTGGGAAACTCTGATGATGACATTTGTCTCGGGCTTTTTTGGTTTCGTCATCGGCTTGCCCATTGGCGTGCTGCTTTACGTCAGCCGGCCCGGCCAGATTGTCGATAACGCCAAACTGTACCGGCTGGCATCGGCGCTGGTGAACGTATTTCGTTCAGTGCCGTTCATTATTTTGCTGGTTTGGATGATTCCTTTCACCCGTATCATAGTGGGTACTTCAATCGGCCTTAAGGCCGCCATTGTACCATTGACGATAGGCGCTGCCCCTTTTATCGCCCGTATGGTCGAAAACGCGCTGCTGGAAATCCCCTCCGGTCTGGTAGAAGCATCCCGAGCCATGGGCGCTACGCCACTCCAGATTATTCGCAAGGTACTGCTGCCGGAAGCGCTGCCGGGACTGATTAATGCCGCGACCATCACGCTCATTACGTTGGTGGGGTATTCCGCCATGGGGGGAGCAGTAGGCGCCGGTGGGCTGGGGCAAATCGGCATTCAGTACGGCTATATCGGTTATAACGCCACCGTGATGAATACCGTATTAGTATTGTTGGTGGTTCTGGTCTATTTAATACAACTCGGTGGTGATCGTCTTGTCTCCGCCGTTACCCATAAATAATGCGACCCGTCCCAGCGTCGATGTAACGGCGCATGGACACTACATCTCACTGTGAGGAAAGGGATATGTCTTTCAATGTAAAAACCCTGGCAAAGGTGGCGGCATTGGTAACCGCGATGGCGCTGGCCGGCTGCGGACAGGATGAAAAAGATCCGAACCATATCAAAGTTGGCGTGATCAACGGCGCGGAACAACAGGTCGCCGAAACCGCACGGAAAGTTGCCAAAGAGAAATACGGCCTGGATGTGGAGCTGGTCACTTTTAACGATTACGTCTTGCCGAATGAAGCGCTGAGCAAGGGCGATATCGATGTAAACGCTTTCCAGCATAAACCTTACCTAGATCAGCAGATCAAAGATCGTGGCTATAAACTCGCAGCCGTAGGCAATACCTTTGTTTATCCCATCGCCGGCTACTCCAAACAAATCAAATCGCTGGACGAACTCAAACCCGGCGCCCAAATCGCGCTGCCTAATGATCCGACCAATCTGGGCCGTTCGCTGCTGCTGTGGCAAAAAGTTGGGCTGATTGGTCTGAAACCGGGCGTGGGGCTGCTGCCAACCGTACTGGATGTGACCGACAATCCGAAAAACCTGAAGCTGGTGGAGCTTGAAGCCCCGCAGTTGCCGCGCTCGCTGGACGATCAGCAGATCGCCTTGGCGATTATCAATACCACCTACGCCAGCCAGATTGGCCTGACGCCGACCAAAGACGGTCTGTTCGTCGAGGATAAAGACTCGCCTTATGTCAATCTGATCGTGGCGCGGGAAGATAACAAAAACGCCGAAAACGTGAAGAAATTCGTACAGGCCTATCAGTCCGATGAAGTAAACGAAGCCGCCAACAAAATTTTTAACGGCGGCGCAGTCAAAGGCTGGTAATTGTTAATAACAGTTTTTCAAGGTGTTTTAATCAGACGGGCTACGGCCCGTCTTGTTATTTCTGCCGTAGATTGCTTCAATAGCAGCCGTTATAACAATAATTAGAGGAAAAATGATGCGCGCATTACCTGTTTCGCTGTTCCTTCTCTCGCTGACGGGATGCTACGGGCTACACCACGCACCTTCCGCTCCCCAAAGCGGCCCCAAAAACCCGTCCAAAGACACTACCACCGCCGTGCATAAAACCGCCCCGCGCAGCGCGCCGCTGCCGGCCAAGTTGTATAAAAATCCCGAAGAGCTGGTAGGCAAACCGTTCCGCGATTTGGGCGAAGTCTATGGCTCTACCTGCAAAGTCAGCCTGCAGGATCCGCCGCCGAGCATCAGCACCGCCCGCCGCAATATGCAGACCCGCGCCGCCGCGATGAAAGGCAATGGCGTCTTGCTGCATCAGTGCCAGATCGTGAACGCCGTCGCCGGCTGCTATCAACAGGCCATCTGCCAGGGGACCGCGCTCAGCGTGTCGCAATGACTCAAGCTTTTGGCTTTCAGCAAATAGGCGTCATTCGCTCGTCCTATAAAGAAAAATTCGCCGTGCCGCGCCAGCCGGGGCTGGTGGCGGATGGCACCGGCGAGTTACATCTATTGCCGCCCTATAATCAAGCAGAAGCGGTGCGCGGCCTGGCGGATTTCAGCCATATTTGGCTACTGTTTGTTTTTCATCAAACCTCAGCGGGCGGCTGGCGGCCGACGGTCAGGCCCCCGCGGCTTAGCGGCAATAGCCGGCTGGGGGTTTTTGCTACCCGATTGCCTTTTCGCCCTAATCCAATCGGGATGTCGCTGGTGGCGCTGGAAGGCGTTACGTTGTGCGGCGCCGACGTCATTTTACGTCTCGGCAGTCTGGATCTGGTGGACGGCACGCCGGTGGTGGATATCAAACCCTATCTGCCCTATGCCGAAAGCCGGCCCGATGCCCGCGCGAGCTTTGCCCAGGAGGCGCCTGCCGACGCGAGATTACGCCGCGGCGCTGCTGGATTTTAATGTCAGTTGGCACATGAGCGGGAACACGGCTGAAGTTATAGCCATCGATGCTGCCTCAGACGCCATAACTGGCGCCGCCGGCCCAAATCGCAGTCCCGAGGCCGACGACGCCGGCAGCGCCTCCGGGTAATGCGTTAAATTTCCCGCCGGTCCTTTTGGCCGTCGGCGGGCCCTGGTAGACTATAGCACTTTCGATATTTTTGCTGCCTGCCGGCAGCCTCCGGCATTGAGCCGCTTTTGTGGAACTTAACTAACATGCGTACTAGCCAATATCTGCTCTCCACCCTCAAGGAAGTCCCCGCTGACGCGGAAGTGGTCAGCCATCAGCTGATGCTGCGCGCCGGGATGATTCGTAAACTGGCGTCCGGCCTTTACAGCTGGCTGCCCACCGGTTTGCGCGTGCTGCGTAAAGTAGAAAATATCGTGCGCGAGGAGATGGACAACGCCGGCGCGATTGAAGTGTCCATGCCGGTGGTGCAGCCGGCAGATCTGTGGCAAGAAAGCGGACGCTGGGTACAATACGGTCCGGAGCTGCTGCGGTTTACCGACCGCGGCGCGCGCGCCTTCGTGCTGGGTCCGACACATGAAGAGGTGATAACCGACCTTATACGTAACGAGGTCAGTTCCTATAAGCAACTGCCGCTGAACTTCTATCAGATCCAAACCAAATTCCGTGACGAAGTGCGCCCGCGTTTCGGCGTTATGCGCTCGCGGGAGTTTGTGATGAAAGACGCTTATTCTTTCCACACCAGCCAGGCTTCGCTGCAGGCGACCTATGACGCCATGTACCAGGCTTATAGCGCTATTTTTACCCGTATGGGCCTGGAATTCCGCGCGGTGCAGGCAGATACCGGTTCCATCGGCGGCAGCGCATCACATGAGTTTCAGGTACTGGCCGGCAGCGGTGAGGACGATATCGTGTTCTCAACGGCATCAGATTACGCCGCCAATATTGAACTGGCGGAAGCGGTCGCCCCTGCCGCCGCGCGCGCCGCGCCGGGCGAAGACATGCGGCTGGTGAATACCCCTGACGCCCGCACCATCGCCGAGCTGGTGGCGCAATTTTCGTTGCCGGTGGAAAAAACCGTCAAGACGCTGCTGGTTCGTGCGCGCGAAGACGCCGGACATCCGCTGGTGGCGCTGATGGTCCGCGGCGATCATCATCTTAACGACGTCAAGGCCGAGAAGCTGCCGCAGGTTGCCGCCCCGCTAACGTTCGCCAGCGAAGAGGAAATCCGTCTCGCGGTGGGCGCTGGCCCCGGTTCACTTGGACCGGTCAATCTGCCGCTGCCGCTGGTCATTGACCGCAGCGTGGCGGTGATGAGCGACTTCGCCGCCGGCGCCAATGCCGAGGGTAAACATTTCTTTGGGATTAACTGGGAACGGGATTTGCCACTGCCGCAGGTAGCCGACCTGCGCAAGGTTGTCGAGGGCGATATCAGTCCGGACGGTAACGGTACACTGCAAATCAAGCGCGGCATTGAAGTGGGCCATATTTTCCAGTTGGGCACCAAATATTCAGAAGCGATGAAAGCCACCGTTCAGGGAGAAGATGGCCGTAACCAAACGCTGACCATGGGCTGTTATGGTATCGGCATTACCCGCGTGGTGGTGGCCGCTATCGAACAAAACCACGACGACCGGGGCATTCTGTGGCCGGAAACCCTGGCGCCCTTCAATGTCGCGATTTTGCCCATGAACATGCATAAATCCTTCCGGGTGAAAGAGGTAGCGGAAGACCTCTACCAGCAGTTGCAGGCACGCGGTATTGACGTTCTGCTCGACGACCGCAAAGAGCGTCCGGGCGTCATGTTTGCCGATATGGAACTCATCGGCGTACCGCATCAGCTGGTGATTGGCGATCGCAATCTGGACACGGAAGAAATCGAGTACAAAAACCGGCGCAGCGGTGAGAAACGGATGATTAAACTCAGCGCTATCGTTGACTTTCTGGTAAGCGAAATCGCTACGGCGAAATAAAACGAGACACTACGCGCTTCACTCATGCGCCGTCCACGGTCGTGGACGGCGCGTTCTATTCTGGCGCGCACGTCTCATCATCCATCAATACCACATTCGCCGTTAATCGGCTGCGTAGCAAGCAGTCCGGGTCAACATAGATCAGATTTTCATCAACCGAGTCGACCGGTAGTACCGCGCGCACCTGCTTTTTACCAACTTTGAGGCACGCGGTATAGTCGTTTATTTCCTGGCGATGTAGCGGGCCAATTTCCCGTTACTGTGGTAGCCCCACTGCGGCAGGCGCCGCTGCATGATGATCATCCGCGTGCCATTTTCCAGTATCTAGATAATCACTAGCGGCACCGTCAAAAGAGCGCTTCCCCATTGGGGCAGTAATATGGCCGGCGCATCATCATTCATCAAGGCCCACTGGAAAGTAAAATCATAGGTGGCGTTGGCATCAATATAGATAAGATTCTCTTTTTCGCCATCGCCGGGGATGATACGCGTACCGTCCTGCTTGCCGGCCTGAACGGGCACCCCAGGCAAATCATTAAGCGCTTGCGCTACCTTGCGCGGCCACGCGCGTTTTTTCGACGTTAACCTCCCCGCTCAACACCCGATAGGAAAGATCCTGTTACTGCAGAAAACCTTTGTTGAACAACCCTAATTGCTGGGCGCCAATGATATTATCCTTCTCCCCCAACTTGTTATTAAATTGATGATTGTTCCCGCCGGCAAAATGATTGTCGCCCAAACTTAATAACATATGGTAATGATTCTCTGGCGTATAGCAGACCACCAATTTTCCCGGTTCCAGATCCCTCAACGCCATGCTGTGGGTGACGAGCTGAATATCCAGCAGGACATCTTCAAGCTTATGCTGTGAAAGCAGACCGCCGTTCGATAGATTGACGAGGTGCGCCATGGTTTCCTGCACCGCGGCGGATTGCTGAGGCGATAGCCGGTTGGCATGGACCAATATATTTAGCGCATACTCACAGGCGCTTTGAGGTAATGTTGAACGGTGTAATAACTCTTTCGCCACCTGTAGCAATGAACGCGCCGGTGGTTTCACTCCAAGCGTGTGTTTAACGATACGGAAGCCATATTTCGCACCGCGCGGGTAGAGCAAGTTATTTCGGAACTCCCCTAACTGCTCCATTAATAATACCCGTTTTTCTTCACCGAGATGGGCGGCGATCTTCATATTATTCATGCCGGCGAACCGGCCGTTGCCCAAACTGACCATCCAATGGCGGAATTGATGATCATCCTCGCGCATGAAAATCATCAGCCTGCCAGGCTCCGTACGCAACATATCGCTGTAGCTGTGTACCGGGATAGCAGGACTCATCAGCTTACGTAGCGTATGGTGTGCGTTTTGATACACATAAAAAAACCGCGTTGATGGATTCCCGTTGTTCCTGTGAAGCAATGTTATAAAAGATATAGAGCATAAAATCATAATTGGACGCACAGCTGTGATTATCTATCATAAAATTACGAATAACGTGACTTAACCGTTTTTGCAGCACCAGCGGAGTAGACGTTGACGGTGAAACGGCATACTTTATGCCATCGATGTCATTATAATCTGCAATCGCGCTGACCTCAGGAGGTTTTATTAACCAAGTCTCTTCGACCTCGTCCACCACCTCCCGCTGATAAGATAATGCCGCGTCAACGCTTGTAAACATTTGGTAGCGAATCGACGTTGTGTTATCGGCTTGATGGAAGGCCGCCAGCCACTGCTGCTCCGACTGAATGGAGGGCTGCGAGATTGTCGGTATATCAAGAAAAGCCAATTTTTCCATAGCCGGGTCCAATATATACCGGACGCCCTCCCTCTCCGCCACCAGCAGGTAATGGTGCATTTCCTGGTAATCTGCCGACTCCAACCAGTAAAACAGTACCCGACATTCGATAGACTTGAAGGCATTAGCGTTAGCGAAGGCTTGGGCCGCGGCCAGCCGCTCGCTTTGATCTCCCCGGCGCGCCAAATGCAGGCAATAGCGGCTGCATTTGATTTGATAACGGTAACGGCCGGTAATCTTCCACCATCAGTTGCACCCGTCGCCCATCGGCAAGCAGCAGGTTATCCCCAACGAAGGTAAACTCGTCCAGCGTTACCGTTCCCCAGGCATCTTGCAACGCACGCTTGCCGTTAATCGGCGCCAATTGATAACCGCCAAACAGGCCGTCGCCTAGGCTGATGAGCATTATTTCGGCCCGTTCGCCGGCATGGCCGAATACGGCCAGTTCATAGCCGCGCGGCACCATTTTTAAAGCCTGACGCCCGGTAATCACCACCAGTTCTCGGAAAAAACGGCGCATGTTGCCCAGCAAGTGTAAAGACTGATACCGATGAAAATTAATGTGGCCGGTAATTTGATTTATACGCAACATGGCCTCGGCGCTGCTGAACCCGAACTGGCTCAAGTTATGCTTGCCCTCTTTGATCAAACTTTCAACGAGGATAATCGCCCGACCGCGCGCGTCGGTTTTGATAAAGGTTTCCTCCACCGAGGCAAGAGAAAGACGAGAGTGTCCGGCCTTAAGCACATCGTGCAGCGTAAGATAACTATTGAATAACACCTGGCTGCCGCGGCTGCCCGCCGCGCGCATCACTTGATAGCCATCTGCTGCCCCGCCCAGTGCGGTAAAAATTAGCCCCATTAGTGCGTTCGTCCAGGCGCGTTTTTTCAGCGCTACGTCATCGGCCGTAAGCGCGGTGTGTGTATACAAGCCGCAGCTGATGGCGCCCACGCCTATATTCGCCAGTATAAACGAGGCGCAGACGGCGGCTGAACCGCCGCTGAAAAATAACGCCAATAGCGTCAGCGCCAGACCACCATACATCAGAACCTGCTGAGCGGTATGGTGCGGATCAGCCGCGGTGTCGGGTACGGTTACTGATAATGTCCCGGGCGCTGCATTTGCGCATAATCGTGCAGATACTCGCTCATTTTATGGTGGTCGAGCTTTTTTAGCGCCCGCCAAATATCTTGGCTTTCGCTAAAGGAGAGCGGTGGCAGAATTCGACACGTTTGCAGATCCACCATAGCGGCGAGCGACAAGTCGGCCACCTTTAGCTTCTGACGCGACGACAGATGACCATGAATAAATGAACACAACGCCACCGACGTATCATCAGGGGTCCATAAATAGATTTTGCCGTTGGATAGCGAAATTAGCATGCCGCCGGCGGATTCAATCAGCGCAACAATGCCTGGCACACAGATGCTCTCTCCTCCCTGATGCAGCGCTACCAGTTGCTCCGTTATCTCTATTATCCATCCATCTTCTCGCTAACGTCGCCACCGCGGTTTGCTCTTTCTCCTCCAGTAGCGGCAGTAATGCACAGGCCAACCGGTTTTTCACTATAGTAAAATAGGCATTTTCAATCTCACTATCATTGGTCACTTCATGTAACTGCGTTTGTAATTCCTGGTGCAGATTGAAAAAAGCCTCTTTGGCTAACTGGGCAATGCGCGCAAGAAACTCCGGTTTCATCACGCCGCGATTATCGGTCAAAAGCAGTGCCTGGATACGCGGGGTACGGTCAGAGACGACCAGCTTTCGCCTCACAACGCACAGCGCATCGCCGGTCAAGACGTCCCGTAGGGGGGGGAATTCTTTGCGGTCTTGGATTTCAAAAAATTTGCCCGGTGCCGTCTCAACCAGAAACGTCACGCTAAGCTCTACCGCCAGGTCACGCTTGTCGATGAACGCTTCCCGGGGGAAATATTTCTCCAATTTTTTATTTAGCAGCTCATGCAGGTACTCTTGATGCCGTGCACCAGGAGGGTCTTTACCCTCCTGGGACAGGCCGTACATATGCAACCAAGGTTCCCTCTCGGCCAGCATCGCGCGCTGTTTCTGCAGCGGCGTGGGTGCTTCCCGCTGTTCTTTAACGTCTGCCGGCAAGGCTAATACGTTGGTTTTTGACAGCGCCAGTACGTCAGCGTGCTGCGTTTTGAACGCCGCAAATTGACGTTTTCTGATGCTAAGCTGCCGCCAGTAATCCTGTTGTTCAGGACGAAGCGCACACGCGGGCGCCATGTTGACATCGATGGCGCGCCGGCGCCGTGCCAGGGGTTGCGTCTCTTTTTCCGCGCCCGGGGTTTGCCTTGCCGTGGACTCACCCGCCCCCGATACTGCACCCTGCTCTGCTGCAGATGGGATGACTCGCGCAACCTGCAGAGCGAGCGAGGGCCGGTAACCTAGGGGTCTGTACAAGCAGCAGCGTCGCGGTAGATACAGGTAACAACGCCGATGGCTTCCCGGCTGACGTCATGCGTCGACGCCCTTTCGCGGCCAAGGCAACGGATATCGGTAGCCACAGTCCACTCCGCTTGGTACAAAAATAACGCAACGGGAGCCGGCTTCTGGCGGCGTTAACCACGCCAGGATGGTTTTACCCCCGCAGAAATCTGGTCGGCGCTTAAGCAATATTTCCCTGGCGATGGTATAATGGCCAGGTCTGCAATTATTTGCCCGGTCTATCGCAGGACGAAAATAATGAAAAGGCGTTAATTTATCAGCAAACCCTTTATCGTAAATAAGCAACATGCTATTAATCCTCCCTAACTGTTGAAATATAATTTTAGGATGCACCGTTTCATTGGCTATGAATACACCCGCTCGAAAATATTATCCCCACGTAATAAACACGCAATAACGTTGATAAAAAAATTAGTAGGCATTGACCAACATTAAAGATTACGATTGTCATGAACATCAATTGATTAAGCCTGAAAGCTTGAGAATATGAAGATAACAAATGCTTAATGGTGGCGAAATAAATTACGTCAACTCGTTGAAGAACAATAGCGCTACTCCAGGAAAATTTATTGCTCGAATTGGCAAACCCCAATCGCAGCCGATAATCAATAGACGAAGATGAAATTATAATCCCGTGCTTACCCCTGCAGCGCGGGAAGTTAACGCAACGCTACCGCTGACGGGTTGCTGGCTTAAAACCGTCGGGATATCCGGGTGGGGTTATAGCGCTGTCATCTGTCGCACGATGTTCACTTGCATGCCTCCCGACAGATGACGGCAGTCAGCCGCACCGCGGTGCCTTCGCAGGTCAGCGGCTTAACTTAAAGAGTGCGGCTATCGCGGTTCGCCCATGCGTGGGGCGCTGCGTCAGGTCATTACCCGATCGCGCGGCGGCAGGAGTAGAAAACGGCAGCCGGCGGAGGGAATCATCACGCCGTTATCGTCCAATATTTCCAGCGAATTGCCCACCGGCCGGAAAAAACGCTTTTTGCCGGTCGCGTTTTCTACCAGAGTTAATTTGTCGGCGGTACGCGCCCATTGCCCCGCGCTGGATTGCACGCGACCGACGCGGGTGCCGGTGCTGTAAAGCTGTTGCATGATGAAGGTGCCGTTTTCAGCGAGAAATAATGAGGTTTCTATTTCCTCGCGGTTCTCGCCCGGCAGCGTTCCTAGATAATACTGCTGAATGGGCGTAAAGGCCCCCTCACCCGCCGGCGGCGCGATATGGCAGCTGGGCAATATGCTGCCGCTCAGCATAATGACTAAAATCAATATCAATCTTTTCACCCGGTTCTCTCCTTTTATCTTCTGGTTAGCGAGAGGGTGGTTGATGATTTTATTACATTCAAACTCAATAAAAGTTCTATTAATTATCAGTAAAAAAAGCAATAAAGAATTTTCCAGATTATTCCTAATCAATGCGCCGGCAATCCCAATTCGCTTCCGCGCGAGTAATCGCCGCCGCACCAGTGCTGATACGTACGTTATTGCCACACCTCGAAGGCAAGCTCCACCTGTTGGTCGCCATGGGATAGCCAGATGAACCCGTCCTGTAGCATTGCCTGTAGCACCATAGTGCGCTGTGCCAGACTCGCCAGCGCGTTAAGCTGCTCATCGTCGATAAAGCGTACCGACAAATTGGACTGCGCGGACAACAGCGGCTGGTTTTGCTGCCACCAAACGTGGGCAGCGCGCGCATTATAGGCGTACAACACCACCTTACGGGCCTGGTGGCAAGCCTTACGTAAGCGTTTCTCGTCCGGCAGGCCCAGTTCAATCCACACTTCGGCTTCGCCATGATCATTTCGCCACCACAGCGCCGGTTCATCTTCCGCACTCAGCCCGCGGGTGAATTCAAGACGCTCATGCGCGTGGCATATCCATGCCAGCAGCCGCAACATCATGCGCTGCGGGGCTTCCGAGGGGTGTTGCGCCAATACCAGATTGGCTTCAGAATAATAATTGTGGTCCATATCGGCAATATTGACCGTAGCTTTGTGGATGGTAGCTTTCAGCGCCATTATGATTTCCCTTTATTGTTGATGACGGCAGTGTACTCGACTTCGCTGGTTGGCGACCAGCAGCGCCGGTTTCCGGGCCATAGGCCCGTGAATCCACCGCCTTTTCTTAAAGGATTGGGAGCGCTCTGTGCTATAGTCGTTTAAGTAATAACTGTTGATTGTGTGTGGGATTGCCGGCAAAGCGCGGTCTATCCTTCCTCAGGGAACATGCGGCATTTACCGCCCAATAAATGTAGGTGAGCGCTTATGACTATGAATGAAGAATATCAGCCCATTAACTGTGATGATTACGATAATCTTGAGCTCGCATGTACGCGCCATTGGGTATTAAACCTTACGCTCCGTAATGGGGAAACAGTGACCGGCGCGGCACGCGAAATGCTGTCGAGAAAGCGCGTTGAGTATCTGGTTATCGATCAGGCAGGCGTCAGCCAGGACATCCGGCTGGATCATATTGCCAGTTTCACCCATCCCGAACTGGGTACCGTGGTGGTCAGCGCAGAATAATTCCCTCTCCCTCACGCGGGCTGCGCCAGCAGCCCGCTAATGACTCCCGCTCTCCTCGTCTGATAACACGCCGTTCTGACCGCCGCCCTCTGGCGCGGCGGCCATCGCGCCATTACTGTCCGGCCGCCAAAAAAGCTGCCATTGCGCGTGATGCTCACGCACCGCGCCTTCCCAGGTCACGAAGACGCCCAGCGCCGTAATGAGTTGGTCATTATAAAACAGCAACGGCGTGCTGCTGCGCCGCCACGGCGGGATATCCAGCTCTTGCCAGATTTTTTTCAACGTTCGGCCGCGGCGCCGCCCCACAATATACAACAGGCCATGCACGGGGCCGAAACGCACCGACACCTGTTCGCCGGACAAAGGTGCGCGCACAACGGCCAGCGGCGCCGCTGTGCTGCCGGCATAGCTGGCGCTGGGGGAATAGTTAGCGCTAGCGTCGGCATTGGCGTCGGTATTAGCGGCATGGTCAGCGTCTGAGGCGCAACTTGCACTGCCGTCCTGCCGTTCCTCTAAACCGCCGCCTCCCGTCACCGCCGCGATGAATGGTTTCCCCGGTACCGCGCTACCGGCGTCAACCGGGCGTCGATAGAGGTTCCCCAGACCGGCGGGCAACGCAAGACGTTCACTTTCCCTCGGCCAGGGGAAGACAGCCTCGCCGTCCGTAAGCGGCGGCAAACGCGGCACGACATAAAGACGATCGCGAAAGCGCCTTACGAGCCGGCCGTCGAGTTTCAGTTGTGCAACGGCGTCGCGCCGGCTGAGTGCCACTTCCTGCCACAGGCGCGCCAGTTGCGCCCGTGCAGGCATTCTTACGCCGAGGCTGGCCAGCCAGCGGCGTAACAAGGCCGCGCGCTTGCTTTCGCTCATCGTCGCTAGCGCCGTCAAGCGTAACGACTCGTCTGGTGCGATAACATCTGCCAATGTTTCCGCCAGCAGTTCATCGAGAAGCTGTTCCTGCTCGGCGCAAAGCTGCGCGCTACGCGCTACGGCGTTGGCAAATTGCGGCCAGCGCTGCCGCAAAGGTGGCAGGATGCGTAGGCGCAAAAAATTGCGATCGAACCGCAGATCGGTATTGCTGTCGTCCTCAGTCCAGTGAAGCCCGCGCGCCTGGGCATACGCTTCTAGCTCCCCCCGACTGAAGTCCAGCAATGGCCGCACCAGGCGGTGGCCTAAATACGGCGCATCCACCGCCATTGACGCCAAACCGGCCGGCCCGCTGCCGCGTTTCAAAGCCAACAGCAGCGTTTCCGCCTGATCGTCCTGATGCTGGGCGGTAATCAGCACCTCATCCTGTGTCAGCGCCGCCGCCAGAGCCCCATAACGCGCGCCGCGCGCCGCCGCCTCGATACCCTCCGACGTCGCGTCGACGACGACATGTACCACAGTAAAGGCGACGTCGCGCCGACGACATTCCTGCGCGCAGTGCGCGGCCCACTCATCTGCGTGGCGGCTCAAGGCGTGATGGACATGAACCGCCCGCAGCGTCTGCGCGCCGTCACCGCCGGAGAGGCCGTCGCCATCGCGTAACGCGGCGAGGGCATCCAGCAATACCGTGGAATCCAGACCGCCGCTGAACGCCAGCAGCAGGGCGCGGTAAGGCGCGACACGGGCGGCGACGTGACGGCGCAGCACCTGCACTCGCTCATAGGCATCAGGCTTCATACAGCTCCAGCGGTAATTGATAGGGATCGGTAAAGAAAGTAAATTTTTTGCCGGTCAGCGGATCGACCCGTGCCGGCGCGCCGGGAAAGGAGAACAACTCGATGAGGTATTGCCCGTGTAGCGCCAAATACCGCTTGGCGCGGTAGTGCTCGCCGATGAGCGTAAACCCCAGGATCTGACAATAGAAAGTTTTACTGCGCGCATAATCGCTGGCGATAATGGCGATAATGGCGATAATGGCGATAATGGCGATATGGTGCATCCACTGTAGGCTAATCATGTGTTAAGGTTCCCGTCTTTCATCTGCTTGCTGGCGAAAACTGCCCGCCCGGCCGCGCAGTCGTTCCCGCGGCCGGCTTTCCCGCCTTTGTATCAATTTAAGCGCGCGCCGTACAGGCCCGGCCTGCCATCATCCCTAAGCCGTTTCCCGGCTGGCGGTTTCTTTCAGCAACCACACCCGGTACTGCCCATCATCGGTCAGTTCAGCACCGTGGATATCGGTTTCAAAACCCGGATAATGCTGGCCGAGTTTCCACGTTGCCGCGCACCTGCTGTTGAAACGCGGCGTAGGGCGTCATTTTCATTTCGGGCAGCACCGCGAAGGCATTGAGCATCAACTGCGGCAGATGATGCTGACGAATTAATTGGTGAATGCCCTGCGCCAAATCCTGTATGCGCATATGACGATAGAAATCAGGATCTTCCGCGTACAGATCCGGCAGCATATTGCGCACCCGGGGAGGTTGAGATCGTAGGCGCGCTTGAACTCGGTCAGACCGCGCAACAGGCTCATCGCCTTGGTTTTATCAATACCGATACTGAACAGGAATAAGTAAATTGTATGGCCCGGTTTTCTCGACCACTACGCCGCACTCGTCGAGAAATTTAGCCACCAGCGAGGCCGGGATCCCCTCCGGCGCCATGTCGCCGGCCAGCAGACCGCGTATTCAATAATCTCGGGTTGCCAGATATCGAAAAACCAACCCTCCGACTCCTGACGTAAACACTGGACCTCCTTACGAAAATGCAGCGCACGCTCAATGGAGCGTTGGATAAGCCAGCGCCCCAGTTTGCCGCGCACCATCGCCGCCGCCATTTCGATGGAGGCGACAATGCCGTAATGGGGCGAAGTAGTGGTGTGCATCATGTACGCTTCGTTAAAGGTGCGTTCATCATAATCACTCTTAATATGGACAACTGAGGCCTGTGAAAAGGCAGCCAGCAACTTGTGCGTCTATTGTGTCTCGAAAATGACTTTATCGGGGGTCCGCTCTCCGCTCATGCCGCTTTTGTCGCGATAGATGGGATGAAAATTGGTGTACGGCACCTAGGCGGAGTCGAAATGGATTGACGGCACGGCCAGCGTTTGTTTGATGTATTGCGTGTTATACAGCAGGCCATCATAGGTCGAGTTGGTAATCACTGCATGCACAGGCCAGCTGGCCTGCAGAGTAGCTGCCACTTTCTCCGTGATACTTGAGCGGCTGAACTGGCGCTCGGAATACCGCCGAGGATGCCGTAGGCGTTGCGGCTCGGCGTCAGGTAAATCGGCACGACATCGCTCATCATCAGCAGATGGACCAGCGACTTGTGTCAGTTGCGATCGATAAGCACCGTACTGCCGGCGGGGCTGGCGTACATTCCTACGATTTTGTTGGAGGTAGAGGTGCCATTGGTCACCATGTAACTTTGTTCCGCGTCAAAGGTACGGGCAATATACTCCTCCTCCAGATGAGGTCCGGTATGGTCTAGAAGCGATCCCAGCTCGGTCACGGAAATCGATACATCCACCTTTAGCGTATTGCCGCCAAAGAAGTCATAAAACAGGCTACCCACCGGGCTTTTTTGATAGGCGGTACCGGCCATATGGCCCGGGGTACAGAAGGTATATTTTCCCTCTTCGACATAATGGAACAGCGCCTTGGTCAGCGGCGGCATGATGGCGTCT
This sequence comes from Sodalis glossinidius str. 'morsitans', assembly GCF_000010085.1. Classification (NCBI taxonomy): domain Bacteria; kingdom Pseudomonadati; phylum Pseudomonadota; class Gammaproteobacteria; order Enterobacterales; family Bruguierivoracaceae; genus Sodalis; species Sodalis glossinidius. The sequence goes on from NC_007712.1 coordinate 3,328,241, forward strand.
ATATATTCGGCGGTATATTGTCGGATACGCTGGCTGATATCGGCGGCGGCGTTTAAACCGTACTCGAAAAAATACAGCGCCATGCGCATTTCATTAGCGCTCACGTCCAGCACCGAGTGGGTGCTAATAAACGCATACAGCGGCAGGTATTCGTTGATCTCATTAATCGCCAGGCAAAGATCCATGCCATATTGTTCCCAGTCGAAAATAATCCCTGAGATGCGCGGGTTTTGCTCGAGTAAGGTCAATAAATCCTGGCTGCCGGTAGGATAGACGATGTCATAGCCCTGGTCTCTCAACGCCTGTGACAATTCCCGTACGGGTTCGGCTTTGTAAAATACCTGATCCGGCAAAAGTATCGCAATAATGTTCATTCAGCACATCCTTACAAAGGTCGCTCGCTTGTCTCGGCCTAACGATAAGCCTAGCCGGCATTGCGGCTTGCCGATCATTTGGCACCTTGCCGACCCAAAATAGCAAAACACCCCGCAGGCGCGAACATGCGGGGTGTGAGACATCACCGGCACCACCTGCGCCGGTGGCCGGCTCAGGTTATTCAGCAATAGCCGTAATTCATCAGACGGTGATAACGGCGGTTCAGCAACTCTTCCGTATTCAAACCATCAAGCTCGGACAAATCGTCCAGCAGCTGCGCTTTCAGCGAGGCGGCAATGGCCTGCACATCGCGATGGGCCCCCCCCAACGGCTCCGGCACGATACTGTCGATAAGCTCCAGCTCCTTTAAGCGCGAGGCGATAATGCCCATGGCTTCGGCGGCGATAGGGGCTTTATCCGCGCTTTTCCACAAAATGGACGCGCAGCCTTCTGGGGAAATAACCGAATAGGTACTGTATTGCAGCATATTGACTTTGTCGCCTACGCCAATCGCCAGCGCCCCGCCGGAGCCGCCCTCGCCGATTACGGTGCAAATCACCGGCACGCGCAGGCCCGACATTTCACGCAGGTTTTTCGCGATAGCTTCGGACTGGCCGCGCTCTTCAGCGCCGACCCCCGGGTAAGCCCCCGGTGTGTCGATGAAGGTGAACAGCGGCAGGTTGAAACGATCTGCCATCTCCATCAGCCGCAGCGCCTTGCGATAACCTTCCGGTGCCGGCATGCCGAAATTACGGCGGATTTTCTCTTTGGTTTCGCGCCCTTTCTGGTGGCCGATGATCATGACCGGCCGTGAATCCAGACGCGCGATGCCGCCGACGATGGCTTTATCGTCGGCATAGGCGCGATCGCCCGCCAGTTCGTCAAAATCGGTGAAGATATGGCGGACATAATCCAGCGTATAGGGACGCATAGGATGCCGCGCCAGCTGAGCGATTTGCCAGGCGCCCAGATCGGAGAATATTTTCCGCGTCAGCTCTACGCTTTTTTCACGCAGGCGCTGCACCTCTTCATCCAGATTAATATCTAATTTTTCGTCTTGGCGGCTGACTGCGGTCAGCGAGTCAATTTTCGCTTCCAGCTCTGCAATCGGCTGTTCAAAATCAAGAAAATTCAGACTCATAGTATTCCTATATTAGTCAAATTCCAGTTCCACCTGTTCATTTCCCACAAGTGTTCGCAAGTCATTCAGTAAACGGCCAGTCGGCGTCACCCGCCAGGTTGCCCCAAAGCGCAGCCGCGCGCGCGCATATTGCCGTTGATAATAAAGATGCACTGGAATCGTCCCCGATCGATGCGGTTCCAACGATAAACGGAGACGGTTGAGAAGCTGGTCATCAATTTGCCTGTCGGTCAGCGAGATAGCAAGCCCGCGCGCATATTTTTCACGTGCTTCACTAATATCCATCAGTTCACGGGCGGTCATCTTCAGGCCGCCGTTGAAATCATCGAAGCTAACCTGTCCTTGAGCGATAAGGATACGGTCTTTTTCCAGTAAATGCTGGTATTTTTCCAGCACATCCGTGAACAGCATCACGTCCAGACGGCCGGAACGATCGTCCAGCGTGCAAACGCCGATCCGGTTGCCCCGCTTGGTAACCATCACCCGCGCGGACAGCACCAACCCCACCGCAGTAACCATCTTGCCGCGATCGGTGGGGTGAATATCCTTCAGGCGCACCCCGCCGGCATAGCGTTCAATCTCGCGCAGATATTGGGTGATGGGGTGACCGGTCAAGTAGAGGCCGAGCGTTTCGCGCTCGCCGTCCAGCACCACCTGCTCCGGCCAGGGCGCCACGGTACTGTAGGACGCTTCCACCGCTGCCGGCTCCTCCGCCAGCACGCCAAACATATCGCCCTGACCAATGGCCTCGGCTTTGGCGTGCTGATCGGCGGCCTTGAGCGCGTCGCAGAGACTATTCATCAGCGCGGCGCGGTGCGGCCCGAGACGGTCGAAGGCGCCGGACATAATCAGCTTTTCCAGCACGCGGCGATTGAGTTTTTTAATATCGGTACGCGCACACAGATCGAACAATTCACGGAAGTGTCCGTCCTGGTTACGCGCCTCGATAATCGCCTCGATAGGCCCTTCCCCCACGCCTTTGATGGCGCCGATGCCGTAGACTATCTCGCCCTCTGGGTTGACATGAAAATGGTACTGGCCGCTGTTGATATCCGGCGGCAGAACCTTGAGGCCCATACGCAGGCATTCGTCAACCAGCCCCACCACCTTTTCGGTATTGTCCATATCGGCGGTCATCACCGCCGCCATGAACTCGGCGGGATAATGAGCCTTTAGCCACAGGGTTTGATACGACACCAGCGCATAGGCGGCGGAGTGGGATTTGTTAAAGCCGTAGCCGGCGAATTTCTCCACCAGATCGAAGATCTTCATCGACAGTTCGCCGTCAACGCCGATACTTTCCGCGCCGGCTTTAAACACCGAGCGCTGTTTGGCCATCTCCTCCGGTTTCTTTTTCCCCATCGCGCGGCGCAGCATATCCGCACCGCCCAGGGTATAGCCCGCCAGCACCTGGGCTATCTGCATGACCTGTTCCTGGTAGAGGATGATGCCATAAGTCGGCTCCAGCACGGGTTGCAGCGATGCGTGTTGCCACTCGATATCGGGATAGGAGATCGCTTCACGGCCGTGCTTGCGGTCGATAAAGTTATCGACCATCCCCGATTGCAGCGGTCCGGGCCGGAACAGAGCCACCAGCGCGATCATATCCTCGAAACAGTCCGGCTGCAGGCGTTTTATCAAATCCTTCATACCGCGCGATTCCAGCTGGAACACGGCAGTCGTTTCGGAGCGCTGTAGCATATCGAAGCTTTTCTTATCATCCAAGGGGATAGCAGCGATATCAATGGGCTCCAGACCCTGGCGTGCGCGCCGGGCGTTGATCATTTCCAGCGCCCAATTGATGATGGTCAGGGTACGCAGGCCGAGGAAGTCGAACTTCACCAGACCGGCGTATTCCACATCGTTCTTGTCGAACTGGGTCACCGGATGGTTGCCTTCGCCATCGCAGTAAAGCGGCGCAAAATCGGTAATCTTGGTCGGCGCGATCACCACACCCCCGGCATGTTTGCCAGCGTTGCGCGTGACCCCTTCGAGCTTGCGCGCCATATCAATCAGCGCTTTGACCTCTTCGTCGGCCTCGTAAATCGCCTGCAATTGCGGCTCGGCGACAAAGGCTTTTTCCAGCGTCATACCGGGGTCGGGAGGCACCAGCTTGGAGATGCGATCCACAAAGCCGTAAGGGTGCCCAAGCACCCGCCCGACGTCGCGGATCACCGCTTTGGCCGCCATGGTACCGAATGTGATAATCTGCGAAACCGCGTCGTCGCCGTAGGTTTCGGCCACGTGGTCAATTACCAGATCGCGCTTTTCCATGCAGAAGTCGACGTCGAAGTCCGGCATAGATACGCGTTCCGGATTCAGGAAACGTTCAAACAGCAGATCGAACGCCAGCGGGTCAAGATCGGTAATATTCAACGCATAGGCCACCAGCGAGCCCGCGCCGGATCCACGGCCCGGCCCGACCGGGACGCCGTTATCCTTCGACCACTGGATAAACTCCATAACGATCAGGAAGTAACCCGGGAATCCCATCTGGTTAATCACCTGCAATTCGATAGCCAGACGTTCATCATAGGCCGGCCGTTTTTCCCGCCGCATATCGGCATCGGGGAACAGGAATGCCAACCGCTCCTCCAACCCTTCGCGCGCGCATTTGACCAGATAATCTTCGGTGGACATCTCGCCGGTCGGGAATTGCGGCAGAAAATATTCCCCGAGGCGGATGGTGACGTTACAGCGTCGGGCGATTTCCACGCTGTTGGCCAGAGCTTCCGGCAGATCGGCGAACAGCTCGCACATCTCCTCTTCGCTGCGCATATACTGCTGCGGACTGTAATTCCGCGGCCGTTTGGCGTCATCCAGGGTAAAGCCGTTGTGAATCGCCACCCGGATTTCGTGGGCGTCAAAATCGTCCGGGCTGGTAAAGCGCACGTCATTGGTGGCCACGACCGGCAGACCCCGACGCGCCGCCAGCTCAACCGCAGCATGCAGGTAGCTTTCTTCATCCGCCCGGCCGGTGCGGATAAGTTCCAGATAATAGCGGTCCGGAAAATAGCGCTCGTAGAACGCCAGGCACTGTTCCACCTGCGGCATGTTGCCGCGCATCAGGAATTTGCCGACATCCCCTTTACGCGCCCCGGAGAGCAAAATCAGCCCTTCGTTATGCTCAATCAGCCAGTCGCGATCGATAACCGGCCCGGCCGCGCCGTATCCACGCTTGTAGGCATCGGAAATCAGCAGGGTCAAATGCTGGTAGCCCACATTATTGGCCGCCAGAATGGTCAATTCTGCCAGTTCGTCGCCCAGCATCCCGCTTTGTACAAAAAAATCCGCTCCGATAATCGGTTTGATGCCAGCGCCATGGGCGCTGCCGTAAAATTTAACAAGCCCGCATAAATTGGTGAAATCGGTAATGGCCAGTGCCGGCATATGCAGGGCCGCGGCTTTTTTTACCAACGGGCCGATTTTGACCAGCCCATCTATCATGGAGTAGTCACTATGTACGCGCAGATGAATAAAATGTGGTTCGGCCATGTGCATTACCCGTTAAGAGGTTTTGGCGCGACGCACGCGCCGCGCGACGGTGACAGGTTCATGCCAGCTCCAGCACCCGCCGGACTGGCGCAAAGCTTCGTCGATGATGCACGGTCGCGCCGTGAAGCGCCAGCTTTTCCAGATGGAAGGCGGTCGGGTACCCCTTATGCTGGGCGAAACCATATTCGGGGAACTGTAGATGCAACGCGGCCATCTCCCGGTCGCGGGTGACTTTGGCAATGATGGAAGCGGCGCTAATTTCGGCCACCCGGCTATCGCCTTTCACTATCGCTTGCGAAGGCATCGGTAACAGCGGGCAGCGATTACCGTCCACCAGCACAAAATCCGGTACCACCGCCAGAGCCGCGACCGCCCGCTGCATTGCCAACAGGGTAGCCTGGTAAATATTGATACTGTCGATCTCAGAGGCTTCGGCGCGTCCCACGCTCCAGGCCAGCGCGTAGCGGGTTATTTCCTCATACAGCGCCTCGCGCCGCTTTTCACTCAGCTTTTTCGAGTCCGCCAGCCCCAATACCGGCCGGGCGGGATCCAGGATCACGGCGGCGGTCACCACCGCCCCCACTAAAGGTCCGCGCCCCACTTCATCGACGCCGGCAATAAGCGTCGCCGCAGGATAGATAAAAGATTCCGTCATGGGTTTCACTACCTGCAAAAGAATTAACGGTTAATCAGCGCCAGCACCGCGCGCGCCGCCTGTTCGTCGGCGTTACAGCGAATTTGTTGGTGCAGTTGGCGAAACATAGCCAGCAACGCCGCGCGCTGGTCATCATCGTCAAGCAGCGGCTCCAGGGCCGCCGCCAGCGCCTCCGGCTGGCACGCCTCCTGCAACAGCTCTTTGACCAGTTCACGGCCAGCCAGCAGATTGGGCAGCGACACCCACGGCGTCTTCACCAACCGCCGCGCCAGCGCGAACGTCAAGGGCTTCATGCGATAGCCCACCACCATCGGGCACTTCGCCAGCATGCACTCAAGGGACGCGGTGCCGGAAGCCAGCAGGGCGGCATCGGCGGCGATCATGGCCTGGCGGGCCTGATTGTCCAAAAGCCGTACCGGCAACGCCGGCGCCACCGCCACCAAGATGTGCTCAAACTGCGCCCGCCGGGCCGGATTCACCAACGGTACGACAATCTCCAGCCCTGGAAAACACTCATACAACCGCTCGGCGGCGCGCAGAAAGTCCGCGCTCAGCATCGCCACCTCGCTTTGGCGGCTGCCCGGCAGCAGCGCCAGGCAGCGCGCCTCAGCGGCAATACCCAGAGCCTGGCGCGCGGCGGCTTTATCCGGATCGAGAGACATGGCGTCCGCCAGCGTATGGCCGATAAACTGACAGGGGACATTGTAGCAGTCGTAAAACGCCTTCTCGAACGGCAGAAAGGCCAGTACGTTATCGGTGGCGCGGCCGATTTTAAACACCCGCTTCTGCCGCCAGGCCCAGACGGAGGGGCTGACATAATGGATAGTGCGGATACCGCGCCGCTTAAGGCGGCCTTCCAGCGTAATCGTAAAATCCGGCGCATCAATACCGACAAAGACGTCGGGACGAAGCGCGGTAAAGCGGCGGGTCAGGTCGCGGCGAATACGCAGCAGCCGCGGCAGGCGCTCGACCACCTCCACGATGCCCATCACCGCCAGCTCTTCCATGTCATACCAGGCTTCCATCCCTTCCGCCTGCATACGCGGGCCTGCAACGCCGACGAAGCGAGCCTCCGGCAAATGGCCGCGCAGCGCGCGTATCAACCCGGCGCCGAGGATATCCCCCGACGTCTCGCCGGCCACCAGACCGATAGTGATGGGGCGTGCCGACATAATTAGCGGATAATACCGCGCTGGGAGCGTAACAGAAAGTCCAGGAAGGTATTAACCACCTGATGTTCCTGCGCCAGCGCTTGCAGCTCGGGCTTGGCTTCGTCGAGGGTTTTGCCGCTGCGGTAAATAATCTTGTAAGCGGCGCGTATCGCGTGCAGCGCGGCGTGATCGAAACCGCGTCGCTTCAGCCCTTCGATATTCAGGCCGAAAGGCGTGGCGTGATTACCCTGGGCAATAACAAAGGGCGGCACATCCTGGGCAACGCCGGAACAGCCGCCGACCATTACGTAGGCGCCGATGACGCAGAACTGATGTACCGCGGTCATACCGCCGATAATGGCGTAATCGTCGACCGCCACATGGCCGCCGAGCGTGGCGTTATTCGCCATAATGCAGTGGCTGCCTACCGTGCAGTCGTGGGCGACATGGGCATTCACCATCAGCAAATTGTCGCTACCGACCCGGGTGACTTCTCCGCCCTGTATCGTGCCACGATGAATGGTCACGCTTTCCCTGATCCGGTTACGGTGCCCGATTTCGACCCGCGTCGGCTCCCCGGCATATTTCAGATCCTGATTAACGTCGCCCAGTGAGGCGAACGGGTAAATCTGGTTATCTTCACCTATGCGGGTGATGCCGGTCACCACCACGTGGGACTCAAGCACCGTACGCGCACCGATTTCGACCTGCGGCCCGATAACGCAAAACGGGCCGACATGCACGTCGGCGTGGATGATAGCGCCGTCTTCCACAATAGCGCTGGGATGTATAAAGGCGGATTGATCAATCACGTATTCAGGCCTCCCGGCGACGAGCGCACATCATCGACGCTTCGCAAGCCACTTCGCCATCAACTTTGGCAACACCTTTGAAGCGCGCGACGCCGCGACGCTCTTTAATAAATTCAACTTCGAGGATCATCTGATCGCCCGGCTGTACCGGACGTTTAAAACGGGCTTCATCAATGGCAGCGAAATAATAGAGTTCCCCTGGGGCCAGCTTACCCGCGCTTTTAAACGCCAGAATGCCGGTCGCCTGTGCCATGGCTTCCAGAATCAGTACGCCGGGGAAAATCGGTTTGCCCGGGAAATGGCCCTGGAAAAAGGGTTCATTGAAGGAAACATTCTTTACCGCCCGCAGGAACTTCCCTTTCTCAAAATCCAGCACGCGGTCCACCAGCAAAAATGGAAAGCGGTGGGGCAAAAGTTCTAATATCTCTTCAATATGCAGAGTATGAGTGTCAGTAGTCAAAATACTCTTCCTGTCTATAAAAACGTGGCATTAACAACACGGCCTGCTTTAATCCCGGCAGGACAAAACAAGCAGGCAGCGAATATAATAATGGCTCGCCGGGCAACGGTGCCGTGACGCGCGTTATCCTCTATAAGGGGCGGGAGCGATTAGTTTTTTGCTAATTTTCGCTCGATAGCTTTCATCCGCTTGCTCATATCGCTGATATTCATGACTAATGCGGCGGTCTTCCGCCACTCTTTATTCGGCTGCAGCGGGATCCCGGATGAGTAAACGCCGGGTTCGGTTATCGGGCGCATTACCATGCCCATGCCGGTTACCGTGACTTTATCGCAGATAGCCATATGACCATTGATGACGCTCGCGCCGCCAATCATGCAATAGCGGCCAATGGTCAGGCTGCCCGCCATGATAACACCGCCGGCGACCGCGGTATTGTCACCAATAACCACGTTATGTGCAATCTGGCACTGATTATCAATAATCACGCCGTTGCCGATGCGGGTATCGTCCAGCGCGCCGCGATCGATGGTGGTGCAAGCGCCGATTTCAACCCGATCGCCAATGATAACGCGGCCCAGCTGCGGTATTTTGATCCAGTTGCCGCGATCGTTGGCATAGCCGAAACCGTCTGCACCGATCACGGTGCCGGATTGAATCAGACAACGCTCGCCGATGGAAATATCGTGATACACGGTGACGTTGGCCCATAAGCGCGTGCCGGCGCCAATACGGGTATTTTTACCGACAAAACAACCAGGGCCGATTATCACGTCATCCCCGAGCACGACGCCAGATTCGATCACGGCGTTAGCGCCCACCGCCACCCGCTGTCCCAAGGTTGCATCCGGCGCAATGACAGCCCCGGCGCCGATATCCTCGGCGGGTTTTGGCGTGATGTCCATCAACTGCGCCATACGAGCGTAAGTCAGGTAAGGGTTTCTGACCACCAGCGCGGCGCCGGTGAAGAAAGGCAGACTGTCGGCGGTGAGCACCACCGCGGACGCCTGACAGGAAGAGAGTTTTTCACGAAAGCGGCTGTCCGAGAGAAACGTAATCTGGCCCGCTTGCGCGCTGCCCATGGAGGCAATGCCGGTGATGACAATATCGCCATCACCGTGCAATTGTGCATCCAACTGCTGTGCTAAATCAGCCAGTCGAATTGAAGACATGACTTATTTAACCTGCTTCAGAACGTCAGCGGTAATGTCTTTAGCGTTGGTGGCATAAGCCACGGAGTTAGCATCGATCACTACGTCATAGCCTTCTTTGGTGGCTACACTCTTCACCGCGTCCTGAATGCGGCTCAGAATCTTGTTACGTTCTTCCGTCTGGCGACGACGGTTGTCCTGATCAAACGCTTGCGCCTTGATGGAGAAGGTTTCGCGCTGCGCCATCACCAATTTCTCCAGTGAGCTGCGCTCGCTGGCTTTCATGGTGGAACCATCACGCTGCAAACGCTGCATCTTGGTCTGTAGGTCACGTTCCATGGACTGAAGTTCGGTGGCGCGGCCCTTAAATTCGTTTTCGAGCTGTTTAGCAACCACGGCCCGCTGCGGCGACTGCTGGAAAATGCTGGAGACGTTAACCACAGCGATTTTATCGGCAGCTTGCGCGACGGTGGAGGTGGCGAGTGCTAAACCCAGGCCCGTGGCATATAACCACTTTTTCACTATAAACTCCTTAATCACTATTTGTGTTTTGCTTCAATGTAAAGCCAGGCAACGGTGAAAACATGCTTTTCACGTAACATCTGCGTACTGCGTCAATGCCCCTGCCGCCCTGCTCCTTGCCTGCACATCATCCCGTGTAATATTACCACGTTTTGCCGATATTAAACTGGAACTGCTCTGACTTGTCGCCGTCGTATTTCTTGACCGGCTGCGCATAAGAGAATACCAACGGCCCCAGCGGCGACATCCACTGCAGGGCGATACCGCTGGAAATACGGATATTGCCCGGATCGCTGTAGTCCGGAATACCGGCTGCGCGGGTAGCGCTGGTATTTTGCCAGCTGGTATCCCACACGGTACCGCCATCGACAAACAGCGAAGTGCGCACCGAGTTGGCATACTTCTCACTCAAGAACGGCGTCGGCATGATAAGTTCGGCGCTGGCAATCGCCATCGCATTACCGCCCACGGCGTCGCTGGATTTGTCCACCGGACAATCACTATAGCGGGTATTGCCGCTATTGCACTTATAATACGCCGCTTTCGGACCAATGGTATTGGAACGGAAACCGCGCACGGTGTTGGAGCCGCCCGCATAGAAGTTGTCGTAGAACGGCACGTTCTTGCCGCCCAGACCATCGGCGTAGCCGGCGCGAGCGCGGCCCATCAGCACCCAGTTGCCACTTTCGCTAAGCGGGATGTAATGGCTGGCGTCGAAGGTGATTTTGTAATATTCGTTATCGGAGCCGGGCACCGTCACCTTACCGGTCAGGCTGGCGCGCGAACCAGCGGTGGGGAAGTAACCGCGATCCAGATTGTTGTAGCTCCAGCCCATCGATAAGAAGAAATCATCGGCGCTGAAATCGGCGTCGCTGTCCGCCTTATTGGTGGTGACCACCTTGGGATTGATACCGACGCTGTCCAGATAGCGCCACATCGTCACCTGCGGCTGCATATTGGTCAGATCGTCATGCACGTAATCCAGGCCGAAATTCAGCGAGTGGTTCTCGCTTATCGGGAAGCCCAGCGTGGTGCCCACGCCGTAGCGGCGCAGATCATAATCGGACAGGTCCGCGTCATCGGCGCTGAAGTCGTTGTAGAAGATCTTGCCGCCCAGGCTGACGCCATCCACCGTGAAGTACGGATCGGTCATCGACAGCTCGGCATAGGTCTGGTAGTCGTTCTTGGTGCCGCTAAAGCCGACGGAGTTACCGGTCCCCAGCCAGTTATCCTGCTGGATACCGAATTGGAAGCTGACGCCGCTCTCGGTCCCGAAGCCGACGCCGACGTTGATACTGCCGGTGTTGCGCTCTTTCACCTTATAGACCACGTCCACCTGATCCGGCGAGCCGGGCACACGCTGAGTCTCGGTGTCTACGGTTTCAAAGTAGCCCAGGCGATTAAGGCGCTCTTTACCCTGATCGACCAGATTGCTGCCGAGCCAGGCGCCTTCCATCTGGCGCATTTCACGGCGCAGCACGGAATCCTTGGTGATATCGTTGCCTTCAAAACGTACGTGGCGGACGTAGAACCGGTTGCCCGCGTCGACGCTGATGTGCAGCTTGACTGTTTTATCCGCGTCGTTGATTTCCTGCTGCGTCGCCACGCGGGGATAGGCATAGCCGTAACGACCCAGCAATTGCTTGATGTCGTTCTCCATCTTGGTGACCTTCGCGCCGTTGTACAGTTCGCCCGGATGTACCTTGGCCAACTGCTCAATTTCGGCGGAGTGGCCGGCCATGTTGCCGTTGACCACCGTACCGGACAGCTTGTATTGCGCGCCTTCGGTGATATTCAGGGTGATATAGATACCCTTTTTATCCGGCGTCAGGCTGACCTGCGTGGAGTCGATATTGAAGCGGGCATAGCCGCGGTCAAGATAAAAGCTACGCAGGGTTTCCAGATCGCCGGCCAGCTTTTGCTTTTGGTATTTGCGATCGCCCACCACGTTCCACCACGGCACTTCATCGCGCAGCTGGAAGCGTGAAATCAGCTCATCGGTCGTGAAGGCGTGGTTGCCGACAATATTAATTTGCTGAATTTTGGCCGATACTCCTTCGGTGAAGACCAGCTTCAGATCAACGCGGTTGCGCGGCAGCGGCGTGACCACCGCCTTGACCGTGGTGCTATATTTACCGGCGCTGTAGTAGAAATCCTCAAGGCCTTTTTCGATATTGGAAATGGTGGTGCGGTCAAGGGCCTCGCCGACCCGAACGCCCTGGGCATCCAGGTTTTGCTTGAGCATTTCTTCCTTCACCGCCTTGTTGCCGGAGAAAGTAATGCTGGCAATGGTCGGACGCTCCTTGACCTGTACGACCACTGAATCTCCGTCACGCAGTACCCGGACATCCTCAAAGTTTCCGGTAGCGAAGAGCGCACGGATAGTATTGCCGATATCTTCATCGGTCGCCGTGTCGCCGACACGGATCGGCATACTGAGTAACGCCGCACCGACGGCGACCCGTTGCAGTCCTTCGAAATGAATGTCCTTCACTACGAACCCGTCTGCACCGTATACGGTGGCGCTGCTAAGAAGCAGCGACGCTATGAGCAACTTTTTCATCGCCATCGTGGTTATGCGTTCTTCCTAACATAATCTCAGGCTATCATAGCCTGGAGAAATCATTGAAAAGGGCCAGACCCATTAGCAGCACCAGCAAAATCGAGCCGATACGGTAACTAAAGTCCTGCACTCGTTCGGACACCGGCCCTCCCTTGAGCTTTTCTATCGCCAGGAAGAGCAAATGGCCACCATCTAACACCGGTAACGGGAACAGATTGATAATCCCCAAATTGACGCTTATCAGCGCCAGAAACATCAGGTAGTAAATCAAACCGTATTCCGCTGACATCCCTGCGCCCTGGGCGATGGAAATCGGCCCGCTAAGATTGTTCAGCTTAACATCCCCGGTTATCAATTTACCTAACATACTGACCGTAAGCCGCATCAGCTGCCAGGTTTTTTCGCTGGCCCGGGCCAGGGCCGGTAGCGGACCGTACTGCCGAACGATTTTGTACTCCGCCGGCAGCGGGATAATCTTCGGCACAACACCCGCGAACCCCTCTACTTCCCCCTTGCCCACCGGTTTACTGTCGGGTTGCAGGGTGATATCCCTGGCCTCGCCGTGTCGATCAATGCCCACCTGAAGTGGCCGACCGGGATTGTCGCGTACGCGGGTCACAAACAACTGCCATGCGGTGACTGGCTGACCATCGACTTTAACGATCCTATCGCCGGCTTGCAAACCGGCTTTCATCGCCGCCGAGCCCGGTTGGACTTCGGCAAGCACCGGCTCGATGCGCGGACCCAATCGAATAATACCCAGCGCCACGATCGCATCCTGCCTGTTCGGCTCAAACTGCCAGTCGCACAAATCCAACGTTTTCCGCTCGGCGCTTTGGGAGCCGAACGAGGCGACGCCGAGGGTGGTTTCACCGTCGCCAATCTTGTCGATGAGCTGCAGACGAACCGAATCCCAATCAGGCGTTTCGATACCGTCAACCGACTTAAGTTCCATGCCGGGAGAAATTTCGGCCTGGGCCGCGATAGAATGAGGGGCCACTTCGCCGATCACCGGCCGATAGCTCGGCACGCCGATAAGAAACACCAGCCAGTAGGCAAAGATAGCGAAAAGGAAGTTAAATACCGGTCCGGCGGCGATGATCGCGGCACGTTGCCAGACGGTTTTGTGGTTGAACGCTTCATGACGACGTTCGGGCGCGACGGTGTCTACCCGCTCATCCAGCATTTTGACATAGCCACCCAGGGGAATGGCGGCGATAACATATTCCGTGCCGCGTTTATCGCGCCGACGCCACAGCGCGCGCCCGAAACCGATGGAAAAACGTTCCACCGTCACGCCGCAGCGGCGGGCCACCCAAAAATGGCCGAACTCGTGCACCGTTATCAAAACGCCCAGCGCCACGATAAACGCGGCAAGAATCCAGAAAAAGTGCAGCATAAGCGCTCCCAGTCCCGACTCAGATAGCGTTAAAGACCAGCAGCATCAGACAGGCGAACACCGGCACTGCGGCGGTCAGGCTGTCTATACGATCTAAAATGCCGCCATGGCCGGGGATTAAATGGCCGCTGTCCTTGATTCCTGCCTCCCGTTTGAACATACTTTCGGTTAAATCACCCAACACCGACGCCAGTGCCGCCACGATTGAGCAGACCAGCAGCGTAAGCGGTGCGGCGTCAAGCGGCGCATACTTGCCAAACAGCCAGGCGATGACCGCGGAGGTGACCAACCCGCCCACCAACCCTTCCCAGGTTTTACCGGGAGAGACTTTTGGCGCCAGCTTATGGCGACCCAGCGCGCGCCCGAACATGTAAGCGCCGGAATCCGAGCCCCACACCAGCACAATGACATACAATAGCCACCAGGCGCCGGTGAAGTGGTTAATATCATAATGGTGCTGACGCAGCGCCAGCATCCCCCAGAAGAAGGGCAAAATGGTCAGGATGCCGAATGCCAGCCGCAGCGGCCGAGATTCACGCCACAGCGTGGCGGAGCGGGGGTAGCACAACACCAGCAGCGCCGCCGCCAGCCACCAGGCCAGGGCGGCCCACAGGGCATATTGCGCCTGCCAGACGGTCATGAACGGCCGATAGGCCGGCACGGTGAGCATCATCAGCGCCAGCAGCAGGCCGCAGAGAATGGCCAGCCAGATACGCTGGCTGCGCGAGGCCAGTCCCGCGAGCTGGCCCCATTCCCAGGCGCTGAGCATGCACACCGCGAGGGTGACCAGGGCAAAGCCAACCGACGGCAACAAAAACAGTGCGGCGATAACTATGGGTATCAGGACCAAGGCAGTAATCAGGCGATACTTCAGCAAAAATCCCCCTTAGGATGCGTTGGCATCATTAGGTGTTGTTCCACCGAAGCGCCGCTCGCGTTGAGCAAAAGCATCCAGCGCACCTTCAAAAACAGCGTCGTCAAAATCCGGCCATAACACGTCGGTAAAAAACAGCTCTGCGTAGGCAATCTGCCACAGCAAAAAATTACTGATGCGATGTTCCCCTCCGGTGCGGATAACGAGATCCACAGGGGCCAGCTCGTTCATGCAGACTACCTGGCACAAAGCGTCCTCATCTATCTGGTCAGGTCGCAGGATACCCTCTTGCACCCGGGCGGCAAGTTGCCGTACCCCCTGAATGATATCCCAACGTCCACCATAATTCGCGGCAATATTCAGGGTCAACCCGTCATTATTGCAGGTCAGCGCCTCGGAGCGGCGAATCCGCTCCTGCAAACTCATGCCGAAGCGCGAGGTGTCGCCGATGATCCGCAGCCGGACGTTATGCTTGTGCAGGCTTTTCACCTCGCTATCCAGCGCCCGGACAAACAGCTCCATTAGCGCGGACACTTCCTGGCTAGGTCGGTTCCAGTTTTCGCTGCTGAACGCATACAGCGTCAACGCGTCGAAATGGTGGCTGACGGCAAAGCTTACCGCGCGGCGGACCGACTTGACGCCGGCCTGGTGACCGAAGATACGTAATTTCCCCCGGTTTTTAGCCCAGCGGCCGTTGCCATCCATAATAATAGCCACATGGCGTGGTGAGGAGGAAGGCAACGCTTTTGGCTCTTGCTGATTTTCGGACGACATCACGCTTACGTATTTCCTCACTGAGAATACCACCGTCTTACCGGAACGAAGGGCCCCGAACGCACAAAAAAGCCGTGTACATACACGGCCTGTAACTAATTTTACCCGGCTGGCCTTCATCGACGGGATGAGTAGCGCAGACTATATCATTTTGCCGGTCAACGAACAAATCAGCCATCGCGGCGCCCCGGCGCCTCACTGTCCAAAATGAATAACGCTCTGGCGGGCCTTTTCCCGCGCCTGGCTGTCGATGGCCAGCACCTCTTCCACGCTGTCCGGTTCAGGCAGACTGATTTGTTCCAGCACCCGCCGATTCACGGCGGCGATATCGGTAAAACGAATATCGCCGTGCAAAAACGCCGCCACCGCGATTTCATTGGCGGCGTTGAGCGTTGTCGTCGCCGCCTGCCCCTGCTGGCTGGCGTCGACAGCCAGTTGCAGGCAGGGATAGCGTGCGGTGTCCGGCTGCGCGAAACTCAGCGTGCCGAGGCGTAAAAAATCCAGCGGCGCGACGCCGGACGGCACCCGTTCGGGGTACGCCATCGCGTGAGCGATGGGCGTGCGCATGTCGGGGGATCCTAATTGCGCCAGCACGCTGCCGTCGGTGTAGCGCACCATGGAGTGAATGATGGACTGGGGATGCAGCAGCACTTCCATCTGCTCTGCCGCGGCATTGAACAACCAGCGCGCTTCGATATATTCCAGACCTTTGTTCATCATGGTGGCGGAATCCACCGAAATCTTGCGGCCCATCGACCAATTAGGATGCGCGCAGGCCTGCTCCGGCGTCATCGTGGCCAGCGCCGCCAGCGGCGTCTGGCGAAAGGGGCCGCCGGAGCCCGTCAACACGATACGCGACACTCCATGTTTCGCCAGGGAAGCGTAACCCAACCCACGCTGAAGTGGTTCAGGTAAACTCTGAAAAATCGCGTTGTGTTCGCTGTCCACCGGCAGTAACCGGGCATGATGGCGACGCGCTTCGTTCATGAACAGCCGGCCGCAGGTGACGAGCGACTCTTTATTGGCCATCAAAACCCGCTTGCCGGCTCGCAGCGCCGCCAGCGTCGCGGCGAGCCCGGCGGCGCCGACAATCGCGGCCATCACCGTATCCACCTCATCCAGCGTGGCCAGCTCACAGGCCGCCTGCACGCCCGACAGTACGGCGGTGGCGACGCCCGCCGCGGCCAGATTAGCCTTGAGCGTCCGCGCCGCGGTGTCATCCGCCATACAAGCGTAGGCGGGACGGAAAGCCAGGCATTGCTCGGTCATCAAGGCAACGTTGTTGCCCGCCACCAGCGCACGCACGGTGTATTGGTCGGGATTGTGCTTTACCACCGCCAGCGTACTATTGCCAATGGAGCCAGTACTTCCCAGAATCGTCAAATGCCGCATGAAGTTACTTTTTATACCGCGTTAGAATATGAGGGAAACGTCTAGTCTGAGACGATGGCTCCGTTTTGTCTATGGCGGCTTACACAAAAAAACGCCGCAGCGACAGCACCTCCGCCAGGGAGGCGCCGCTACGGCGTTTTCATTTCGCCGGGGGGGGATTAAATTTCCATTAATTCCGCTTCTTTTTCCGCCAGGGCGCTATCAAGCTTTTTGATCCAGGCGTCGGTCAGCTTCTGGATCTCGTCCTGCGAGCGGCGATCTTCATCTTCACCGATGGTTTTGTCTTTCAACAGCGCCTTCACCTTGTCGTTGGCATCGCGGCGGACATTGCGCACCGATACCCTGCCCTGTTCCGCCTCGGCGCGCACTACCTTTATCAGGTCGCGGCGGCGCTCTTCGGTCAGCGGCGGCAGCGGTACGCGAATCACCGTGCCGGCGGAAGACGGATTTAGCCCCAGATCGGAGGCCATGATGGCCTTTTCCACCGCCGGTGCCAACGTGCGGTCAAAGACGGTGATGGCCAGGGTACGGGAATCCTCGGCAATAATATTGGCCAGCTGGCGCAGCGGCGTCAGCAAGCCGTAATAGTCGATCTGAATACCGTCAAGCAGGCTCGGGGAAGCGCGGCCCGTACGGACTTTGCTGATGTGGCTTTTGAACGCGTCGACGCATTTTTCCATGCGAATCTCGGCATCTTTACGGATTTCATTAATCACGTTGCGAACCCTTGAGACTTGGTTATCCGGGCGGACCGTGGCCGTTGGTTGCCAGGCCCCGTTATGCATTACTTGGTAATCAAGGTGCCTTCTTTATCACCCATGACCACCCGCCGTAGCGCGCCAGGCTTGTTCATATTGAACACGCGTATCGGCAGATTGTGATCCCGCGCCAGAGTGAAGGCGGCCAGATCCATGACCTTCAATTCTTTCTCCAGCACATCCTGATAGCTCAGCTGATCGTAAAGTGTAGCATCCGGATGTTTTACCGGATCGGCGGAAAAGATGCCATCCACTTTCGTCGCTTTCAGCACGGCTTCGGCTTCGATTTCAATGCCACGCAGACAGGCGGCGGAATCGGTGGTGAAGAAGGGATTGCCGGTACCGGCGGCGAAAATCACGACGCGGTTATTGCGCAACAGACTGATGGCTTCGGCCCAGCTGTAATTGTCGCAGACGCCGTTCAGCGGAATCGCCGACATCAGGCGGGCGTTAACATAGGCGCGGTGCAATGCGTCGCGCATCGCCAGACCGTTCATCACGGTCGCCAACATCCCCATATGATCGCCCACCACGCGGTTCATACCGGCCTTCGCCAACCCCGTACCGCGAAATAAGTTGCCGCCGCCGATGACCACGCCCACCTGAATACCCAACTCCACCAGTTCTTTCACTTCCTGGGCCATGCGGTCCAGCACGCTGGCGTCGATACCGAAACCTTCGGCGCCCTGCAGGGCTTCACCGCTCAATTTGAGCAGGATACGCTGGTAAATGGGTTTTGCGTTGGTTGCCATTTGATCTGTTCCTTGAGAGCGATTTGATGGGATGGAATTGACCTGGTGCGGCACACGTCGTCTGACATTATTCCGGCTCATTAAAAGCGGAACCGCCTACAGGCGGTTCCGAACAACTTAATTAAAACTGCTTACCCATCGCGGCCACTTCGGCGGCGAAATCGACTTCAGCTTTCTCAATGCCTTCGCCCACTTCAAAACGGATGAAGTTGTTGATTTTGGCACCGTGTTCGCCCAGCAGCTGACCAACGGTCTTGCTCGGGTCCATCACGAAGTGCTGGCCGGTCAGAGAAATTTCGCCGGTGAACTTGCGCATACGGCCTTCCACCATCTTCTCGGCGATTTCACGCGGTTTGCCGGACTGCATGGCGATGTCGAGCTGGATTTGATGCTCACGGGCAACTACGTCGGCAGGTACATCATCCGCATTGACGTATTCCGGTTTGCTGGCGGCAATGTGCATGGCGACGTGCTTCACCAGCTCTTCGTCGGCGCCGGCGGCGGAAACCATGACACCAATGCGCGCGCCGTGCAGGTAAGAACCGAGCACGCCGCCTTCCAGAACGCCGAGGCGGCGGATATTGATGTTTTCACTAATTTTGGCTACCAGCGCGGTGCGCTGTTCTTCAAATTTGGCCTTCAACGCTTCTACGTCGGTGATGCGTTCGTTCAGCGCGGCGGTGATGACCTCGTCGCCAAAGGCTTTGAAGCCGCCGTCTTTGGCAACGAAATCGGTTTCACAGTTCAGCTCGATGATGACGCCGTATTTGCCGTCTTGGGCGATTTTGGTCAAAATGACACCTTCTGCCGCGACACGGCCCGCTTTCTTGGCGGCTTTGGCCTGGCCGGACTTACGCATGTTGTCGATAGCCAGTTCGATATCGCCCTGAGCTTCAACCAGCGCTTTTTTGCATTCCATCATGCCTGCGCCGGTACGTTCGCGCAGTTCTTTAACCAGGGCGGCGGTAATATCAGCCATTATCTTTTCCTCGTTATTCCGTGTTGGAGATAGGTAAAAAAGAGGGACTGATGACAGGCCCTCTAACCAACATATTTAAAACTTGGTCAATAAGGGCTCCTGAGAGCATGCCTTATTATTCAGCTTCCACAAAGCTTTCTTCAGCCTGTTCCGCCAGATCCTGAGAACGGCCTTTGCGCACGGTGGTGGCAACGGCAGTCAGGTACAGGTTGATTGCGCGGATGGCGTCATCATTACCCGGGATAATGAAGTCTACGCCGTCCGGATCGGAGTTGGTGTCAACGATAGCGAAAACCGGAATGCCCAGATTGTTGGCTTCATTGATAGCGATGTGTTCATGTTCCGCATCGATAACAAACAGCGCGTCCGGCAGACCGCCCATATCCTTGATACCGCCCAGGCTGTTTTCCAGCTTGTCCAGTTCACGAGTGCGCATCAGCGCCTCTTTCTTGGTCAGCTTCTCGAACGTACCGTCCTGAGACTGGGTTTCCAGGTCTTTTAAACGCTTGATGGACTGACGAACCGTTTTCCAGTTGGTCAACATCCCACCCAACCAGCGATGGTTGACGAAGAATTGATCGCAGCTGTTGGCCGCTTCTTTTACCGCTTCGCTTGCGGCGCGTTTGGTGCCGACAAACAGGATTTTACCTTTGCGCGAGGCGATTTTGTTCAGCTCGGCCAAGGCGTCGTTGAACAGGGGTACGGTTTGTTCCAGGTTGATGATGTGAACCTTATTACGGGCGCCGAAGATGAAGGGCTTCATTTTCGGGTTCCAGTAACGGGTCTGGTGACCGAAATGCACGCCGGCCTGGAGCATGTCACGCATGGAAACAGTTGCCATGATAAACCTCTATGTCTGTTTGGGGTTATGCCTCCACGTATCCCATACGGCCGACCCCGACCTTGTGATTCAGAGCACCCCGGCGCATGTGCCGATACGTGTGTGTAATAACACAATTGAGTTTCGTTGTAGCGATCGACGCGCGGCTTGAAAAATCCTGGCACCTATCGTCGGCGCGCTTTATACCATAAACCATGCATGGACTCCACCAAATGTTTTCCGAAGCCTGCGGGAAAATGATCATTTGGCAGTGTCCGGCCGTACTGATACCATTAATCCCACTCGCTAATTTAGCTTATATTATTATTTTATTGTCGACCTTGGTGCCGACTGTGGATCTCTACATGGCCATTCCTATCAAAACAGCAGACGATATTGCAAAGATGCGCGTTGCCGGCCGGCTGGCTGCCGAGGTGCTGGAAATCATTGAACCTTATATCAAACCCGGCGTTAGCACCGGCGAATTGGACCGGTTGTGCCATCAGCATATCACCAAGAAACAGCACGCCGTTTCCGCATCGCTCGGCTATCACGGTTTTCCGAAATCGGTATGTATTTCGGTCAATGAAGTCGTGTGTCACGGTATCCCGAGCGATGAAAAAAAGCTTAAAGAGGGCGATATTCTGAATATTGACGTCACCGTTATCAAAGACGGCTTCCACGGCGATACCTCAAAGATGTTTATAGTCGGCAAACCGACCATCCTCGGCGAGCGGCTATGCCGGGTGACGAAAGAAAGTTTGTATCTGGCAATCCGCATGGTCCGGCCGGGCATCCGCCTGCGCACGCTGGGTAAAGCGATTCAACAGTTCGTTGAAGCAGAAAGCTTCTCGGTGGTGCGGGAGTATTGTGGCCACGGTATCGGCGAAGGCTTTCATGAAGAGCCGCAGGTGCTGCATTATGATGCCGACGACGGCGGTGTGGTCTTGCAACCGGGAATGGCGTTCACCATTGAGCCCATGGTCAACGCCGGCGACTACCGCATCCGCACCATGAAAGATGGCTGGACGGTAAAAACCAAGGATCGTAGCCTGTCGGCACAGTATGAGCATACGATCGTGGTGACCGAGGACGGTTGTGAAATCATGACGCTGCGCGCCGATGATACCTTGCCGACGGTAATCCACCACCCGGCCTAAAACCGCTTGCCGGCCGGGGCGCTGGCGAGCGTTAATTTCACGGGCAGCCCCGGTAAGCCAATTTGCGTGCCGGGCCGCCCTACTATGCAGGGCGACCCCATGCCGGACCAAATTCTTCAATTTACCCATCCGCCGGTGCCGCGCCAGCCGCCGGTCAAACCCTCATCTCCCCTCACCTGGCCGGACGACGCCCTCAACCGCCCTTTTTTGAAAGAACGGCTGGACGAATTCCAGCGCTGGCTGGCCGACGCTTTCGATGCCGGCGAGACGGCTGAAATACTGGTGGACGCCCGCACGCTGTATATCGATCAGCTTTTGCGGCAGCTCTGGCACTACCACGGCTTAGCCCACGCACCTCATACCGCGCTGGTGGCGGTGGGGGGATACGGCCGCGGCGAACTGCATCCGTTGTCCGATATCGATGTGCTTGTGCTAAGCCAGGCGCCGCTGACGCCGCCGCAACAACAGCATATCAGCGAGCTGCTGACGCTGTTATGGGATCTCAAGCTGGAAGTCGGCCACAGCGTGCGCAGTATCGCCGAGTGTCTGGAAGAGGGGCGCGCCGATCTGACGGTCGCTACCAATCTTATCGAATCGCGCTTGATTTGCGGTGATCTGGCGCTGTTTCTGACCCTGCAAAAACAGGTGTTCAGCGATGATTTTTGGCCTTCGCGGGCGTTTTTTCCCGCCAAGCTCGCCGAGCAGCAGGAACGCCATTCGCGCTATCACGGTACAAGCTATAATCTCGAGCCGGACATCAAAAGCAGCCCCGGCGGCCTGCGGGATATCCATACCCTGCTTTGGGTCGCACACCGCCATTTCGGCGCCACCTCGATGGATGAAATGGTGGGTTTTGGCTTTATAACCCGCGCCGAGCGGGATGAACTCAACGAGTGCCAGAGCTTTCTGTGGCGCACCCGCTTCGCCCTGCATCTGGTGTTGAACCGCTACGATAATCGACTGTTGTTCGACCGTCAGCAGAACGTGGCGCAGTTGCTACGCTACCAGGGGGAAGGCAACCTGCCGGTGGAGCGGATGATGAAGGATTTTTTCCGCGTCACCCGCCGCGTCAGCGAGCTGAACCAGATGCTGTTGCAGTTGTTCGATGAGGCGATCCTCGCCCTGGCGCCCGATGAAAAACCCCAGCCGTTGGACGACGAGTTTCAGCTGCGCGGCAACCTGATTGATTTGCGCGACGAGACATTGTTTAGCCGACAGCCGGAGGCGATTTTACTCCTGTTCTGGCAAATGGTGCGCAACCGACATATCGAGGGCATTTATTCAGCTACCCTGCGCCAGCTGCGCTATGCCCGTCGGCACCTGAAAGCGCCGCTGTGCACGAGCCCCGAAGCGCGGACGCTGTTCATGCGGATTCTGCATCAGCCGGGTGCGGTAAAACACGCTCTGCTGCCGATGCACCGGCACAGCGTGCTGTGGGCCTATATGCCGCAGTGGAGCAATATTGTCGGCCAGATGCAATTTGACCTGTTCCATGCGTATACCGTCGATGAGCACACCATTCGGGTATTGCTTAAGCTGGAAAGTTTCGCCGACGAAAGCCAGCGGCCGTACCATCCGCTGTGCGTCGAGCTGTTTCCGCGTTTGAGCCAGCGGCATTTATTGCTGGTGGCGGCCCTGTTTCATGATATCGCCAAAGGGCGCGGCGGCGATCACTCCCAGCTTGGCGCCCGCGACGTGCTGGAATTTGCGGCGCTGCACGATTTGCCCGCCGAGGATGCCCAACTGGTGGCGTGGCTGGTGGAAAGTCATCTCGTCATGTCGGTGACCGCCCAGCGGCGGGATATTCAGGAGCCGGACGTGCTGGTGCAGTTCGCCGGCGAGATGCAGAGCGAGAGCCGCCTGCACTACCTGCTGTGCCTGACGGTGGCGGATATTTGCGCCACCAACGAAACGCTATGGAACAGCTGGAAACAAAGCCTGCTGCGCGAGCTGTTCTTCGCCACCGAGAAACAGCTGCGCCGCGGTATTCACGTATCGCCCGACGTGCGCGAGCGGGTACGCCACAACCGCCGTCAGTCGCTGGTGCTGTTGCGTATGGAGGGCATCGACGAACAGCGTCTACAGGAAATCTGGAGCCGCTGCCGCGCCGATTATTTCCTGCGCCATACCCCTAATCAGCTGGCCTGGCATGCGCGCCATATGGTCCTGCACGACCACGACGAGCCGCTGGTGCTGATAAGCCCGCAGGCCACCCGCGGCGGCACCGAAATTTTCATCCACAACCAGGATCGCCCTTATCTGTTCGCCGCGGTCACGGGCGAGCTAGATCGCCGCAATCTCAGCGTGCACGACGCGCAGATTTTTACCAACCGAGACGGTATGGCGATGGACACCTTTGTGGTACTTGAGCCAGACGGCAGTCCATTGTCGCCGGATCGTCACCCGGTCATCCGTCAGGCGCTGCTGCAAATCCTGCTGCCGGGGGATTACCGCCACCCGCGGGTGCGACGCCCGTCCTCCAAGCTGCGTCATTTCAACGTGGACACCTCAGTGGTGTTTCTGCCTTCGCCGACCGAACGTCGCAGCTATCTGGAGCTAACGGCGCTCGATCAGCCCGGGTTGCTGGCCCGCGTCAGCGAAGTCTTCGTCGATCTAGGCATTTCGCTGCACGGCGCGCGCATTTCCACCATCGGCGAACGGGTAGAGGACTTGTTCATTCTGGCAGACGGCGACCGTCGCGCGCTGAGCCGTGCAATGCAGGCGGAAGTGCGGCGACGCTTAACAGAGGCGCTCAACCCAAACGATAAAGTGTGATACAAGTAACTTTATGAACTCCCATTAAGCCATAGACAGGACAGGTCAGGATGCAGTCATTACAGCAGAATATTGAAACCGCCTTTGAGCAACGCGCCGCGATTACGCCGGCTAACGTCGACGCCACCACCCGCGACGCGGTGAATCAGGTCATCGCCGCTCTCGACAGCGGCACGCTGCGCGTCGCGGAAAAAATCAACGGCGAATGGGTCACCCATCAGTGGCTGAAAAAAGCGGTACTGCTCTCATTTCGCATCGCCGACAATCAGCTGATCGAGGGCGGCGAAACGCGCTTTTTCGATAAAGTGCCAATGAAGTTTGCAGGCTGGGACAGCGAGCGCTTCCAGCGCGAAGGCTTCCGCGTCGTGCCCCCGGCCAGCGTGCGTCAGGGCGCCTACATTGCCCGCAACACGGTGTTGATGCCCTCCTATGTCAATATCGGCGCCTATGTGGATGAAAGCACCATGGTGGATACCTGGGCCACCGTCGGCTCCTGCGCGCAGATTGGCAAAAACGTCCACCTGTCCGGCGGCGCGGGCATCGGCGGCGTGTTGGAGCCGCTACAGGCCAACCCGACCATTATCGAGGATAACTGTTTTATCGGCGCCCGCTCCGAAATGGTTGAAGGGGTTATCGTGGAGGAAGGTTCGGTCATCTCCATGGGCGTGTTCATCGGCCAGAGTACCAAGATCTACGATCGCGAGACCGGCGAAGTGCATTATGGCCGCGTACCGGCCGGGTCGGTGGTCGTATCTGGCAATTTACCCTCCAAAGACGGGCGTTATAGCCTTTATTGCGCGGTAATAGTGAAAAAGGTCGACGCCAAAACCCGCGGCAAGGTGGGTATCAATGAGTTATTACGCACTATCGACTAATATTATCCACGGCGGCAGCGTTCGCGCCCGGTCAGTACGGCGGTAAATCCGGCCGTAAGTCACAGCTTATGACGCCGCCAGGCGTCATAATTTTACCCATACCGCACATCACTAGGGGACGACCATGTACGATAATCTGAAAAGCCTTGGCGTTAATCATCCGGACGATATCGACCGCTACAGCCTGCGCCAGGAAGCCAATAACGACATCCTCAAAATTTATTTCCGCCGCGACAAAGGGGAACTTTTCGCCAAAAGCGTCAAATTTAAATATCCCCGGCAGCGTAAAACCGTGGTGTCGTACAACGCGGCGGAAGGCTATCGTGAAATCAATGGAATCAGCCCCAATCTGCGCTATGTGATCGATGAGCTGGATCAAATTTGTTTGCGCGATCAGACCGAAGTGGATTTGAAGAACAAGATTTTGGATGATTTGCGTCACCTGGAAAGCGTGGTGTCCAATAAAATTGCCGAGATCGAGGCCGATCTGGAAAAATTGACCCGGCAGAAATAATATAGCCGCACGACGGCACTGGCGCGCGTCAGGGACCAGAGAGGACGCAGCCGGCGCCGGTACCAAGCCTCGGCATTCGACACAGCACCGATGCCCGACGCCCTCCCGCCGTAACAACGCCTACTGCCGCGCTGCCCTCTCGCCACAGCACGATGCATACCGGCATAGCACAGCCCCGCCCCGGCGTGAGCGCTTATAACAATGCGCCCCACTCCGCCGCCCAGCGACAGGCCAGCGTTTCCGGCTCGGGATGCTCCACGGCATCGATCTCCAGCAGATCGCCCACCCGCGTGACCCCCTGCTCCTGTAGTAGCGCGTCAAAGGCGTGCCCTGCGCCGCAAAAGGTATCATAACTGCTGTCGCCCAGCGCAATAACGCCATAGCGCAGCGCCGGCTGATGCCCCAGCTTATCCTTCACCTGCTGGAATAGCGGTACGATATTATCCGGCAATCCCCCCTGTCCGGTGGTGGAAGTAATAATGAGGATCACCCGTTCGGCATACGCCTGCCACTGCTCAAAGCCGCCATCCTCAAACAGCGTCACCTGATGGCCCTGCTCTGTCAGAACCGACTCCACTTCTTCAGCGGTCAACAACGCGTTACCATATACCGTACCGACAAAAATACTTATCTGCGCCATAGCGCTCGACTCCCCAAACCTACGTCGTGTAATCAAGGGCCTTATCCTGACCCGAAGGCCCGCCAAACTCAACCCTTTCATATGCAGGGAGAAGGCCGCGCCAACTGAATCGTTCCATCAATTGCTGCCAACTGTCGTCCCAGCGGGCATCAATGACCAGCGGCTCGCCGGTGACCGGATGCGCCAGCGGCAGGCGTGCAGCATCAGCCGGCCGCAGCAAAAGGCGGCGGCGAAGCCGCGGTTGTGGCGCAGATCGCCATGGGTGGTGTCACCGATAATCGGATGGAGTAAATACGCCATATGGCGACGCAGCTGATGCTTACGGCCGGTCTGAGGAGAGAGGGACACAGACTATAGCGGCTGGTCGGATATCGGCCAACGGCGACCGGCATTTCTACGCGCCCCAGCGCCTGATAATGGCTTTGAGCCGGCTGCGGCTCTTTATTGGGGTTGGCAAATTTGTCGGCGATTTTATCCAGCTCGGCCGTTACGCATAGTCGATCATCCCTTCACCATCCAGATAGCTGCAGGTGACCGCCAAATACTGTTTGTTCACCTGACTGATGGCCCTCAAATTGCTGCGCCAGCCTGTGGGAGACCTCGGCGGAAAGCGCCATTAGCAGGACGTCGGGCGATCCAGCCGGTGCACGGTAAACACGTGCTGCCCCAACATGTCGCGCACCGTCTGCATCACCACCACTTTTTCCTTGCGATCCAGCCAACTGCGGTGGACCAGCCAGCCGGCCGGTTTATTGACCGCCACCAGGTACTGATCCTGGTAACATATCTCAATCATGCGCATCACCGCCCAGCAAACAATCAAGCTGGCGTAATTGCGTCAACAATGCGAAGGCCTCGGGCAGTGCCTCTTCAAAATACGGCGTCAGGGCGAAACGTTCTGGCAATGGCGCGTCGCGATCCAGGAGAGCATGCATGCGCTGCAGCAAAACCCATTGCAACCACTGCTGTGCTTCCATGGTGTCGATGCAGAACGGCTCCACGCTGTCGAAGGCCGCGCGCACCGGAGGCTGCGGCTG
This sequence comes from Sodalis glossinidius str. 'morsitans', assembly GCF_000010085.1. Lineage (NCBI taxonomy): Bacteria > Pseudomonadati > Pseudomonadota > Gammaproteobacteria > Enterobacterales > Bruguierivoracaceae > Sodalis > Sodalis glossinidius. The sequence continues at coordinate 3,355,315 of NC_007712.1, forward strand.
CCATATTTCGGCGTCGTGCATGGCCTGCTCGATGTCGAACAACCGCTGACGAACCTGTTGATGTAACGTCATCTGATCCTCCTCTTCCGCCGGACCCACCGATGGAAAGCCGCAAAGAATAGCATTACCGCGGTGCCAGTGCTAATTATGGTCGCAAAACGCGCAAGATAAGAGAACTCGTTGATAGCACGTAAACGGTTTTATTGTCAAGAGTGATAATTTCTTTGGAAAAAAAACGGCCGCGTTATTCACCCCAGCAATTCCCTGCTGCGGCGCTCTGCTTGCGCACGTGTCGGCGCCATGACGGCCCCATTTTACCCTTTTTCCACCGGAAATGGCGTCAAAGAAAAGGGGGTACTGTTTACACAGTACCCCCGGTTCGTTTTATAGCAATCCCGCTACGTTTATGCTCCCTGCCTACCTCCATAACACTTGTTATACAAGATAACATTGCAACAATCCATGTTGGCAAAACCCATCCTTGCGCCACGCCTACGTTATCAAACGTATGTCCTGCAGCAGTCCCTGCTTCGCTGGCGTTCCGTTACCAGCTCACATTCTCCATCCTGGAGGTGTCCTGAGTATCATCCTGAAATTTGCGGGCTTCTTCCTGAGGCCGTTGCTGCACTAACCCTTCCCTGCGCTGTCCGTGCGGCACAATCCTGGTTCAGTGGGCGTTCCTTGCTTACTGAGTTTGATTGATAAGATCGCTTAAACTATCTCTATAAACAAGAGTAGTGAGAGGTATTGATAAAGCGCGAGAAAAGGTAAAATGTTAATGAGTCGTTATATTACTTTGATCTTACTGGAATAATTAATTTTTTTGTTAAATTTAATCTTTTGAAACACAGTTATTTCCTACATGATATGTAGGATGTCTCTTACAATAATTTGCATAAAAAAAGGGCCAATTTTAAGCCGACAGTCGCGGCGTGAGGCGATTAAGGAAGGTTGCCAGATCGGCCGTCAGCACCTCACGCTGTTTGCCGCCCACCTGCTCACGCAGAATATGGCCTGTGAGGTTGCATAACGAAATTATAGTCAGCTCTGACGCGGTGGTGCCAATAAAAAGCGTCGGTGTCTGCCGCAGCCGCTTTTGCATCAGCAGATGGCCTATCAGATTCTCCTGCACCCGCAAAAAATCCGGCTCGCTCCAGACCTGCACCAGCTCCAGCGGCTCGCCCTCAAACGCGGCCGGCATATCGCCTATTGACTACAGTAATAGGCCTGCGCCGAAGGCTGCAGACGCAAGGACAGCGCCCGTTCAACGCCCGCCAGCGTCTGGTCCGGCGCCGCCGGGCGATGTTGCCAGTATATCGCGTCGCCGTCACCGCCGGCGACGCAAGGGGACGGCATGCCGGCAGCGCTTGGCTAACGGGTAAACCGCCGGTTGTTTGTTGCCAGTATCCGACATAGCGCCGGGTAAACTCCGCCAGCGCCAGGACAGTGGCCGGGTTCCTATTTTCTCTCATTTTACAGCTCCGTGCGTTACACTACGCCTAGTGTAACAGTAAGGCTCCAAGGTAAACACCATGACGAATTATGACCAACATCACGCTTTGCAATCGTTGACACTGGGAAAACCGACCCCGTACCGGGAGCGCTATGATCCCTCGCTGCTCCAGGCGGTACCGCGCGCCCTTAATCGCGATCTGTTGGGGCTGCAGGCGACGGCGCTGCCCTTTCATGGCGCCGATATCTGGACCTTGTACGAACTCTCCTGGCTCAACGACGCGGGTATACCCCAGGTGGCAATTGGCGAAATCGCCCTGAACGCTACCAGCACCAATCTGATTGAGTCCAAAAGCTTTAAACTGTACTTGAACAGTTTAAATCAGACCAGCTTCCCCTCGCGTGAAGCGGTGCGCGTCCGCCTCGCCGAGGATTTGTCCCGCTGCGCCGACGGCGAGGTGCAGGTTGTTCTGCGCGCGCTCTCCGATTTCACCAGTAGTCCATTGCTAGATTTTGACGGCGAATGCATCGACGATCAACCTATCCACATCGATGATTATACCTTCACTAACCGCTACCTGGAGGGCGCAGCGGGCGGGTCGGTGGTCAGTGAAACGTTAGTGAGCCATTTGCTAAAATCCAATTGTCTCATCACCCATCAACCGGATTGGGGTTCGGTACAAATCCGCTATCGGGGCGCGCGTATCGACCGCGAGGCGCTACTGCGCTACTTGGTCTCCTTCCGCCAACATAATGAATTTCACGAACAGTGCGTAGAACGCATTTTCTGCGATGTGATGCAGTTTTGCCGTCCCGAAACCCTGACGGTCTATGCCCGCTATACCCGCCGTGGCGGACTGGATATCAATCCCTGGCGCAGCAACACCCACTTCTCGCCGGCAACTGGACGTCTTGCACGACAATAATGCATGGCAGCCCGCAACTATCGACCCGCGCCCGGTTGCAGGGGTGGTAAAACCTTGCCGTCGGCCTTAGAGTTAGCGGCAGCGGGTTTACCGGGCCGTGAGGCGATAGGGCATATCGACGTACCCGGGCGCTATGGCGCCTGGTACTGTGCACTAGTCTCAGGGCACTGGGTGCTGTGCATTAGGCTCTGAGTACCAGGAACTAGGCAGTAGGCATTGGGCTCTGCGCGCTAGGGGATGATTCTTTTTTGTATGCACAGGCATGACAAGGAGCTATTTTGATTACGCATATCAGCCCGCTGGGCTCCATGGATTTATTGTCACAACTCGAAGTGGATATGCTCAAGCACACCACCAGCAGCGATCTCTATCGTCTTTTCCGCAACTGTTCACTGGCGGTGCTCAATTCCGGGATCCAGACCGACAGCAGTAAAGAGCTGCTGGAGCGCTTTCAGGATTTCGATATCAACGTCCTGCGCCGCGAGCGCGGCGTGAAGCTGGAGCTGGTGAACCCGCCGGAGGAAGCCTTTGTCGATGGCCGCATCATCCGTTCGTTACAGACCAACCTGTTTGCCGTGTTGCGGGACATCCTGTTCGTTAACGGCCAAATTGTCAGCGCCGGCCGACATCAGCATCTCAATCTGGCCAACGCCTCCCACATTACCAATCTGGTGTTCTCTATCCTGCGTAACGCCCGCGCACTCCACGTGGGCGAGGCGCCGAATATGATAGTCTGCTGGGGCGGGCACTCCATCAACGAAAACGAATATCTCTATGCGCGCGCCGTCGGTAATCAGCTGGGCCTGCGCGAACTTAACATCTGCACCGGCTGTGGGCCAGGTGCAATGGAAGCGCCCATGAAAGGCGCGGCGGTAGGCCATGCCCAGCAGCACTACAAAGAGGGGCGTTTTATCGGCATGACCGAGCCGTCGATTATCGCCGCCGAACCGCCTAACGGTCTGGTCAACGAGTTGATTATCATGCCGGATATCGAAAAACGCCTTGAGGCCTTTGTGCGTATCGGGCACGGCATTATCATTTTTCCCGGCGGCGTCGGTACCGCGGAAGAGTTCCTGTACTTGCTGGGTATTATGATGGATCCGGAAAACACCGATCAGGTGCTGCCGCTGGTGCTTACCGGACCCGAGGAGAGCGCCGACTATTTCCGCGTTCTTGACGAATTCATCGTCAGCACCCTTGGCGCCCAGGCACGCCGCTATTATTCCATCATCATCGACGATGCCGCGGAAGTGGCCCGGCGGATGAAAAAAGCGATGCCGGAAGTGCAGGAAAACCGCCGCCACAGCGGTGACGCATACAGCTTTAACTGGTCGCTGCGCATCGCCCATGATTTACAGCATCCCTTCGAGCCCAGCCATGAAAACATGGCCAATATGAATTTGCATCGCGAACAGCCGGCGGAACGCCTGGCGGCCGCGCTGCGGCGGGCGTTTTCCGGTATCGTCACAGGCAACGTCAAAGAGTACGGCATTCATGCTATCGAGCAATATGGGCCGTATCAACTGAATGGGGATGCGGAAATTATGCAGCATATGGATACACTGCTACAGGGCTTTGTCGCTCAGCACCGGATGAAGTTGCCCGGCAGCGCCTACCTTCCGTGCTACGAAATTCATATTTAACGCAACCGATGCCGGCAGGACACCGGCATCAGCGTCTTACACCGCGTGCGGGACCGCTCGCACCGCCCAATGGATAATCAGAATGGCACTCCATGTCGGTACATTTGTTAATCGTTGACGCGCTGAATCTCATCCGCCGCATCCATGCCGTGCAGGGCGCTTCCTGTTTGGCCGCCTGCGGACACGCCTTGAGCCAGCTCATTCTCCATTGTACCCCAAGCCACGCGGTGGCGGTGTTTGACGACGATGAGCGCCATGAAAGCTGGCGCCATCAGCAGTTACCGCAATACAAAAGCGGCCGTGCGCCGATACCGGAAGACCTGCAGGCGCTAATGCCGGCCATCCGCGCCGAATTCAATCGTCAGTCCGTCACTTGCTGGCACGCCAGCGGCTTTGAGGCGGACGATATTGCCGCCACGCTGGCGATCAAGGTGGCAGCGGGTGGGCATCGGGTGACGTTAGTCTCTACCGATAAAGGCTATTGCCAGTTGCTTTCTCCCTCGATACAAATCCGTGATTACTTCCAAAAACGCTGGCTGGATATGCCTTTCGTAATGCGCCATTTTGGCGTCCAGCCGCAACAATTGACCGACTTTTGGGGGCTGGCAGGCGTGAGCAGCAGCAAAATCCCAGGCGTCGCCGGCATCGGTCCCAAAAGCGCCGCGCAGCTTATCAGCGAGGCGGGCACGCTGGAAGCCCTCTATCAGCGGCTGGCGCAATTGCCGGAGAAATGGCGGCACAGGCTGGAACACGACCGTGACCTGGCGTTTCTCTGTCGTCGGATTGTTACGCTCGATACCGCCGTGACGCTACAGGGCAATTTACAGCAGTTGCGATTACGTTAACCCTGGCGGCAAAACAGCAGCATCAGCGGCGCGCCAGCCGGTAAACGCCGTTGATGCACCACAGCGTCAGATAACCGGCCACCGCGCCCCATACCGCATCCGACAGGGTTACAAACGTGGCGCCGAGATTAAATAACAGCCCCAGCCACAATAGCGGTTGGGTGATAATATCCGGTAGCCGCAAAGTGACAGCGGCCAGCAGAAACAGTACACCAGCGCACAGCGCCCACGGTTGCGCCGGTGAGGGCTGCTCACTAAGGGAAAGTTAGCAAGGAGGTGTAACAGCGCCACATGCAGCGCCAGCCCCATCGTTAACCCAAGCAGCAGACACAGCGGCGGCATGAAGACGCCCGACAGCGCCCCTGCCATCGGCATTCCGCTCGCGAACCCGGCAGGCGCCATATGTCACTCTACCTGTTCCGTGCGGCGCCGACGGCGGTACGCGCTTGGCACACGGCGGCACCTGCATCCTACCGCCTGCCTACCGACAACCTAGACGCTAGCGGTGGGTCCGTAAACGCAAATCGGTCCTCGCGGCACTGTGCCGTAAACTTGGACAGACTCTGCCACAACCATCGACCTCCGGCCAGCACAGGCCAGTGAAACTGGATAACGCATCGCACTTGCACGAGGCCGCTTGGGTCTGTCCGGTGGAAACGGACGGCTAATCTCCTATTGCTCCCCCGGCCACCACGCGGCAATTTACTGTCTTGTCCACGGCAGGCATGATAGTGTCGCAGTACAGGTGTGCAGTACGCACCGAGCCTGTAAGGATAGACATCTGATAAACACGGATCCCGCCGCGTGTCCGCGACGGGAAAGATGACCGCCCCCTGTTTACACCCATCGAGAGAGCACATGATGAACACCATCCCCCCTTCACATGTCAACGGTGTCACCGCCGCCGCTGCGCCGACGAGTCAGCATCGCACCAGCGCGCTCAGCCAGGCGCTGACGTCCGCCGACAACAGCCAGTCCGTTTTGACCAACATGACGCTTAGAGAAAAAATTGGTCAGAAAATCATGCTCGATTTCCGCTATTGGGGCCGGGATAGCGCCAGCGGCGCGGCACAGGACACCGTGGCGCTCAACGCAAACATCGAACACATTTTGCATACGTACCACATCGGCGGTGTCATTCTGTTTGCCAACAACCTGAAAAAAACCGATCAGATCCGTCGCCTGACGGCCCAATTAGCCGCCGTGCCCCAGACTCACGGCATCGGTTTGATGATTGCTATCGATAACGAAGGCGGCAACGTCTTTCGTCTGCCGCGCGGAGAGTACACCGCTTTTGCGGGCAATATGCCGCTCGGGGCGCTGGACCAGGGCCACAGCGAAAGCGTACTCCCCTACCTGCAGGGCAAGATCATGGCGCAGGAACTGCGCAGCCTGGGCATCAACGTCAACTTTGCGCCGGTGGTGGACGTCAACAGCAATCAGGCCAATCCGGTGATCAACGTTCGCGCGTTCAGCGATTCCCCTGCCCGGGTCGATAAATTGGCCCGGGAACTGGTGAAAGGTAGTGCGCAGATAGTCACTTGCTACAAGCACTTCCCTGGCCATGGCGATACGCATACCGACTCCCACATGGACTTGCCGAGAGTAGACCGCAACCGGGAGGAGGCCTACGCCATCGACCTGGCGCCCTACCGCGCCGCTATCGCCGAAAATGAGGCGCCGGACATGATCATGACCGCCCACATTCAATACCCGGCCCTCGACGACAGCCGAATCACCCGGCTCGACGGCGAAGACATTGTTGTTCCCGCCACCCTGTCGCGCAGGATCCAGCACGACCTGCTGCGACAGGAGTTAGGCTACCGCGGCGTGACCATTACCGATGCCTTGGATATGAAGGCCATCAGCGCCAACTTCGACCCGCGCGACGTGGTGAAGCGGGTGTTCAACGCCGGTATCGATATCGCTCTGATGCCGGTCAGCATACAGGCGCCAGAAGAAGAAGAAAAACTACGCGAGCTAATCGACTATGTGGCCACGCAGGTTGAACATGGCGAGATTAACGGCGAAGAGATCGATGCCTCGGTTGCACGGATCCTGTCGCTCAAACGGGCCAAAAACATCCTGGCAGGCCAGGCACCCTCTGTCACAATCGGCGAAACCGAACAGCGTTTGGCGAAAGAAGTGGAAAGCGCTGTTGCCGAACAATCGATCACGCTATTGCAAAACCATCAATTGCTGCCCCTGCGGGACATCAGCAGTAAGATCGTCATTTTCACACCCTGGGGCGAACAGGGTCATGCCGTACGGCAGGTGTTGACCCAAAAGGGCTTTCACGACGTCAACAGCCATAAGCTCGCTGACATCGCCTGGCAGACACAGCAACGGGAAATTGATCGCTGCGATATCGTTATCGTCGGTAGCCAGGCGGTCGGCGTCAGCCCGGTGGAGAACAACGGCCAAGCCGGCGGTGTGGCCGCTGCCAGCGACACAGCGTCGATTGACGCCATCATCGATTATGCCCACCGTCAGCAGAAGAAAATCGTGCTGCTGCTGATGCGTTCGCCCTACGACATTATTCACTTCGATGGCAAGACCGACGCTGTGCTGGCAACCTATTCCTATTACGGTCTGGATAACGGCGTACGCCGCGGCGAATCGCTGTTTGCCGCCGCACGGGCGTTGGTGGGGGAATTGCAACCGAGCGGTAAGCTGCCGGTGAATATCTATAATGTCGATTCGCAGGGAGCAGCAACCGATATCCGCTACCCGCGCGGCTTCGGCCTGAGCTGCTGAAACCGCACATCGCCACGGCACCGGTGTGGGAGGTTACCGGTCAGGTTAGCGTCGCGCCGGTAACTTTGTGCCCTCCGCCGGCCGTGGCGTGATCCGACGGTAATCGCCCACCTGCCCTAACGCGACCCCGGCGGTACCCGTACCGTGGCATGCTCCCCATTCCGGCAGGCGCGCGGCGTTGCGCAGAGAATGCCCCGATCCAAAGGTAACCGGCACATTGTCTGGCGTGCGACCGTGCGCAAATTCAGACCCGCGACGCGCCGTCAGCGTTCATCGCGCCGTCCCGGCACCGCGCTCCAGAACCGGCGGGCGTGCACCGTGACCTCCTCCCGGTCATGGTAGAGTTGCTTGGCGTGCACTTCCCCATGCACGCCATTCACCTGAAGATGGTCGATGAGCAGGCGCAAGTTCTGGCTAACCTCTTCATAGCGCTTTTTCATCGGCAGCTTCAGGTTGAAAATGGCCTCGCGGCACCACCCCTTCACCAGCCAATCCGCGGCCAACTGCGCCACGCGGGAGGGTTTTTCCACCATATCACACACCAGCCAGTAGACATTATTGCGCGGCGGCTCGAAACGGAAACCGTCCGCCCGATGATGGATCACCTGCCCTGTCGCCATCAGCGCCTCATCCATCGTGCCATTATCCACTGCATGCACCATCATGCTGCGTTTGACCAACTGGTAAGTCCAGCCGCCGGGACAGGCGCCCAGATCTACCGCATACATACCGCTACCCAGGCGCTCATCCCACTCATCGGCAGGAATGAAAACGTGGAAAGCTTCCTCCAGTTTCAGCATGGAGCGACTGGGCGCATCGGGCGGAAATCTCAGCCGGGGAATGCCCATATAGAACGGGGAATGATTATCACGATAAGAGTAGCCCGCATAGCAACATCCAGGCGCGATGAACAGTACGTGGATAACCTGCGGCGACCTGTGTTCCTCCCCCTTGAGAATCCGTTGTGCGCGCAAGGCGGCCCGCAGCGGCACGGTTAATTTGCGGCAGAATTTCATCAGCTCTTTGCTTTCATTGGTATCGGGTACTTCAACCCGCACTTCACCCGCGCCAGCGACAGCGCCCGTCAGCATACCGGCTATCTGCGTGATGCGATCCTCGGCAGGGAGATCGCGCAGCAACTCCCCCACCAATATCATCTGGCGCGCAAAAATCAAGCTGCGCAGCGGCAAAACGCGCACCAGCCGGTCGGCCTCTTCATGCTGATAACAGACAAACACCACGTACCCGCTGTTATCCTTAACACGCGCGAAACCAAAAATTTCCCGTGCGGCGGCCTTTTCGGTAACCTCAGCAGAGCACTCTTTCTCAAAGCCGGGGCGGCAATACAAAATAACGTTATTCACGGCGTTCGGCCTTTTTTTTCAGACGCAGCGCGCCAATCAGCAGCAATATCCAGCCCGTCAGGAAACACACGCCACCGATGGGCGTGATATAAACCCACAGGCGCAGGTGCGATAGCGCCAGGCAATATAAACTGCCGGAAAACAGTACGATGCCGATAGCCAGCAGCACACCGCTCCAGTAGAACCACAGATTGGGATTACGCAGCATCACCGCGCCCAGCGCCATAATCGCCAGAGTATGAAACGCCTGATACTCCAAACCGGTTCTCAACCATGCCATTTCCAGTCCGCCCAACGACAAACGCAGGCTGTGGGCGGCAAAGGCGCCGATAGCCACAAATAAAAATCCACTCAGAGCGGCGAAAATCAGCATTCCACGACTACGCATGTGTCACAATTCCGATAATTATTGATGAAGGGTGCCATGCAGCGGCGCCAGGGGCTGCGACGCGGCATACCGAAAGCGGAACGTCTCTTGCTCGCTGGCCGCGCGCGCCAGGATCCATTGACGAAAAGCGGCGATTTTACCCACCTCCGACTGACTGTCATGACAGACCAGGTAAAACGCGTTTTTGCTTTCCAGCACGTCATTGAACGGGCACGCCAGCCGGCCGGCCTCGATTTCCGTCTGCGCCATGACGTTATTAGCCAGCGCCACACCCTGACCATGGATCGCCGCCTGCAGTACCATGGCGCTGTGGCTGAAAATCGGACCTTGCTGCACATTTAGCTGGCTCAGGCCCAATTGCCGGCTGTAGGCCAACCACTCTCGCCGTGAGGCGTCATGTAATAGGGTATGGTGAATCAGATCCGCCGGCGTTTTCAGTGGATAGACGCCGGTAAACAGAGCCGGCGCACATACCGGCAACAGGTATTCGGCATACAACTTCTCCACCCGTAATCCAGGCCAATTACCGCGGCCATAAAAAATGGCTACGTCCACGTCATCTGCCAGCTTATCCTCTTCGCGATCCACCGCCTGGATGAGGACATCAATGCCCGGCCAGGCGGCGTTAAAGCTCGACAAGCGCGGCACCAGCCACTGAATGGCAAAACTCGGCAGCAGACTGACCGTAAGCGCGCCTTTGGCGCTGCGCGATTGCAATTTGCGCGTCGCCTCCGCCAATACCGAGAAAATTTCTTTTATATCAAGATAATAAATTTTTCCTTCCTCGGTCAGCAGCAACGAGCGATTGCGGCGGCGGAACAGTTTCAGGCCGAGAAAGTCTTCCAACGATTTGATTTGATGGCTGACGGCGGCCTGCGTGACGAAAAGCTCGTCCGCCGCTTTGGTAAAGCTCAAATGGCGCGCGGCCGCGTCGAACACCCGCAGGGCATTAAGCGGAGGTAGTCGTTTGGACATAGGCTGGCGCTTTTTCCGGACTCGGTATCATGGATAGGGCCAACATAGGCATATCATTTATTAGTTTTTTATCCGAGGCATTATAATTTGTCCATTTATGATGCGCCAGAAAATACCTATAGTTGTTACCATTCATAAGCCGGAACGAAAAGAACTTAGGAAGATAATGATTTCAAAGCGCTTTTGGCGAGTGATGTGATGTTGTGTTTGCAGATTGGGCCGCCATTGCGGACCCCCTTTTTCTTAAATCCGTTTTGGATATATTTTTCTGTCTGTCCATAGAGAAAAGTAGCACCGCGCCTGCGGTGCTTTTTTTGTCTGTCGCAGGGAACGGCGGCGGTGACGGAGAGCTTACCACGGCGAGGGAAATGTGGCCGCAGGGGGCGGGTGGCTTGAGAGTTCAGCAACCAAGGGCATGAGGTTGCAGAGCGGCGAGAGAACCTGTTGTTCTACCCTGCCCTCTTCTTTTATTGTGACCGGGGTAGGCCCGGCCTAATAAACGCAGAGAGATAACGTAGGGAAACGGAGCAATGAACTCAGGCAGCATTAGCAGCCAAAAATCGCGTCAACGCCTGAGGCCAAGCTTAATCCCGTCCCTGGCACATGCGGCCAGAGCAGGTTGCGGCGATAACTATATCTGCCGCACGGGACGGGTTTACCCGGGCTTTATTGCGCTTCCATCATCTCTTTCACGTCGGAGCGGTTAATTTGCTGTTGGGTGCCTGAAGCATCTTTGTAGCTAATCATGCCGGTATCGTCATCCACTTTCGGCTTGCCAGAGGTTAATAGTCCGGCCATCATTGGTATGCATGACGTAATTGCTTGAGCAGGCGCTCAGCGTAAAGGCTAAGGCACAGGCGGTAAGAACTGCGGCTGTTTTCTTCATTGATAATTCCTCGCAGAGTAAACTACTGTAGTCATCCATTATTCGCTTGGTATTTGCATTACCCGATAGTAATAAGCATAACCGACTTTCTCGATTTTGCCAGAAATGACATGTAATTCGGCGATTTAGCCGCCGCACCGGCGTCGGCCGTTACCGCCAGAGGAGTTTTGTGACCCAGTTTGACTGTAATGTTTTTCGCCGCCATTTTCCGGCACTGAGCGCCGGGACCACCTATCTGGACAGCGCGGCCACTGCCCTGAAACCGCAGCCCGTGCTGGCGGCAACCGACGATTTTTATCGCCTGGCGCAGGGCAATGTGCACCGCAGCAGCTACCAGCAAGCGCAATCCCTGACCGCTCGCTACGAGCTGGCCCGTCACCATGTGGCCCGCTGGCTCGGCGCCCCGCGCGCAGAGGACATTGTCTGGACCCGCGGCACCACCGAGTCTCTCAATCTGATAGCCCAAAGCTATGCGCGACCGCGCCTGCAGCCCGGCGACGAGATACTGGTTGCACAGAGCGAACACCATGCCAATCTGGTTCCCTGGCTGATGGTGGCGCAACAGACCGGCGCCCGGGTGATCAAATGGCCCATTGGCCCCGATCTACTGCCCGACGAGCGACAACTATCCACACTGCTGACCGCCCGCACGCGAATTGTGGCGCTGAGCCAAATGTCTAACGTCACCGGCGGCTGCCCGAATTTACAGCGAATTATTCCCCGGGTACGGAAGACATCGGCGGTGATTGTGGTGGACGGCGCACAAGGGGTGGTACACGGCAGGCCGGATGTCGCGGCGTGGGATATCGACTTTTACGCCTTCTCCGGTCATAAACTTTTTGGTCCGACCGGTATTGGCGTCCTGTATGGCAAAACCGATCTGCTGGCGGCGATGCCACCCTGGCAGGGCGGCGGGAAAATGCTCAGTGCGGTGTCGTTCGATGAGGTCATTCCTCAACCGCCGCCGCACCGTTTTGAGGCGGGCACGCCGAATATTGCCGGCGTCATCGGTCTGGATGCCGCACTCGGCTGGCTGGCGCAGCAGGATCTCGCGGCAACCGAGGCTTGGAGCGTCTCGCTGGCGGATGCCGCCCAGCAACGGCTTTCTCGGCTGGCGGGATTTCGCGCTTTTCGCTGCCCGGGGTCGCCGCTGCTGTCATTCGTTTTCGCCGGTATCCATCAGCAGGATATCGCCCAGGTGCTGGCACAATCCGGCGTGGCGGTGCGCGCCGGCCAGCATTGCGCCCAGCCGCTAATGGCCGCCCTTGGCGTCCCCGGTACTGTACGCGCGTCTTTCGCCCCCTATAATACCCTTGCGGACGTGGATCGGCTGGTGGATGCGACGACCGCCGCCCTGGCTCTTTTCAACGAGTAACGGAGCACGGCATGACAGAAGAGGCTTTTTCCCTGCAAGGCCCACACCCGTTCGGTACCGAGATTACCGCCGCGGAACTGGCCCGCTGCTTTGCCGCCTGCCGGCAGTGGGAAGATCGACTGCGGCAGGTGATAACGCTTGCCCGGGCGCTGCCGCCGCTGCCGGAGCACCTGAAGACGCCCGCGACACTTCTCACGGGCTGTGAAAGCCAGGTGTGGCTGGCACACCAACCGCTGCCCGACGGCACGCTGCATTTTTATGCCGACAGCGACGGCCGCATTGTCAAAGGACTGTTAGCTATCGTGCTGACCGCCGTCGAGGGCAAGACCGCGACACAGCTGCGCCAGATCGACCCGCTGTCGCTGTTGCACGAGCTGGGTTTGGACGCGGAATTGAGCGCCAGCCGCGCCGACGGTCTGGCGGCCATCGGTGCGTGGATGACCCATATCGCCTCCAACGGCTAGCGGCCACGCCTGCCGGCACGCCACCAGGCGGCAAAAAACACAGGCTCAAGCTGGCGCCATCGTCAACACCGGGCGTCGAGCGTTGTCCGCTCTCCCCTCTCCGTTGTCCGCTGTAAGCTAGCGCAGCAAACGACCGCAGGCCAGCGCCACGCCAGACCGCATTGGGTCAGGCTAAGGGCGGTGTGGCGTGCTGCCGCCGCGCTTTGGTCAGCATTTTTTTCAGCGCATGAGCCACGGCGACAAATCCAAATGTCGCGGTCACCATGGTCGCAGCGCCAAACCCCGATGCGCAGTCCATTCGTTTGGCTCCCCCCGCCGTCGACGGCGAGGCGCAGACTGAACCATCGAGCTGGGGATAAACCAGCTGTTCGCTGGAAAAAACGCAGTCGATGCCCAGCTTGCCCTTGCTATTTTTCACTACTTGAAACTTTTGCTTCAGGCGATCGCGCACTTTTGCCGCCAGCGGATCCTGAATGGTTTTCGCCAGATCCACCACCTGAATGCGAGTGGGATCGGTCTGGCCACCGGCGGCGCCCACGCACACCACCGGAATTTTATAGCGCCGGCAATACGCCAGCAGCGCCGCTTTGGCCCTTACGCTGTCGATAGCGTCAATGACATAATCGAAGCCGCCATTCAGCCTTTGGGCCACGTTGTCGGCCGTGATGAAATCATCGATAGCGGTGACCCGACATTCGGGATTAATGGCCGCGAGCCGTTCGGCCATTACCGCGATTTTCGGCTGCCCGACGCGGTCGCGCAGGGCGTGGATTTGTCGGTTGATATTGGTGACGCACACGTCGTCCATATCAATGAGAGTTATCGCGCCGATACCGGTACGGACCAGCGCTTCCGCCGCCCAGGAACCTACCCCGCCTATACCGATCACGCAGACGTGGGCGGCAGCGAAGACCGCCAGCGCATCCCGGCCATACAGCCGGGCGGTGCCGCCAAAGCGCTGCAACCAGGCGTCTGATAGGTCATCATTCATGTTCATGGTGCCTCAGTTAACAAAAGCGGCCCACAGGCCGCTTGATAAAGGGTGAAACCTCCGCCGCCGGTCAATTATCGTAGATGACCTGCACGGTGTTGGGCGCCGGCCGCAAGACGGGCTGGGCACCGGTAAGACCGGACCCCGTCGCGCCCGTTACACCGCCAGAGCTTCCCCCCGTCAAACCCGTGGCTGTTGCGCCCGTGCCACGGGCGGGCGTTCCCGCTGCGCCGGCTTGACCGCTGCCGCCATTGTAGGCGGTGAACAGCGGGCCACTATTCCCTGCGCTTTTCAGCACCCAGACGCGACCGTAATGGTTGTAATAGCCGGCGGAATGCCCCGCTTCCGGACGAATGCCATGATACATATCGAAATGCTGGCCTTTAATCGCGCCGCCGACGTCCAGATCCACCATCAGCAGGAGCTCATATTTTCCCGTGAATTCACCTTTGTTGTCCAGCAGCGGCACCTCCGCCAGAATAGTGGTCCCTGCAGGGATAAACGAACGATCGGAGGCCACGGCCGCTTTCGCTACCAGCGGTACCGCGCTTGCCCCTTTTACAGGCGCGAAGGGAACCGGTTTGAAAAACACAAATGACGGATTTTGTTCGAGCAACTCACGCACTTCGGCCTCGGTATGGGTGTCGGCCCAATGGCGAATCGCCTGCATCGACATATACTCCCGCGCCACCTCGCCGCGATCGATGAAGACCTTGCCGATGCTGCGATAGGCATGGCCATTTTTGCCGGCATAGGCAAAAAACATCAGCGGCCGGCCATCGCCGTAATCCACATAACCGCTGCCCTGGACCTACATCATGAAATTATCCATCAGCGAGTTAGTCCAGGCGATAGCCAGACCGCTGCTCAGCGCACCGCTGTAGATGGCGGCGCGATCCGGCAGGCGGCGATTCTTGCCGCGGGGTGGCATGCGGTACAAAGGATAGCGGAACTCGCCCTGGGGCGTATAGCGCGCTTGCACCACCGGCGTGTAGTAACCGGTGAACTGCACATTACCATAGTTATCCGCCCCTTCCATTTGATAGGCCTTGATACCG
This sequence comes from Sodalis glossinidius str. 'morsitans', assembly GCF_000010085.1. Classification (NCBI taxonomy): domain Bacteria; kingdom Pseudomonadati; phylum Pseudomonadota; class Gammaproteobacteria; order Enterobacterales; family Bruguierivoracaceae; genus Sodalis; species Sodalis glossinidius. The sequence continues at coordinate 3,370,439 of NC_007712.1, forward strand.
TACTGGCTCAATTGGCACGTATCGCCACCGGCCTGCGCCCAACGCTGAATAACGGCGAAATCGGTCTGGTTACGCTGAAACAAGGTAGCGGCGGCGTATAGGGTTTCGATCACCTGATCGGCATAATCCCCGGCGTTAACCGGCTTACCGCGGGCATTGGGCGCGTTGACCAGCGCCAGCGGCTGGGTAAGTTGACCATCTTTATACTGTTGTTCGCGATCGGTGGGGCGGGATTGGCACCCCGCAAGAATGACGATAATCACGCCGCCGATCAGAGAGATTACCCATTGTTTACTCATAACGTTCTCGCGCCGTTAAATCCTAACGGCGAACGATAAAAGATGATTTATCATAATTAAATAAATTATCATTCCCATTCAATGAGTTGTTGATAAAAGCAGCACAACGGGGTGAAATTGAACAAATATCAGAAGAATAGCGGCTATTTAGCAAAAAGGGGTTGCATCAAAACCGCTACAGAGTATAGTGCGCTTCCACGGACGCGGGGTGGAGCAGCCTGGTAGCTCGTCGGGCTCATAACCCGAAGGTCGTCGGTTCAAATCCGGCCCCCGCAACCAATCAAACCGCCGTACGCGGGCATTAGCAAGGCCGTCCCCACTGCTCGGGGGCAAATCAGTCGGACGCGGGGTGGAGCAGCCTGGTAGCTCGTCGGGCTCATAACCCGAAGGTCGTCGGTTCAAATCCGGCCCCCGCAACCAATCTCCCGTGGTTGTTACTATGGTTAATAACGCTTTATCGCTTTGTACATTCCTGTAATGATGCAAAGCAATAAAGCGTTTTTTTTCGTCTGTCGTCCGCCAGCACTAAAAGCGGCCGCCGCGTTTCCGCCTGCCGGCACCGCCGCTCAGAGTTTTGTCACAGGCGCCCGACGATAAGGTTAGTGCTGACGATTTACTGGTGCTGGCGGGATCTGCAGCATAGATGGATTTGGTGGCGCAACGAATCTGCCGTCGATGGCGGTCATAGCGCCGCAACGGTTATGTTGCCGTTAGCGGTCCTGCTGACGGATATGACGCGCCAACACCGCCCCAGACGCGTGCCATCGCCCTGACGCACTGCCTCAATCATCTCATCATGCTCGCGGGCAGATTGCTCAATCCGCGCCCGGGTGGTCCACTGATGCACCGGCACGGCTCTGGTACGCTGGCGTATTTCCGCCACCAGCGCCATCAGTTCCTGATTGCCGCATAGCGACAGCAGATGATGATGAAACGCCAGATTGGCCTCGTACAGCTCCAGGGTGGTGCCATCGGCCAACAGCCGCACAAACTCCGCCACCAATTGCTCAAGCAGTCTGATATCCGCGGCCGTAGCGCTGCCGGCAACGCCGGTTTCCAGCAAAATACGGATCTCCGCGACCTCTCCTTCCTGACGGCCATCGGGCCAGTACACACGGTAACCGCGATTGGGCACATGGGCCACCAGCCGCTTTTGCGCCAGTCTGTCCAAGGCGCGACGCACCTCCGGCCGGCCGCAATGGTAACGCTGCTGCAAATCGATTTGTTTCAGCCAGGCGCCAGCAGGCCGGTCTGAATATCGTGCAGGATCAATTCCGTGACCTTATCGGTCAATACCACCGACGAAGCCGGTCGTTTCTGCTTAGGCATAAAAAATTCTCAACGTTTATCGGCGCATTCTGCCACCGCGCCGCGTCTATTGCCACTCTGATGCCAATGCGCGCATCATAACGTTGTCTTATCCCACGGTTAACCATTGCACAATCAAAATAGGCGACGTAAATTGGTATCAATTTTGGTAAACATTTTGGAAACCTAACCATGCCAACCTCCGTTACCAACCTGCTTGACGCCCGTATCAATGAGCCGCAGGCCGCTTTTTGCGCATTAAGCGATCGTGTCTGGGATACCCCCCGAAACCAATTATCTGGAATATCAATCGGTAGCCGCCCATAAGGCCCTATTTGGAACAGCAAGGATTTCGGGTGGAAACCGGCCTGACCGGCCTACCCACGGCGGTAATGGGAGAAGCAGGCGACGGCGGACCGGTCATCGCCATTCTCGGCGAGTTCGATACCCTACCGGGCCTGAGCCAACAGGCCGGTTGTCGCCGAACCCCGCCCGGAAAGCAACGGCGGCAACGGTCACGGCTGCGGCCATAACCTGCTGGGCGCCGGCTCCATTAGCGGCCACGGCGGTGAAAGATATGCTGGCCGCTCTCGGCATTAAAGGTCACGTACGCTATTACGGCTGTCCGGCGGAGGAAGGCGGCTCATCGAAAGGGTTTATGGTGCACGCCGGGGGTTTCGATGACGTGGATATCGCTATTTCCTGGCATCCGGCGGCTTTCACCGGGGTGAACAATCCTATATTTCGCTGGCCTGTAACGAGCTAAATTTTCATTTTAGCGGCCACGCCGCCGCGTCTCTTCACCTGGGCCGTTCAGCGCTGGATGCGGTTGAACTGATGAACGTCGGCGTTAACTATTTGCGCGAACATATGCCCTCGACGGCCCGTGTCCACTATGCGGTTACCGATACCGGCGGCCATTCGCCGAATGTGGTTCAGGCGAAAGCAACGGTGCTCTATTTGATCCGCTCACGCACGCTGTCGGACCTGCTGGCGCTGGTGGAGCGCGTGAAAAATGTGGCGCGCGGCGCCGCGCTGATGACGGAAACGACGTTACGCCACGAAGTGCTCAGCGGCGACGCCAATCTGGTAGGCAATACGCCGCTGGATCAGCTTATGCACCGGCACATTGAACTGCTCGGTCCGCCGCCGTTCGACGACGCGGACAACCGCACCGCCGCAGAGTTTCAAAAAACGTTTAGCGCCGACTATATCGCCGCGTCTTTCGGCCGTTTTGGCTGCAGGTGCGCAAAGATGTGCCGTTGTGTGATGTGGTTTTTGCGCCGGAAAGCGGTGACGGCACCCTGGTCGGCTCAACCGATGTCGGTACTGTCAGTTGGGTGGTACCGACGGTACAGCTGCGCGGCGCCACTTACGCCATCGGCATGCCGGGGCACTCCTGGCAGTTGGTCGCGCAGGGGAAATTGCCCGCCGCCCATAAGGGGATGGTCCATGCCGCCAAGGCTATGGCCGCCACCGCGTTGGATCTGTTGCAGGATCCTGTGCTTATCGCCCGCACGCAGGAGGATTTCGCCCGGCGCCTGGACGGTCGTCCGTTTATCAATCCGCTCCCGGACGATGTGCAACCGCCGTTACCGGAGAACGCCCATGTCTGAGTTCGCCGCCACACCTGACCGCTCGCGCCTGATGGCGCATTTGGCCGAGTTCGCCAAACGCGTCAAATTATCCGGGACGGCGCCTGAGCTTGAGAGCTTCCATTATTTGCAGCAACAGATGCAATCCTACGGCTACCGCACCGAGCTGCTATCCCACGACTCCTGGATAAGCCTGCCCGGCGAGGCACGCGTAACGGTAGACGGTCAGCCTATCCCCTGCATTACCCACTCGATGTCGGTTGCCACAGACCCGACGGGCGTCACCGCGCCGCTTAAGTATATCGGCGCTGGCCGGGAAGCTGATTTCGCCGCGGCGGATGTGGCCGGCAAGATCGTGCTGATAGACGGCATCACTACCGAGGAAGAGGCGGCGCTGGCCAAACGCTATAGCGCCGTGGGCCAGTTACACATCAGCCCGACGGAACATCTTTACGAGATGTGCGTCTCGCCGGTATGGGGCAGCCCCTCACAGCACACCCTCCCGCTATTGCCCTCGACGGTTATCTGCACCATCAGCCGGGACGACGGCGCGCCGCTGCGCGACCGTTGTCGAGCCGGCGAGTCACCGCAGGTCACGCTGTATGTGAGGTCGACACCGGCTGGCGCAAAACTCCTATCCTTATGGCCGACCTGTCGCACGCCGGCGATGAAGCCCCCTTTGTGCTGTTTGCCGGCCACCACGATACCTGGCATTACGGGGTGATGGATAACGGCAGCGCCACCATGCTGGAGGCGGCACGGCTGTTGGCCGAGGCGCGAGCGGACTGGCAGCGCGGTTTGCGCCTGTGTTTCTGGTCCGGCCATTCCCACGGCCGCTATTCCGGCTCCGCCTGGTATGCGGACGAATACTGGGATGAACTCGACCGACGCTGCGTCGCCCATGTCAATGTGGATTCCACCAGAGGCGAAAACGCCAGCGTACTGACCAATTCGTCGGTCATTGACGAACTGAAAGGCGTCGCTGCCGAAGCGGTGGCAGCCATCAGCGGTCAGCAACATCTCAGCCGCCGGCACGGTCGCGCCGCCGATCAGTCTTTCTGGGGCGTGGGCATTCCGTCGATGTTTGGCAGCCTCAGCCACCAGCCGCCGGATCCGGTAAAAATGCTGACCGCTCTCGGCTGGTGGTGGCATACGCCGCACGATACGCTGGAACATATCGATCACGACAATTTGCAACGCGACACAGCCATCGTACTGCGGGTGCTTTGGCGCTTGCTCAGCGCGCCGGTGGTGCCGCTGGATTATACCGCCTTCTGCGTTTCGCTGGACGCCGAGCTGGACAAGTTGCAGGCGGCGGCGGTCAATCAACAGGCATTAACCGCGTCCGGCGAGCAGGCCCAGCGCCTGAATAGCGCCCTGCCGCACCCGGCCTGGCCGTCCCTGAGCGGCCTGCGGGATCTGGATCTCAAGGCCGGGCGCATCGACGCCGGTTTTGATAGCGGCGTCTATGCCCGCTCGGTAATGGCGAAACCCGGCAACGACGAACTTATTAATGCCGGCCCGGATCTCAAGAGCGCGATGCTTGCCACCGATGTGGCGATGGGCATGCGCAAGGGAGAAACCCGCCTGACAGCCACCTTTGACGCGGCCATCACCGGCGCTGCCCACGATGGCGTGATCCGGCAATTATCGCAGAAATGGAGCAAAATGGACCTGACGCAGGATCTCCCCTGAGAAAGCCCCCCTCGGCCCCGTTAACGTCCGAGTCAGGACGGCGTGGGCCAACGCCAAACGGCGCTCGTGCAGGCCGCCCCGGGCGCGGATGTTAGCATCAGCCACGCCAGGCGCCGAGTTCCCAGGCACCGCGAGCTAACGCCGCGCCAATACTCCACCGGCGGCAAAATAGGCTTTGATCCCTGCCAAAATGGCTTCCGCCATCTGCTGCTGGTAACGGGCGGTGCGCAACCGCCGCTCTTCCTGAACATTGCTGATAAACGCGGTTTCCACCAGAATTGACGGAATATCCGGCGCTTTCAATACCGCGAAGCCCGCCTGATCGACGCTTTTTTTATGCAACTGCGTGATCTTACTCACGTGGCTCAGCACGTGCTTGCCAAATTTCAGGCTATCGTTAATCGTAGCGGTCTGCATTAAATCGAAAATGGTATGATCCAGGTAGCGATCGCCGCTTTTGCTCACGCCACCAATTTCATCGGCAGCATTTTGCGTTTGGGCCAGATAGCGGGCCGCCGCGCTGGTGGCTCCCTTGGTGGACAACGCAAAGACCGAGGCGCCGTGGGCGCTACGGCGGGTAAAGGCGTCGGCGTGTATCGAAACAAACAGATCCGCCCGCTGCTTACGTGCCTTGGCCACCCGCACCTTCAGCGGGATGAACACATCCTCATTGCGGGTCATATACACCTGCATATTCGGTTCGCGCTTAATCAGCGCTCTTAAACGGCGGGCGATTTGCAGCACGATATCTTTCTCGCGGGTTTTGAATTTGCCGATCGCGCCGGGATCTTCGCCGCCGTGGCCCGGGTCAAGCATCACCACAACCGGCCGGTCGCGTCCGGCTTTCCCGGCCAGTGGCGCCTGAGACTCCGGCGGCAAAGTACGTGCCAAATCACCCTTGTTATAATCTTCTAGCAACGCCAGCAGCGGATCGTCTTGCAACGAGGAACGACTGCCCTCATGAGGGTAAAGATCCAGCACCAACCTGTGCCGGAAGCCGTGGGCCGGCGCCAGCGTCAAAAAGCGCGGCGCCACTTTCTGTTTCAGTTCCAGCACCAGCCGCACGGTATGGCCGTCGAACTGACCAACCCGTACCTGGCCGATATAAGGATCTTCCGGCCGCACCCGCTCCCCTAGCTGGCTGAGCATCGAATTGAGCCGCAGCTCTTCGATATCTAGCACCAGCCTGTCCGGACCACTCAGGGTAAAAGTGCGGTATTGCAGAGTGACATTTGATTCCAGAGTCACGCGGGTATAGCTTGAGGCGGGCCAGATCCGCACCGCCACAATAGAAGGCGCAGCGGCGAGGCCAACCCGGCTGACGCTTAACAGCCAGGTGGCCGCCACGCCTTGCAGCAGCAGCCGGCGAGCGCGGTTATGTTCTGACTCAGGCATGTCGCCCCGGTAATAAATTGTGCATTATCTGGAAAACCAATCGTTTATCGTTAACGGCGGAAACTTTAACCAAACCGCCGGCCGCTGTCATCCCGAAAAGCCGGCACAGAGGCGGCGTGCGGCAAACTTTGCTCATCTTTACAAACAGGCGAAGGGTAAATCGGGACTTGCCAAGAGGGTGATAAAAGAATAAAAATACACAAAATAAAAATAATAATTCACAAAGGATAGTCCGTGAAGGAACGCAGTACAGGGTTGGTTCAAGGTTTTCGCCATACGGTTCCTTATATCAATGCACACCGTGGCAAAACCTTTGTGGTCATGCTGGGCGGCGAAGCCATCGAGCATGAAAATTTTGCCAGTATTGTCAATGATATCGGTCTACTGCACAGCTTCGGTATCCGCCTGGTACTGGTGTACGGCGCCCGGCCGCAAATCGACGCCAATCTGGCGATACATCACCTTGAGCCGATGTACCATAAGCATACCCGCGTTACCGACGCGCCCACCCTCGAGCGAGTAAAGCAGGCCGCAGGCCAGCTACAGCTGAACATTACCGCCCGGCTGTCGATGAGTCTGAATAATACGCCGATACAGGGCGCGCACATCAACGTGGTGAGCGGCAACTTCATTATCGCAGCCTCTGGGCGTGGATGACGGCGTGGACTATTGCCACAGCGGCCGCATCCGCCGTATTGATGATGAGGCGATACACCATCAGCTTGACGGCGGCGCCATTGTGTTGCTGGGCCCGGTCGCGGTATCGGTTACCGGTGAAAGTTTCAACCTCACCTCCGAAGAGGTGGCGATTAAGCTGAAAGCGGAAAAAATTATCGGTTTTTGCTCATCGCAGGGCGTGATTGGCGAGGACGACGATATTATTTCCGAACTGTTTCCCAACGACGCCCAGCAACGTATTGATCAGTTGGAAGCGCGCGGTGATTACCATTCCGGCACCGTGCGTTTTCTGCGTGGCGCGGTCATAGCCTGCCGCAGCGGCGTGCGGCGTGCGGCGTGCGGCGTGCGGCGTGCGGCGTTGCCATCTTATCAGCTATCAGGAAGACGGCGCCCTGGTGCAAGAGCTCTTCTCCCGCGACGGCATCGGCACACAGATCGTGATGGAAAGCGCGGAGCAGGTGCGGCGGGCCACCATCAACGATATCGGCGGCATTCTGGCGCTGATTCGGCCGCTGGAACAGCAGGGGATCCTGGTGCGCCGCTCCCGCAAGCAATTGGAAATGAAAATCGATAAATCTACCATTATCGAACGGGACAATATGACCATTGCCTGCGCGGCGCTGTATCCTTTTCCCGACGAGCAGATCGGCGAAATGGCCTGCGTGGCGGTGCACCCTGATTACCGCAGTTCGTCGCGCGGCGAAATGCTGCTGACGCGCATCGCTCAACAGGCGCGCCAAATGGGGCTAAAAAAATTGTTTGTGCTCACCACCCGCAGCATCCACTGGTTTCAGGAACGCGGCTTTACCCCGGGAAGTCGATATCCTGCCGAACCAGAAAAAGGCGCTGTATAACTATCAGCGAAGGTCTAAAGTGCTAATCTATGAATTATCAGATATTTAGACCCAATCCTCGCTCAAAAAATAGGCGACAAAACACAACAAAGCACGACAATACACGACATTTTTATCAATAACTTACCGCTTATTTCGACCTGCCGATTACGCCAGAATCGCCCACATTTGACGAAGGAAATTCCATGCGCTATAGTCGCTTCCAGGTGCTGAACACACCATGCAAAGCGGATACCGCGCCCGAAAGTTATGCAGTTTTTTTACGCCCATAGATTGTATGGTCGGGTAGCGAGTAGTGATACAACACCCTTAGGGGGAAAGCTGCTGGCCGACTTTGCACGGTGTTCAAGTACCCGACCGCCCCACTGAACATGGGGTAAAATGAACAAATGCAAAGGATACAAAAATGAACACCCAACCTATCTAATTTTCATTTAAAGAATCGCACGATGTCCGCGTTCAGGTAATCGATGGTGAACCATGGTTTTGCTTAAAGGATGTCTGCGACATTCTGACCATCGCAAACTCCAGTCGTGTTGCTTCTGATGTGCTCGACTCGAAGGGGGTATGCAAAACGGATACCCTTACTTCTGGCGGCATTCAAGAGCTTAATTTCGTCAACGAACCCAACCTCTATCGCGTCATCTTCCGTAGCAACAAGCCCGAGGCAAAGCAATTCCAGGATTGGGTATTCAATGATGTACTTCCCTCAATCTGCAAGACTGGCAAATACGAGCACCCCGTTTACAAGCCAGAGTCCCACGAACTCTTCACCACTAACGATACCTCCAACCTCGCCCGCCTGATTTGGCACATGAGCCACAACTTCCGCTTCAAGCAAGCATGGAGCAATGGCATATGGTACGCCCTGCGCGAAGTCACCGGCATTCCCTCACCGCAGCTGATGGAAGTCCGCCATATCCCGCATATTGCCAGAGAATGCGAACGTATATGGGCGGTGATTGAACGCCTGCAATCTGCTATGGTAGTAGAGGCTGAGAGACGAACCATTCGGCAACTGGTGCGCAAGCGGGAGAATGTGGATAGTGTGATGGGTGAAATCGATAGCCTGCTCATTGAGTCAAACCATAGCAACGCCTTCATGCTCACCGATACCCTGACCCGTTGGCATAAGTCCGAGCTCGGCCAGTTCGCGCAGAGGCACTGATGGTTGCCCCGGCCCGTTGAGGGGCCGGGGATTTCGATGGAATACCACAATCTGAACAAGCTATATACTGCACCGATGACAAAATCCTCACTCTCACAACACGATGCCCTGTTCAAAAAGTTCCTCGGCGACATTGCTGTAGCTCGTGACTTTCTGGAAGTGCATCTCCAACTCATCTGCGTGAGCGCTGCGATTTCAGCACCCTGGCAATGGAGTCCGGCAGCTTTATCGAAGACGACCTCAGGGGACAGTGCTCGGACATGCTGTATTCGATGAAGACCACGGCGGGCCATGATGGTTACGTCTACTGTCTTATCGAGCACCAGAGCCGACCGGAAAAGATGATGGCGTTTCTGTTGCTACGGTACGCCGTCGCCGCGATGCAACGGCATCTTGAACAAGGCAATGACGCTTTGCCAGTGGTTATTCCGCTCCTGTTCTATCACGGCACCACATCGTCTTACCCCTACAGCACCCAATGGCTCGATTGCTTTACTGACCCCGAACTGGCAGAATCAGTCTACAGGCAAGCATTCCCGCTGGTCGATATCACCGCGATGCCGGATGATGAAATACTGTCTCATCGGCGGGTAGCGCTGCTAGAATTGGTGCAGAAACACATCCGGACCAGTGATATGTTAGAACTAGCCGCTGACATCGCTCGTCTGCTCAATCTATGGGCGATACCGAAAGAGCAGTTCCGTAGCCTGATGTACTATATCGCAGAGCGGGGAAATACTTCGGATGAATCGCAATTCCTACAGCATATCGCCACCAAAGCCACTGACTACCGGGAGGACATCATGACCATTGCAGAACAGCTTGAAGCTAAAGATGAGCAAAGGGGCATCCAGAAGGGCATCCAGCTTGGTGAGCAGAAAGGTCGCCAAGAAACGACCACCGAACTTGCACGAAAGTTCCTCGCTAACGGTGTCGAACGCTCAATTGTTAAGCTATCTACAGGTCTCTCCGACCATGAGCTGGATGAGTTGGCCCGCCAGTAGTTTACCGCGTACTACTCTTCGTTATTAGCTGTATTAGCAGCCGCCCCAGCTCGTTGAGGGCCGGGGTAATAGCTCTATTCCCTACATGTGAATCCAACGATCGTTTTTGACGATCGATAAGCTGCCTTCGATCGTTATTATCAGTTTGCGTTATTCCGGTAAAAAGCGGGAAATCCCATTTTTACGGAAGCGTTTTCTACATGAAGTTATTCAAAGGAGTGAAACGAGTATTTAAGTTAATGCTGATTATTGTACTTATAGTCTATTTTTTTATTTGGCATTATCCTTGCTAAGCTATTCCCTTGCAAAGATGACCTGCCACCTCATTATTACGACGAATAGACCTTTTCAGCGGTGGTGTCACTAGCCTCCTGATACGACGCGACGGTTAATGTCCCTGAATTCCGGCTCATCATAAAAAAGCCCGGTTTTCGCGTTGTAGTACATGCCGGGCTGACAAAATGTGTTCTCGTCGTACCTGACGGTGTAGTAGCCTTGGCGTTGATAGTCATCGCTGGCGACAATGATATTTTTAACCCTGTTGCTGTTTTCAGGTATCAGCGCATATGATCAGGTGTTTTCCTTCATGAGTACTCTTCGACAATAATCAGACCATCGCCACCTTTCCCAGAAGCATAGTGCGTATTTTCATCAACATAGGCCCCCATCGCGCCGCCGCCACCAGGAAACGAACCATCATCGCCACTTGTAGAGACATGAGGCAGTGCGTTATAGCCGCCGAAAGAGGCCCCGCCGTTGCCGTTGATTAATAATCCGGAGGCATAGGTACCCCCTTGCCCGGACTGTCCGAAGACCATCATCACGTTTCCACCAGTTGGTTTACCGCTAACGGATGAACCGTTTTTAATTATGCCGCCACCACCGCGCCTTCACAAAACACCAGAGAACCAAAAGACGAGCCACCACCGTCACCACCATCCTGAGAGACGCCAGCAGGCGACGCCGCACCACCCGTACCTACCTCAACGCTTACGGACGAAAGAGGCGTGACATCAAGTAGCGCTTCAGCATAGGCCCCAGCAGCACCGGCTATCGATCCGCGATTTTGTTTGGACATGCCCGCACCGCCTCCGCCTGCGCCCCAGCATTTCACGCGGATTTTCTGTGTTCCCGGCGTTGGCGTATAGATACCGCTTTCGGTGAAGGACTGGATATTCAGCAGGCGGCCACCACTGAGAGTATCGGCTATCGCCTTAACAGCTTTTGGTGTCGCGGCCATCGTTTCGCTGTCGCTGTCCGTGGCGCTACTGAGTTGCAGCATGCCCTTTTCCGTCAGACTCCCCGCCGGAAATCCAGCACCGCCGCCATGCTCATCCAGACATTTTGTGAGGTATCCGGCGACTGGTCGCTGCTCTCCTTTTTGGCGACATAAAATTTGCCGGCGTGTTGCACCACAGCAAACAGGGGGTACGTCAGACGGCTATCCCATGCAGAAATGCCGCGCTGCGACAGGTACATCAGCCAATGGTCGGTACGCTGTTGCAGGGCTTAAACCACTCCATTGGCGGTTTGCTCCAGGGTTACCCCCCAGCCGCGCAGCAGGTTGGGAAAGGTATCCACCTCTCCGGTTTTGGCTTCACTGGCAAACAGGGTGAAGTCCGTTTTTTTAACGATGGTCATACACTATCCTCGTGAATTTTCCTTCATTGAAGCCAAACGCCAGCGGGTCGCGGGCCCAGCCGAAGGGGCGCTCTCCCTGAATCATGATGAGCTGGTATCGGACCCCGACGGGCCTGACCAGGATATCGAGATGGTGCACGGCATAGAGACGCAACGGCGTCAGCATTTTTTCCGGCACCACAATATTCATGGACATATCGTGGTTGTCAATAACCACGACCTGGGGGCCCAGCAGGTACCGGATGGCGGCGGAAATCGCCGCCATCGTCGGGCGCAGGGTGTTTTTCAGCACGCGCGCCCGCAGAAGAAAGCGGTAATCGTCATCCTCAAGCCTTGTTGAGTCATTAAGGGCCTCGCCGAGGAGGTAAAAGACGCCGTCGCCAAAGCCTTGTGCGGCGTCAGCCCCTAGCCAGCCAAAATACGCCTTGGGGATAAAGGCATTCAGGGTGCGTCCAAGTTCGACATGCCGCCCGATAAGATCCAGTCCGTAGCCGGTGGCCTTATCGATATCCAGTAGACTGGCGAGCGTTAATACCGACGTCCAGAGTTCCCGGCTTTCAGAAAACAGCAGCCCGACGGTTTGCCGGGCTCGGGGTTTGCCGCGATATTGCCAAATCAACGCCGCTTCCGGGGTATCACGCAATCAGCACCTCCACATCATCCGGGGTAATCCATGCGCATTCGCGCAAACCGATATCGGCCTTTGCGCCGCTGTTCACGGTGATAGCCCGGATGACAAAACCCGATACGCTATTGACCTGACAGGTCAGGCGCATGGCATAAACGGGTTCACCAATGGTAAACGGCGTGGCCGCCAGCGCGGCCTTGATGCCGGCGATATCGATATCCTGAAACGCCGCCAGTCGTTCAATCTCCAGCCCGATTTTGACGTTGACGGTACGGGCGCGGTCAAAACGGGCGATCCGGGGCATGCCTGCCATGTCGATGGTCACGGCTATCGCGCCGATCATGCCGCAGCCGCCCATTTTCTTTTTCAGCAGCGTCCGGGCGATATCCTCGTTCCTGGCTGGTCATTTTCCAGTACGGCGGCCTGCTGTGCGCCGCGCCGGACGATACCCGCATACAGGGCGCGCTGCTCTAGCCACGCGCCTGTAGCCTGATAGGGATCGAGCATCTGCGCCATGAAGGCGATCGCCTGATTGAGGTTGGCGAGCTCTTGCGCGAACAGGCCGATCATCTGTCCGTCGGGGGTGTCCGCATCGATATTGATATCGTCGCCGTAGATACGCCGGAAGCCGTCCGTCAGCCGTTGATGGATAGCGGCCAGCGGCTCAATAACCATACCGGTATCAGTGATCTGAAGCATCGAGGGCGATCTCCTGCTGACGGCCTGCGTTATCCATGCAGGTCAATGAAAGGGAAAAGCGCTGATTTCCTGTACGCCGTCGGTGTCGAGCACCACGCCTTTTATCTCGGCTTCCAGCGCGCGAAAATCGGCATTTTTTGCCAGATAGTCAAACCAGCGCACGCCGCTATCGGGGTTTAAAAACCAGTCGCCATTCAGTGAACGCAGGCGAGTGATAAGGCATTGCCGCAGGGCGTCGGCACCAGAGGCATAGCTCGCGCGCCCGCGGCCAAATGTCCAGTCGTGATTATCGTCGAGTCGTCTTACTCTCATGTTCCGGGTTTCCCTGTTTTGCCGCTGCCGGTTTCCACGCCGCCGTGGGTGTGGCTTTCCAGTGCGATATCCCCGGCGACGATGCTGTGTGCCGATACCGTGCCGCGACTGTGGCTGCTGCCCGCCGTCTGGCTCATATCGCCAATCTGTTCATGATTGCCGGTCTGACGGCTGTTGCCGATATGCTCGATATGCCCCCGTATGCTGATTTTCCCCGGCGACAGGCGGATATAGGTCTGGCCGTCAACGCTCTGCATCGACGCACCGTCCAGATACAAGTCCGGGATGGCGCGCGGTCGGCTGGAAATCCCCGGCAGGAAAAAACCATCGGAGTAATCGTGCAGCCGGGCATCGAGCGGCGCGGATTTATTGCCGCTGGCAAACCAGCCATCGAAACAGCGCTCGCAGAAAACAATCAGGCCCTCATCGCCCGCGCCGACCGGGACGGTAAAGACAAAACCGCCGCCGCGCGGAAACTGGAGAGGCACATCCACCAGGGGCGGCAGGTCGACAGTTTCGCCGTTGCGTAAGATCTGTTTTATCATCGGCTCAACGGTGAGGGTATTCTCAGCGGCATTCAGTGCCACAACCCGTCCGGGCAGGGCGGTATGGATATCCCGCCGCGTGGCGGCGGCCGCTTGTGTGACCACATCAAGCAGCGTCGGGGTTTTGCCTGTCATCGTTTTTCACCTTCTGAAACGCGCCGCCGAGACACAGCAGCGTGGTAAACCAGCTATCGCCGGTGTGCGTCAGTTCAGTAATTTTGTAATCCCCATCAAAACTGGGGAGTATCGAGCGCACCCTGACCAGGGCACCGATACGCAGTGTGGGATTCAGCAGACAGGTAATTTTCAGGCCGCTATCGGTTTTCTCCGGGCTGCCGACCATGCCGGTTTCCTGCGACAGCACAAACCCTTCGTGGTCTGCCAGCACCCGGTTTCGTAGTAGCAAGGTGAGTTGCCTGTCCTAAATCGACCAGTCTGCCTGATGGTTTGTCGCGATGTGGTGCAGTGCATCGCGGGCATTACCGACCAGCACCTTTCCGCGCGGAAGCGGCCGGTCCTGAGGGATATCGATGCTCCCCGTACCGGTTTTACGCATCGACTGCGCCACTTTCGCCAGAATTTCCGCATCGGTGGCACCGGCCCATAACGTGGTCGATACCCGGGCATTGACGTAATCCCGATGCCCGTCACCGCAGGCCATCTCGGTAATAAAATCGACGTCACTACGCTTTATCTGCACGTTGATGATATCGCCGGTGTAAATCACACGTAGAACCTGGTATCCCACCGCCAGACTCAGGCGATCATAGTGCTTGCTGGTGAGCGCATGGCGGTGCGAATCGTTGAGGTTGTAAACAGAGACGGTGGCTGGATTCGGTGCGCTGGAAAGGGTTTTGCTGGCGAGAACGCCCCCAGCAGGCACGTGACAAGGGCCCAGCTGTAGGCAGAGCCGGTAGTAAGTTTTTCCATGGGTATTATTGGGGTTATTGCGCCACTTCGTCCGGAGTGGCTAGCTAGCAGTCAGAAAAAAGCAGCGTACCTAGACTAAAGTTCAGGATTATATTTACCTAAAATTGCGATATCTTCTTCTGGTTCTATATTCTCTTGAAAGAAAAGGTCTTTGACCACCCCTTTTAAATTTCTGCTGGTACGGTAAAAAGGGGTTACTTTTTTATCATAAGAATTTAATAACCGTCAGTTGTAAATAGTTTTCATTTCTTTTTTTGAGTTTTATCACTTTAAATAATAAAAAGCCCCAACCACCAGAAGGAGTTGAGGCTTCATATCCTGCGCGCTTTTGCCGCAGCATGGAGGTATTATGTGGCCTAGTAGCCGGCCAGTCAAGCATTTAACTGATCGTTTGATCAGTTATTTAGCCTCATGCTGTCAATGGCGTTGCAGAAAATGCTGAATATCCGCTTGTTGCCATCGCGCCAATGTATTCGTCAGCAACAGATTGTGCGATTGATTGTTTCATCAAGCAACTGTTTCATTTCTGATACCACGGCGTCTGCATCCTCACGATTCTTGAGAACTCGCCGAACGGCCTACTTGATAGTTGGTAGTACATCATCAAATACCCAATTTTGAAATTGTTTTGCTTCTGGCTTGTTGCTGCGGAAAATGATTCGGTAGAGATTCGGCTCATTAACATAAACAAGTTGCTGTTCTCCACCTTCAGTTGAGGTGTGGCAATTTGCCCACCCCTTTCTGTCTAGCTCTCTGAGTAATCTAGATGTTCGATCAACAGTCAAAACTTCGCAGACATCCTTAAGACAGAACCAAGGCTCAGCGTTAATTAAATGAATACGTATATCATGTGTTTCTCGGAATGAGAATGAGATAGGTTGGATTGATAAAGCAGCCATGATCGGCCTCCTTTGTAGTTTAGTTTAATCACCAGTTAGTGGCTGGTGACCAGGTGTCAACTGAGTCTACAAAGCAACTCCGGGCATATTTCCCTTTCGGGTATTGTATTACGCCTCTCCACCCGGCCTTCGGATGTGTTTACGCCGTTTTACGGGCATAAAAAAGCCGCATGGCTATCGGGTGCGGTTAACCGCTTTGTAGTTCAGTGCGACCAGTATCCCGATAGCTACATACGTTATCAAGCCGCCTCCAAAAGTTCAGCCACGCGACCGGCAATGTAGGCTTCAGAACGAGAGAGATATGCAGAGACATATTCATGCTTTCGTCCCAATTCTCGCCCTATCGCCCTGCACGACACTTTGCCCTTGTAATACGCCACCACGATATCGTAGCCCAGCGGGTCGAAGACCTTCAGCCGCCCTACCACCCGGTCAACTATCTCCCCGTCCTCATCGGACAGCATGGGCCGGATATCGCTGCTTGCCGTGACGATGGGCCATGCAGCCTTGTACTCGGTGCCAATGCGTGAGCCGCTCCAATGTCCCCATGCCGTCAACAGGTATCGAATATCTTTCATGCTGCCTCCCCGCAATATTCATCAATCACCACCACACACTTCCCACCCTTGACACCGTCGTTGTCGTCAGTCTTCTTGACAGTCATCATCAGCACCGACACCTCTCCGCAGAATTTTTGATGCCCGTATTTCATGCGCGCTTTGGCGACAGCTACCTCAGTCAGGCGTTTAAAGCGTTTGGCGGCTTCACTGAGATAAACACGTCTTGCGTTGCGCACCCAGTAGTGATTTACACTCGGCGGGAAAGGTAATTCGATAATCATGCTCGTCCCCACATGCGGTTAATCAATTCATCTTTACTACGCCTATTCCGCGCCGAGTACGGGCGCGCATCATCTGCACATCACGAATATGAGCGCTGTAGTCGTAAGTGGTTACCGCCGCCTCGGCCGGTATCTCGCGGGCTTTGTTACGCGAGCGCTCGGTCGGCCTGAATAAGCAGTGCTGCATCATCCCAGGCTTGCGCATATTCGATTAAACTGTTCATGCGCTTCACGCCCATCTGAGCCGTGCTCTCGCGGATGCTGCAAAACTCCCCCTCCAGCCCTGTAACGACTTCTCCCGGCCTGCCTGTGGCGATGGCATGGCCTGAGACGAACAACGCTTTCCAGTCCAAAAGCGGACGCGGTTTATCTGCCCACAACACTTGCCGAGAGACATCGGTGCATAGCGCATGAAACAAATTGTTCTGCGGCAAATTTCTTGTGCTGTCGTTGATGGTAATTTCGAGAGGGCGGTGTTCGTCGGTGGGGAGTGAATCAATAAACGCTTTCAGGTTTTCTCGTATTCGTTCATCACGCAGCAGGAAGCGTGTTTTGTCCATTAACCACCTCTGAATTTATCCACCCAAACAAAAAGGGCTGCAATGAAAATTCCTGATAAGCGGTTCCCTGCGTGCCAAACCGGTTTTTGGCGACAATGAGTTCAGCGTATTTCGCCGCTGGACTATTCTCGTTGTACACCGCATCGCGGTAGAGCATGATGATGCTATCAGAGCGTCCTGCTCAATGCTGCCTGAATCTCTTAAATCAGCACAGGTAGGCCGCTTATTGGTGCGCTGCTCTACGTTTCTGGATAACTGACTTAGCGACATCACCGGCGTTTTCAGCTCCTTCGCCATACGCTTGAGGCTGCCGGAAATATGCGCGACGGCAAGGTCATTACGCTCTGCTCGTGGCTTCTCAATCAGACCCAGATAATCGACCATAATCAGCGATAACGCAGGGTGGGCAAGCTTGTGCCGGTAAGAAATGGCTCGTATCTGCTCGATGGTCAGTGATGATGCATCCACGACCCAAACATCAAGCCCCTGTAAGCGGCGAAGTCCCTGAGATACTCTTGCCCAACCTCCGTCATCCATCCGGCAAGGCTTGCGTAGCGTCGAAACCGGGAGATGACTGGCTCCCGCCAATGAGCGCTCGATAACCTGCATCGCATCCATTTCCATCGAGAAAATCAAAACACCCTTGCGTTCGATTTCAGTTATCGCGCCGTTCTCCGTGTCAATCTGGCGTGTGGTATGCTGTGCAGCGACACCCTCCGCCACCTTCAAGGCAAATTCAGTCTTTCCCATGCCGGGACGGGCGGCAACAATCACCAAGTCCACCGGATTGATACCACCAAGAATGTCATCCAATTCCTCAATGCCCGTTTTCAATGAGTCCGAGGCTTCCCCATTCTTCAGACACTTTTCCAAAAGCGCGGTGTAGGGGGCTATCAGCTCGTCGATATGCATTGGGCGGACTTCGTCGGCGGGGCAGTCGATATCACGCAGGGAGGCTAACACCTGCCCCATCACTGCCAACGCACGTTCATGGTTCGAGGATTGGCGTATCTGCTCCAGTCCATCGCCCAACAACGCCGTGAAGCGCCCGCCGCACACGCTGATAGTCTGCCAGTACCCGCGCATACCCCTTGAGATTCGCTGCGCTGGGACACTTCTTCGCCGTTTCCATCACCGCGCCAAAGTTGCCGCTCCCCATCGCCTCACCCACCATCAGCCCGTCAATCAAGCCACGGGTTTTCGCCTGCCGCCGAATTTCGCGGAACGTCTCACGGTACAGGCTGGCGGTGAAAGCGTCGTCATCCAGCAGCGTAGCGAGGACATCCGCCGCATCAGGCGTGTAACCGCCTAGCAGCAGACCACCGATGACACTGGCTTCGATTTCCTGGTCTGTCACAGCGTGCCCTCCCGGACTTTGGTCAGGGTGTCAACACGAAGCAGGTAGTCAAGATTGGCCGTCCAGCCCCGGTCATTGTCCCCCGAAGTAAAACGGCGGCGCGTGGGTCACAAACGCCTCCACGTAGGCCCGGAACCCCTGAAGGTCTTTTCGTGCCAGCTGACCCATGAGTCGTTTGATACCCTCGCGCCGCTTGTCGTTAAGCTCTACAGCGTGGGGGAGTCTGTCGGCTACCGTGTCGTTGTAGATTGCCAGTGCTACCTGATAGTCCTGCGTGGAAAGCTGGTCAGGTTTTGGTTGGGGGTTTGGTTTTTTCCTGCCGGTTCCGGGGAGAGGCCCCCGGTAGGGGGTAAGGGGTTTTAGGTTCCATAACTGGTTCAAAAGAGTGACTAATTCTGGTGCCGCCTGTCGGCATAGGGGGTGTGCTGGGAGTCGGCATAGGGTTATCCAATTTCAGATGGTAAACGTTGAATGTATTACCTTTACCATTATTTGTGCCGGTACGATTTTCTTTTACCAACAAACCCGCTTTTTCCAGTGCATCAATGTGATCTCGAACTGTGCTTTTACTGCATTCACAATGATCGGCAATATGCTGATACGAAGGCCAGCACTCCCCTTTGTCATTGGCATTATCAGCCAGCTTAAGGAGAACCAGTTTACGTATCGGGTTACCGACTTTGATATTCATAGCCTTAGCTATCAATGACATACTCATTTTTCTAACTTCTCCTTCAACTTGCGAAACTCTTCTACCAGACGCTTACCGATGCGACGGGCGATGTCCTCTAAGCCGCCGGGATAAACCGGCGGGCAGTGATGTTTTTGCTTGCGTTTTTCATGTAGTGGCTTCATGATCCCTCCGCTACTTACGAATATCTTCGCTATGTGTACCTACGCCTCCAGCATCTCCGTGCCGGGGGCGTTTTCTTTAGGTGCCAGCACAGCAGCTACCGCCTGTTTCGCTAGCTGAGCGATTGGACTGACTGCCCATGCCTGACCTAAAATCACCATTGCAGTCGCCATGTCGCGCAGGTTGTAGCGGCTGACATTGGATTCATTCCACCCTGCCAGCTTTGAAAAGCCGCGCTGGGTCAGTGCAGACATAGCCAACAGCAGGTCGGTTTCGACGCGGTTAATCTCATGTGTGTCAGGTTTGTTTGGATTTGCATAATCCATAAGTGATAATCCTTTGTGTGGTAATCAATAGACGTGACAATGCCGTGAGCGAGTCACAGTGAGTGGGTACTGTGGGATGTTGAGTTCGCTTTTCAGCGACGACAGCAGAAGGCCGATTGTTAGAGAGCGGGTACTGCTGGTTAGGCTGCCTGTTCCTTGCTGGAAGGAATTGCATCTGTAGGATTAGGGTAAACCTCCGGGTTTAAATCATGTGGCGTGACCAACCAATCATCCATAGCAACGCCTTCCTGCCACTAGGAAAGCTACGTCCGGTTATTACATGACTAACAAAACCCTGGGTACTCCCAACAATTGAAGCAAACTTTTCTTGAGTCAGAGATTTGATGGCTAGGTAATTAATTAGTTTCATATCTTCCCTCCACGTTAAAAGCAATGAAATATTACCACAGATAATCACAAATTCAATATCTCTGAGCTTTTTATTTTAATAGTCTATCTAATAAACTGGTGCCATGCAAAAGAGAACTATCACCGAAGAAGATTTGTTGGCAGCTAAAAAACTCAAACAAATCTGGGATGAGAAGAAAAAACCGCTTGGTCTCACGCAGGAGAAAGCGGCGGACTTACTTGGCTTTGCAACACAAGCTTCGATAAGTCATTATCTTACAGGAAAGCAAGCTCTCGGAGTTGAAGCTGTTTTGAAGTTTGCATCGCTACTTCAGGTAGCACCCGAAGAGATTCGCCCTGACATGTCAGAGCTTTTTGCTCCGGTAAGGCGATTTGCTGCCACGACAGAGATAGCCAGTCACAACCCCCCAAAAAGCAAACTCACAGAAAAAGAGCTACTACTTCTAGAACTATATAATGAATTACCCGATAGCGAGGCTGAAGAGATCATTAATCTAATGAAATCAAAGAAGAATTATTTTGAAAAGATCATGAAAGAATTCGTTGCCAAAAAGGCAGCTAAGAACCGCACGTAACCTCCACCCCATCAACGTCCCGCCAGTAGACATTTTCTAACATCAACAAACCCCACTTAAAAATATTATCTTAGATATTTAAATTAATAATGTCTTGGATGATACTTTCCCCATCAACCCACCAGACAGAAGCAAGACGGTCCTGACGGTGGGAGCAGTAACCGCTCTTTTCACAATGAGCCATGCGCTCTACGTAGTCGAAAGGCTTGCTACCTAATGCGGATTTCCGAATGCGTTGATGTCAGCACACCCGGAAGCCCACAGGAGGTTATATGCAACGTAGAACAGCCTATACAGGCTCATCTGCATCCCGTCGCCGTGAGCGCCGTGCTCATCTCCAACCAATGGCGACAAATGATTTCAACACAACACTAACGATTAACCGCCCTACTCCGTCAAAGGTCGAGCTTACCAGCAAGCGCAAAGCCGCTTTAAGAGCACGTACTGTCGCCCTGACACACATTCCAAAGCCTCAGGCCAGCATTAGCAACTGCTACCTACCGCAAGTGGCAGTATACCGCGCCAGATATCGCAAACAGACGCAGACTGTAACGGCGCGATAAGGCTACCACGCTGCATTTTTGCGATGTTGGTCTGGCGCACCCATACAATGGCCTGATAAACTGATGCAACAAGGTGACGACTGATGAACTCAACCGCGGAATTTTTGCGTGTTTTTGCGTTCTCCATCGGGGATAATCCTTTGTGTGGTAATCAATAGACGTGACGAAGCCGTGAGTGGGTACTGTGGGATGTTGAGTTCGCCACGTTGTCGGCGGCTTCCGTAGGACGAATGTCCGTTGTGAAGGTGGTGCTACTGGTTAGGCTGCATGTTCCTTGTTGGACGGAATAGCGTCTGTCGGGTTCGGGTAGAGATCTGGGCGCAATTCGTGAGGAGTAACCCCCGTCAATCGGTATATGGGAAGCACTCGTTCAGCTGGGACAATTCCGCGATATTTATTTTTCCATTTGCTCACGGTCATATCCGATACATCTAACTGCCAAGCGAGTTTGGAAGCAGTCCCAGCGATACGAATAGCCCTGTTCAATGCAAACATTTCGTATCCTCCTTAAAGCACAAGCAAATTAAATATTAAGATTACCTTAAATTCAACAATGAGATTATACCAATCGTTAAGCTTTTGGTTTAACATGATGATATGAAAGAGAAAAAACAGGCTAATAATCCGCTAGCTATGCGGTTAAACAAGCTGATAGAAACCAAGTCCGTATCAAAGTCAGATATGGCTAAGATCTGCGGTGTCACGCCTCAATCAGTAAACAGCTGGTTTGTACGTGGAAGCATAGGCAAAGACTCTGCAATGAAGCTATCAGAAACACTTCGTGTCTCCGTGGCTTGGCTGCTCGGAGAGAGAACCAGTGATAACTCTTCTCCTGATGTAGTAAGTCCACCTGAAACACAGCTTAGCCCAAGAGAGAAATTTTTACTTAATTTATTCAATGAATTACCCGAAGATGACAAAGAACAATTAATTGAGTCTCTTCAAAAAAAACAGCAATATTACAACCGCCTTTTTGAAGAGCTTGCTCGCGTTCGTGATAGAAAAATAAGTTAGCCCCCTCTATTTATCTCCCCAATCTTACATTTTCTCCTTTCAAAAGCTTTCCTCGTCAAGAGGCTAAGCTTTTTGCTTAACTATAAATAATTTTTTGTTGACTCAGATTTAAGCTTTATGTTTAATAATCTCTATCAACCCACCAGAAAGCCGCAAGACGAGCCAGACGGTGGGGTAACAGATTGCATTACTCTGCTTCTACAACGAGCCTAGTGCTCTACGGAAGGCATCGACAACGTGCCGAACCTTTGCCCAGATGTTTTTAGGGTGTGGTGAATGTACAGGCTGATGCACGCTACTCGCGATAGTGGGAAGGCGTCCCGCGGGTCATCGTAACCAAGCCAAAGATCAGCACCGGCCACCACACACACACCACCAAAACCATCTGTTGGAGGGGTCATGAAAACTATCGTTTATGGTAAATCCGTTAATCCGGTTAAGAAAATAAACGCAGCGACTCGCCGTCACGCGAGACGCAAGGCAGAAGCAGTCCGGCGCGAACTTGTGGCATCACGTATCGATAAGGTGCTAGAGCTGAAGCCAGAAAGACGCAAAACGCTTACCCGAATAGAATTAGCCTGCAAACGCAAACCAGCACCACCGCTAGATTTAAGCACGCTGACCCAGTACCAAGAGCAAATCACCCTTTCCGCCCAGAAGCACATGAAAGCCAGATATCCACATCGCGGTGCGTTCGTGGAATTTGAAGAGGGTTCATGCTATTTGGAGAATGTGGCGTTATTTCAGGCGGGGTATCAGGGTAAATCGAATCATCCGTTTCATATAATTAAGTAAGGGGATTATTTAAAAATGTGCGAGCTAAAATTCCAATCGAAAAATATAGATCCTTAATATGACAAGAGTTCACTTGATTTCATCATTATAAACAAGTGTGAAGAATATAGCCTTGTTAAGGCCGTTTTTGATGAGACAAATCAGTTTTTATATTTTGTTGGATGGGTAGCAGGAGAACTACAGCCTTACTACCTTAGCGACTATGAAGTTTGGGCGATTCTGCCAAATTCAGTAGAATGCAGGGAAATTTTTGCCGCCTGAGAGAGGGTCACCAAAGCAGGCACTTAACACGGAGACCACCATGCAAAAGCTCATTGACGAATTCGACCACCTGATAGCACCGGGGACGATTGTTACTGAAATCATCCTGTCTGGCGCAACCTATGACAACTACGGCGATATAATGCAAAAGAATGATAATTCTGACTTTTTCAGCGTCTATATCCGAGGCGGCGACGGTTTACTACAGGCCATCGGCGACTTCTCCGACCGTGAGGACTCACTCGCTTATACCGCGAGGATGGTTGAGAAATATCAGGCACCACTGACGGACAATACCCGGAAGTTATTAAACGATTAGGATCATCAAATAGATTTATGGCAGATGATGTCGATTTAGCCAGCTAACACGAAGAAGCTTTCCGCCAACACCAGATTGCCCATTATCGAGAAGAGGAATTATCCCTAATCGGTCGTTGCTATAATTGTGAAGACCCAGCCGAGGGTAATTTCTGCTGCAAAGAATGTGGGGAAAATTGGGAGAAGCAAAAATATTTTAATAGCCAACGGAGGATTAAATGATGAACGAATTTGATTATGAAGACCTGCTTTGCTCGCTCTTTAGTATTAGCGATGAGCAACGAGAGCGATCAGATTTTAATATTGAAAATGTATGCTTCGATGAATTCAATATTAGCTTTTGTCACTTTGTATACATAGCTTCACAACTGTTACCGCTGACGCCTATCGTGAAATCGCCGCTGTCGAAAACCCGCCACCATGCTTTTATCCATAATGGTACCGCTTTTGTAAAGATGAAGGCCGAGGAGGATTAATTATGATGCAACTTAACAAGCCTCGTATAACGACCTTCAACCATCCAAATTTCGGTGAGATGGTCGCCGTCACCGATGGTAGCAATAATATTAACGATTCGCGTTATTTGATGAGTGTCGATATTTGCCCATACGACGACAAGAGACAATGGTATATAAATCAACCATTCCCTATCTGATGGAGGAAAATAAGCGACTCAAGAAGCAGGTACGCAAGTTAACGCGGGTGTATGACTGAAGCTATTTCAGCAATTTCAAAATAGCGGTCATAAGGCCAACGGCAGCAATAAGCATCCCACCAACACGAACCGTCATCTGTAGTCCCAATTTATCGAACCTGTTAGCAATATCCTTGCGAACATCGGCTATCTCTGCTGATAGGTCCTTACGGACATCGGCTATCTGCGCGTCGGTCTTCTCGAAGCGGGCTTGCATCTGAGCGTCGGTCTTCTCGAAGCGGGCGTCGATTTCTTTATGCACGTCCTCAAGGTCACGCTTGACGGCTGTAACTTCAGATAAAACGTCTTTTTTGGCATCGTCAAGATCGCGCTTGGTAGCAACATCAACTGCCTCGTGCGATTCACGAACTGCAAGCGAAATTGCCTTAGCCTGATCTTTAGGCAAGCCAGCAGTTTCTAGTGTTTCAACGAATTTCAATGTATCGAACGCAACTTGACCCATATGAGGGATCCTCCTCTTTTGAGCAAGTGTAACCCAGCAATCTTATTGACGGAAGATCAACTCATGCGCTATAGTCAATCTGCATCTGCAAATTCAGGTGCCGGGTTTCGCAGCCCGCCGAGATTGTCGCGACAAAATGACACGCCGCAAGCGTGTTTTTTATGTCGCACATCTAGCCGCATCAAATCAATGGTGGGCTGGATGGGGCAGCCGTCAGGCTGGCCGGATGACAATCCCGGTACTGCGAACCCTGTTCAGTTCACCACCAGTAAGTTTCGCAGCTTGTGTGGTGATTAAATCCAGATTGTCACCGGAGGTCGCTATGACCCTTCACACACCCCTTGCTGCACCCAAAGTTACTATCTACAACGGTAAAGCTGTAACCACTTCTCAGGACGTTGCTGATTACTTCGGTAAGCTGCATAAAGACGTGCTCAAGAAGATCGATTCATTAGATTGTTCGCCTACATTTACATCAGCGAACTTTTGCGCTGATGTTCAAAAAGTAGACATTGGCAACGATGCAACCCGCGATTCCAAAATCTTCACCATGACCAAAGACGGCTTCGTCTTCCTCGTCATGGGTTTCACTGGCAAGAAAGCAGCCGCGTTCAAGGAAGCTTACATCGCGGAGTTTAATCGCATGGAGGCTGAGCTTTATGCGATGCCGAGACATAATTCCTCAGCAGCCGAACTATTCACCGACGATGATCTTCGTAGATTAACTCATCTCGTTTGGAGCATGTCTAACGGCTTCCGTTTTGAAAAAGCATGGACCCAAGGAATCTGGCATGCGCTACGGCTCGTTACCGGCGTACCATCGCCACAGCACTTTGAAGTTCGGCAGATACCTTATTAGCCGAAGAGTGCAGCCGTATCTACTATATGACCACCTAGCTAAAGTAAACAATCTTCGAGGCAGAAAGGCAAGCCATAAAGCGTGTACTCCGTCAACAAGAAGACGCGAATCTCGTACTTGGCGAGATGCAACGGATGATCGAGGATAGTAGCCAACAGCACTCCAGTGTTATGTCCCAAGCTCTGACTAAATGGCAACAAGCAAACGTTAGCCAGTTCCTGCAACGCCACTAATCACTCATCCTACCCCGGTAACGTACCGGGGTTCCGTTAATTACATTGACTTGTGAGGAGATTGATCATGCAAAATTTAACCATTGCACAAACATTAACCATGTCCAGCCGCGAGATTGCGGAGCTGGTAGGAAAAAACCATAAAGAAGTTTGCCGTGACATTCGCGTTATGCTGGTCGCTCTGTATGGCGGTAATGAAAGCGACTATATCCGTAGCGCAAATTTGCTCTACGATACAAATCAAGGTGTTAGCTGCAATCAATACGACACAACAAACCCCAATGGCTGGGAGTATCTCCTCGACCGCCGTCATACCGAAATCCTCATCACCGGCTATGACGTAAAACGCCGTGCTGCCGTCATTGATCGCTGGTTCGCTCTTGAGTCTGGTAAAGCGCAGGCAATCACCGCAGCCCCTGCATTGCCAGAAAACTACATCTCCGCATTAGAAGCCCTGCTGGAATCGAAAAAGAGTGAAGCCACGCTGGCATTGGTCAACAAGAAGCAAGAAGAAGAAATTCATTCCCTACAAAATTTATTCCAAGTCGGCATGACGCCGGTCAAGTTCTGCAAGCAACTTAATGGTGTAAATATTAACCATATCAGCCTGTTTTTGCAGGAACGCAAATTTCTCTATGACGCACAGCGTGAAAAAAAGAAATATCACATATGGCGTGTAACATCATATGCGCGTGATAAATACTTCACTGAATCGCCCTACACAATCCCGACAGAAAATAATGGTTCGCTTTTACAATGCCAGCTGTATCGCATGGCAATTCCAGGACGTAGCAATCATTCGTAATGCTTATGAAGCTCAGCGTAAAGCCGATAAATTAGGCATGATTTTATAGAAACGAAATCTACGCCGCTTTTCCAACTCACATTAACGCTATTGAGGTGAAGCATGAATGGTTTACTCACCGGATTACTCGCCCGCCGGGAGACCGGCCTTCTCGAAGAAATTGAAAAACTGGAAAACCGTATTATTCGCATGGAGAATGAGGCCGATGCAGAATGCTGGCTTCTTGAAGATGATATCCGCCAAGCGCGATTTGAAGCGGACTGCAAGCTTATTGGGGAATATGAGGAAGGCATTCGTACTGGTTTGCCGAAAGAGGAAATACTGCGTCACTGGTAAATGGTGCGCTGCATCGGATAAGCAGAGAGGGCATTCAACATGAGTAACGACGTCATTTCTTTAAATAAACCATTACCTTGCCCATTTTGCAGAAATGACCTTCTTGAGATTAAGAGAGAGGGGGACGACACCTTTACCTGGCACCAAGTGTGGTGTCCGGCATGTGGTTGCAAAGGCCCTGGCGGACTCAGTGAAGAGAACTGAATTGCCCGCTGGAACATTTGCAAGCGTGATGCAGCGACTGTGCAACAGTAATAATCCCGGCTGTCGCATGGCAGCCTGAAATCACCTCACTACTGCACACCGGGTGTGCAAACTCACATTATCGTTTTAATTGACGAGGATTACTTATGTCTAAAATAGTTGTTATCGAAAATACTGTTGTTCGTCAGGATGCTTTCGGACGCTACTGCCTGAATGATTTACATAAAGCTGCTGGCAATATTAAAAAAGATAGTCCTGCGTACTGGCTTGCAAATAAACAAACCCAAGAATTGATTGCTCAGTTTTTGAGCGAGGACGGAATTCCGGTATCGGTCATCCGTGGTAGTCCTGAGCAAGGAACATATGTTGCCAAAGAGCTGGTTTTCGCCTATGCCATGTGGATTAGCGCCGCTTTCAATCTCAAGGTCATCCGCACGTTTGATAAAGCCACCTCTGCGCCGGCGCAACCATTGACTGATCAGCTTCAGACTGGATTGGCACTGCTCAGTTTCGCTAAACAGGAATTCCGCCTTGCACCATCTGCTGTGCTGGGTTCGCTGCAACAACTTCAAACATCCTGCGGACTGCCGAATATGCTGCCAGCCTACGCCGTAGACGCACCAGAGGGCAGCACCACAGGCTCCAGCGAGGTCACGCATTCACTCACTGAGCTTTTGCTGCTGCATGGCAAGCCCTATACCGCACAGTCTGGCTTCAAGCGTCTGCAACTACTGGGCCTCGTTGAACGCAAGTCACGCCCCAGTACCAAACATCCCGACAGAGAGAAGATGTTCTGGTCACTAACGGAGAAAGGCTTGCAGTTTGGCAAGAATCTCACCGACCCGGCCAATCCGCGCCAGACGCAGCTCCATTTCTACGATTCGCAATTCCCCCGCCTGCTCGCCGTCATGGCGAACGGCGCAGCGGCTTGATTTAAGCAGAGGTCATTAATGGCATACATCACATTATCCGAGTGGAATCGGCGGCAAGCCCGTCCGCGCTGTATGGAAACGCTCAGACGAGCAGCCCGAGGCGGGCGTTTTTTCCCGCCAGCAATATTTGAAGGTCGGGAATATCTGGTCGATGAAAACGCCGAGAAGCTTACCCGAAACAATACCTTCAGCCCATACAGAACTGTTCACCCAGCATTACTATCGAGGATAAAACATGGCACGCCGGAGAAGCCATAAGAACCGCGATTTGCCGCCAAACCTGCAACCCCGCAATGACGGCTATTTTTGCTATCGCGATCCACGCACGGGGAAAGAATATGGCCTCGGACGCAATCGTCTAGAGGCCATTACGCAAGCTATCGCGGCTAATATGGCGATTTATGGCTCATCAAAAGCAATCACCGCTCATTGACCGCATCAGCGGCACACAGGCAACCACAGTTAGCGAATGGACTACACGTTATCTGGAAATATTGGAGAGCCGAAAGCTTAAGCCGAAAACGATGAGCGAGTACAATAAATACCTGAAGGCCGTTAACGCCTACTTAGATGAGTTTGCTATTCAGAAAGTAGAAACCAAAGACATTGCCGCCTTCCTGAGACAGTGGGTAAAAACAGGAAAAGTGACAATAGCAAACCGTATCAGAGCATTGCTGCTTGACTTGTTTCGTGAAGCCATTGCTGAAGGGGTGATTAAAAGCAATCCAGCCGAAGCTACGCGCAACCAGCGGGTAGAAATTCAACGTGAGCGCATAACTTTGGACGACTGGAAGGCTATCCGCAAAGCAGCGGATAAATTACCCGAATGGGTTGGCCCTTTCCTTGACCTTGCTTTGCTCACAGGGCAACGCCTGAGCGATGTACAGAGCATGTGCTGGAAGGATTATAGGAGGGGACGTCTTTACATCAAACAGGAAAAAACCGGCATGATACTGGCTATCGCGGAAACGACTCGCCTTGAATGCTTGAACCTTTCTCTCTCGGATGTACTTCAAAGATTCAAAACGTTAAATAATGGTCAATTTCACATTGTAGCTGATGAAAAACAAAGTGTGCTCGCTAAGAAAACACTGTCTGAAGCATTCATGAAAGCGCATCGTGCATCTGGTTTGGAGTGGGAAGGCAAGCCCCCTTCGTTTCATGAAATTAGAAGTCTATCCGCTCGCTTACATACTGAGGAGAAAGGGAAAGACTATGCACAAAAACTCCTAGGTCATAAATCAGCAACCATGACCGACAAGTACCGGGATGTAAGAGGCTCAGAATGGACGGAGGTGTAATTATTTCGAGTAATTTCGATCGATTTCTTGTAACCCTTTGAATAAAAATGCTTATATTTCACCGCCGCTGTATAACTATCAGCGCCGCTCGAAAATTTTGGTGGCTGATCTCGTGTCACACGATGGCCTCTGAGCGATGACGCCATCGCACGCTGCGGGCCGCGCGGTAATCATGCCCGCAAGCGTCAGCGGACGTCGGATGGCGCACCGGCTGCCAGCCGCTCGATAAGGCCGCTGCGCCGCTGGGTTCGGGTGGCAATGGCGTACTGCACCACCTCGTCGGTGGCGTAGAGAGAGAGCCGCGCGCGCGCGCGCGTCACTGCGGTATAAAGCAGCTCCCGCGTCAGCACCGGCACGATTTGATTGGGTAATACCAGAGCCGTATGTTGGAACTCCGACCCCTGAGATTTATGCACAGTCATCGCAAAGGCTGTCTCATGTTCCGGCAGCCGGCTCAACGGCACCGCCCTGATACCGCCATCCGGCAAGGAAAAGTGCACGCGCAGCGTCTGTTCGTCCTCCCGGAGCAAAATACCGATATCGCCATTGTACAGCCCCAGCGACGGTGCATTGCGCACGATCATCACCGGCCGGCCAGCGTAGCCGCGGCCAGCGTTGCCAAGGGTGAGCAGCCCCGCCCGGCTCAAGGCCTGTTCAATGCGATCGTTAAGGCCGGCGACCCCAAACGGCCCTTCACGCAGCGCACATAGCAGGCGGAAGCGGTTAAAGGCGTCCAAAATAGCGGCCGGCGCATCTTGATCGCGTACCCGCTGCAGATAGTCCCAGTAACCGCTAACGCAGTCGTCCAGCAGGCGCTGATAGTCTGCCGCCTCACGCAGCGGCGTGTAGTCTACGTCCGCCGCCGTGCCGGCCTTCAACAGCCCCAGAGCGCCCTTTCCGTCTCCGGCGTTGATCGCGTTAGCCAACCGGCCAATGCCGGAACCCTCGTCAAAGCGGTAGCTTTTACGCAGCAGACACAGACTGTCGGCAACGCCGTAACCGTCGCACCCCGCCGGCAGCGTAAAACCCGTCAACCGCGCCAGCTGCGCGCGCTGCGCGGGGCTGTAACCGGCCTCGGCGAACTGGCAGATATCCCCCAACACCGCCCCCGCCTCCACCGACGACAGCTGGCAACGATCCCCCAGGAAAATCACCCGCGCCTGCGACGGCAGCGCCGCAATGACATTGGCCATCATCGGCAAATCGACCATCGACGCTTCGTCGATTATCAGGATATCCACATGCAGCGGGTTGCCGCGGTGATAGCGCATCCGCTGGCTGTTGGGCTGTGCCCCGAGCAAGCGATGTAGCGTTATCGCCTCGCGCGGCAACCGCTGTTTTTGCTCTTCGTCCAATCCCAGACGCTGCAACGCCAGACTTAGGGACTCACTCAGCCGTGCCGCCGCCTTGCCGGTGGGGGCCGCCATCAGTATGCGCAAACGCCGGCCGTCGCTAAGCTGCAGCAATGCCGCCAGCAGCTTCGCAACCGTAGAGGTTTTACCGGTGCCCGGCCCGCCGGATATCAGCGCCACAGGATGCGTTATCGCGACCGCCGCGGCAATTTTTTGCCAGTCGATTACAGCATCGTCGCCGGGAAAGTAACGCGCCAGCACCGCGGCGATTCTGGCTTCCTCGCCGTCCACCGGCGGCCGCGCCCGGTTGAAGAACTGCGCCACCGCGCATTCATAGCGCCACATGCGCTGTAAATATAGACGCTGATTGTCCAATACCAGAGGCGTCGGGCGGGAACCGTCGCTGACCGCCGGCGATGCCAGCAGACGTTGCTGCCAATCCTCTTGAGAAGGGCTGCCAGCTTGTAGCCACGCCTGTTGCGCCAGCGGCGGCATTCGGCCGTCAAATAGCCGCTCCGGGGTCAATAGCGCCAGCGGCAGGCAAACATGGCCAGCGCCGGCATCGGCGCTAAGCCAGGCGCTGGCCAGCATCAGTGCGGGCTCAGCGGGCGTCGCCAGCATTAGGGCAAATTGAACGTCCAGCGGTCGCCACAGGCGCAACCGTTGCGCCTCGGCAAGAATAGCTTCCATCATTGAGCCTCCTACGTTAGCCGCGTTGCGCCGGTGAATAACGCGTCGAGCCCGTCGATTAAGGCGCTATCCGGGCGGCAGTGGAAAATGCCGTTCCCCGGCTGCGCCGCATCAACGCCGCGCAGAAACAGATAATACACGCCGCCGAAATCGCGCGAATAATGATAGTCCGCCAGACGGTGACGCAGATAGCGGTGCAGCGCCAGGGTATACAGCTGATACTGCAGATCATAGCGGTGGGCAATCATAGCCTGCTCCATCGCCGGCCGGGTGTAGGCGGCACTCTCTTCCCCCAGCCAGTTGGATTTATGGTCCAGCAGGTAATAGCGGCCCTGCCAGCGGAAAACCAGGTCAATAAACCCCTTCAGCATTCCCTTGATCTGGGGGAAATCCAGCGCTGGGCAACGTGCCGACAGCGGATCGTAGCGCTTGCAGATCTGATCCAGGTCGCGCGCCTGCACCAAAGCGTCGATGGGCAGATAAAATTGCAGTTCAGCCTGCCGGCTGTCGGGTGTCAGTCGCGCGAGAGAAAGCGAGCCGCCGTCCAGAGGCATAGCGATAATTTTTTCTATCCAGTCCGTTATCACCGGCAACCAGACGACATCGATACCCTGTTGTGCCAGCTGTTCGCTGAGCCACTGCGGGTCCAGTGGCCGATTAAAATCCAGGGTTTCAAACAGGCCGTGCAAAAACGTCCCCGGCGCCGCGCCGCGCGGAAAGGTATGTGGCGTCAGCTGCAACGTCTCCTGCTGCCGGCCCTCCCCCGCGGCGTCGATATCCAGCCGCGGCTGTAACTCCATCACCACCGAGCTGCCGTGCCGTTGCAATCCGGAATAGCTGGTGACCCGCCAGGGATCGCACGGCGGTTCAGGCCAGCGGCGGGCGCTTAGCGCCTGCGCTGGCGCCGCCGCAGGTGTAAGCGGTTGCGCCGGCGCGGCCTGCGCCTCACACAGAACAATATCGCCATCAGCGCGGCTTGCCAGCGCCGCCAAGCATTCACGCAAATCATCGGCATCGCCGTTCTGGCCTTGCTGAATCAGATAACCCGGTGCGCTTAGATGTAGATCGCTGGCGCCGGTTTTTTTACGGCTACCGCGATACAGTGGCGCAATGCCGAGACTGCAATGATAAATGGAGCGCGTTACCGCCACGTACAACAGCCGCAAATCCTCCGCCAGTCGCTCCTCTTCCGCCAGCCGCAGACTCTCCTGCGCCGCGCGGAGATCCAGCCATGCCCCGTAGGCTTCGCGATCGTGGAACAGCGGCCGCTTTTGCACGCGAAAATCGGCCGCGAACGGCAGGAACACCAGCGGGAATTCCCGCCCTTTTGATTTATGTACCGTGATGATTTGCACCAGATGACGATCGCTTTCCAGCCGCAATTGCTGGTTTGCCGCCTGCGGGTTAGGAGACGCTATTTGCAACGCCAGCCAGCGGACCAGCGCATATTCGTTCTCCAGCTGTGTCGAGGCTTCCTGCAGCAGTTCGCCCAAATGCAGCACGTCGGTCAACCGGCGTTCGCCGCCCTGGCTGGCCAAAAGATTTTCCGCGATGCGATGGTTCATCATCATCTGACGCAGCATCGGTAATACGCCGCTTTTTTGCCAGCGCTGGCGATAGCCGGCGAACTCCTCAACCCGCTGTTCCCAGCGCCGTTCATCGTTATTCAGCGCGTCAATAGCGACGGCGTCGAAGCCCAGCAGGCCAGTGGCCAACGCCGTGCGCAGCGCGGTATCCTTCTCTGGAGTCAACACTGCCTGCAAAATCCACAGCAGTTCGCGCGCCTCGGGCGTGTCAAAGACGCTATCCCGGTTAGACAGATACACCGCCGGGATCATCAGCGCCGCCAGCGCATCACGCATCAATGCCGCCTCGTGGCGGTTGCGTACCAGCACCGTGATATCCGACGCCTGCAGCGGCTGCCGGCCCCGACGGCCTTCCAACCAGGCTTCTCCCTCACGCGCGGCGTCCAGCCAGTCGCGGATGGTAGCGGCGCATTGCTGCACCATACACTGTTGGTATTCGCTTACACCCACGCCGGCCCCCGGCTGTAGCCAAACGCGCAGCGCCGGCTGTGGCTGTCGTTCCACGACCAGCCGCAAACAGGCGTTGCTTTCCGCGGCTGCCACCGGCAAAAAGGGGATCGCGCTGAAAATAAACGGCGCCGGCAGGCTTTGGAACAGCTGATTCACCGCATTGATCATCCCCGGCGCTGAGCGCCAGTTGGTATAAAGGGTATAGTGAGCGTCTACTTCACTGCGGGCACGCATATAGGTAAAAATGTCTGCGCCGCGAAACGCGTAGATCGCTTGTTTCGGGTCGCCTATCAGCAGTAGGGCACAATCGGGTTTACCGCCGTATACGTGACGGAAAATACGGTATTGTTGCGGGTCGGTATCCTGAAATTCATCAATCATCGCTACCGGATAGCGTGAGCGCACCGATTCGGCCAAGGCTTCACCACCGCGGCCGGCCAGCGCCCGATCCAAACGATTTAGCAAATCGTCGAACCCTAGCTCCGCCCGCCGCTGTTTTTCCTGCTCAAGCGCCTGACGCATCTCCGCCAGCGCCATAACAAAGATCAAATCGCGCAGAGAAGTCCTGTGCTGATAAAAGGCCTGCACCGCAGCAAATAGCTCATAGTGAGGCGGATCGCCAGCGGTCGTTTTTTCTGCCAATACCGCACTTGTAAACCGTTCCAGCTCATCAGGGACCTGATAATCGACGGTGTGCTGCTCCGCCCAGCAATTGACTTTCGCCATCCAGGACGGCAGGTTTTTGCTGCTATAAACCCGACGGTCGAGTTTGTGAGCGTCAAGGATCGTCGGGATCTCCGCCGCCGCCGCACGCCACTGTCGCTTCAGGTCGTCAATACCGGCAATGATGCGCGCATGCCGTGCCAGGACGGACTCACTTAACGCCGGCGGATCGCGTACCTCCGGCGGCTCTCCCTGCAGATAGGGCAGCAGTTCCGCCAGCAGGTTTTCCGGCCCTTCCCAGTGCTGCTGTACCATGCGCGCAACTTCCAGCGGCAACGGATAGCAGTGGCGGCGCCAGAAGTCAGCGCTCACCTGCTGGCGCAGCAGCGTTTCATCTTCCAGCAGTGTCTGCTGAAACAGCATGCCCGATTCGATGGCGCTGTGGTTCAACATACGTTGGCAAAAGCCATGAATGGTAAATATCGCCGCCTCGTCCATCTGTCGCTCCGCCGCCAGCAAATGCAGAGCGGCAAGCCTATGATCGTCGAGCTGCGCCAACAGTGCCGCCAGCAGCGGGTCCTCGCTTTCACCGCGCATGCAGGCCAGCCGCAACCGGTGGATATTGTCGCGGATACGGCCGCGCAGCTCCTCGGTGGCAGCCTCGGTAAAGGTCACCACCAGTATTTCTTCTACACTTAAGGGCCGAGGAAACGCCGCCTCGCCGCCTAGCCCAAGTAGCAAACGCAGATAAAGCGCGGCCAGGGTGTAGGTTTTCCCCGTCCCCGCCGACGCTTCCACAAGGCGGGTCCCCTGCAACGGCAATGTCATGGGGTCAAGGCTCTCGGCGGTCTTCAACGCTTTCGTTTTCCTTAGGTTGCACCGGCAGCGCCTGCTGCAGCACTGAGGCATCGGGGAACGGGTTCCAGCCGACGGGGTGAGCATAATCGGCTGGATCGTTGCCCGAGCCGACGCCGGAAATTTCGGACAGCAAAACCAGCCCCTGCTGCTTGATAACCGCCTGTTGGTAATATTCGCTCAGCTGCGATTGCGTCAGCGTCCGCAAACGGGCAATAAGGCGATCGCGCGTGTCAAAGCGCATATTATCGCGATCCAGATCGCCGGTATAGAGATCGACCTCTTCGCCCAGCGTCTGGGGTTTTTGCTGCAGCTGGACTATGACGCCCTGCTTGTACTGCTCGAAATCCGCCAGGTCCAGGGCGTCCAGTCGCTTGCCGGTCTGCGCGAAGAATGCCTGATAGCGCTGGTAAAGATACGCCGGCTGATAGCGGCCACTTTGCAGCACAAATCCGACGCCGGCCCGATCGCCGACAAAGATAGGCAGCATAAAGACGGCATAGCCCAATTGCTCTTGTGTACGCAATTGCTTGTAAAACCAGGATTCGGCAATTTGCGATAGCAGATAACTACACGCCATTCCTTCGATGCGATCATAGCCCAGGGGAACATAGACCGCCGCCAGAGCGGAATCGGTGCTGTCAAGCCGCTTCTGGATAATCGCCCAAAGCGGTGTGGCGACGGTGGCCTTGTCGGCACGCCGCCAGTCCGTGCCGGTCAGCCCCAGGCGTGTTTTCAACCCGCGTGAGAACGTTTCAGCTTGCTCGGAGGTCAGATTGCCGATCACCAGCACGTCGAGGGCGGTGGGTTTTATAAGCGTGGCGCGATAGTCCATCACCTCCTGCAGCGTGATGCCGTCGATTAGCGCCCGCCGCGCATCCCGCTCTATATAAGGAATATTGGACAGAACCTTGGCCGGGATAATCGCCTGAGAGTAGGCTTTACCTTTATCCGTACCGTCCAGCTGCTGACGGAACCAGGTCTTGGCCTGCTGCAGCTGCTGCGCGGTCGGCGATATCGCCAGATAGCGGTCCAGCAGCGCATTCACCAGCGGCACCAGTCGCTGGGTATAGCCGCTTGCCTTGATAGTCAGACCATCGTTGGCGTAGGAGGAAAAGCTGATACCGCCCACAAAGGCCTGATTGCTCAACTCCGCCAGTTCGAGATTGGAAAGATAGTCGTTTAGTGAATAGAGCACCTGGTTGCGCGCGCTGCTCATGGCAGCAGCATTGCGAAAGTTCAGCGTGATATCCGCGCGCGGCTCGTAGGCGAACGCGCGGCTTGGCATATAGTGCAGCCGAAGCCCAGGCTCATCGATCAGGGTTTCGGGGTGTTCTGGATGATGCGTAGGGTGGATCAGGCTGAAATCGTTGGCGATATAAGGATTAAGCGCCGGTAGCGCAAGCACAATCGAGCGCTGTAAACGCTGCCAAAGGGCGATCTGCGTTGGCGTCAGTTTACTGACCTGATAAGGGGCATCGACAAAGTAAGCGGTTTTGTCGTGCGGTGCGTCCGGGCTGATGAACCAGACGCGGGCGTGCTGCAGCGTCATGGAGTCAAGGCGCGCCCTAATGGCGGCGGGATCGTAGCGGTCTGCCAGATAAGAGGCATCCAGTACATGTTGCACCGGCACCCGCAGCATCGAATCCACCAGCCATTCGATATAGTCCATGTTGCGGGTCATCACCGGGAAACGGAAATCCTGATCCAATACATGGGCAATCTCGTCAAAATAGTGGCGCTGGATCCCCTGATGCCGCAGTAGTGACAAATAAGCGAAGATAGCCGCCACCACCCGGTCTCGCTGCGCATACCCTTTGTCGGAAAGGGAGGCGGCGATGGCGAAAACACCGCCGTTGCGATTGACCATCGGATCGGCGCCGGCGTCGATGGCGTCCGCCAGCCCTTCCTTCTGCAGCCAGTCCGCCAGCGTGCCAGGGCTGCGGTTACCAATGAGGTAGCTGATGTAGGTGTCCGTTTTGCTGCGAAACGCGGCGCTATTGTTGGCGATGGGGAACTCGATGCGCAGCATCTTACGCGGTTGCACCGGTTGGTAGTGAATCACAATACCGGTTTGCGCGGCGGTGACCGCCGGCACGGTTATCGGGGGCACCGACGCGTGATGATTAGCGATACGGCCAAAGGTGGCGGCTGCCACCTTTGCCATTTCAGGCAGCGGCTGATTGCTGTAGATGACCGCGACCATCAGGTTGGCGGAGTAATAGCGTTGGTAAAAGTGTTTCATCGCGTCGTGCAGTTGGCTGTCGGGCTTATCGCTCAAGGTCTCGAGATTGCCGCCCGAGAAGCGCGAGCCCGGGTGGGCCGGATTCATGGTTTCAGAGCGGATTTGCGCCATGCGCAGGCCGTCGCTGGCGCGCGCCATTCTGAGCTCGGCGTCCACCGCATGACGCTCTTTATCGGCATAAACCGGATCCAGCCGTGGCGCAGCGATGGCGTCCGCCAAGCGGTCGATGGCCGGCTGCAGCGCGTCATTCTCCACCTCCAGGTAAAAGGCGGTCCGGTAGGAGGCCGTGCTGGCGTTATGATCGCCGCCGTGCTTTTTCAGGAATTCAGACAGATTTTCCGGCTCCGGATAATGGCGCGACCCCATCAGGACCATGTGCTCCAGATAATGGGCCAGCCCAAGCTGATTGTGCGGATTCTCCAGCGACCCCACCGGCACGGCCACCGCCGCAAGCGATTTGACCGCCTCCTTATCACTCACCAGCAGTACCGTCATACCGTTATCCAGCAGAATGGCCTGATACTGCCTGGGATCCTGACTGCTTTTGTGGATGACTTTCCTCACCGGCTGCCATCCGCTTTGCGCCCATCCCGGCGCGGTTGCGCTCATAAACACCAGAGCGAAACACAACAACCCGTTAACCAGTCTCAACATTCCTCTCTCCGATACCTGCTTTCCGGGCCCGTTCCTGGCTACACTTTTTTCTAGGGTAACACTCGCGTGTACAATCAAACGTTACGGCGCGTAAATCCGTTGCCGGCGGCGGCCGCTGCAAGCCTGCCTCAGGCTTTCTTTTCGCGTTTCGCAGGCTCAGTCTGCGCCAGATTAAACATAAAGAGTGGCAGCAAATACCGTTCGGCGGCCGAGATAATCGCCTCAATATGTTGTTGATCCAGCTGGCGCATTAACCGTTGCATATAAGGATCCTCACCTTCGCTGGGGACGTTCCCCTGCCAGGCCTGGATAAGCTTATCACGCGCCTGCTGCTGCCGACTCTCGTCCCGATCGATGCGCTGCGTCGCCCGGTCGTAGCAGTGGCTCAGCCATGCTCCCCCTGAGCGCGGCAACAGCAGAAGCGGCGCCGTCATACCCTGATAGTAGCCGGAAACCAGCGAAAGTAAAAACGCTTTTGCCTGAGCGGCGGGCAGCGGCGCAAAATGCCACTCGCCGCGCATGCCAAACATCCGGCTCTCACCTTCGCCGCCCATAGCGCAGTACGCCAGATGCTCCAGCCACAGCAACAGGCCGTCCCGGGCCGATAACGCGCCGGGACGCCAACGCAGCAGACCGTTCTTCTGCACGTGGGGCAGCCAGCCGGAAAGCGTCACGTCCTCCAGCGTCAGATCGACCTCAAGACTGTGCGTTTCCGGCAATCGCCACGTCCGCACCTGCTCAGCGAGCGCCGCCATATCCTGACATTGTTTGGCCCAGTACAGCTCACCGAAGGCGCCATAGGGCAACAGACCGGCGGCGCGCACCTGGCTAAACAGCCGGTCGGTGCTTTCCCCGTCGATAAGCGCGTTCACCAATCTGTCATTAAGCTGATAGCGGGTCAGACCGTCAATGACAAACGGTTCGTCCGCCGCCAGCTCAAGCGACGTCTGGTGGAAAGACACAGCCAGTCGCTGCACAAACCAGGCGCGAACCGGGTGGCGATAAAAGCGCAGCAGCTCATCCAGCGCCAGCGCCTCGCAGGGCGGCGCCGTCAGGGGAGCGACAAAATCCGGCTGTGGCTCGCCGCCGGCGCTGGCGGCCGGCAGCCACTCGTCGGCAAAGCTTTGGTTTTCGCTATCGGGCAGAAAATTTTCCGGTGCGAAAGGCATGCGGCTATGCCACTGCCAGAGATGTACGCGCACCCGGTCAGCGCTGCTTTCGGCATCGGCGCAGTCGTCGCCGGGCAGGTAAAAACTTTGGTCGATATAATCGCTCAGCTCGCTCACCAGTACCGACGGATAGCGCAAAGTATTGTCTTGGATGGCGCGGCCGATAAAACTGATATAGAGCCGCTGCTGCGCGGACATCAACGCCTCCAGGAACAGGTAACGGTCATCATCACGCCGGCTGCGATCGCCGCGTCGGGGCTGCTGCGCCATCAGGTCAAATCCCGCCGGGGGCAGCGTGCGCGGGTAAACGCCGTCATTCATGCCCAGCAGGCACACCACCCGGAACGGAATAGAGCGCATTGGCATCAGCGTACAGAAGTTGATGGTCCCGGCCAGGAAACGCTGGCTAACCCGCTCCTGATCCAGGCGCGCGGCCAGTTCATCTTGTAAAAGCGTCACCGGCACCGGTTGGTCATATCCCACCTGCAAACCGCACTCCAGCAGCTGCTGCCACTGATTTTCCAGCAGCGCCAGCGCCGCTTCCGCCTCGGCGTCGGGCGTAAAGAAATCCTCACTCATTTCGCGGGCGCAGCTTAGCCAGGCGTACAGGGACCGGGGTTGGGTAAGCCGGTCACGCCACTGGCGCAGCCGCATCAGGAGTTCCGCCAACTGCCCGACCAGCCCGGCTATCAAACCGCTGGATTCGTCGTAGGGCAAAATGCCCTGCCAGTCGCCGCTGTCGCTGTCCATGGCGTAGCCCAGCAGCATGCGCGTAAGCCCAAACTGCCAGGTATGCTGACCGGTGGCGGGCAGCATCAGTGCACGCAGGGTGTCATCGTCCAATCCCCAGCGGATACCGGATTCCGCTACCCACTGACGCAACAGTTGAAGTCCCTGCTCGTTGATGGCAAAGCGGGCCGCCAGCGCCGGTACCTCCAGCAGTGCCAGAACCTGCTCGGCTGCAAACCGACTGCGCGGTAGCTCCAGCAGGCTGAGAAACGCCGGCAGAACTGGATGGAGATGCCGCGCCCGGCGGTCGGAAATGGCGAAAGGCAAATAGCGATCCCCGCCGGTATTACCGAACACCGCCTGGATTGCCGGCGTATAGCGGTCGATGTCGGCCACCATGACGATGATGTCGCGCGGCCGCAGCGTGGGATCCTCCGCAATCATCGCCAGCAGGCTATCGTGCAGCACTTCCACTTCCCGCTGAGGGCTATGACAGACATGCAGGCTCAGCGAACGATCGTCTGGCCGCAGCGGACGCTTGCCGCCGCCCTGCTCCGGTATCTCGGGACCCATGCCAATCACGGCGTGGTCCTCAAGCATCAGGATGTCACGCTGCAGCAGGCTCAGCAGGTTATCCTCCGCCGGCTCAACGAACGCATCTACCTCCGCAATACCGTCCATCTGCGCCAGCAGGTAGAGGTTATCGCGCCCTTGTTTGCCCCAGGAGGCGAGCAGAGGATTACCGGTTTGCTGTTCTCCCAGCTCGTTGAACAGCGCGTCAGCCTGCTCGGGGCGCCGGAACAGCGCCTGCTCGGTCTGCTGCTGATAGTGCCGGCGACGGCGGTGCAGCAACCGCGCGAGAAAAGCGCGATCTCGGATATCCCCCCAGTAATAGCGGCACGGATTCGTAAACAGCAGGTGAATATCGATATGACGGCCTAGCGCCTGCAGCGCCTGCAAATAGGTGGGCGGTAGAGCCGAGATACCACAGATAAATACCCTGTCGGGCAGTCCCGGCGGCCGCGTCTGACTTTCCGTCAGGGTCTGGATAAAACGCTGGTAAAGATTGGCTCGGTGCCACAGCGGCTCCCCTGCCCGTTCCGTTTCCGCCACCAGTGCCCGCCAAAGCGGGGCCTGCCACCGCTGCGCCTCGCCCATGCTGTCAATCAATTCGCCACGCTGCCAGCTCTCCAGCCAGTCGGGGCGGTATACCAGATATTGGTCGAACAGATCGGCTATTCGGGCTGCGAACTGGAAACCTTTACGCTTGTCCTCATCGTCGCGCAGATAGTCGCCTATCACTGCGAAATCAGGGTGTTGGCACAGGCGAGGCAGCAGTGCCATCAGCCGCCAGGTCATCGCCGGTTTTGCAAACGCGCTTTCATCAGGAATATCGGGCAAGACGCGGGTAAACATTTGCCAGATAAAGCTGGCGGGCAGCGGAAAATCGATATTAGCCACAATGCCGAACTGTGCCGCCAGTTCCATCTGCATCCACTGCGCCATACCGTTGCTTTGCACCAGAATGACTTCCGGCTGGAACGGGTCGCGCAGCGGCCGCCCTGCGATTAGCGCGGCGGCAAGTGTCTTGAGCAGATCCAGCTGATTGGAATGATAAACGGTAAACATAAACTCCTCGCCATGCGCGCCTCCCGCTCTAGGACATATTAACTGCCTGCGCCCACTGTATCGTGATTAGCCCGGAATACAAGTGATCACGTGCGCGTTGTGCCGACTGGACCCTGACAAACCCATCCGCTTAAGCTGATGCGCTCACCGGTATTCATGATGACCGTGGCGGTAGCGCGCCGGCAGCCTTGGGCACAGGGACGTTCAATCAGGATAATCCGCTAGCCGCTCGGCCGGGCTAGCGCGTCTGCGGTCGCCGATTGACGCATTAACTCCAGGCACTGATAGCTCAGGCTTAAGGCCAGCGTGACGTCCTGTAAGCGCCGCTGAAAAACCGCCAGC
Organism: Sodalis glossinidius str. 'morsitans'; assembly: GCF_000010085.1. NCBI lineage: Bacteria > Pseudomonadati > Pseudomonadota > Gammaproteobacteria > Enterobacterales > Bruguierivoracaceae > Sodalis > Sodalis glossinidius. The sequence continues at coordinate 3,412,112 of NC_007712.1, forward strand.
CGCTGCCGGTACTCCAGCAACCCCAGCGTGATGATGGCGAGCAACGCCATCGCCAACAGCGCCCCTCCGCCGGGGCATCCCCCGGCGCTGGCAGAGGATCCACAGCGGCAGAGGCACCCAGCGCCGGCCACAGAACGTCAGGGCGCGCTACCGTGGTGTTACCCGAGGCGGTATGCTCCACCATTGCCGGACACACCTCGGCCCGATGTAGCGTAACACGCTGATAATACCGCAGCGGCGGCGCCATTAACGTTCCGCCGCCTTCCCCACACAGCAGCCAGCCATATCCCCGCTTACTCGCCTGCAGACACACCCGCAGTGGCTCGGCAGGATGCTGACGGCATTCGCCGTGGCGAGCGGGCCAGCGCCAACGATTCCTGCAGCTGCCGCTGCCTCGTTCCCGCCTCATAAATTTCGCCGCGCCACGATCTGTGTCAACACGTAACCGATCTCCGGCCGCCGTCGGGCGGTGGCGGCCAGGTGGATGCGCAGCGCGCCTCCCGCCAGGGTGGTAAACCGCAATCACGTCACCAGCAACTCATCGCTGTTGAACACCTTTTCCCAACCATCCCCTGGCAATCACTCACATCACGCTGGGTTTCCAACGTCCCCCGGCGTAGGCGATAACCGAACGTTGCCGTGGTCAATCGCCCGGGCGCATCGCTGCGCGCATAATAGTCATAGCCGACCACAAGACAGGAGCCTGGAGACTCTCCCTGGCGCTTGTCGATCCACACCGCGTGCGCGGCGCCGGCGGTATGGCGTACCCCGCAGATTCAGCTCACCCGTTGTCGATACCGACAGATGGACGCCGGCATAATGCTCGATACAGCACGCCCCGTCCGCCGCCCCAGGAGCTAAACCGCACTGGGGATCGCCGCGCAACTGCCAGCGATAGACGGTTATCGCGGTCAATCGGCAGCGGCGGTTACCCCAGGCGGCATGCCATTGCTGGCATACGATGAAATCCAGCAGCTGGTGAGCGCTGCTCGCCAACTGCCGGGTAGACTGGTGTTGACGCCAGCCATAACTGCCCGCCAGGATCAGCAGAGCGGTTAACGTCAGCGCCAGCAGCAACTCCAACAGGGTGTAGCCGCGATCGCGGTCGGTATCAATCAGGAAAGAGTGCATGGTGGCAGTCTGGCGCGGCGCGCGGCGGCGCACCAGACGTAGGGGAGGATTATGCAATGTGCGATGCAGTCATTGGCAAGGAGGAACAAGACGTTTCAGCAACCGCGTGAGCACCGTCGCGTTTATGCAGGGCGGTCACACCTTCATGCCATCAGGATTAGGCGCGAACCGAGCACGATACAAACGATAGCACCCGGCAGGCGCCGGGCCGCGTAGACATTTCGCCGCCCGTGCGGCCCGGCGGCGGCAGCTTAAACAGCCACCGGCGCCTTGATTGCCGGATGGGGATCGTAACCCGTCAGCTCAAAATCCTCGAAACGGTAATCGAACAATGTCGCCGGACGGCGCTTAATCAGCAGCTGCGGCAGCGGCAGCGGATCGCGGGTTAGCTGCAGGTCCGCCTGCTGCAAATGGTTACTGTAGAGGTGGGTATCGCCGCCGGTCCAGACGAAATCACCGACCTGCAAATCGCACTGCTGCGCCAGCATATGCACCAGCAAGGCATAGCTGGCGATATTGAACGGCAGGCCGAGGAAAATATCGCACGAACGCTGATAGAGCTGACATGACAAGGTGCCGTTGGCAACATAAAACTGAAACAACGCATGGCACGGCGCCAGGGCCATTTTGTCCAGTTCGCCGACGTTCCAGGCGGAAACGATGATGCGCCGGGAATCCGGATCCTGCTTGAGCTGGCGCACCACTTCCGCCAGTTGATCTATCTGGCGGCCGTCGCTGGTGCCCCAGGCGCGCCACTGGCGCCCATACACCGGCCCCAAATCGCCGTTGTCATCCGCCCATTCATCCCAAATGGAAACGTTATTCTGCTGCAAATAAGCGATATTGGTATCGCCGTTAAGGAACCACAGCAACTCATGGATGATCGACCGCAAATGGCAGCGTTTGGTGGTCACCAGCAGGAATCCCTGACGCAAATCAAAGCGCATCTGATGGCCGAATATTGATAGGGTACCGGTACCGGTACGGTCCGCTTTCGGCGTGCCCTGCGCACGCACCCTACGCATCAAATCCAAATACTGTTTCATAATACCTCAAGACAGGTGTTGCTGGGGGTGACGGCGGTAGGCCCAGGCCATCATAATCACACCGGCCAGAATCATCGGCAGCGATAGAATCTGCCCCATGCTGATGACGCCGCTAAACAGGCCCAACTGGGCGTCCGGCTGGCGGAAAAACTCGACCAGAATGCGAAAAGCGCCGTAGCAAATCAGGAACAAACCGGAGACGCTGCCGATAGGCCGCGGCTTACGGATAAACAGATTGAGAATAATAAACAGCACCACGCCTTCGAGCAGCATCTCGTAGAGCTGGGACGGGTGACGGGGCAGCACGCCGTAGCGCTCAAACAGCGCTTGCCACTGCGGATTGGCCGGCAGCAGCGCTATATCCTCTTGTCGGGAGCAGGGGAACAGCATCGCCCAGGGCGTATCGGTGGTGACCCGTCCCCACAGCTCGCCGTTGATAAAATTACCTAAACGGCCTGCTCCCAAACCGAAGGGAACCATTGGCGCGACAAAATCGGCCACCTGGAAAAAATGACGGCGGGTGCGGTGGGCGAACCACAGCATCACCACTATCACCCCAATCAGGCCGCCGTGGAACGACATGCCGCCATCCCAGACTTTAAACAGATAAAGGGGGTTGTCGAGAAACAGCGGCAGGTTATAGAACAGGACATAACCGATACGGCCACCGAGAAATACCCCCAGAAAACCAGCATAAAGGAGGTTTTCGACTTCTTCCTTGGGCCAGCCACTGCCAGGGCGATTTGCACGCCGTACCGCCAGCCACATGGCAAACACGAAGCCCACTAGATACATCAGACCGTACCAGTGCAGGGAAACCGGGCCCAGGGAAAAGATCACCGGGTCAAATTGGGGAAAGGCCAGATAATGGGTCGTCATTCATCACCTCTACGTCGTCGTTTTTGTTATCCGGCCGCCGGATGCCGCGGCGACCGCTGTACATTTCGCGTAGGCGCTTACTCCGCGCTGCGTGAAGTCGCGTATCATAGCATAGCGGCGCGCCGTGGAGAGTCAGGGGATGTAAATAATCGCCGGCAGGTGTAACGATTCTCTGCTCAACGTCCGCCCCGAATCAGGCCGCCCAAGCCGCGTCGTTCCATGAACGCCGCCACCTGATGGTGGACTTCAATACTGTTTTGCGCGCCGATGACCCGTTCCGCCAGGCCCTGCGCCTCGCCCAGCGCCACATTGCGCAACAGATATTTGATGCGCGCCACACTGCGTCCGTTCATGCTCAGTGAACGATAGCCCATGCCCGCCAGCAGCAACGCCCCCATCGGATCGCCGGCCATTTCGCCGCACAGGCTGCAGGCGAACCCAAGACGCTGCGATTCGCTGATGATTTTCTGCAGCACCTGCAGCATGGCCGGATGCAAACTGTCGTACATCGCCGCCACCCGGGTATTATTGCGGTCCACCGCTAGCAAATACTGGGTCAGGTCGTTGGTGCCGACCGACAGAAAATCCACCCGGCTCACCAGCGCCGGCAGCATGAATACCATCGCCGGCACCTCCACCATAATACCGATACGCGGCTTCGGCAACGCATAACCCAGCACCTCCTCGACTTCGCGCCCGGCGCGATCGATAAGACGACGCGCTTCATCGATCTCATCGACGCTGGTTATCATGGGCAGCAGAATACTCAAATTTCCGGTGGCGGCATTGGCGCGCAACATAGCGCGCACCTGAATGAGGAAAATCTCCGGCTGATCGAGCGTAATGCGAATTCCACGCCAGCCCAGACAGGGATTTTCCTCGCTTATTGGCATGTAAGGCAGTTGTTTATCGGCGCCGACATCCAGGGTGCGCAGCGTCACCGATTTGCCAGGGAACAGCTGCAGCATGCCCTGGTACTGCGCCACCTGCTCCTCTTCCGAGGGAAAGCCGTTTTGCAACATGAAGGGGATTTCGGTGCGGTACAGGCCAATGCCATCCACCCGATTGTCAAGGCGCTGTTCATGTTCCGCGCTCAAACCGGCATTCAGCATCACCTGAATGCTTTCGCCGCTTTTCAGCGCCGCCGGCTGTTCCACATCATCTTCCGCCAGCCGGGTAAGCTCACGCTCTTCGCTCACCAGACGCTGATACTCCTGCACCAGCACTGGCTCCGGATCCACCAGCAGCTCACCGCGATAGCCATCGACGATAAGCAAGCGCTGATTGAGTAACAGCGGCTGGATATCGACGCCCATCACCGTCGGGATCCCCATCGCCCGCACCAGGATCGCGGCGTGGGAATTGGCGGCTCCATCGCGCACCACCACCCCCACCAGCTTATCTTGCGGCACCTCGGCCAGAAGCGAGGCGCTCAGCTCGTCGGCCACCAGCACGAAACGTGATGGCCACTGAATCACATTGCGGGCGCTGTCATCAAGATGGAACAGCAGTCGCTGGCCAAGGGAACGCAAGTCGCCGGCGCGCTCGCGCAAGTAACTGTCGCTCAGCAGCGCGAATTTTTCAGCGAAACGTTCAATCACCAGCTTCACCGCCCACTCGGCCACCGCGCCGCCGTCAATTTCCGCGAACAAATCGCGCTTAAGACGCGCGTCATTGAGCAAATGGCTGTACAGGTCGAACACCGCCGCGCTGTCTTTCTGTGCGCTGGCGGTGAAACGCTTGCTGAGGCGGCAAAACTCGGCGACGGATTCGTTCAGCGCCAGCGTCAGCCGCTCGCGCTCGTGGCCGCTGTCGAGAGAAGAGGCCTGATAAACCTGATCAAGGGAGGGCTGGCTGCTGTCCACCCAACCTTGGGCGATGGCCACTCCCGGCGCGGCCGCCAGGGCGCGGATACGGGTTTGACGGTATTGGCTGAACAGCGCGTTGAGCTGCGATTGAGGCAGAATGCCGGCCATCTGCGTGGCCAGCGTGACCATGAACGACTCTTCACTTTCGTCGAACTGCCGATGCTCGCGCTGCTGCACCACCAGTACGCCGAGCAACTGGCGGCGATGAATAATCGGCACGCCGAGAAAAGAGCGGAAGCGCTCCTCTTTCACCGCTGGAATATATTTGAAACTGGGATGGGTATGTGCGTCTGCCAGGTTAATCGGCTCAGCCAGCCGCCCGACCAGTCCGACAATCCCCTGGTCAAAAGCCAGCGTAATCGTACGCCCGCGCGGTTTGAACAAACCGCGCGTCGCCATCAGGTAATAGCAGCGACGATCGTTATCGGCCAAATACACCGAACAGACTTCGGTATTCATCGCCTGACAGGTTTCATTGACCAGAATGTCAAGTGAGTCCGACAGACGCGGCGCGGCTGCGACCTTTTCAACGATTTCCCGCAAGCGCGTGAGCATAATCTGCGTGACTTAGCCTCTTTTCCGTCTGTGTGCCGACGCGGAGCGCTGCGCTGCAGTTTCCTGCAGCGGCATCACCACGCCGGAAAATTCCTTCATTACCCGACGGTAAACGTCCCGTTTAAAGGAAACAACCTGACGTACCGGGTACCAGAAGCTGACCCAGCGCCAGCCGTCAAATTCAGGGATCCCCCCGCGCTGCATATTGATATCCGCATCTGGACATAAAAGCTGTAGCAGAAACCATTTTTGCTTCTGACCAATACATACCGGCTTGGTGTCCCAACGCACGAGCCGCTTGGGAAGCTTATACCGCAGCCAGTTTCGCGTCGAAGCCAGAATGCGCACATCTTTGCGGCTCAGGCCGACTTCCTCGAACAGCTCGCGGTACATCGCCTGCTCTGCGGTCTCGCCAGCGTTGATACCGCCCTGAGGGAACTGCCAGGAATGCTGTCCGTATCGCCTGGCCCACAGCACCTGCCCGTCGAGATTACAGATTACAATACCAACATTTGGGCGGTAGCCATCATCATCGATCACCGGACTACCTCGATTACATAAAATGTAAGATGTTCCGATTGTTTCATACTCGCTGTGTACGGTAAACCACTGGTTTTCACTAATCACCGGTGAATAACACACTTGTGCCCCTTTGCAGCGCCGAGTTATAAACAGCTAACGGCCACCGGGCACCACTTTATGCACTTTTTCTGTGGATAGGTGTGTGTGTGCAATACTGGATTAGATGGGTAAAACTTTTCGCCCAGCGCCCGGTCAGGGGATAACAAAAAAAAAATAAAGAATAAGATCAACAGACTAAAATGTTTATTATCTTTACAGGCCGCGCGTCATCGTTGCGGTGAAACAGCGCATCACCAAGCATGGATAAAAAACAACCAGCGGCGATTTTATCCATAGAAAAACGGATCGGCGCCGCAAAACAATGAACAAATTGGCTAAAAATGGCGCCGTCAAGGCTGTAAATAGAAACAGTACTCGTCTTTCGACCGGGTTATCCCGCAAATCTGTGGATAACCTGGTGTAAGATCCTGTTCATTATTGCCCGTAGCGGGTGTACAACTGCTTGCTGACCTGTACCAGACCCGGTGGGATCCTTAAAAAAAGGTATAAAATCATGCTATTATTATTTTTTTACGGCTATCGCGCCTTAGGCGGGTGCCAACGCGCCGCGGGGCGCCTAATTTTTATTCAGTCCTGGACCTCGAGATGACTAGCCACATCCCTCTTTCCCTTCCGTACGGCCCCCCCGCCGATGAAAGGGAACTGCTGCACCGCGCCGATGCGCTGGCAGGTTACACCCTGGGCGAATTATCCGCCCAGGCCGGTCTGCCGATACCCGCCGATCTAAAGCGCGATAAGGGGTGGATTGGCGTACTGCTGGAGCGCTATCTCGGCGCCAGCGCCGGCAGTAAGCCCGAGCAGGATTTTGCCGCTATTGGCGTCGAGTTGAAGACCATTCCGGTAGACGCCGGTGGACGGCCGTTGGAGACCACCTTTGTCTGTGTGGCACCGCTGACCGGCAATAGCGGCGTGACCTGGGAAACCAGCCACGTGCGCTATAAATTGGCGCGGGTGCTCTGGATCCCGGTTGAAGGCCAACGGACGATCCCGCTGGCGCACCGCCGCATTGGCGCGCCGCTGTTGTGGAGTCCGGACCCGGAGGAGGAGCTGCAGCTGCGGCGCGACTGGGAAGAATTGATGGATCTCATCGTGTTAGGAAAAGTCGAACGGATCACCGCTCGCCACGGCGAGGTGCTGCAATTACGGCCCAAAGCCTCCAATAGTCGTGCACTGACCGCCGCCGTCGGTGAATTTGGCCAGCCGATTCTTACGCTGCCGCGTGGTTTTTACCTGAAAAAAAACTTCACCGCCCAACTACTGACGCGACATTTCCTGTTATAACCGCGTTTTCGCTTGCCAACCCACCGACAACACCGCGTATAATTATCATTTATGTTTCGTTTAGGTGAATATGTGTAATATTCAATTGTATTGTCGATCCAAACGCATGGCTGGCGTTAGAAACCTTAACCCTCCTGGAAATTGTCCTGGGTATTGATAATATAGTTTTCCTGTCCGTGGTCGTCGCCAAACTCCCCCTCACAACAAAGCAGCGCCCGTCGCCTCGGCCTTCTGGCCGCTATCGCCTGGGTCAGCCATCTGGTCAAACCGCTATTTTATCTCTCAGAGCATCCGGTCTCCGCCCGGGATTTGATTTTGTTTTTCGGCGGCATTTTTCTCATTTGGAAATCGTGCTGGGAAATAATGGAATCGTTTCATAGCGGTGCCGATGGCGAAGGGAGCGCGGTACAATCTTATTTCGGTGCCATAACCCAAATCATGATGCTGGACATTATTTTAAGCCTGGACTCGGTCATCACTGCGGTCGGCCTCTCCTCCCATTTGTTCATCATGATGGCGGCGGTCATTATCGCGGTGGCGATAATGCTCTTCGCTGCCCGGCCAATAGGCGAATTCGGCGACAGGCACTCATCTGTCAAGATGCTGGCGCTGGCGTTTCTGATTTTGGTCGGCGGCGCGCTGATCCTCGAAAGTGCGGCGATCAATGTGTCAAAAGGCTATATCTATTTCGCCATGTTTTTCTCGCTGGCGGTGGAAACACTGAACCTCTTGCGCAATAAAAAAGCGGCGGAGCGGATGCCTGACCCTCACACAACGCACAATAACAGGTAGCGCGGGAATTTTACCTTTCAGCGCTAGTGAAGCCGGTGTTTTTTGCTTATATTGTTAACAATCTAGGTAACTTAATGGATGGATAACGATAATGGAAACACTTTGTTTGCTGCTGCCGGCGATTTTCGGCGTTGTACTGCTTACCGGCTGCACCAGCGATTATGTCATGGCGACCAAAGATGGCCAGATGATATTGACCGACGGCAAACCCAAAATCGATAAAACCACCGGTCTCATCCGCTATACCGACGAACGCGGCAACGAAAGGCAAATCAACGGCAACGATGTTTCGCAGATCATCGAACGATGATCACCGCGTCCCGCAACGCGCCGCTGGCCTAATTTACCCCTTCTCCCCCTGCCTTGTCTTGGCTATAGTCAGTCAAGGCGGTCCGATCACGCCTGAACGTTTACGTCACTGAGGAACCTGCTCCGATGCTTTATCACCGTATTCCCCACAGTTCTCTGGAAGTCAGCGTGCTCGGCCTGGGCACCATGACTTTCGGTGAGCAAAACAGCGAAGCGCATGCTCAGCTCGCTCTTGCCAATGGCGTCAACCTCATTGACACCGCGGAAATGTATCCCGTACCGCCGCGTCCTGAAACCCAGGGGCTGACGGAGCTCTATATAGGTAGCTGGCTGAAACGCCACGGCCAGAGCGAAAAAATTATCCTGGCCAGTAAAGTGGCGGGTCCGGCGCGCGGCAACGATGCAGAAATTCGTCCCCAGCAAATGCTGGATCGCAAAAATATCCGTCAGGCGCTGGAAGACAGCCTGCGGCGCTTGAATACCGATTATCTCGACCTTTATCAGGTACATTGGCCGCAGCGCAGCACGAACTGCTTCGGTAAATTGAGTTATGGCTATACCGACGAGAAACTGCCGGTGACGCTGCTGGAAACGCTTGACGCCCTGAATGAGCAGGTTCGCGCCGGGAAAATTCGCTACATAGGCATCTCCAATGAAACTCCCTGGGGGGCGATGCGCTATCTACAGTTAGCGGAGAAGCATGGTCTGCCGCGCATTGTCACGGTGCAAAACCCTTACAGTTTGCTGAACTGCAGCTTTGAGGTGGGAATGGCGGAGATAAGCCAGTTTGAGGGGCTAGAGCTTTTGGCCTACTCCAACCTGGCGTTTGGTACCCTGACCGGTAAGTATCTGCATGGCGCCCGCCCTGCCGGCGTACGCAATACGCTGTTCAGCCGCTTTACCCATTACAGTGCTCCACATACTCAGGAGGCTATCACCGAATATGTCGCCCTGGCGCAACGCCACGGGCTTGATCCCGCGCAAATGGCTCCTGGCGTCGCTGGAAGAGCTCCACCGCCGCTACACGTTCCCCGCACCCTGAGGCCGACGCGCAAGCGGGAGGCACAAGTCGCCTCGCCCATTAACGCGCGTAAGCTGAATTCAGGCAATACGCCAACGCCCGCGCCAACCCACGCGCGGGCAGATTCATAGGGCGTACGCCAGTCAATGCAGATAACAGGATGTGGCACACGCGGTGCCGCTTAGGCCAATCGGGATGCGCACCGGAAGCAGGCGCGGCGACCGGGACTAAGGCCCGCCGTCGAGACCGTTCCCGCGGCTGAACCACCAGAGCACAGCAATCGCCAGCGCGAACAACAGACCAAAACCCACCGCGATCGCCGCCGCCGTCACCTGTAACGACACCGCCAGCGTATACAGACCCAGCATCAGCAGCATGGCGATGTTTTCGGCGAAATTCTGCACGGCGATGGCGTTGCCGGCACCGACACTTCGCTGCCCACGGTGTTGTAACAGGGCATTGAGCGGTACGATGAAGAAACCACCCAACATACCGATGAGGACCAGCAGCCCGTAGGCGGGCAGCAGGTGATGCTGCAGACTGAACACCACCACTGCGCCGCCCAACAAGATGCCCGCCGGCATACAGCGGCGCACCGTTTCCAGCCGGATAAACCGGGCGGCGGCGGCGCCAAAAACGATGCCCACCGCCACCATGGCATTCAGCGTGGTCGGGGTCGTATTATCGCTAATGCCCAACGCCACCGGCACCCAGAGCACCAGCAAAAAACGCAGCGTGACTCCCGCGCCCCAAAACAAACTAGTGCCGATAATGGCGAAACGCGTCTGACCGTCCCGTCCCAGACTACGGCAGTGGCTGTAAAACGCGCGCATCATTGCCAGCGGCCGATGGTCAGGATCAGCGCGCGCCGCCGCCAAACGGGGAATAAACACGTTAGCGATCATAGCCAGTGCATAGGTCAGCGCACACACGTCCAGCGCGCCGGCTACATGCCAATCCGCCAGCACGCCGCCGGCCACCGATCCCATGAGAATGGCGGCAATAGTGGAGCCTTCCATCAAACCATGATGGTGGCATTCGGCAGCAAAAACCCCACATGTTCACCCGGCGCGGTCAGGCGCTGCAGAATACGGCTAATCCCCAGACTTTTTCTCAGCAAATCGTGATAACTGTCCGTCTTCAGCGCCATGTCGGTTATGCAAGGCTTGCTGTCGCCATAGCGACGCATGGCCTGCAATAAGCCGTCATACAAAGTCATCGCAGGACGCGAGGCCATCCGCGCATTCATCATAATCGTGCGCAGCCGTTCGCCGTCGGCGCGGCGGCCTTCCGGCATCGGTAGCGGCGTCGGCGCCAGCAGCGTCAGAGTAATTTGGGGAAACCAACGGCGACGAAACACGCCGCCCATGCGGCTAAAAGGTGTAGATTCAGGGCCATCGATCCACATCGGCACTACCAGCGAGTCGGCGCGCGCCGCCACGAACGCCGCGCCGTCATACACCTTCATCAGCGTGCCGGTGACGGTCAGCCTGCCCTCTGGAAATACCACCACCGGCCGCCCCTGGCCAACGGCCTTGATCAGTTGCTTGATGCTGTGTGGCCGCGTAGCGTTAAGCGAGATAATATCGGCATATCGCCGGATAATCGGCATAAACCAGGCGTCGTCCAGCGTGGTATAAATGGCGAACACCGGCTTTACCGGTAAAAATACCGCCAGCAAAATGCCATAGAGAAACGAGACATGGTTAGGGGTCAACATGACCCGGGGTTGCGTCAACAGGCGGGTATCGCCTCTGATTTCGACCCGGTACATCAGTCTGAACAGCAGACGCAAAACCTTAAAAAGCATGCCATCTCCTTATGTAACTCTTCGGGTGAGGCCCGGCATCATCACGCCGGCACGCGGGCAATATGCCGACGGGAAGCAATTCGCCCGCCGGCTAACAAACGTCCCGACCTCATCATTATGTCGATTAATCTTAGCAGGTTAAAGGTTCGTCGCGCTGACGGCGCCACGTGGTCGGCCTCAGCGCGGCATGAATTCGCTCAATGCGCGCCGCTGTACGCCGTCGGCGCCGAGATTTTCGTCCGCCAGCCAGGCGTCGTAGGCGGCACGGATAGCCGGCCAGTCCGGGTCGACAATGGCAAACCAGCTGGTATCGCGGTTGCGGTCCTTGGTGACGATCGTCTGACGGAACGTGCCTCATAGTGAAATTCCAGCCGGCTTGCGGCCTCGCGCGACGGTGCATTGAGGCTATCGCATTTCCATTCGCAGCGTCGGTAGCCAAGGGTATCGAACAAATAACCCAGCAACAGCGCGATAGCTTCGGTGCCCAGACGCGAGCACCGCATTGCCCGCGACCAATTCACCCAACCAATTTCCGCTACTCCGTTCGCCGGATCGAGGCGCATTAACGCCACCGTTCCCACCACCTGCTCTTGAGCACGGTCCACTACGGTGAAAAACAGCGGATCCTCGCTCGCGGTCAGCGTCGTCAACCAAGCCCGACACGCCTGCCGGCTTGCGGGACGCGCCACCGACAGATAGGTCCAGTCGCGGCCATCTTCCGCCTGCGCCCAGGCGTCGTATAAGGCATCAAAATGCGCCGCCGCCAGCGGCTCCAGCCGGCAGCTACGTCCGGTCAGAACCTTGCGCTGCGGTGTAGGCAGGGTTGCCAATCGGTCAGTGCGTCACCGATCGGTTGATTATATTCATTTATGACAGGCATAGTCTGTTTCCCCGGCGATGGTCGCGCAGGATCGCGGACCGTAAACGTTATCATCGGCGGCAAGGATACTAGCAGACCAGCGCGGGGAAAGCGCGTTTCCGGCGCAAGGCGAGCATTAGAGGGAAACTGCAGGCAAAAAAAACCTACGCGTCCGCGTAGGTTGGTGCAACTGAAATGGTTTCAACATACAGAGTATGTTGATTTCTCACCAATCAATACCTCTGGGAGTACACACTCTAATGCCCCCGGCGTGACATCACTACCGAACAATCGCAAGATAACCGCTCTAAGTGAAACCAACTGTAAAAATTGCCCCAAGGTTATAAACATATCGCCGGCAAAAGCCGGGATCAGCGGCGAGGTACCGATATCCAGCGTCAAGACGTTGGGATTGCCGGCCTGCTCCGTGGTGGGCAAGCCGTCCTCCTGCCAGGTTGGCGTAAACCAGGCGCCGGTCGCCATCACGATAACCCCTGGCGTAACGCCATCGCTTAATCTGACCCCCGCCAGCAAACGGCCACGATCATTGTACACTCTGACCTATTCGCCGTCGGCAATGCCGCGCCGTGCGGCATCCTGCGGGTGCAGATATAGTGTCTCGCGGCCGGCGGTCTTATTGGCCAGCGCCAGCGGCTCCGGATCCAGCTGACTGTGTAGCCTGTCGTGAGGCTGCACGGTGATAAGATGTAGCGGATAGCGTGCCACGCGAACATCGCCCAACCATTCCGCCGGCGGGCGCCATTCCGGCAGCGGCCCGAAATCCGCGTAAGCGAAGCCGGCAATGGTTTGACTAAAAAGTTCGATGCGGCTGCTCGGCGTTTGCAATGGGTGCAGCAGCGGATCCCGGCGAAAATCCGCCATGAAGACAAAATCCTCGGTGGGCGCGGGCACTTCCAGGTAGCCTTGGCGCCAAAACTCGTCGAAAGAAGGCCAGCGGTGGCCGACGGCGGCATGGGATGCGGCGCTTTGCTGATATAGCGTCTCGATCCAGCCGCGCCCGTCGCGCCCGCCGGTAAACGTTTCCCGATAACCCAGACGCTCCGCCAAATCGGCGAAAATAGCAAAGTCATTGCGCGCCTGATGCAGGGGCGCGACCGCTTGCTGCACCGCCAAAACATAACGATCGAGCGATGAGCCGCCGATATCATTACGCTCCAGCGAGGTCGTCACCGGCAGCACGATATCGGCCAGCTTGGCGGCCGGCGTCCACCAAATATCCTGCACGACCACGGTGGCCGGCTTGCGCCAGCCCGCCAGCAGCCGATTCAGTTGCTGCTGATGATGAAAAGGGTTACCGCCGGCCCAGTAAATCATATCGACGGTGGGATAGCGCCGCTGCTCTCCCTGAAAACTGTATTCGCCGCCGGGATCCAACAACATATCGGCAATACGCGCCACCGGAATGGTCAGATCGGCGGCGGGATTGACGCCCAGCGGTAAACTGGGCGCCAGGGTGTCCAGCCGCGGATTACCCACGCCGTTCATCGAGCCGTGACCAAAGGCGAAACCGCCTCCCGGCAAGCCTATTTGGCCAAGCATCGCCGCGAGCGCAATCAACCATCCAGTAGGGCTGCTCGCCGCGATGGGCGCGCTGAAGCGCATAGGCACAGGTCATCATGCTGCGCGGCGTCACCAGCAGTTGAATGCGCCCGACGGGGATGCCGGTGATCGCGCTGACCCATTGAGGCGTTTTGGCAATGCCGTCGCGTTCGCCGCGCAAATAGGCCGCCAATTGCGGCCAACCAACGCAATAACGCGCTAAAAAGACTTCATCCTGGGCACCCTGTTGCAGAATTTCCCAAGCCAGCGCCAGCATCAGCATCAGCGCCGCATCGGTATTGGGCCGGATAGGGATCCATTCCACCTTGAGAAAGTTCGGACAGTCATCCCGCGTTGGGCTGATATTGATAACAGGTGTTCCTTTCGCGGCTAGTTTCTCCAGCCAGGACTAAAGCGAGTGCTCGCCAGCGCCGCCGGAGGACACCTGGGCGTTTTTCAGCGCCAGCCCGCCGAAAGCGATGAATAATCCGCAATGGTCAATGATGCTTGGCCAACTGGTTACCCTACCGGTTAAAGGACTGTAACTGCCGATGATATGCGGTAAAAAGAATTGGGCCGCCCCCCAGCTATAATTACCAGCCTGATCCACCGCGCCGCCGCCGGCAAAATGAAAACGCTGCACCAGCGAGCGGGCGTGATGTACCCGGCCTGCGGAGGACCAGCCATAGGAACCCGTAAAAATCCCTTCGGCGCCGAATCGATCGCGGACCCGGCGGTTCTCCTGTGCAATGAGATCCAGCGCACGATCCCATCCGATCTCGACGAAATCGTCCCGACCGCGCAAACTGCGATCGCTGTTTTCCCGCGCCTCCAGCCAGGAGCGCCGCACCGCCGGCTTGCGGATGCGCTTATCGGAATTCGGAATAAAGCATCGGCACAACAGACGCCAGCATCATTGAGGGATGGGGATCGTGTTTAAACGGTTCACAGCGAACTAATTTGCCCTGATCTACCACCGCAGTGAAGGCCCCCCAGTGCGCCAACTGGGGAAAACGTTGAATCGCCTTGCCCTGCTCTCTTTATTGCTGATTAAACTGGCGGAAAAATATCATTTCTCCTTAGGCAGCGCCAAATAACTTCACCGGGTTGAGGGAAGAAAATCGCCGTCGCTGCAGCTAATTTTTAGCGCATTATGCTAACTTCTTGCGGTTAAAGTTATTTTCCGTGACACTAGCAAATTTAAACGATTACTACCCCCGACGTCGGAAATGTGCTCATGGCTACCATAAAGGATGTCGCCAGACTGGCCGGCGTTTCAGTCGCCACCGTCTCGCGTGTGATTAACAATTCGCCCAAAACCAGCGATGGATCGCGCCAGGCGGTCATGCAGGCGATGGAACAATTGCAATACCACCCCAACGCCAACGCCCGCGCGCTGGCGCAACAGTCCACGGAAACCCTGGGATTGATTGTCGCGGATGTCTCGGATCCTTTCTTCGGCGCCATGGTGAAGGCGGTGGAACAAGTGGCGTACCATACCGGCAACTTCCTGCTGATCGGCAACGGTTACCATATTCTGGATAAAGAGCGCCAGGCGATTGAGCAGCTAATCCGTCACCGCTGCGCCGCGCTGGTGGTGCACGCACAGATGATCCCGACCGAAGAGCTGAATACGTTAATGGCGCATATCCCGGGCATGGTGCTTATCAACCGTATTCTGCCGGATTACGCCGATCGCTGCGTGGCGCTGGACGATCGCTACGGCGCCTGGCTGGCCACGCGCCATCTCATCCAGATGGGACATCGGCGCATCGCCTTTATCTGCTCAAGCCACAGTATTCCCGACAGCGTCGACCGCCTTCAGGGCTATCGGGACGCGCTGGAGGAGTTTCATATTGCCCTGGATGAGAAACTGATTGCGTTCGGTGAACCGGATGAGGTCGGCGGCGAACAGGCGATGACCGAGCTTCTTGGGCGCGGCCGCACGTTTACCGCCATCACCTGCTATAACGACTCGACAGCCGCCGGCGCTATGGCGGTATTGAGCGATAACGGCATTGAGGTACCGCAGGATATTTCGCTAGTGGGATTCGATGATGTGCTGATCTCCCGCTACCTGCGGCCTCGGCTGACCACCATTTGTTATCCGGTGGTGGCCATGGCCACCCAGGCGGCACAGCTGGCGCTGGCGCTGGCTAACGGCGCGCCGCTGCCGGAGGTGACCAATATGTTTAGCCCGACGCTGGTACGTCGCCATTCCGTCGCGCCGGCGGCGTGGCGTCGGACGCACCTTCAGGCTTGAGATCCTGCGAACCGGTGCCGGTACAGGCGCACCGCCTGTACCGGATAGTCGATCCCGTCGCCCAAATATTCCCAGCCGTGACGCTCGTAGTAGCCGGTAAACGTCGCGTAGAGATAAAGCACATCAAAACCGGCGCGACGGCTGTAAGCCATTACGTGGCGCTGCAGTGCTGCCCCCACACCCTGGCCGCGCGCCGGCGGATCGATATACAACGCCGCCAGCCAGGGCGTTAGATCCTGCAGGGACAGGAGATCGCAGCGCCATAGCCCGGCGGTGCCGAACAGCTTTTCTCCGGCCAGCGCGATAAACGTTAGCAGCAGCCCTTCGTTGCGCAGACTACTCTCCACGATTGCGGCGTAAAACGCCCGGCTGGCGCCGTGGCCAAACGTCTGCCACAGCCAGTCGGTCACGGTCTGCTGATGGCAGGGATAATCCGCAAGCGTCGCGAACTGAATCCGGCTCATACCCATTTCCTCTGAAAAACCGGCAACGATTTAAACAAGAAACCCTCAAATTCAGGCGCGTCAACGTCGGAAAACTTTATCAGGGCGTTTTTCACATTTTCACTAGATGCCGAGCCCTGACGAATATCGACGCCCCCTTCCAGCGCCAGCAGCAACAGCGCTTAGCGGATAATGGTGCGGCGACGCCTTAGGTCTCGGCAATGTTGCGCTGGGGCGGCAGGCGCGTCGCCACCGGGTAATGGCCTGACTGTATCCTGGGCCACACGCAGGTGCCGCCCGATCTCCTGATACTGTTTTTTTCCCTGCAACATCGCCCGTCTACTCCATCGCCAACCGGGCCTGACACCGCGTCATGCCAACACTCGCCTGCGCCGGCGGTCTTTTTTTGGCGCCCCTGTCCGCGCAGACAGCGCCTTAGTGTACCAAACCCAGCGGCTGATCGATTACTTTCCCGCCATTTATCGTACCGTAAGCCACCGTCAGGCAGTGAATGAGGCGGAAACAGCGGGCGGACGCTATCGGGCATTTTGATGCGACATTTGTCTACCTTCTCCAGCCGGGTAGAGATCTTCAGCGTTAAAAGGCGATAAACATGCCCAGAAACAGGTTTTTGGTATCGTGAAACTGCTTGGCCAGTCCGTCCTTGACCAGCATCCTCCGATCGTCCACCGGCATTTCCAGCGCGGTAGGCGTGACCGCGATAAATTAGATGACCGCCAGCAACCCCGGAGATAAGGTACGTGTTCCATTAAGGCGGCCCAATTCAATGCCTATCAAAAACCCACGCCGATGAACAACATACTGAGCGTGGCGTAATTGCTGCTGGCTATCATGGGTTTGAGCACCTCCAACGGCGCAAAGAACGCGAAACTGGCGAGGCCATTTTTCAGATCCCTTACCTTATTGGAAATCTATACCGCAAACGCCCCGACGATAATCACCGGCATCAGCGTAATAAATGCCGCGTTGATCGCCATGATAGTACGCAGTCTATTGAACTGACTGGCAAATAACCCCAGAGAGTCCATCATGCGATCTTTTACAGACATAAACCCCTCTCCGCGGTGGGTACAGGTTAACGGGACCGGCAGAGGCCGGTAAAATCGAACGGTGCGTTATTTTGGTATGCCAAAGATAGAGGATTGGAATCATTTTTCTGTCATAACGCTCGCAACGCGACACACGGGAATTCCAATATAGTGAAATCACGTCAATCTGGAATACCTAGAGGAGGGGTTATGGATTCCGACTTTGAACAAACGGTCATGACGCTGCTTATCACCGCCGGCGAAGCGCGTTCTGGCACCATGTCCGCTATCCAGGCCGCGCGCGAGAAGCTCTGGGACAAAGCGCAGGCCATGCTGGCGGCGGCACGACAGGCTTGCGGTCAGGCACACACCATGCAAACGCGGCTCATCGGCCTTGATGAGGGCAGCGGCAAAGTGCCGGTCACGCTGATTATGGTCCATGCCCAGGATCATTTAATGACCGCTATGCTGTGCCAGGATTTGGCCGCCGAACTGATTTTGCTACGCCTTGAAATGGCGGGGTTAACCTGCGCGTGACAAGAGGGTCCCTCCTGAGTCGCTTGAGGCCGAAATAGGGGCCGGCCTGCTCTACCCTTGAGATGGCACATCAGGGACGACGGAAGCACGGCGAAAAAAACGCCGCTCTGTTAACACTTTTTTACCGAGATGTGTCTGCTTGAGTGTTGGCTTCACCGAGGCGAGAAGCTACTATGCGTGGCACCTTATCATTCTATTAACACGCTAATCACATGTCGTTTTATTCACCCAAAGAAGTCGCCGCGATTGCTATGCATACCGGCGTTACCAAGAGTCAAGCCTCGCTACCGGTATTAGTTGTACTGGGCATCATGGCGGGCGCATTTATCGCGCTGGGCTTCCTGCTAGATATCCACGTCGTTTCCAGCATGCCCCCGGCGTGGGGATCGTTCGGCGTGTTCCTCGGCGCATCGGTGTTCCCGGTCGGGCTGGTTTTAACGGTGTTGGCCGGCGGCGAACTGCTGACCGGCAATATGATGACGCTGCCGATGGCGCTGTTCAGCCGGCAAATCGGCGTGCTGGCGCTTATTCGTAACTGGTTTTGGGTTACGCTCGCCAACTTTATCGGCAGCCTGATGATAGCCTGGTTCTTCGGCCATATTCTCGGTATGACCGAAGGGGCGTTTTTGGCGAAAACCGTGGCGATCGCAAACGCTAAAATTTCCGCCGACTTCACCCACGCATTTATCTCAGCCATTGGCTGTAACTGGCTGGTTAGTCTGGCGGTCTGGCTGGCTTATGCAGCAAAAGATATGGCGGGTAAAATTCTGGGCATCTGGTTTCCCATTATGGCGTTTGTCGATCTGGGCTTTCAGCATGTGGTGGCGAATATGTTCGTTATTCCGGCGGCGATTTTTGCCGGCCAGGCTACCTGGCACGACTATTTCATCAACTTCCCGCCGGTATTTCTCGGCAACGCGGTAGGGGGAGGCATCTTCGTCGCGCTGATTTATTTTATCGCCTATCGTCCGCTGGGCGGCAAGTCCCACGCCTGACGACTCGGGCGGGGCCGGGTCACGGCTCCGCCATGCCGCGCCGTCGGTTAAGACGAGCATACCTTTTGCCCGTCACCGTCCTGCCCTCTCCAATACTCTGTCGCCAGACGATATACTTACCCTGCACCGATTGCCTATCCCCCGACGACATCTCCCTCCCACACCCACCGCCGGCTTTTTGCCACCAAACCCGCCGCCCATGGCAGCATCGGTTTTCTGCCGCCAAAGCCTGCCATCTGCGCCAGTCGTCCGTTTCGGCCGTCGGAACTCCTTTTGATAGCGCGCCGACGGGATTCACCCGGCGTCACTCCGGTCCCGCAACCCTTGATGACGCACCGGGACGCAGATGTGCGCAATCTTTTAAACCCTTGTCCGCACATGAGCATGACGCCTCTAAGGGTGCGGCTCGTCGGCCGACCCGACGCCACTCTGTTTCCCATTTTGCCGCTTAACGTGCGTGGTGCTTTAACTGCACCAGCTACCCCTTCCTGAGGCATGATGTCCTTGCCGTCGCGCGAGCGGCGCCGGACGCCGTCAGGCGGGCGCCAGCATCGCGGTAACCTGGCTTATAAAACTGTCACGCACCGGGTCGGCAATCTTTTCGTTCCACACCAGGCCGATATCCCAGCGGGCGAATTCACCGTGCAGCGGCTGGCAGATAATATCCTGATGGAGCACCATAACGGCGCTTTGCGGTAAAATAGCTACCCCCATACGGGATTCCACCATGGTCATCAAGGTACGGGTGTCGCTGATACATTGCATCTTGCGCGCGTCTATGCCGTGCGCGGCAATAAAATTATTGATTTGTAGCGCCGAACCAGGGCAGGTTTCCGCATTCACGATAAACAGCGTACAGCGGCGCCACAGCTGATGCAGCGGTTCCTGCTGGTACCGGCAGCTTTTATGAAAAACTAGCGTTAGACAGTCCGAGCCGGTTTTACGAAACGCCAGCGGCGGCGAGACCGGGATACGCATAAAACCTGCCTGTAGCTGACCGTTCAGGATACGTTCTTGCTGCACCGGCGACGAGATATCCTGTAGCCCAAGATGGATATCCGGAAAGGCATTCTGAAAGGCCGTGATAATGGCCGGCATTACCGGCGTCGCCGAGGAAATAAACCCCAGCGACAATGCGCCGCGCTTGCCGTTGGTCAATTGCTGGCACAGCGTCTTGAAGGCGTTGAACTGACTCAGTAATTTCTTCGCATCCTGATAAAGCTGCTGACCATGACGGCTGAGCTGAGTCCCGTGATTATCGCGCAAAAACAGCACCAGGCTGATTTCCGTCTCCAGCATCTTGATCTGTTTGGTCAGCGTGGGCTGTGTCAGCCACAATCTTTCCGCTGCTTCCCGATAGCTCAGGCACTCAGCCAGAGTCACAAACGCCCGGAGTTGCCGAATGTCCATTCCAAACTCCTATCGCCAATTAACTTTTTTCAATTATACAAATTACCCCTTTCATGTTGAACTGTCATGAATAATTAATCTGCAGGGGTCTTTCTTTATGTATAAATCCTCGCGCATTATCGCCAAATAAAAAAGAGCAGCGACTTAAAATAAGCAAAAATAAACATGTGCAGAGAAAAAATATAAAAATATCCATTATTCAGTGCCTATTGACATGAAGCCAAACAGTTGCATTGTCCCCGTCGGTCCGAAGCCCATGCCACAAGAGGTGGCTGCATTGCCGGCAGTATTAATTAAACACGTTTTACGTAAGCACACGCGCTACTTTCTCATTTTGTTCGCCTAACAATTTGAACCGATTCAGGCCAAAGGTGTCTTTCGCCGGCGAAAGCATGGGCGGAAGTCATTGTCTGGCTATCACCCTTTACGATGAGCCGATATGATAATTAAGGAATGATGATGAAATTAATAAAATCTAAAGCTTTGCTCTTTGATATGGACGGCACTTTAGTACACTCCACACACCAGGTTGAATTTATCTGGCGTCACTGGTGTCGTATCAATCAAATTGCACCCCAGCAGGCATTAAGCATTTGCCATGGGGTACGTTCACGCGATGTCATCCGTCGGATCGCGCCGCATTTACCGTTGGAAGAGCAGACGGCGGTGCTTGACGGCTTGGAGATTGAATTTACCGGCAAAGCGCGAGAAATCCAGGGCGCCGGACGTTTTCTCAGTTCCCTCGGCGACGCGCCCTGGGCAGTGGTCACCTCGGCCAGCCAGCGGGTCGCGCGGCACCGGATGACATGCTGTCGACTGCCGTTGCCCGCACAGATGGTCGGCGCCAATGAGGTAAGTTGCGGCAAACCGGACGCGGAGCCCTACCGTCTGGGGGCAAAATTACTCGGCGTCGCACCCAGCGACTGTCTGGCGTTTGAAGACGCCCCCGCCGGCATTCATAGCGCGCTGGCGGCAGGCTGTAGCGTAATTCAGGTTGGCGGCGCGCCGCAGCCCGGCGCCCGCATTCGCAGCCATATTCGCGACTGGCGGCAAATCCGCTTCGCCAAGTTTGAGGGCGGAGAAATTTTGCTTGAGCTAAACCTTTCGCCCTGAACACCACGTCGCCCCGGGCGGCGTTGACTCAGATTGTCACGCCACCCATAGTCGCCACACGCGGGGCAGTGGGAGGAATCAGGCGCACTCCTTAGCGCCCGGTTACCGCTCCAGGTCAAACAGCTCTTCCAGCCGCTGACGGCGGCGGATCTGCCGTGCCTGCCCCTGTTCAAATAACACCTCCGGCAGCAACGGCCGGCTGTTGTAGTTCGACGACATCGAGGCGCCATAAGCGCCGGTATCGTGAAAGACGAGATAGTCGCCTACCTGAGCCAGCGGCAAACGACGCGGCGCAATGCCTCCGCCGGCCGTCTGGGTAAAAACGTCGCCTGATTCGCACAGCGGCCCCCCCACGACGGTTTCGCGCAACGGTTGTGCGCCGCGATCGCGGCCGTCCGCCGGCAACAGCGAAATAGCGTGGTAACTGCCGTACATCGCTGGGCGCATTAAATCATTAAACCCCGCATCTACCAGCACGAAGTGGCGGCTGCCCATGTCTTTGACCGCCCTGACCTGAGTTATCAGAACGCCTGATTCCGCCACTAAGAACCGGCCAGGTTCAATCTCAAGCGTCACCGGATGACCGAGATGGCTGCTAATCCGCCGGCGGGCGGCATCCCACAGACCAAAGTAGTGCTCGGTATCAATCGCCTCCTCCCCCGAGCGGTATGGGATCGATAGCCCGCCGCCCGCGGAAATGGCCGCGAGATCCAGCCCGCTTGCCATAACCTGTTGCACCATGGCGTCGCAGACCTGGGAAAGGTGGTCGTAATCCACCCCCGAACCGATATGCATATGTATGCCGATGAGCCTCAGGCCGTCGTGCTGAATCAGCGCGACGGCCTGAGGCAAATCCTCATACCAGATGCCGTGCTTGCTGTTTTCACCGCCGGTATTGGTTTTTTGGCTATGACCGTGGCCAAAACCGGGATTGATGCGCAGCCAGACGCCGTGTCCCGGCGAGCGGGCGCCGAGCTGCGCCAGCATATCCGTCGAGCCGGCGTTGACTGGGATACCGAGTTCAACGACCCGCGCCAGCGTCGGTTCATCCAGTAAATCAGCGGTAAAAACGATTTCATCGTTCTCGGTGCCCGGCAGGAAACCGGCCAGTAGTGCACGCTCAATCTCGCCGAGCGACACGGAATCGACTTTAACGCCCTGGCTACGCATCAAGCGCAGTAGATGGATATTGGAACAGGCTTTCTGAGCGAAGCGGATAGTATCGAAGCGACGTAGTTGCGCAATCAGCGCGCTGATGGTTTCCGCTTCATATACCCAGACCGGGCCGCCGTAGCGCTGATGGAGCGGCAATAAATTCGCGGCATTCAAGGCGCGCTCCGTGGTGTAAAGATCGTGCGGCATGGTGGTCCTCGCGTGAAAAAAGTCGGTCCCGACAGCGCCGGCTGGGGCTCTTCTTTGTAATTCATCGGCAGCTATTAATAAAATATCTTTTTTGCCCTTAGCTATTCATTTATGATATCGCTTTCAACAAGGGGGGTGAAGGATGGCGGCGGTAAGCTCGAGGCAGATCGATATTTTTCACGCGATCATGACCACCGGCAATCTGACCGAGGCGGCAGGCTTGCTGCATACCTCTCAGCCTACCGTAAGCCGTGAGCTGGCCGGTTAGAACAGTTGTTACAGTTGACGCTGTTTGACAGGATTAAAGGCCGATTGAAACCAACCCATGAAGGGTTGCGGCTGTTTGAAGAAGTGCAGCGCTCCTACTACGGCATGGATCGGATTCTCGGCGCGGCGCGCGCCATTCGTGAATACCGTCAAGCGCAATTGTCGGTCGCGTGCCTGCCGGTGTTTTCTCAATCGCTGCTGCCGGAGGTGTGCCGTGCTTTTTTCGCCGCGCACCCGGAAGTCAGCCTGAATATTACCCCGCAGGAATCGCCGCTGCTGGAGGAGTGGCTTTCCGCTCAGCGATTTGATTTGGGCCTGACGGAAAACCCCACGGCCCCGGCCGGCACGCGCTGCGCTACCCTGATGACCCTTAATGAAGTCTGCGTGTTACCGCCCGGCCATCCGCTGGGCGCCAAATCGGTATTGACGCCGGCGGATTTCCGCGCCTTGCCGTTCATCAGCCTTTCCGCGACCGACAGCTACCGACACTGGCTGGACCGGCATTTTCAGCAGGCGGACGTGGCACGGCAAGAAGTAGTGGAAACCAATAGCGCCGCCTCGGTTTGCGCCATGGTCCGCGCCGGGGTCGGCCTTTCGATTGTCAACCCGCTAACGGCGCTGGATTATGCGGCCAGCGGCGTGCTCACCCGCCCGTTCAGTATCGCGGTTCCATTTACCGCAAGCCTGATCCGTCCGCTACATCGTCCGACCTCCGCGATGGTAAACGAAATAAGCACCTTTCTACAACGCTTCGCCGCCGAGCTGCCCGATCGGCTGGCGTGCAGTATGCAGACACGCTGATACGACAGACCCCCAGGCGTGGCGAACGGGAGAAAGTGATGAGGCAGATAAGCAATCCACCCAGCGCCAACCCGCCGGCGGCCAGCGGCACCATGGTCAGACCCAGACCCGCGTCAATCACTTTCCCGCCGACCCATGCCCTCAAGGGCATTGCCGATGTTAAACGCCGAAATATTCAGCGTCGACACCAGGTTCGGCGCGTCGGCGCCGTGGGCCACGACATTGAACTGTAGCGCCGGTACGGTACAGAATGTCGCCATCGCTCAGAAAAACAGCATGATCTCCTCCGGCCACAGCGTACCGCTGGTCCAGCGGAGCAGCACCGAAAATAACGCTATCAATGCAAAACTCAGCATCAACGCCACCGACACTCGCCAATCAGCAAGCCGCCCTCCTAGCAGATTTGCCCACCGTTAACCCGGCGCCGATTAAAAACAGCGTCCAGCTTACGGCGCGGCGTTACGTTGCGTTGCGTTGCGCCGGCAGGCTGACCAGCAGCGCCGCCGCACCCAGCAAGGAGACGCACCAGAAGGTCGCGCGCCAGCCGAACAACTGCCCCAGCCAGGTGCCGGCGGGAACGCCGAGCACATTGGCAAGCGTCAGACCGGTAAACATCAGCGCTACCGCCGAGGCACAGCGGGTGGGAGGGACCAATCCGGCAGCCACCAACACGCCGATACCGAAAAACGCACCGTGGCACAGGGCGGTCCCACCCGTGCAACCATCAGCAGCCCATAGCTGTAGGCAAGCGCGCGGTCACTATCGCCGTAATCGGCGCGCCGATAGCGACCACCAGCGCATAGCCGCTGATAAGCCAGCCGGCGTCCGGTAAGCTGACCGCGAGACTGCCTGCCACTTCCGGCAATAACCCCATAATGACAAATTCGGTGGTGCCGATAGCAAAAGTGCTCAGCGCCAGCGCTAACAGTGCGATGGGCATAACAAACTCCAATAGTGTTTCGTCCCCTGGATCCGGGCACGGTATATTATTGATTAAGGGTGTATCGTCAGAGTCAGAGGCGGGGCCTTGCTTTAGCGTTATTAGGATGTTTCAGCCGATGGCGAAATTCGTGCTGCGCCATCATCTCAGTACAGCGATACCCGGGTGAAGGTGTCGCTGGCACGCACATTCATTCCGAAACCGCAATCACCCGCCACCGTTGTCAATTCGACGCTTTCGGGGTGAAATGCCATCGATACCCGGCAGCCTGGGTCCTTACCGTCCGGCGACGACGCCCAGCTTGCTTGTTGGTGCTCGATAGCCGTGACGGTTGAAAACTGTCCCATATTGGGCCCGTAATAGGCTTTGTTGAATAAATATAACTTTTAGGTGATCGTCTGCTCAGATCACTACCGTCATTTCAACATCTGCACTCCATGGCAAAGCAAAAGTTTAAAATAACCAACTGGTCCACTTAAACAAAGCTCTCAAGCAGCGCGGGGCTCTGACGATATGGCTGGATGAGTCGGCAATTGTTGCATGGACGGAAAAAACAACGCCTGAACGGCGTGGCCGGCCGCTTCACTACGCAGATATGGCTATTTAAACTGATGGTGCTGCCGCTAAGATGCCCAGACTACTCGCTGATCAGCAAGCGAGCAAAGACAGTTAAGATCAGCATAAAAACGCCGACCCGGGGTGAAATCTCACCTCTAGTCATTGATGGAACCGGCCTGAAGGTCTTTGGCGAAGGCGAATGGAAAGTCCGACAGCATGGTGCCGACAGACGGAGGGTGTGGCGTAAGCTGCATATAGCCACAGACAGTGTAACGCATGAGATTATCTGTGCTGACTTATCGCTCAGCGGTACGACGGATGCTCAGGCCCTACCCGCTCTGATAAACCAGACCCAGCGGAAAATCAGGGAAGCGTCGGCTGATGGCGCTTACGATACCCGCTCTGTCATGATGCTCTTCTGAGGAAAAAAATAAGGCCTCTTATTCCTCCACGAGGTGGGGCGCAATATTGGCCAGACCGATACCATGAGCGTAACTACACCGTTGCGAATCAGCGTCTAAGCGGCAGTAACGATGTATGGAAAAAGCAAGTGGGCTATCATCGACGCTCAGTGGCTGAAACAGCGATATTCCGGTTCAAAACGCTTATGGGCGATCATCTAAGTCTGCGTGACTATGATGCGCAGGTAGGTGAGGCAATGGCGATGGTCAAAGCGCTTAACAAAATGACGCTGTTAGGAATGCCGAACAGCATCCGGATCGCATAACAATCGATCTGCTAGGGGGGCGTAGTCACAAGTTCTGATTTATTCAACAAAGCCGCCGTCCGGCTGAAAAATGCCGGATATCAGGTCATTGCCGTCGACAAAAATAGTCAGGTGCGGGAGATGGCGCAGTGGCAGGGAATAACCACCTGCGAGGATTTTCATTCGGCGATGGCCCTGTTGCCGGCGCCACAGATTTTTTGGTTAATGACGCCGCCGGGGGACGCGACGGAGGGCACGCTTGATGCGTTATTAGCGTTACTGGAAAACGGCGATATTGTCGTTGACGGCGGTAATTCGGATTTTAGCGATACGCTTCGTCGTTCGGCCAGACTGCGTGAGCATGGGATAACGCTGGTTGACGCAGGCGTCAGCGGCGGAACGCAAGGGGCGCGCGTGGGGAATAGCAGCGCCGGACATTTTGCCAAAGCGGTCCATAACGGCGTCGAATACACGTTGATGCAGGGCGGCTATGAGCTCCTCACGGCCTCCGAAATTGACGTCGACCTGCTGGCTACGCTTAACGCCTGGCAGAACGGCTGCTAAATACGTTCGCACCTGCTGGAAAAACTGATTGAAGCCCTGGCGCCCGACGTCTCGTTGACCGGTGTCAAAGGACACGCGGCCGACTCCGGTATGGGCCGTTGGACGGTGGAAGAAGCCATTCGCCTGCGCGTACCCACGCCTGCCATCAGCACGGTGCTGCATGCGCGTTTCAGCTCACAGCAGGAAGATTCCCCTACCATGAAAAGCATCGCCGCGCTGCGAGGGGCCATCGGTGGCCATGCCATAAAACACAATGGGGAGAAATCATGACCACACTGTCATTATCGCAGCGCCTGCAAGACATCGCCCTCGAATTGATCACTATGACGCAAGCAATTGACGACGCAAAGCTTTCGTCACTTGCCGATGCCATCAACCGGGTGCCGGTAGTGATCTGAGCAGACGATCACCTAAAAGTTATATTTATTCAACAAAGCCTCTTATCGGGTACTGCGCTTTATTCACCGCGCCGGACGCGTATGTTGCTTAACACTTTTTCCGGGGTCAAACCCTTGGCCAAATGTCGCCGTCAAGGGTTTGACCAGGGATACTGGAGCACGTATGGCGTGCTTTATTCAGACCCTTGTCGTTATACTGATCTTTTTTCACATCAATGGGCCATTTACCCTAACCCCAAAAGTGACTGAACGGTGAAAGCTATCATCCAGAGAAGGTTTTTGCCGACGTCAGTCACAAAAACAAGCGTAGGTTACTTCTGTACCAGGTCGCCGATACACACCCTTCAGTGACATTGACTCCTGTCATAACGGGCCGGCAAAGACAGGCGATGTTTACTGACAATCCTCAATACTGATGAAAAAAGGGTATAGTTACGGCTGAGGCAGAATCTTACTGTACGTCTGCTGCAGGATCATCACTCTTGGCAAGCGCCATGCGTGTCAAAGCCGGATGGCGGTGGCACAAACCGGATCCGGCGGCAGGGGTAAGTATGCCAATTCATGTAGATGATGAGGACGTATGAAACGACAAATCAGCCTGGCTCTATTCGCCTCATTCATACTAATCTGCTGTTCAACGGGGGAAAAATCATCGTCAACACCGGCAGTAGGAATGGCAAATCCGGCGTCAGTCTATTGCGAGCAATTAGGCGGTAAATCCAAGATCGTGCCATCCGCCGCAGGGGCGACCAGCTATTGTACGCTGCCAAACGGTGAACAAGTGGATGAATGGGCGCTGTACCGGCAGGACCATAGAGCACACTAACGCCGCTCGCGTTAGTTATACACTCTTAGTTACCATTGCATGCCATCAGTGAAGGCGCCGGTTTAGCGCTAAATAGCGCCTGGATCGGTTACTTTCCCTATCCTCTGGCGCCGCGGTAATCTCACTGGGGAAGGTTAACGCGGCTTTGCACGAAGCATCTCTTATGCCCTGGCGTGCTTGTTTCTAAGTTTGAGAGAGCCATGGGGAAATCCTTCGCTATCGTCGGTGACATTCTCTACGCATTACCCTGTTCACGCCGAAAAATCTGCACATTCTGCACATTCTGCACATTCTGCACATTCTGCACATTCTGCACATTCTGCACATTCTGCACATTCTGCACATTCTGCACATTCTGCACATTCTGCACATTCTGCACATTCTGCACATTCTGCACATTCTGCACATTCTGCACATTCTGCACATTCTGCACATTCTGCACATTCTGCACATCAAGGTGTGAAGGTTGCCAGCCCACAGTCAACCTGGAAATAACAAAACGGCGCTATTTGTTGTGAGTGCTGATTGAGTAAACAAGGGGGGGTTTAAGTGATTCGCGTGGAGCGGGTGAAGGGAATCGAACCCTCGTATGCAGCTTGGGAAGCTGCCGTTCTACCATTGAACTACACCCGCCTCGGTAGGCGCGAAGCATTATAACCCTATGGCGCCAACTGACAATGGCGCGCGCCTGACCGTCGTTATTTTGAACAATCAAAGTAGCTTGCGCCCCACGCTACCGCGCGCTTATTGCGGTGTAATATCCTGGCCGAACCACTTCATACCCAGCGTCTTCAGGGTACCGTCCTGCTTGGCCTTCATGATGGCATCGTCAAACATTTTCTTCAGTTCGGGATCAGATTTACGCAGGACGATAGCCGAACCGTTGCCCAGCAGGCCGCCAATAAATTGCGGGCCTGCCAGGACCATATTGGCGTTGCCGCATTTTTCCCGCGCGCCATTCAAATAGGTTACCGATGCGATAACCTATTTGAATGGCGCGAGGCCAGGTCCAGATCATGCTCCTCGGTGGTTTTATATTCCCGCACCTTCACCGCGCCGGCTTCATCCTTGGTCAGCGAAAAACGCATTCCGGTATCCGGTAATTTAGCCAGCGGACTGTCTTTCAGGGTGGCGAAGGTCCGGCCCGAATTGCTGTAGGGCACGGAAAAATCAATCACCTGCCGACGCTTATCGGTTACCGACATCCCGGACATAATCGCGTCGAACTTCCGGGATCATGCCGGTAAACGGCTGGACGACAATCTCACATTTCACCTGCATCGATTTGCACAGGACCTTGTACAAATCAATTTCAAAACCATCAAGCGTCCCGTCCGGTTTGGTAAAATTGAACGGTCGGAATGCCCCTTCGGTACCAATACGCACCGTCGTCCATTTTTTCCTTCCGCAGCCTGGGCGCTGACGCTGGTAAACAACGTCGCCGTCATGCACAGTGCGCAAATCATTGTGGATAATTTCATTCTAAATCTACCTCTGGTCAAAATTGCCAACGGAAATATCGCCGGGGCGATATGAAATCATGTCTTGCCAACCTCAGGAGACAGGGCGCGTATTTTTCACGTAAGACAGGCTCTGTTGCGGCCGCAAATGCGGCGTCAGTCGATATTCCAGCCATTGCAGCAGGAGGTTCAGAATTAGATTGATCGCCAAATACAGCGCCCCCGCCACCAAAAATACTTCGAGCGCGCGGTAAGTTTCAGCGATGATGCCGGCAGCAATGCCGTTTATCTCCATCAGGGTGATGATTGACGCCAGCGAGGTGGATTTAACCATGGAAATCATTTCGTTACCGTAGGCGGCTTCAATATGGCCTCCCGGCACCGATAACAGGCCACAGCACGCTTTGCCGTACGGCGAGGAATTGCCCCAGGCCGTAATAAATAAGAAACATCTGCACCAGCAGCGGCGAGCCGCGAAAGGCAAAGACAATAAAAGCGGGCAACGTTATCGAAGATCCACACGCCGCTCAGGCGCATCGATGCTAATAGCAGGGCGAGGAAAAACCCTAGCGCCACCGAGCCAATCGCCAGTTCCAGCGTTAACAGCACGCCCGGCAATGCTGCATGAGTGTGTTACGTAAAAATTCAATGTCCATCAGCGTGTCGCACCCCGTGAGTAGTGATGTTCCGCTTTACGCAGCGGCCAGTCGAGCCAGAGCCGGTCTGTGCCTGGGTCAGCAATTCTGCGACGCCGGTAACCGAAATAAGAGCCGATTCCTTTAACACCAGTTACCATACGTTACCCATGGCCGGCAGCGCAAAGCGCAACGTAAGCGGCGCGATAATGCGGCGCAGCCGGGTGGCGTGCATCACTCATTTTCGGGGAACGGCGGAGTTACGCCCTCGGGAATCGGGTTGATGAACTCAACGCCGGCAAGCCTGGCGCGATGTTCCGCTTTCGCCTGCGCAATTAATCCAGGGTGCTGTAGCAAATCGACGCGGTGCTGGCCATAATCTTGGCGGCATGGATCATCCCTTTATGGGCCACGGCGGCTTTGCCCTGCGCAACCAATTGCCACGAATGCCCCGGCGTGCCGATGGCGTAGGTGGCACCATAAACCTGCACGGTCGGCACCACCCAGCTCACGCTGCCAACATCGGTCGAGCCGACCATGTCGCTATAGGGACACCGCAGCGGCAGCACTAAATCGCACAGCGGACGTTGATAATCCACCGCCAGGCCATAGCGATCATAAGCGCTTTTCAGATCGTCCTGAGAGAGGGTTTGCTGGAAACGCGCGGCATAAGCGCGGTCCGCGTCATCGAAAGGCGGCGGTCCCAGCAATTCAAGATGCGCCTGTATTCGCGCTTCCAGCGGACCGTTGCCGATAAGATTGGCATCGCCGCTCAGCACTTGACTACTGACGGTGGTCTCGCTCATCAACGCCGCGCCGGCGGCGATGTTGTCGACCCGCTTAACCAGCTGCTGCAACGCCGGCAATTCGCGCGCTCGGATCAAGTAGCGTACCGTTGCCCGCACCTGCACGACATTAGGAGAATGGCCGCCGGTATAGGTTACTGCATAATGAATCCACGCCGAACTGGGCATATGCTCGCGCAGGTAATTGACGCCGACGTTCATCAGTTCGACCGCATCCAGCGCGCTGCGGCCCAGGTGCGGGCTGGCGGACACGTGAGTGGCCCGGCCGCTGAAGTGGTAGTTGATTTCGGAGTTGGCCTCTATCACGCCGCTAAAGGCGTTGGGGTGCCAGCTGATGGCGATATCCACATCATCGCCCCCGCGCGCGTACCATAAAACCTTTGGCGGAGCCGCCCTCTTCAGCCGGACAGCCATAGAATCGCACCCGTCCCGGCAGATGATGGGCGGCGAGAAAATCCTTCACCGCGCTGGCGGCCTGTAACGCCGCGCTGCCCAGCAGATTATGACCACAACCGTGAACGTTACCGCCCGTCTGCATCGGCCGAGGCTCCGCGACGTCCGCCTCCTGGCTGAAACCCGGCAGGGCTTGATACTCGCCGAGGATGGCGATGACCGGTCCACCTTGTCCGGCTTCACCGACCATGGCGGTCGGGATACCGGCGATGCCGCGCTCGACGCGAAACCCTTGCTGTTGGAGCATTGCCGCGATTTGCACCGAAGATTGCACTTCGTCGTAATTGAGCTCTGGCGTGGCGCAAAATGGCGCACGGCTGGCCTCGACGCGTGACCAGACCTCTTCCAGTGTATGGCTGTCCTGCTGTGAGGTTGACGGAGTTGCTACCGGGGTGCTGGCGTCCACATTCATTACCTGATGACCTATAAAATAAATGAATTGGAAATTATTAAAATTACTAGCAAGATGCAGGCCAACGCGACCACGTTCAGTAAGTGCGCGCGACGGGGGATGTCTGAAGGCAATGATATGCCGCCAACACCCATTGAACCAAATAAGTGCAACCTATGCGGTTATGCGCACCAATTATGTGCAATCGATGATGAAGGGGCATGCCTTGGGGCGATTGCATGACGCGCCGGCAATAGAGCAGAAGTAGCGGGCAGAAAAGAAGCAATACGGCATCAGCGGGAAGTTCACCAGCACACTTAATGATGACCCCACGGACAAAGAGCACCATCATGCGGCGGGATGTTCCGCCATGGTGCATCGATGACAGACGGGGCGGACACGCTTTTCATCCGCCCCTGGAAGGCTATTTTTGCGGACGCAACGCCGGGAACAGGATCACGTCGCGAATGGTATGGCTATTGGTTAACAGCATCATCAGGCGATCGATACCGATGCCCAACCCGGCGGTCGGCGGCAGGCCGTGCTCAAGCGCGGTGACATAGTCCTCGTCATAGAACATCGCTTCATCGTCGCCGGCGTCTTTGGCCTGGGCCTGCTCGGCAAAGCGCGCCGCCTGATCTTCGGCATCGTTGAGCTCCGAGAAACCGTTTCCGATTTCGCGCCCGCCGATGAAGAATTCAAAACGATCGGTAAAGAACGGATTGTCATCATTGCGGCGCGCCAGCGGCGAAACTTCCGCCGGGTAGGCGGTGATGAAGGTCGGCTGAATGAGATGGCTTTCCGCCGTTTCTTCAAAAACCTCGGTCTGCACCCGCCCCAAACCCCAGCTTTTGTCAACCTTAATGCCCAGTGACTCGGCGATGGCGGTGGCGGAAGCCATATCGTCCAGTGCTTCCGGCCGGGTCTCCGGGCGATAATGGCAGATGGCCTCTTTCATGGTCATCTGGGTAAACGGCTTGCCGAAATCGAAGGTTTGATCGCCATTGTGCACCACGCTGCTGCCGAGTACCCGCTGCGTCAGGGTGCGGAACAACGTTTCAACCAGCACAATCAGGTCGCGGTAGTCCGCATAGGCCATATAGAGTTCCATCATAGTGAACTCGGGATTGTGGCGCGGCGACAAGCCTTCATTGCGGAAATTGCGGTTGATTTCAAATACCCGCTCAAAGCCGCCCACCACCAGCCGTTTCAAATACAGCTCCGGCGCGATACGCAGATACATATCGATACCCAGCGCGTTATGATGGGTGATGAACGGACGCGCCGCGGCGCCGCCGGGGATGGTTTGCATCATCGGTGTTTCCACTTCCATGAAATCGTTATCCATCATAAAACGGCGAATTTCCGCCATAATGCGCGAACGCACTTTGAAGGTTTGGCGTGATTCGTCGTTGGCGATCAAATCAAGATAGCGTTGGCGATAGCGGGTTTCCTGATCGGCCAGGCCGTGAAACTTATCCGGCAGCGGACGCATCGCTTTGGTCAGCAGGCGAATTTCGCTACAGTGGACCGACAACTCGCCGGTGCGGGTTTTAAATAATTTGCCGCGCGTGCCCAGAATGTCGCCGAGGTCCCATTTTTTGAACTGCTCGTTGTATTGCCCTTCCGGCAAATCGTCGCGGGCGACGTACAGCTGGATTTTCCCGCCCACGTCCTGCAGGGTAGCGAAGGAGGCTTTGCCCATAATACGGCGGGTCATCATGCGGCCGGCAATGCTGACCTCAATGTTTAACGCTTCTAGTTCTTCATTGCTCTTCTCGCCGTAGCGGGCGTGCAGCTGGTCGGACACGGCATCCCGGCGGAAATCGTTGGGAAAAGCAATACCCTGCTGACGCAACTGGCCGAGTTTTTCCCGCCGCGAACGCAGCTCGTTATTCATATCCAGCGCCTGAGGGGCACCGTCCTGTGAGTGTGATTCAGACATATGGGTTCCTCATAGCCCTACTTTAAGACTGGCTTCAATAAATTTGTCCAGATCGCCATCCAGCACTGACTGGGCGTTGCGCGTTTCCACGCCGGTACGCAGATCCTTGATGCGGGAATCGTCCAGCACGTATGAGCGGATCTGGCTGCCCCAGCCAATATCGGACTTGGTATCTTCCAGCGCCTTCTTTTCCGCATTCTTTTTCTGCAGCTCGAATTCATACAGCTTGGCTTTCAGCTGTTTCATCGCCTGATCTTTGTTTTTATGCTGCGAGCGGTCGTTTTGGCACTGGGTGACGATATTGGTCGGCAAATGTGTAATACGCACCGCGGATTCGGTCCGGTTAACGTGCTGGCCGCCGGCGCCGGAGGCGCGATAAACATCGATGCGCAGATCCGCCGGGTTGATGTCGATATCGATATCGTCGTCCACTTCCGGGTAAACGAAGGCGGAGCTGAACGAGGTGTGGCGCCGGCCGCCGGAGTCAAACGGACTCTTGCGCACCAGGCGATGCACGCCGGTTTCGGTCCGCAGCCAGCCATAGGCATAGTCGCCGATGACCTTGATGGTCACCGATTTGATGCCGGCCACTTCCCCTTCGGACTCTTCGATAATTTCGGTTTTGAAACCGCGCGATTCCGCCCAGCGCAAATACATTCTGAGCAGCATGCTGGCCCAGTCCTGCGCTTCGGTACCGCCGGACCCGGCCTGGATATCGACATAGCAGTCGGCGCTGTCGTATTCGCCGGAGAACATACGGCGGAATTCCAGCTGGCCCAGCTTGGCCTCCAGACCGTCCAATTCAGCCTGGGTTTCGAGAAAGGTCTCTTCGTCGTCCTCTCCCACCGCCAGCTCCAACAGGCCAGCGACGTCTTCCAAACCCTGGGTAAGCTGGTCGATGGTTTCAACAATCGCTTCCAGCGACGAGCGCTCTTTTCCCAGCGCCTGCGCGCGTTCAGGCTCATTCCAGACGTCGGGCTGCTCCAGCTCGGTGTTTACTTCTTCAAGACGTTCTTTCTTGAGATCGTAGTCAAAGATACCCCCTCAGAACGGCTGTCCTTTCCGACAGGTCCTGAATACGGTTTTTTACCGGATTAATTTCAAACATGGATTAATGTGCTCATTGACGAGAAGGAATGCGTGTTAACCCACTATTGTAACGGATCCGCGCCGCGGAAGGTAGTAGCCGTCGCCATCGGATTGGCGACGGCGGGCGGCGGTGGGCTACAGCGGCCAAATATGCTGTATTAAAAGCTGCAGGGAGCGGTTACCGCGAAACTCGTTAACCTCCAGCCTGTAGGCCAACTCGACGGTATGCACGCTATTATCCGGCCATAGGCGCGAGTCGATATTGAAAGCGATACCATCCAGCATGGGGCCTCCCGCCACGGGTTCGAGCAGCAGTTTCAGGTGTTTCTCTCCCACCAAACGCTGATTGAGCACGCGAAACCGCCCGTCAAACAGCGGATCCGGAAACCCCTGCCCCCAGGGACCGCCGTCACGCAGCAGCTCGGCGGTGGTCAACGACAACTCCTGGCCGGCCAGCTCGCCGTCCGACCAGATCACGCCTTCGAGCATCGCGGGATCGAGCCACTCATCCACCAATTCGGCGAAACGCTGGCGAAAACGCTCGAACTGCGCATGCTCCAGCGTCAGGCCGGCCGCCATGGCGTGGCCGCCAAATTTCAGTATCATACCGGGATGCAAGGTGTCCAGCCGCTCAAGCAGATCGCGCATGTGCAAACCGGCTACCGACCGTCCTGATCCTTTCAGTACTCCCTCACCCGCTGGCGCAAAAGCAATAAC
Organism: Sodalis glossinidius str. 'morsitans'; assembly: GCF_000010085.1. Lineage (NCBI taxonomy): Bacteria > Pseudomonadati > Pseudomonadota > Gammaproteobacteria > Enterobacterales > Bruguierivoracaceae > Sodalis > Sodalis glossinidius. The sequence goes on from NC_007712.1 coordinate 3,447,593, forward strand.
CGGCCGGTGAAAACGCTCTTTAATCCGCGACGCCAGAATACCCACCACCCCCTGATGCCATTGCTCATGGTAGATAGCCAGCCCGAAGGGCATCGCCTGCTCGTCGCGCGCCATTGACTGGCACAGCGCCAGCGCTTCCGCTTCCATTCCATGTTCGATTTCACGCCGGGTTTGATTGAGGGCATCGAGCTCCGCCGCCAGCATGCGCGCCTGCGGCAGATCCTCGCTCAGCAGCAACGCGACTCCGACCGACATATCGTCCAACCGCCCGGCGGCGTTGAGGCGCGGTCCCAGCGCAAAACCCAGGTCGCTGGCGCACAGCCGGGTAATATCGCGGTTGGCCACCTCCGCCAGGGCGCGGATGCCGGGACGGCAACGGCCGGCGCGAATGCGGCTTAGCCCCTGATGCACTAGGATACGGTTATTGGCGTCCAGCGGCACCACGTCCGCCACAGTACCCAGCGCCACCAGGTCCAGCAGTTCAGCCAGTTTGGGGGCAGCTATGCCCCGCTGTGTAAACCAGCCGCTGTCGTTGAGCCGTGCGCGCAGCGCCAGCATCAGATAAAACGCCACTCCGACACCCGCCAGGGATTTCGAGGCGAAGGTGCAATCGCGTAAATTGGGATTAACGATGGCCTCAGCGGCCGGCAGGGTGTCGCCAGGGAGATGATGATCAGTGATGAGCACCGGGATGCCTTTCTCATGCGCCAGGGTGACGCCGGCATGGGAAGAGATACCATTATCCACGGTCAGGATAAGCTGCGCGCCGCGCGCCGCCGCCTGCTCCACCACCTCTGGGCTAAGGCCGTAGCCATCTTCAAAGCGATTCGGCACCAGGAAATCTATCGTCTGTGCGCCCATTTGCCGCAGCGCCAACACCGTAAGCGCGGTGCTGGTCGCGCCGTCCGCGTCGAAGTCGCCGACCACCATTATTCTGCGCTGATCCGCTAGGGCGCGGATCAGCAGATCCACCGCCTGCTCGATGCCGGTCAGGGTATGATAAGCCAGCAACCCGCGCACCCCCCGCTCCAGCTCACCGACCGCACAGACGCCACGTTGCACATACAATCGTTTCAGCAGCGGCGGGATATCCGCCTCAGCCAGAACAGCGCTATCGCTCAGCGGACGCCGACGCAATTCCGTTGTCATATTCACTGCCGTGTTAACCGCCCGTTGCCTGACCCGATCCTTGCTGATCCAGGATAGCGGCCAGCTCTTTCGGGCTTTGATAGCCCGGGATGAGGGTACCGTTATCCAGCAACAACGCCGGCGTACCCTGGATGCCATATTGCACGCCAAGCGTATAGTGTTTGCTGATATCAATATCGCAGCTGGCAGCCGGAACGTTGCCGCCGTTCATCGCCCGGTTAAAGGCGTCTTTCGGATTGGCGCTGCACCACACCAACGCCATGTCTTTCTCCGTCTGGGAATTCAGCCCCTGACGCGGGAATGCCAGATAGCGGATAGTGATCCCCAGCGCGTTATACTCTTTGATTTGCTCGTGCAGCTTGTGGCAATAACCGCAGGTGGTGTCGGTGAACACCGTCACCACCTGCTTTTCCTGCGGCGCTTTGAAGATAATCATCTCCTTTTGCAGGGCGTTGAGGCGCTTGCTGAGGAGCTGATTGGTGACGTTGACGGGATGGTTGCTACCCACATCATACAGCGGCCCTTGAATGACATGGCGACCGTCGTCGGAGACATACAATACACCGCTTTCGGTCAAGACGGTTTTCAGCCCGGCGACCGGCGACGGCTGAATGTCGGCGCTATGAATGCCGAGGCGCGACAGAGAATGCTTAATGGCCGCGTCTTCAGCGTGGACGAGCGGGGAAAGGGCCAGCGCTATAAAGGATAGCAGTACCAGGCTTTTGTTCACATTTTAATCCTTATTTAAACACCCGGGTCGGGGTCGGCGCATACATACGCCTTAAATTCGTTTCAACGCCACCGCTCAGGCGCGGGGATGATGCTGCTGATGGATAAGCTTCAATCGTTCAGTGGCGACATGGGTATAGATCTGCGTCGTCGAAAGATCACTGTGTCCCAGCAGCAGTTGCACCACACGTAAATCCGCCCCGTGATTCAGCAAATGGGTCGCAAAGGCATGCCGCAAAACATGGGGGGAGAGCCGCTCGCTGTCAATGCCCGCCAGAATGGCATAATGTTTAATGCGATGCCAGAACGTCTGGCGGGTCATCTTGCGGCTGCGGTTACTGGGAAACAGAATGTCCAGGCTTTGGCCATGGGTCAGCGCAGGACGGCCATGTTCCAGATAATACTCAATCCAGTATACCGCCTCTTCCCCCAATGGCACCAGCCGCTCCTTATCCCCTTTACCAATCACCCGCACTACACCCTGCCGCAGGCTGACGTCCGACAGGGTCAATCCAACCAGCTCGGACACCCGCAAACCGGTGGCGTAGAGCACCTCCAGCATCGCCTTATCGCGTAGTTCGACGGGATCGGCGATAGCAGGCGCCGCCAGCAAATCACCCACCTGGGCCTCGCTGAGATCTTTAGGCAGACGCTGCGGTAATTTGGGCGCCGAGATGCCGGCGCTGGGATCGTTGCCGCGCCGTTTTTCCCGGTACAGATACTGAAAAAAACGGCGCGTGGCGCTGAGCAGCCTGGCGGAACTGGTGGCCTTGTAGCCGTGATCGAGACGATCGGCCAGAAAGGCCTGCAAATCGGCCGAGCTCGCATTCAGACTGTCGCGCTGCTGGGACTGCAGCCAGGCCGAGAGCGCCTGCAGGTCAAGGCGATAGGAGGCCAGGGTGTTTTCCGCCAGGTTGCGTTCCAGCCACAGGGAATCAAGAAACTGCTCAATAATGACGTCATCCGGTCGTTCCATAACTGACTCCTGTACGGGGCGGCAGATGACATTATGCCTGACATACCGTCAAATCTGGTACACTTGACGCCATTAGGTTGTTTGCAAGAGTAACATGAGAGATGAAAGTCGGTTTATTTTATGGCTCCAGCACCTGCTACACCGAAATGGCCGCCGAGAAAATCCGCGATATTCTCGGGCCGGAGCTGGTCTGTCTGCATAACGTAAAAGATGTCCCGGCACAGCGCATGGAGGAGTACAGCATCCTCATCCTCGGCATCCCCACCTGGGACTTTGGCGAAATTCAGGAAGATTGGGAAGCCCTGTGGTCACAGCTCGGCACCCTTCAGCTGCACTGTAAGATCATCGCGCTCTACGGGATGGGGGATCAGTTAGGCTACGGCGAGTGGTTTCTGGATGCACTGGGCTATCTCCATGATGTGCTTAAGCCGCAGGGCGCCAGATTTATCGGCTACTGGCCTACCGATGGCTACGAATTCACCAGCCAGAAAGCCGTCACCCCCGCCGGCGACCATTTCGTCGGGCTGGCGCTCGACGAGGTAAATCAATATGATTTGAGCGAGCAGCGGCTGCAACAGTGGTGCGAGCAGATCCTGGGGGAAATGGCGGCGTTGCTGTAATCCGGCGTAGGCCTGAATTCCGCCGCGGGCACCCGTTACGCTAGGACCCGGCCTGGCGCGCCAGCAGCTGGCGCAGGTGGCGAAATTCCCGGCCGTCCATGCTGTCCGCCGCCAACCATAACCGCCGGCGCCGTTTGCCGCCCACTTTGCGCAGGCTGAGCACCGCACCGCCCTTGAGCATACAGGCTTTGCGGGTGAAGATCCACTCCTCACGATGCCATTGAATACTGTTGTCGCTCATTAACACTAGCTCGCCGCGGCACGACATGATGTTGCGCTGGCTGCGGATGCATTCAAACACCACCACCAGTACCAGCGTCAACCACACCAGTCCGTAATTTTCCGGCCAGGGCGAGAGTAAAATCAGCATAATCAGGATCCCGTAAAACGCCAGCGAGCAAAGCTGAGTGCGCCAGGAGACCCGGATATCACATCGCCAAAGGGCCACGGGCTTTGTTTCGCGTCTGAATCATGGTAATAATCTGCCGCAGCTCGCCGTCGTCCGGCTGGCCGTGGTTCATCAGCCAATAGAACAAATCGGGATCGTCGCACTCCAGCAGCCGGACAAAGCGTTGTTTGTCCTGGTCATCCAGGGCGTCAAAATCGTGTTCAAAGAACGGCATAATGGCGATATCCAGCTCGCGCATGCCACGGCGGCAGGCCCAGTGGATCCGCGCTTTGTTGGTGATATCCATCTAAAATTTTCCCCTTATAACCGCTACGCTCGCGACTAGTTTACCCCGTTTTACCCGGGGGCATGAGACAAAACGACACATTTCGCTACATTCTGCGCTATTTATTCCATACCGGGCACGTATCGCTAAAATCCGCAGGCAAGATCCGCTTGCAAACCCCCCGCGGTCTTTTACCATTAGGCTATTGTCAGACTACTGATAGGACTGTCCCATGTCATCTAAAGTTCCTTTTCCTCCGCGTTTGCCGTTGCCCTCCAGCCATCTGCCGCTGACGCTCATTTCTCTGGAGGATTGGGCATTGGTCACGCTTAACGGCGCGGACACCGTAAAATACCTACAGGGGCAGTTGACCTGCGATGTTGCCTCGCTGGACGCCGATCGCTTCAGTTTCGCCGCCCATTGCGATGCCAAAGGCAAAATGTTCAGCCATCTGTGCGTGTTTCATCACCACGACGGGATGGCGTTTATCGAACGACGCAGCGTGCGCGACAGCCAGCTCGCCGAACTGAAAAAATACGCCGTGTTTTCCAAAACGACCATCACCGCCGACGATGACGCGGTTTTGCTGGGCGTGGCGGGTTTCCAGGCGCAGGCGGCGCTGGGCGGACTCTTTACCAGCGTGCCTAATGCGGCTCACCCGGTGGCGCACCATCAGGACACAACGTTGCTGTATTTCAGTCTGCCGGCGCCGCGCTTTTTGTTGATAACGACGCCGGCCGTGCGCGACGCCTTGCAGCACAAGCTGGAAGGCCAGGCCCAGCTCAACGACAGCCAGCAATGGCTAGCGCTGGATATCGAGGCGGGCTATCCGGTTATCGACAGCGCCAACGGCACGCAGTTTATCCCGCAGGCAGCCAATGTGCAGGCGCTGGACGGCATCAGCTTTAACAAAGGCTGTTATGCGGGCCAGGAAATGGTGGCGCGCGCCAAGTATCGCGGCGCTAACAAACGCGCCCTGTACTGGCTGGCGGGCAAAGCCAGCCATCCTCCCGCCGCCGGCGACGATTTGGAACTCAAGATGGGCGACAATTGGCGGCGGACCGGTACGGTGCTGGCGGCCTGTCAGTTGGAGGACGGCAGCGTCTGGGTGCAGGCGGTGTTGAATAACGACCTGGCGTCCGACAGCCTGCTGCACGTGCGCGACGACAGCGCCGGCGCGTTGTCCGTGCAGCCGCTACCGTACGCTATAGGCGAGTAAGCGACGCGCGCCAGTGTCAACGGGACAGAGCCAATAGACCCTCCCGGCCGCCGCAGGCTGTCGCTTGAAAACCGCGTTCGGGGATTCTAGGCGCGGCATCGGACCCGCTTTCCGTCCATGGGACATAACGACAAACCACCGCGGTTCAAGTGACAAACAGATAAATCGCCAGAAAGTGGCAAACGGTTCCCCCCAATACGAAGCCATGCCATATCGCATGGTTGAACGGTATTCGTTCCCAAACGTAGAAAATCACCCCCAGCGAGTAAATCACGCCACCGGCGGCCAGCAGCGCGACGCCGCCGGCGGGCAACCGTTGTACCAGTTGATAAATGACCACCAGCGACAGCCAACCCATAGTCAGATAGGTAATAATGGAGATGGCGCGAAAGCGATGCGCAAACACCAGTTTGAACATAATGCCGACCGCCGCCATCAGCCAGATGACCACCATCAGCCATTTGGCCAGCGGCGAGGCCAGACATATCAGCAAAAACGGCGTATAGGTACCGGCGATTAACAGATAAATCGCGCAATGGTCCACCTTCTTCAGCCAGCGTTTGGCCAGCGGATGGGGAATGGCATGATACAACGTCGACGCCAGATAGAGCAGAATCATACTACCGCCATAAAGACTGTAGCTGGTCAGCGCGGGAGCGTTAGCGCCCGCCTCCCCTGACTGATTAAGCATCAGCACCAGGCCGACAATACCAAAGATCACCCCCACGCCGTGGCTGACGCTATTGGCTATCTCTTCCGCCAGAGAGTAGTTTTTGGCTAATGGTTTGTTTCCCATAAATTTTCTGACCTCTGCTTAAAGATATCTTCGTCCGTGGGCATGCAGTGTATAGGGTAATCTAGAGGCAATTGAGTGTACATGTGTACTCTGAAAATAAACGGTGAAGAATTGTAAAGCCGCGCCGTCCAAGGCGAAGCTATACCAGTCGAGTTCGTGCGCGAATTGGCCTACACTAGGCCGTTCAATTAGATTATGCAGGGGAACCTGATGGCTGTAACCTCTTCCGCGCTGGCATTCGGTGAACTAACCGATGTCGTCGCTTTTCTCATCGAAATCGATAAGCTTAAAAACATACAACGCCGCACCAAAGTGCTCAATACCCAGCGGCAGGAAAACACCGCGGAGCACAGCTGGCACTTTGCGGTCGCGGCAATGACGCTTACTCCCTATGCCGATGACGGGGTGGATATGACCCGCGTGACGCAAATGGCGTTAATCCACGATATCGTCGAGATCGACGCCGGTGACGTACTGGTCTACGATCTCGCGGGGCGCGAGGCGGTGCATGCGTTGGAGGCAAAAGCGGCTCAGCGGCTGTTTGGGCTGCTGCCCGCACCGCAGCGGCGCCAATTTCATGAATTGTGGTTGGAATACGAGGCGCGAGAAACCCCCAGCGCCCGTTTCGCCCTGATGATCGACCGACTGATGCCGGTACTGATGAATCTGCATAACCAGGGACAAAGCTGGGTGGAGAACGGCATCACTCTCGATCAGGTGCTGACGCGCAACGCCTTTATTGCCGAGGTGTATCCAGCGCTGTGGACGCACCTCAGCCAACATTTGCAGCAGGCACAGCAAAGGGGCTGGCTAAAGTAGCGGCCGGGCCGGCCCGGCGAGGGAGCACCGTTAACGGTTGGCTGGTGTCATGGCGTCGGCGCCATCGGCGGTCATCACCCATTGCCAGCGCCTGAACCGCACGCAACCGCTGTTGGCAAATACCACGCTGCCGGCGCCCGAGCGGTGGTTACCACCCTTAATGCCGGCCGTCCTGGGCGTGAGAACGCTACGCGGCCATGACGCTTACTAATAATCGCTCAATGGCACGCAGGCGCAAAACAAGTTGCGGTCGCCATAAACATCGTCCAGCCGTTTCACCGCCGGCCAGTATTTATCGCCATACCCGGCCGGGAACGCCGCGATCTGACGATCGTACGGATGGCGCCATTCGCCGGCCAGCTCACGCTGGGTATAGGGTGCGTTGACCAGCGGATTATCACTCGCCGGCCAGACGCCGTCCGCCACCTGCTGGATTTCGGCGCGGATCGCCAGCATCGCGTCAATGAAGCGATCAAGCTCCAGCTGACTTTCCGATTCGGTCGGCTCGACCATCAGCGTGCCGGCTACCGGGAAAGACATGGTCGGCGCGTGGAAACCGTAGTCGATCAGGCGTTTGGCGATATCCATTTCGCTAATGCCGGTGGCCTCTTTCAGCGGCCGGATATCCAGGATACATTCGTGGGCTACGCGGCCGGCACGGCCGGTATACAGCACCGGATAGGCCTGTTGCAACCGGGTGGCGATATAATTGGCGTTAAGAATGGCCACCTGGCTGGCTTGTTTCAACCCTTCCGCGCCCATCATACGAATATACATCCAACTGATGGGTAAGATCGACGCGCTGCCGAACGGCGCTGCGCTGACCGCCCCCTGACGGGTAAGCACGCCATCGAGCTCCACCACCAAATGGCCCGGGACGAACGGGGCCAGATGCGCCTTCACGCCGATGGGCCCCATGCCCGGACCGCCGCCGCCGTGGGGGATGCAGAAGGTTTTATGCAGGTTGAGATGCGACACATCGGCGCCGATGTAACCTGGCGAGGTAATCCCCACCTGCGCATTCATGTTGGCGCCGTCCAGATAAACCTGGCCGCCGTACTGATGCACTATTTGGCACACTTCACGGATGGTTTCTTCATAGACCCCGTGGGTCGAGGGATAGGTCACCATAATGCACGACAGCTGCTCGCCGGCCTGTTCGGCTTTGGCGCGCAAATCATGCAAGTCAATATTGCCATTCTTGTCGCAGGCCACCACGGTGACCGACATGCCGGCCATTTGCGCCGACGCCGGATTGGTGCCGTGGGCGGAGCTGGGAATCAGACAGATATGGCGCTCACCCTGATTGCGGCTCTCATGATAACGACGAATCGCCAGCAGGCCGGCATATTCGCCCTGGGCGCCGGAGTTCGGCTGCATGCACAGGGCATCGTAGCCGGTCAGTTGGATAAGCCAGCGCGACAGCTGGGCGATCATCTGCTGATACCCCGCCGCCTGTTCAGGGGGGCAGAAAGGATGCAGCTCAGCAAACTCGGGCCAGGTAATGGGGATCATCTCGGCGGCAGCGTTGAGCTTCATCGTGCAGGAGCCGAGCGGGATCATCGCCTGATTTAGCGCCAGATCCTTGCGCTCCAGCCGGTGCATATAACGCATCATTTCCGTTTCACTGTGGTAGCGGTTGAACACCTCGTGCGTCAGGATAGGCGTGGCGCGCAGCAATTCCGGCGGGATCACCTCGTCGCAGCCGGCATCCAGTGCGTCGATAGCCAAGGTGCCCGCAGCCCCCGTCACCACCTGCCAGAGGGTTTGCACATCTTCGCGCACGGTCGTTTCGTCAAGGGTGATGCCCACCGCGCCGTGAATGTCGCTGCGCAAATTGATCCCGGCGGCGTTGGCGCGCGCCAGCACGCCCGCTTTATCGACCACCTCAACGGTCAGGGTATCGAACCAGCGATCGTGCCTGAGAGTCAGGTCGGCGTCGTGCAGCCCCTGCGCCAGGATCGTTGTCAGCCGGTGAATACGCCCGGCAATGCGTTTGAGCCCCTGCGGACCGTGATAGACGGCATACAAGCCGGCGATATTGGCCAGCAACACCTGCGACGTGCAAATGTTCGAGTTCGCCTTCTCGCGGCGAATGTGCTGTTCGCGCGTTTGCATCACCATGCGCAAAGCCGTATCACCGGCGGCGTCGCGGGAAACACCGATAATTCGGCCCGGCATGGCGCGTTTCATTTCATCGCGGGCGGCGAAAAACGCCGCGTGCGGGCCACCGTACCCCATCGGCACCCCGAAGCGTTGCGACGAGCCGAATACCACATCGGCGCCCTGCTCCCCGGGCGCCGCCAGCAGCACCAGCGAGAGCATATCCGCCGCCACGCAGCTGATGATTTTGCGGCGCGTAAGTTCGGCCATAAGGGCGCGATAGTCGTGTAATTCACCGGTGGTGCCTACCTGCTGCAATAGTACGCCAAACAGATCGGGATGCTCCAGCGCCGCCTGTGCCTTATCAATGACCAGCTCAAATCCAAAGGTACCGGCGCGGGTGCGCAAGACATCCAGGGTTTGCGGATGCACGTCGTCGGCGACGAAAAAGCAGTTGGCCTGCTTCAGTTTACTGGAGCGTTTGGCAAGCGCCATGGCTTCGGCCGCCGCGGTGGCTTCATCCAGCAGCGAGGCCGAGGCGATGTCCAGACCGGTCAGATCCAACGTTAACTGTTGAAAATTAAGCAACGCTTCCAGCCGCCCCTGGGACACTTCGGGCTGGTAGGGCGTGTAGGCCGTGTACCAGCCGGGGTTTTCCAGCATATTGCGCAGAATGACCGGCGGCGTCACCACCGCGCTGTAGCCCATGCCGATAAAGGATTTGTAGCGCTGATTTTGACGGGCGATAGCCTTCAGCTCCGCCAGGGCCTGTGCTTCCGTCGTCGCTTCGCCCACGGCGGGCGCAGCGGCAAGCTGAATGTCCGCTGGCACGATTTGGGCGATAAGCCCCGCCAGGGAATCACTGCCCACGGTGGCAAGCATGTGCACCTGTTGCGGCGCGGAGGGGCCGATATGACGCGCGATAAAGGCGTCATGATGTTCAAGCTGGCTAAGAGTCTGGGTCATGGACAGCAATTCCTACATCGGGCATGGGACCGGAAAAGGGTAAGCGCAAGGTGCGCCCCGGCGGTCGCGGCCGGGGCGTCGGCGTTATTCGTCTTCTTCGTCAATAGCGGCCTGATAAGCGGCGGCATCGAGCAATTCGTTCACTTCGCTGTCGTCGGTCGCCTTGATTTTAAACAGCCAGCCATCGGTGTAAGGCGCGCTGTTGACCAACTCCGGCGACGCTTCCAAATCATCGTTCACCGCCACGATTTCGCCGCTGATAGGCGCATAAATATCCGATGCGGCTTTCACCGATTCCGCCACCGCGCAATCTTCGCCGGCGGAAAACGTGGCGCCAACCTCGGGCAGGTCCATAAACACCATATCGCCCAACAGTTCCTGGGCATGCTCAGTGATCCCGACACAGTAAACACCATCGCCTTCATTAAGCACCCACTCATGGGATGCCGTATATTTTAATTCTGTCGGCACATTGCTCATCGCCATCCTCACTCTGACAAAGTTAGTTATTGCGCAACCGCTTTACCGGCGCGCACAAAACCGGGTTTGGTGACCTTAACCGGCATTTCGCGGTTACGGATCAAAACTATCGCCTGCTGGCCGATACCGGCCGGCACCCGCGCCAGTGCAATGCTGACGCCCAGCGTCGGCGAAAACGAGCCGCTGGTGATGATCCCTTGCTGCATGTTACCGGCAGCGTCGGTGAAATGGACTGGCAGGCCGTTGCGCAATACGCCTTTTTCAGTCATCACCAACCCGACCAATTGCTCGCCGTCGCCGGCGGCGCGCTGGGCCTCCAGCGCCTCGCGTCCGATGAAATCGCGCCCCTCCGGCCGCCAAGTGATGGTCCAGCCCATATTGGCCGCGAGCGGAGAGATCCCCTCATCCATTTCCTGACCGTAAAGGTTCATCCCCGCTTCCAGGCGCAGGGTGTCGCGCGCGCCGAGGCCGCAGGGCTTCACGCCGGCCGCCAGCAGTTGCCGCCAGAAATCGGCGGCCTGGGTTGCCGGTAACGCAATCTCGTAGCCAGCCTCGCCAGTATAGCCGGTGGTGGCAATAAACAACTCGTTGGCCTGAACGCCAAAAAACGGTTTCATTCCGCTTACCGCCTGCCGCTGTTGCGAGCTGAATAGCGTCTGCGTCTTGCTTTGCGCCTGCGGCCCCTGCACCGCTATCAGCGCCAGATCGTCGCGCACGGTCACCGTTACCTGATACGGCTCGGCGTGGCGGGTGATCCACTCAACGTCTTTATCACGTGTCTCAGAGTTGACAACCAGGCGGAATTCAATTTCGGAAAGGAAATAGACGATAAGGTCGTCTATCACGCCACCGGACGCATTAAGCATCCCGGTGTAAAGCGCTTTGCCGGGCACCGTCAGCTTGGCAACATCGTTGGCCAGCAGATGGCGAAGAAAATCGCGGGTGCGCGGTCCGGCTAAATCGACAATGGTCATGTGCGACACGTCAAACATGCCGACATCGCGCCGCACCTGATGATGTTCATCCAGTTGGGAACCATAGTGAAGCGGCATCATCCAGCCGTGGAAATCCACCATTTTGGCGCCGCTCGCGTGGTGCTCTTCATACAGCGGGGTCTGCTGAGCCATCTTTTCTCTCTTTCTCAATGGGAAGACAGATAATTACCGAAGCGCGCAAACCCCTTGCCCGAGCGGGTAATGAGGGCGGACGCAAACGATACCTTCTGGGCAGAAGTTATCACCGAACGGCGGTGGAAACCATAACTTAAATTATCGGCCTGCCGGAAAGCCACGTGAAAATTAAGGAAAGCAGAACTCTATTTTATGCTACCTATAGACGGATTACGGCGCACAATACAGGCACCGAGGTAGATAAATGGGAAGTTTAATAACAAAAAACCCCGCCACTGCTTTGTTAATCCCGGAGGGGTTTGACAATAAGATTAGAAAATGTAATCCAAATGACGCGGTAAAATTAGAATAATTCAGTCGAAGGACTCGCCCTCCAGCCAGGGGGGTAAATCATGCAATCCTATCGCCTGTTGAATGAAGCGTGGTTTCACGCCGGGGAGCGTATCCGCCAGCCGCAACCCCGCGTCGCGGACCCATTTTTTTAGCGGATGCTGGCCGGCGAAGAGCTCGCGAAAGCCCTGCATGCCCGCCAACATCAATGCGGCGCTCCGTTTGCGGCTGCGCTCGTAGCGTCGCAAGTACGGGTAATGGCCGATATCCTTGCTGGCTTTTCGCAGGCGACGCACCTCTCCCAGAAGCACCGCGACATCCATGAACCCCAGGTTCACGCCCTGTCCCGCCAGCGGATGGATGGTATGGGCGGCATCCCCTACCAGCACCAGACGATGGGCGGCGAAATTACGCGCATAGCGGCCGGTAAGCGGGAAGGTTTGCCGCTCCCCCTGCAACTCGCATAAACCCAGGGCCAGGCTGAAGTTTGTTGCCAGCGCGACGTTGAATGCCTCCGCCGGCGCCGTCAGGCGTTCACGCGCCACCGCCGGCAGCAGCGACCAGACGATGGAGCTTAAATGAGGATCGCTTAGGGGTAAAAACGCCAGAATACCGTCACCGTGAAACGTCTGACGGGCAATATTGCCATGCGGCTGCGCGGTGCGAACGGTGGCCACCAGAGCATGGTGTTGATAGTCCCAAAAGGTCAGCGGGATATCGGCATGGGTCCGCAGCAAGGAGTGGGCACCATCCGCTGCCACCACCAGCCGGGCGGTCAGCATTCGATCGTCGTCAAGGGTGATAAACGCTTCGTTTTCTCCCCAGGCCACCTGGCGCAGCGAGGCGGGCGTTATCAGCGTCACCTCCGCCAGTTCCCCCGCGCGTCGCCACAGCGCCTGTTGAATGACCGGATTCTCAATAATATGTCCCAGCTCTGGATACCCCAGCTCGGCGCCATCGAAGGCGATACGGCCAAAACTGTCCCGCTCCCAGACTTCCATGCCGCGGTAAGGATTGGCCCGTTCCACGGTGATGGCGTCCCAGACCTGCACATGTTGCAGCAGCAGCCGGCTGGCAGCGTTGATGGCAGAAACCCGTAGTGCCGGCCAATCGGCGGGAGGGATCGCCTCCGGCGCCTGACGCTCAATGACCGCCACGCGCAGTCCGCTCCCCTGCAGGCCGCAGGCCAGCGCCAGACCGACCATGCCGCCGCCGTTAATGACTATATCGAATGCTTGCATAGCGTATTGGATCCTTGCGTGCGGGACAGGGTCATCGGGCCACCCAGCCCAGCGTTTTACGCACCAGTGCATCGCGCAGCGACGGAATATGAGCCATGGCCAGCAGCCCCAGATTACGGCCGACCACTAACGGCAAATGACGGTTGGCGAATAGATGGATCAACCCGTCGGTGATGCCGACGGTACCCGCCTGATCCAGCTGACGACGCCGCTGATAGCACGACAGCACGGCATAGTCGCCGATATCTTCCCCCTGGGCCGCCGCCTGCGCCAGCGTTTCCGCCAGCGTTATCACATCGCGCAGGCCGAGGTTGAATCCCTGGCCGGCGATGGGATGCAAGGTCTGCGCGGCATTGCCCACCAGCGCCAGGCGGTGGGCAATATGCCGCTGCGCCGTGCGTAAGCGCAGAGGATAACACTGGCGTGCGCCGGCGGCGGTAATTCGTCCCAGCCGCCAGCCGAACGCCCGCTGCAACGCCTGACAAAACTGCCCGTCATCCCAGCCGGCAATCTCATGCCGAATCGAGGCCGGCAGGCACCAGACCAGAAAACTGCGCGCGCCAGACATGGGCAACAATGCCAAGGGTCCCTGGGCGGTGAACCGCTCGAAGGCGTCGCCGCCGTGGGGCACGGCGGTGGTGATGTTGGCGATAACCGCAATTTGCTGATAATCGCGCTGCCGCCATTGGATGCCGCACTGCGACGCCAGCGGCGAGCGCGAGCCGTCCGCCGCCACCGCCAGCCGCGCGTTGAGCTCCACGCCATTATCCAGGGTGATGATCGTCTTTTCGCGCTCGCGCCTGAGGCGCGTGAGCGTCGCCGGACAATGCAGCCGCACGCCGGGCGCCTCGCGCAGCAGCTCGAACAGCCGTTTACCGGCCGCATGCAGCTCCACGACATAGCCCAGCGCCGGCAGCTGATAGTCCTCGGCCGCGATCTGGACTTTCCCCAGGTGCCCTTTATCGCTCACCTCTACCCGGGTAATGGCGGTGGCGCAGGACGCCAGCGCCGGCCAGACGCCAATGGCGGTCAGCTCGCGGCAGGTCCCCTGCGCCAAGGCAATGGCTCGGGCGTCAAACCCCGGATGATCGCGGCTTTCCGGTGTCTCCGCCTCCACCAGATCGATTTGCAGGGTACCGCGGCTAAGATGCGAAAACGCCAGCGCCAGAGTCGCGCCGGCCATGCCGCCGCCAATAATGGTGACGGTCATCCTTGGCGAGCCGCCGCCATAAGGGTTTCAATCGCCTCAGCCTCCTTGACCACAGAGGCGGTGAGATTTTCATTACCCGTGGCAGTGATAACGATATTGTCCTCAATGCGGATACCGATACCGCGGTAAGGGGCGGGCACATCGGCGTCGCTGGCGATATAGATGCCCGGTTCGACGGTCAGCACCATACCCGGCTCCAGTATCCGGCTCCGCTCCGAAGAGCCATAATCACCAACGTCGTGGACATCCAGCCCCAGCCAATGGCTTAGGCCATGCATAAAAAACTGCTGATGCGCCTGTGCGGCAATCAACGTCTCCACCTCCCCTTTCATCACGCCAATCTTCACCAGACCGGCGACCATGATGCGCACCGCTTCTTCGCTCACCTCTTGAATACTGCGCCCCGGACCGTAGAGCTCAAGCGCGCGGTTAAGCATCGCCAGGACGAGATCATAGACAGCGCGCTGTTCCGGCGAGAAACGGCCGTTAACCGGGAAGGTGCGGGTGATATCGCCTGCGTAGCCCTGGTATTCACAGCCGGCATCGATCAACACCAGATCGCCGCTTTGCATGCGGGAGGCGTTTTCCGTGTAGTGCAAAATGCAACCGTTTTCACCGCTGCCGGCAATAGTGCTGTAGGACGGAAAGCGCGCGCCGTGACGGTTGAATTCATGCTGTATCTCGCCTTCCAGCTGATATTCGTACAGGCCGGGCCGGCATTGCTGCATGGCGCGGGTATGCGCCAGTGCGGTGATTTCACAGGCGCGACGCATCACCGCCAGCTCTTCCTCAGATTTGATAAGCCGCATCTCGTGCACCCAAGGCCGCCAGTCGACCAGCGTGGCCGGCGCCTGCAACTGCTGACGCACGCCGCGCCGCAGTTTATCCAGCGCGCTAAACAGCAGCTTATCGGCGAATTCATATTCTCCCTGCGCATGATAAACCACGTCCAGACCGTTGAGCAGCAGATGCAATTGACTGCCGATGTCGTCCCACGGCAACGCCCGGGAAACACCCAGGCGCTCCGGCGCCGCCTCCTGACCCAAACGGCGGCCGGTCCAAATTTCAGCGGTTTTATCCCGCACCCGGTTAAACAAGACGCTGTGGTGGTGGCTTTCATCGCTTTTGACCAGAATCAGCAGCGCCTGTGGCTCGTTAAAACCGGTGAAATACCAGAAATCACTGTTTTGGCGATAGGGATAGTCACTGTCGGCGCTACGCGTCGCCTCGGGGGCGGCAAAAATCAACGCGGCGCTTCCCGGCGCCATTTTCGCCAGCAACCCCTGACGACGGCGGGTATATTCTTGTGGAGTCATCGCTCCCTCCAGTCTAATTGAAATGCTCGGCTCGTGAGCCGCGGCCAAAACACCGGTTCAGATCCGGCGTTGTCGTCAATGTAATACCGGAGCGGCCGGCGCAGGCGCCGCGTCGTCATCCGGGCGGGGCGGGTTCAAGTCATTATGGCAAAGGATAGCGGCCATACGGACATACTCAATCACTTCCTCCAGCGATTGCGCCAGTTCCTCGCGGTCTTCGTCCTCGTCATATCCCAACTGGCCGATATTGCGCAGATCGTCAATCGCCTCGCGCACATCTCCTTGTACCTTGTCAAGTTGCACCACCACCACGCCCAGCCCCAGCAGAAAATGGTTCACCCAGCCGGCCAGCGCATCCACACGCGCAAAGAGCGCCGCGCCGCCGTCGTCGTCGTCGTCCGCCGGCAGCAGCAACTGAAATTGGAACGACGCGTCCGCCAACGCGGTGGCGGTGGCCTGGTGCAGCTCACGCAGCGGCCCGGCCAGCGTTTGGGTGAACGCCAGTCCGTCGTTGGTCAATTTATGTACCAGAAACTGCCAACCGTCGTTTTGCTTACCGCCGCAGAGTATCCCGCTAAGCAAGCCATGCATTTCCGCCGCGGTTAATGCCACTGCCTGTGCGGCCAACAGCCGGTTCAGATTTTCGTAATCGGGGAAGGTATTTTGTTTAGACATGCGCTTTCATCAATGTTGGCGGGATAAGTTAGTGTTATGCTACCACCAAGGTCCGTCGCTATACCAGAGAGGGCTTGTAACTTCTGTTTTAGATAAATTATAGTTGCGCCCCTTAGCGCCTCGTCGGCATTCATCTGCACAGGCGTGGGTTGGCGCGGTAACAAAGGCAGGAAGGTGGTATGTCCGCACAACCGGTAGATATTCAAATTTTTGGCCGTACATTACGGGTCAATTGCCCCCCTGAACAACAAGAAGCGTTGAATCAGGCGGCGGAAGATCTTAATCAGCGGTTGCAAAATCTGAAAGTTCGAACTAGAGTCACCAATACGGAACAACTTGTTTTCATCGCCGCCCTGAACGTCTGTCACGAATTGGCGCAGGAAAGGTTGAAAACCCGGGATTATGCAGCCAACATGGAACAACGTATCCGCCTGCTGCAACAAACGATTGAGCAGGCGCTGGTTGAACAGGGCCGCATAACGGAACGTCCGGGAAACCAGTTTGAATGACGACATACGCACCGCGGGGCCGATACCGAAACCGCGGGCGGAAAACCAAATTTCTCTGAGGTGTTCGCCAGCGGGTCAGTCCCTTGAGCCGATATTTCATACCACAAGAATGTGGCTATTCCTGACCGGTGCGCATGCTCGGCTTGTCCGAGAAGCCTTAAGGTCTCGACGCTACGTTCACCTTGAACCAAGGGTTCAAGGGTTACAGCCTGCGGCGGCATCTCGGAGATCCTCTTTAAGTACCGTTTCCCTATGACTTCGTTAATGGAAAAATCACTGCTGCGGCAGTCGCTGCGCAATCATATCCGCCTACGGCGCCGTGCATTGTCGCCGCAGCAGCAAACGGCTGCCGCCCAGCGCGTCGTCAGCCACGTCATGAACGACTCCCGCATCCATAGCGTCTACACCCTGGCCGTATTCCTGTCGTTCGACGGCGAGCTGGATACCCAGCCGCTGATTGACGCTCTGTGGGCCGCCGGCAAGCAGGTGTATCTGCCGGTACTGCATCCCTTCACCCCCGGCCATTTGCTGTTTATGCGTTATACCGCCGCCACGCCACTGGTGTTGAACCGGTTACGGATACGCGAACCTCAGCTGGACATCACCACGTTACTGCCGCTCGCCGGCCTGGATATACTGTTTACGCCGCTAGTGGCGTTTGATACCCAGGGGCAGCGCCTCGGCATGGGCGGTGGCTTCTATGACCGCACGCTGCAACACTGGCGGCCGCAGGCGGGCTTTTACCCTATCGGGCTGGCGCACGATTGTCAGCAGGTAGCAGAGCCGTTGCCGGTGGAACATTGGGATATCGGGCTTCCGGAAATTATCACCCCCTCCCGCCACTGGCGCTGGCATGACGCCGGGACGAAAAAAAACGGCTGACGCCTTTTTTCCCTTTATTTCCCAAACTGGAATGGCGCCAAGGCATGCGCCGGGTTTCCCTATACTCGCCGGCGGCGGTGATAGCCATCACGCACCGAGCATTGCTTTAAGCCATCAGTAAAGCAAACGGGCACGAATGGTGCCCGAAATCGCTTTCATCAATTGCAGAGCGGTGTCTTTCGCCGCGGTTTCAACATCAATGACCACATAACCGATTTCTGGCGTCGTTTGCAGATACTGTGCGGCGATATTGATCCCCAGCTCGGCAAAAATCTGGTTGATGCGGGTTAACACGCCGGGACGGTTTTCATGGATATGCAACAAACGGCTGACGCGTTCGCCATGCTCCGGCAGCGACACCTCGGGGAAATTCACCGCCAACAGGGTAGAACCGTTATCGGAATATTTGACCAGTTTGCCGGCCACTTCAATGCCGATATTCTCCTGGGCTTCCTGAGTAGAGCCGCCAATATGCGGCGTCAGAATAACGTTATCGAATTCACACAGCGGCGACGTGAAGGGGTCGCTGTTGGTGGCCGGCTCCTGCGGGAAAACGTCTATCGCCGCCCCGGCCAGATGTTTGCTGGCCATCGCCGCGCACAGCGCAGGAATATCCACAACCGTGCCGCGTGAGGCGTTGATTAACAACGAACCGGGTTTCATTTGGGCGAGTTCCGTTTTCCCCATCATATTGCGCGTCGACAGCGTATCCGGCACATGCAGACTTACTACATCACTCATGGCCAGCAGTTCGGCCAGCGTGGAGACCTGTTGCGCATTACCCAGCGTCAGCTTGCTTTCGATATCGTAGAAGAACACCTGCATACCCAGGCTTTCCGCCAAAATACTTAATTGGGTGCCGATGTGGCCATAACCCACAATCCCGAGCTTTTTACCGCGCGCTTCATAACTGCCCTGCGCCTGTTTGTTCCATTGACCGCGATGGGCCCGGGCATTGGCTTCCGGGATACCGCGCATCATGAGCAGCATCTCCCCCAGCACCATTTCCGCCACGGAGCGCGTGTTGGAGAAAGGCGCATTGAATACCGGAACGCCTCGCTTCATCGCTGCCGGCAGATCGACCTGGTTGGTGCCGATGCAAAAACAGCCTACCGCCACCAGTTTTTCCGCCACGGCGAAAACCTCTTCCGTTAGATGGGTGCGGGAACGGATGCCGACAAAGTGAGCGTCGCGGATCGCGTTTTTCAGCGTTTCGGTATCCAATGCGCCTTTGTGATACTCAATATTGGTGTAACCGGCGCGCTTCAAGTTCTCCAGTGCCGACGGGTGAACACCTTCCACCAGCAGAAACTTAATCTTATCTTTTTCCAACGATACTTTTGCCATTTCCCGACCCTTTAAGATACTCACGATGCGGCTGCGACGCGCAGCACTCCGACAAAATAACAAAATTTACCGGGCCGGCAACCGGCATGGGGCCGGGGGCAACAGCATAAGACACCGCCATAAGGTCAGGTTATCGATTAATCGTCTGGCAGGTTGGCAAACGTAACAATATCCGGTAGGCAAGGACGAAAAGCGTGAAATTAATCACTAAATTCAGGGTGGGAAAATAAAACATATTATCGGATTTTTATTAACATAGGCGGCAGGGTTAAACGCGTGCCGACGGTCGATTTAGCCAATGATTTTGACGCCCTGCTCGCTGCCGATAAGCGCCACATCGGCGCCGCGGCGCGCGAACAGGCCAACGGTAACGACGCCTGGGATATTGTTAATTTGCTCCTCAAGCGCCACCGCATCCATAATGGCCAGATTGTGGACATCCAGAATGATATTGCCGTTGTCGGTCACCACGCCCTGACGATAGACCGGTGCACCGCCCAGGCGAACCAATTCGCGAGCCACCCAGGCGCGAGCCATGGGGATCACCTCCACCGGAAGCGGAAAGGTGCCGAGCACGTCCACCAGCTTGCTGGAATCGGCGATACAGATAAACTTACGCGCCACGGCGGCGATGATTTTTTCGCGGGTCAGCGCAGCCCCCCCGCCTTTAATCATCTGCATGCTGCCGTTAATCTCATCGGCGCCATCGACGTAAATATCCAGAGAATCCACCTCATTCAGGTCGAATAACGGGATGCCCAGGCTTTGCAATTTGGCAGACGATGCCTCGGAGCTGGATACCGCCCCGTCGATTTGGTGCCTGACGGAGGCCAGCGCGTCGATAAAATGCGCCGCGGTAGAGCCGGTCCCCACGCCCACAATCGTGCCAAGCCGGACATATTTCAGCGCGGCCCAGCCAACCGCTTTTTTCAGTTCATCCTGCGTCATGGTCTATTTTTGCCCGTGTGCAATTCTGTGTGGGCGCCAGTATAAATCAATCTTCGCGGCAATGGCGTGAAGATTACCACAACCTCGGCCTCGTGAGGCCGTGAGTCGAGCGCGAGACATTGCGCACGCAATCGTGTAAAACTATGGCATAGTGCAGGGATATCATGCTGACAGGGGAAGATGAATGAAACGCCCGGATTATCGGACGCTCCAGGCGCTTGACGCCGTAATACGTGAGCGCGGTTTTGAACGTGCCGCGCAGAAATTGTGTATTACCCAGTCGGCCGTGTCGCAGCGCATTAAACAGCTGGAAAACCTGTTTGGCCAGCCACTGCTGGTGCGCACTATTCCTCCCCATCCCACCGAGCAGGGGCAGAAATTACTGGCGTTGCTGCATCAGGTGGAATTGCTGGAGGAAGAGTGGCTGGGCAGCGATACACCCTTGCTGCTGTCGCTGGCGGTTAACGCCGACAGTCTTGCGACCTGGCTGCTGCCGGCGCTTAAACCAGTGCTGAGCGATTTGCCGATTCGATTAAATTTACAGGTGGAAGACGAAACCCGCACCCAGGAACGCCTGCGTCGCGGCGAAGTGGTAGGCGCGGTCAGTATTCAACCCCAGCCGCTCCCGAGCTGTCTGGTGGACCGACTGGGCGCGCTCGATTATTTGTTCGTCGCGTCACCTTCGTTCGCGGCCCGCTACTTCCCCAATGGCGTCACCCGCAGCGCCTTGCTCAAAGCGCCCGCTGTGGCGTTTGATCATCTCGACGATATGCACCAATCCTTCCTGCAGCAGAACTTTGATCTCTCTCCCGGCAGCGTCCCGTGCCATATCGTTAATTCTTCGGAGGCCTTTGTGCAGCTGGCACGACAGGGCACCACCTGCTGTATGATCCCGCATTTGCAAATCGAACGCGAGCTGGAGCAGCGCGAGCTTATCGATTTGACGCCGGGGTTGTATCAGCGCCGCATGCTGTACTGGCACCGTTTTGCGCCGGAAAGCCGTATGATGCGTAAAGTAACAGATGCCTTGCTGGACCACGGTCATCAGGTCCTGCGTCAGGACTGACAAACGCGTGCACCGCGCACAGACCGTCTGACGGCCCGGCGCGGTTAATCTTTCTCCACCGTGTTGAACAGCAACCGGGACGGCGAGATGAACACCCACGCTCCGCCGGCCCAGATGCAGTGAAATTAGGGCTTTGGCTTCATTTCAAACACGACGTCCACTTGATCGTCGAAGTGAATTGACTGCTGGGCATAGGTTTGATCGGCATCGGCCTGGACGGAGGAGCTGGTGGCTTTGAACATCCGCACCGCCGGCATCGGCTGGTAATTGGCGACATGATAGCGAATGCTATATACCGACCCCAGCGAAGCATGGAAGCCTTCCGCCAGCGCACGCGCCTGCGCCGTAGCGTCATCAATCGCCTTCTGGCGGGCCTGAGCGCGATATTGCTCAGGATTGGCTACGCCTAGATCCACCGAGCGGATTTCATTCAAGCCCGCCTTCAGCGCGCCGTCCAACAATTCGTTGAGCTTATCCAACTGATGCAGGGTCACCTGCACCTGGCGCACCGCTTTATAGCCTTTCAGCACCGACTCGCCGGTTTTGAGATAATCGTATTCCGGCTGGGTTCGTAAATTGGCGGCATTGATATCTTTGCTGGCGATGCCGTTCTTCTTGAGGAAGTCGAAATATTGCGCAACACGGGTATCGGCCTGCTTTTTGGCATCCGCAGCATCTTTGGACGAAATGGACACCTCAATGGACAGCGTGGCAATATCCGGCATCGCATCGACGGAGGATGTCCCCGAGGTGACGACATGAGGTCCCTGCGGCAATTCGGCCGCCAAAGCCGGCATGATATGGGCTCCCAGTCCTACGATGGCGGTTAACACCTGTGCTTTTACCTTCATGCTTCCTCCCGGGGAATATGACTCGCTGAATGTGTAACGTAACCAAGTATATCATCCCCCTTTTCCCTCGGGGGACAACGTTATTTGCAGTTTTTTACCGTTACGTTTATACCAGTTGCCAGCCTATCCTGTTGCCGATGATCAAAACTATAGGATAAGTTCTGAATAACGCCTATGCGGCACGGACTGCCTAAAAAGCAACCAGCAGCCTGAACATCCGCCAACCCTGATGGAGAAGTTGCAGCGCTACGCACCACATGACAATGCCCACCAGTCACTGAATGGCGCGCTGCACCCGGGGTTGAATAAGCCAAGGCGCCAACCCGTAAAACCAGACCAGTGAAGCGCTGATGGTGCCGCCGGCAAACCAGCCGCGATCCGCAGGCGCCAATTGGCCGGCGACGCTACCGAGTATCACCACCGTATGAGGATTGAGCCAGGTCAACGCGAGAATGGTCAATAGCACCCTACGTCGGCTACTGCCGGCGGTCGCCCGCGTATCGCCCTGCGTCACCGTGCCTCACCAGCCGTTGCGCAAGGCGCAAAAACCATAGCCGCCGAGAAACAAAACGACGGCCAGCGTGATCGCCAGCAATAGCCACGGCGAGCGGCCAACCAGCGCTGCGCCGCCGGACACCCCCGCGCAGATAAGCAACAGATCGCTGATGAAACACAGCGTCGCAGCCAGCAAAAAATATTGCCGCCGTATCCCCTGATTCATCACCATCACGTTCTGCGGCCCGATAGGCACAATCAAGGCCATGCCGAGAAAAAATCCTTGTAAGAACAAACGCCACATATGCCGCCCTGCTGGTTGCCTGTTGAGGCGGGCAGTTTACCGGCCGTCCGGCGACGGTTGAAATGGAATGATCTTATCCCCGATAAGCGGCGTTAATGTGTGCCCGCGCCGACGGCGCGAGGGGAAATGATAAATTGGCGTGCGGCGGTGCGCAATGCGACCCAGGTCGCTCAGGAAAACGGGTCAGGCGCCTTGCGCAGCACCCACAGGCTGACGGGACGCGGGGTATCAGGGATGGGAAATACCGCGCCGCCGGGCATTTATCGTTGCCCGGCGGCAAGGTGCGACTCTACTTTTAACCTGCCTTGGCGGCGCGCAGCACTATATAGCGCCGGCTTAGGCGACCGGCTCCGGCTTGCCGGTATCGGCGTCGGGCTGCGATTGCACCTGCTGGCTCTCTTCCTCGGCACGGGCGGCGTCTAATGAGGTCGCGGCGTTAGCCATTTGCTGATCCTGCTCAGACCGCGCTTTCGGCGCGCGGTAGAGATGCACATCCATTTGCGGATAGGGAATACCGATCTGATGCTCATCCAGAGCAACCTTGGCTTTTTCCAGCAGGTCGAAAGTCGCGTTTTTCTGATCGCTGCGCGGAACCCAGGCCCGCACCATGAAATCCATCGAGGACGGGCCCAGCGCATTTAACCGCACGGTCAGGCCCATATCCTGAATCACGCGGCTATCGGCGACCAGAATATCGGTAATCAGCTTCTTCACGACATCGATATCGGCATCATAGCTGACGCTGATGATGGTATCGATTAACCGGTTCGGCTCTTGGGAGAAGTTGGTAATATTGCCGGAAAGAATTTTGCTATTGGGCACCACCACAATTTTGCCGTCATAGGTTTTCAGCGTGGTGGAGAAGATCTGCACTACCAACACTGTACCCGAAGTGCCAGAAAAATCCACATAGTCGCCGGCGTGGAAATGGCGGAAGGTCACCAGCAGCACCCCTGCCGCAAAGTTGGACAGGGACCCCTGCAGGGCCAGGCCGATAGCCAAACCGGCGGCACCGATAACGGCGATGATCGAAGCGGTCTGTACGCCTATCCGGTTTAGGGCGGCGATAAGGGTGAAAATCACGATGCCGTAGCGCAAAACCGCCGAGACGAAATCGGCTACCGTGGCGTCGATGTGACGCGCCTTCATCATCCGGTTCAGTGTACGGGCGACAATCCGCGAGATCAGCAAACCGATAAACAGGATAATGATCGCAGCGACGATATTGACCGCGTAATGGATCAGTAACTCTTGATTATTAACCAGCCAGTTGCCGGCATGATTGATTTTATCAACAACGTCTATATCTTCCATTTAGGTTTTCCGCTCTGGTGTATTTCAAAGGTCTCTCGGCCTGGCGCCGATGACAAAACAGTATTAAGCCTATACCGCAACGCCCCATTTTGCCAATAGCATTGGCAAAATGGGTATAAAAAATCCCTATTTTTCATTTAGTTAATAAAGGCTGCGGTCCTTGTTATCTCTGACCGTTGCCCGCCCCGACAGGGCGTCCGCTCCCGTCTCAGGGAACAAAAAAACCGCGCCATCCAGAGGAGAGACGACTTTCCGGTGGATAGTGCGGCGATTAACGTCCAACCCGCATCACGGCGGGAGGGAACACATGGCCCCACACCGCGCTACGCGCGGTGTGGGGCCACTCAGTTACAGTACGTCGATAGCGTTCAGTTCTTTAAAGGCCAGCTCCAGGCGCGTCGCCATGGAGGCTTGACCGGCGCGGATCCACACACGCGGATCGTAGAACTTCTTGTTGGGTTTATCGGCGCCTTCCGGGTTGCCCAGCTGTGCCCGCAGGTAACCTTCGTTCTTCTGGTAATATTTCAGAATCCCTTCCCAGGTGGCCCACTGAGTATCAGTATCGATATTCATTTTAACCACGCCGTAGCTGACGGCTTCCTTGATTTCTTCCGGCGTAGAACCTGAACCGCCGTGGAAGACCAAATTCAGGGATTTGGCCGGCAGACCAAATTTTTCCGAAACGTATTTTTGCGAATTATCCAGAATTTTTGGCGTCAGCTGCACGTTACCCGGCTTGTAAACGCCATGAACGTTGCCGAACGCGGCCGCAATGGTGAAACGCGGGCTGATGGCATGTAGTTTTTCATAGGCATAGGCGACATCTTCCGGCTGGGTGTACAGCGCGGAGTTATCCAGATGGCTGTTGTCTACGCCGTCTTCTTCACCGCCAGTGCAACCCAGCTCGATTTCCAGCGTCATATCCAGCTTGGCCATACGCGTCAGATATTTCGCGCTGATTTCGATGTTCTCTTCAAGCGACTCTTCGGACAGATCGATCATATGGGATGAGAAAAGCGGCTTGCAGGTGGCGGCATAATGTTTCTCGCCGGCGTCCAGCAGTCCGTCAAGCCACGGCAGCAGCTTCTTGGCGCAATGGTCGGTATGCAGAATAACGGGGATGCCGTAATGCTCGGCCATATGGTGCACATGCAGCGCGCCGGACACCGCGCCCAGGACGGCCGCAGTCTGACCTTCGGCTTTCAAGCCTTTGCCCGCGATAAAGGCGGCGCCGCCGTTGGAAAATTGCACGATAATCGGAGCGCGCACCTTGGCAGCCGCTTCCAGCGCGGCGTTAATGGAATCGGTGCCTACACAGTTGACAGCGGGCAGAGCAAAGTTGTTTTCTTTCGCGACAGCGAACACTTTCTGAACGTCATCACCGGTGATGACACCTGGTTTAACAAAATCGAAAATCTTAGACATATTACTTTGTCCTGTTTTGTAGGCCATTAAAAGGGGTGACTTCTCACCGCGGCCCGAGCCTGTGTACCAGCCGCGGCGAACACCGGTGGCGTGCGCCCGCTCAATACTTATTGTTTCGCGCGTTCTTCAAGCATGACCACCGCGGGAAGTTTCTTGCCTTCGACAAATTCAAGGAAAGCGCCGCCGCCAGTGGAAATATAGGAGATTTGATCGGCAATGCCAAACAGGTCGATGGCCGCCAGGGTATCTCCGCCGCCGGCTATAGAGAATGCCTCGCTATCGGCGATAGCGCGGGCTACCACCTCGGTGCCTTTACGGAAATTGGCGAACTCGAACACGCCGACCGGACCATTCCACAAAATGGTTTTGGCGTTTTTCAGAATTTCCGCCAGACGGGCGACGGAAACATCGCCCAAATCCAGAATCTGTTCACTGTCTTGAATTTCGCTGGTGGATTTCAAGGTTGCGGTCGCGGTTTCAGAAAATTCGGTAGCGACGCGAACATCGGTCGGTACGGGAATATCGCTGCTTTCCAGCAGGCGTTTGGCTTCCGAGATCAGGTCGGCTTCGTAGAGCGATTTACCGACGTTATGCCCCTGCGCCGCAACGAAGGTGTTGGCGATGCCGCCGCCGACGATGAGCTGATCGGCAATTTTCGACAGTGAATCCAATACAGTCAGCTTGGTGGAGACTTTTGAACCGCCAACGATGGCCACCATCGGCCGGGCCGGGTTATCAAGCGCTTTGCCCAGCGCTTCCAGCTCATTGAATAGCAGCGGGCCGGCGCAAGCGACGGCCGCGAATTTACCTACGCCGTGGGTGGAGGCCTGAGCGCGGTGGGCGGTACCGAAGGCATCCATGACGAACACGTCGCACAGCGCGGCATATTTCTTCGCCAGGGCTTCGTCATCTTTCTTTTCGCCCTTGTTGAAGCGCACGTTTTCCAGCACGACCAGTTCGCCCTCGGCGACATCTACGCCATCAAGGTAATCTTTGGCCAGACGCACCGGCGCGGAGAGTTTATTTTCGAGATAATCCACCACCGGCTGCAGCGAAAACTCGGCGTTATATTCCCCTTCAGTCGGGCGGCCGAGATGGGAGGTCACCATGACGCGCGCGCCCTGTTTCAGTGAGTCTTCGATAGTAGGTAGAGAGGCGCGGATACGCGCATCGGACGTTACTTTCCCGTCTTTAACCGGCACGTTCAGATCGGAACGGATAAATACACGTTTACCAGCCAGATCCAGATCGGTCATCTTAATTACAGCCATGGTGAACCCTCTTGTTTGATGCTTGCTAAATTGCCTGAGCGGCGGGGAAAGGCTTCCTCACACCGGACCAATAGTCGCTTGTGACCCCGTCCATTCAATGCCAATGGGCCAGGCCTGATTCTCTGTCATATCAGACGCTTAAACGTTGTCCTTTACCCGCTCACCACGGCGGGCGACCTGCCGGCGGCGCGCAAAGCATGTCAGCCTGACTAATAATTCTCTGTTATCAACTATATCACGAAATAACGCCAGTGCCCGCTTTTGCCATCCGCTCGGGGAGTAAGACCGCACGCAACATCACTTGCCGGGGTCACGGCCGCCGTGATCGCCAAGCTGATGAATGAATCGATTCATCTAGAATAATCAAATCTGGTCGCGCGGCAGGAATAAATTTGCTGATTTTATGATACAGATCTTCTTAATGGCTCAAAATTATCGCGCCGGGGCCATGACAATTCCAACGATTCCGTCTACTACCGACGGTCTGTTATCCGCTCTGAATACGTTAGCCGTCGCGACCGGGAGACGAGGGTGCCGGGGTGCGGGTCGCCGGGGACTGGCAAGCCTGAACGCCCGGCCAAAATGGTGCCAGAGGAAGAGTCTGCCGGCGGTCATAAAACGGCGTGCTTTTGTCGCGGTCTTATGGCGATTGCCGGGCGACCTCAGCTGATAACGTGCCCCCCTTACTTTTCCTAATGCCAGAGTTTAATGCATGAAACTGCATCGTGAGATCACGCCTGTTTTCTATAGAAATTTCAAATGACGAGGCGAGCAATGCCTCTCCCACTGCTGCCGCGGGTGGGCGATTCATATAGATAAAAAACCTACAAAATATATAATCCTGATCATTAAATATAAGTGAAATATATTACCGAAAAATATCTAATTCCTCATAGCTCAGAACAGCATAATCAGCGCTACGCCTATATCGCGCTAAAAGAGGATGGCGATTGCCCTTTTCTCAACCAAAAAAACTGTGCAACATCTACCTGACGCTGGGTCCGAATGCATTGAGCCGAACCTGCCAAACCTATCCGCGTATTGAAACGTCCATCCAAAGTTATCGCCAGCATTCATTAAGTTCGTCGTGTCCGGAAGCGGTACACCTGGTGCTGTTTGACCCCGATGCATTGAAATATGAGAAAAAAACCAGCGTAAAACGCACTAAAATCACCGAGTCCGCCGGCAGCACTCGGCGAGAAGACGTTACTCAGGAGCGACAGATTATTCAGTTATTCTGCCGTCATTTGATTATAGCGCACAGCCCCTTTATCGAAGACAACCTGTATGCTTTAGTACAGTTTATGATCTTCTTACAATCGCTGAATTATCGGGTGGAAGAGAATTACCCACGGGTGGAAAGTCTGTTTACCTCGCTCGTCAAGGAGTTGACGGACGGCCAGATTTATCAAAAAAGAAAGGCTATCACCACACCGGCCAGACACCACTGCAAATTCTCTTTGCTTTTGGTGATGCTGCGTTTTTTCACCACCACGGGACGATCGCGACAATACTTAC